>NZ_PDCG01000099.1 GCF_003315635.1 Bifidobacterium aemilianum | reverse complement strand
GGCCAGCTCGATCAGAAAGTACCAATTCCAGGTGGTGTATACCTGCCGCCGCTGAGTCAGTGTCCTGGCACTGCCCGCCTGGGGAATCCCCCCAACCGTGCTATCCGACATAGGCGCCTCCTCCCTGCCTTTAGCTTATCTTCGGTCCGTGCGCTTGCGGGGGTAGGCCAGCGCCAATAGCACGAACCCCAACGAGAGGACGGCCATGGCGGCGAAGACCTTGCCTGAACCGGTCGCATACGAGGCACGCACCACATCCATGACGCTCCGACGCATGACTTCGGACATGCCGGCCAGCCGGGAGCCCGCAGCGCCTGAAGAGCCGGAGCCCGA
>NZ_PDCG01000098.1 GCF_003315635.1 Bifidobacterium aemilianum | reverse complement strand
CCCGCCACCGACCCCGTCCACGCCCCCATGACCATCAAGGCGAAATGGGAGGCCGACCAGTACACCGTGCGCTTCCTCGCGCCGGGACTGACACCCAACCCCACCATCACCGACCAGACCGGCATCAACTACGGCACCGGCCTGATAACCGACCCGGGCACCCCAACAGGCACCTTCCCCAACGAGGCCACACCCACCTTCAACGGATGGTGGACCACACCAACCACCGGCGGCCGCAAGTGGGACTTCACCACCAGCCACATCGGACCCGACGAGATCGACGACACCAGCCACACCATGACCCTATACGCCCGATACACCCACCGCGTCACCATCAGCTACGACCTGGGAGACGCCACCGGACAGGTACCCCCCATCAC
>NZ_PDCG01000097.1 GCF_003315635.1 Bifidobacterium aemilianum | reverse complement strand
CTAGCTGTCGAGTCTGGCACTTATGATGCTGCACACGTCATGAACTGATCTAGTTGTATTTGTCAAGGTGAAGACGGCATACGAGATGGGGTAGCGCCGCGTGGGCTCGGAGAGGTGTATAAGATACAGGCTGTGCCCAGCTGCTTCTCATGGCAGTATGCGCCTGTGCCCTGATTTTCCTGGGTCTCATCATTACCGCTGTCTTCTGGATGCCGCTGCTGATGCGGGGGGTGGGAGCCTTGGCATCCATAGTAGTCCTTCGGCCCGCATAGCCTCCGCCAACATCCAGAAGAACCACCGCCTGTCTCTTATCCCCTGTCTCCTCTCCTCTTTCCCTCCTCCCCTTTGGTCACGTGGGTCACCGCATCATTACCACCTACAGACTACGTCACTAGAGCCCGACACGTCGTATCTCGCTGGGTGAGAGCTT
>NZ_PDCG01000096.1 GCF_003315635.1 Bifidobacterium aemilianum | reverse complement strand
TGTATAAGAGTCAGCGTGCTGACCGGCAGGGACGTGAAGGCCGATGCTGGCATGTGGACCAGTTGCAAGCGCTACGCGATCACCTCGGCCTTCACGTCCCTGCCGGTCAGCACGCATGGATAGGACAGCAGCTCCTGGCTCTCACCGGTGCGCACGTCAACAACCCGCACATGCACCCTGTCCCCCTCTCTCTTATACACCTCTGACGCTGCCGACCAGGGCTCAGCTCTCGAGCCCGCTTGCTGCCGTGTCATTGAACAGAGTCTCGCGCTCGCTCTGATGCCGCGCCGTCTCTGACTCTCGCTTTCCACTCC
>NZ_PDCG01000095.1 GCF_003315635.1 Bifidobacterium aemilianum | reverse complement strand
AAGGTGGATAGAGGAGGAGAGAGGGGAAGGGGAGGATAGGGTTGAGCGCAGCGGGTAGACGACTGGCGGAGACGATAGAGCAGCCGGCATAACAGCGCGAGTTAGGTTGTTGTGTGCAGGCGGAAGACGGCATACGGGGGCAGGCTCGGTCACGTGGGCGAAGGGACGGTGGGTGAGCGCGTGGACCAGCAGGTCGGGTTTGAGGGTCTGGCCCAGGGCCTTGAAGAGCTCCCGTGCGGGCAGTTCCTGGGATCTGGGCCCTTGCGGCCCCCGTCCGTCAGCTGTGTCCTGTGTTTCCGCCTTGGTGTGACCGGCCGCCGATGTGCCGTCCGCCTGTGTCGATGAGGTCATGTCCGCTCCTTGCCTCGCCCTGTAGCCGTCTGACGGCCCAGGCCGCACTTGCCGCCGGGTGCCGTTACTGCCGAGTATAAAAG
>NZ_PDCG01000094.1 GCF_003315635.1 Bifidobacterium aemilianum | reverse complement strand
GTGCCGAGGATTTCCCTGAATATGCCCATCTACCATGGAACCTCCGACCAGTCGCTCTCCCAGGGCTCCGGGCACCTGTACGGTACCAGCCTGCCGGTGGGGGGACCGTCGACGAACGCGGTGCTGACCGGGCACCGGGGGCTGCCCGGTGCCCTGCTCTTCACGCGGCTGGATGAGCTCAAGCCCGGCGATGTGTTCTATGTGGACACCCTGGGCCGGACCATGGGGTACCGGATCACCGCGATCCATGTCGTCGATCCCGATGACACGCACCTGTACACCGTCGTGCAGGGCAAGGACCTGGTCACGTTGATGACCTGCACCCCTTATG
>NZ_PDCG01000093.1 GCF_003315635.1 Bifidobacterium aemilianum | reverse complement strand
GATCTCGCCCTTGGGGCCCAGCTCGGGGATGAGCAGGACGAAGACCACCGAGAGCAGGAAGATCAGGCTCTCCAAGCCCAGGTTGAGCACGTAGTTGCCTCCAGCCACGGCCGAGATGATGACCGGGATGAAGAAGGCGCACAGCAGGCCGATGGTGCTGACCAGGCCGCCGGCGGAACCGGCCTACTTGCCGCGGATGTCGGGCAGGGCGAAGGGCATGGCCTGGACGATCGGCCCGTTGATGGCGCCGAAGGCACCGGAGACGAACATGATCGTCAGCAGGATGGCCAGGGTCGGGGCCTGCTGCATCATGATGACCACCGCCCAGAAGAAGGTCATGAAGCAGGGGACTCCGACGATGGGCAGGCCCAGGAAGCTCTGCCACTTGCCCCGGCGGGAGCGGATGGCCGACCCGACGGGACCGGGGGTGGCCTCG
>NZ_PDCG01000092.1 GCF_003315635.1 Bifidobacterium aemilianum | reverse complement strand
GTGGCCGCCGGCTGCCACCACAGCCTGCCCCTGGGCGACGACGGGAAAAGCTACGCCGCCGGGTCCAACGGCCGCGGCCCGCTCGGCGCCGGCGCCACCGCCACCCGCAAGACCCCCGTCGCCGTCGCCGCCCCCGCCGGCCGCAGTTTCGTCGACATCGGCGCCGGCAAGTTCCACTCCCTGGCCATCACCGACCAGGGCCGGGCATACGCCTGGGGCGCCAACGGCAAAGGCCAGCTCGGCACCACCGGCGGCGCGACCAGCAGCCCGCAGGCGGTCGCCATGCCCGCGAACGTGGCCTTCGCGCAAATCACGGCCGGCGACGACTACTCAGCGGCGGTCAGCGACACCGGTGCGCTCTACACCTGGGGCGGCAACGCCAGCGGCCAGCTCGGCGACGGCACCACCACCGACAAGACCGGCCCCACCAAGATCAGCC
>NZ_PDCG01000091.1 GCF_003315635.1 Bifidobacterium aemilianum | reverse complement strand
CGCTGGGGGTGTGCAACTTCCTGCCGGATCATCTGGAACGGCTGCATGCCGAGACCGGAGAATACCCGAGCGTGGACCAGATCGAGCTGCATCCCTCATGGCAGCAGCGTGACACGGTCGCGTATTGCAAGGAGCGCGGAATCGCCGTGGAGGCATACTCACCTCTGGCCCGAGGGGCCGATCTGGAGGCGGGCGACGGCGTGATCGGGCGTATCGCCAGGTCCCATGGCGTCAGCCCGGCCCAGGTCATCCTGCGCTGGCATATCGAGAATGGCACGATCATCATCCCCAAGTCGGTCCACCGCCGGCCGCAGGAGGAGAACCTCGACCTTTTCTCCTTCCGTCTGGG
>NZ_PDCG01000090.1 GCF_003315635.1 Bifidobacterium aemilianum | reverse complement strand
ACTAGGCTGTTCTACCGAAGATACGGCCAGCACCAGGATCGAACCCCACGCCTGGGGCGGCAGCGTACGATGGGTATAAGGGCCAGGTGTCGGTGCTGGCCGGCAGGGACCTCCAGAAGGGGAGGTTGAACAGGAAGCATTCCAGAAGCATAATGACCAGTCCTGTCAGCAGGGCTGCGACGATGCCCCGGCGGTGCCGGTGCAGTAACTGGTCTCTTGGAATCACCACATTATTCTATAAGCGGCACTGTATACATCTTGTCTGTGTGGATTGAAAGAATGAATCATTATGGCTAGTCTCATGTCTTTCTTGTCCAAGTTCGCCCATCACGCGCATTCCTGGACCGTCCCCTTCGGCGTTGCACGTCTATTCTTCAACTTCCTCCCGAGCCCTTTCACCCCCTCGCTACCCGGCATCTCCCCGCCGGCCCCGCTGAAC
>NZ_PDCG01000009.1 GCF_003315635.1 Bifidobacterium aemilianum | reverse complement strand
GACCTCTTTGAGTCTTCCACCGGCGATATTGATCTGCAACAGAAAGATGTTAATGGTAAAGGTTGTTTCTTGATTAACAGTGGCTTGGACAATCGAGGTATCAAGGGCAGGACAGATAGACCTGCAAGAGTTTTCCCCGCGAACACCATCACTGTAGACTTTTGGGGAAATGCATACTATCGCGATTTTGCATATAAGATGGCCACGCATAACCATGTGTTTTCGCTCGCTGGATCGGTTATTAAGAATAGGCTTGTCGGACTTTATCTTGAAAGTGCGCTCTCTAAGTTGCGATCCTTGTTCTCCTACAACAATATGGCAACTTGGAATAAGCTCAAGGCACTTGAAATCAGTCTTCCTACAGTTGAACACGCCAATTCCAACCACCAATACACAGTGGATGACATCGATTTTCAGTATATGCGGGAGTATATCGCGGAGCTGGAGCAGGAGTGTATCGCGGAGCTGGAGCACAGCCGTATTGTGGAGCTGGGTGTCTATCTGAAGGCTGCTGGTCTTGAGGACTATGAACTGACTGATGAGGACAGAGAAATACTTTTTACCTCTATGATATCTGTATCTGACGAAAACAGAGTTTTGGAAAGTAATCGTAAAAATAGACAAGTGAGGTTAAAGAACTTTACTCTTGAAGACCTCTTTGAGTCTTCCACCGGCGATATTGATCTGCAACAGAAAGATGTTAATGGTAAAGGTTGTTTCTTGATTAACAGTGGCTTGGACAATCGAGGTATCAAGGGCAGGACAGATAGACCTGCAAGAGTTTTCCCCGCGAACACCATCACTGTAGACTTTTGGGGAAATGCATACTATCGCGATTTTGCATATAAGATGGCCACGCATAACCATGTGTTTTCGCTCGCTGGATCGGTTATTAAGAATAGGCTTGTCGGACTTTATCTTGAAAGTGCGCTCTCTAAGTTGCGATCCTTGTTCTCCTACAACAATATGGCAACTTGGAATAAGCTCAAGGCACTTGAAATCAGTCTTCCTGTAACTGCAGACAATGATATCGATTTTGAATATATGAAGTGCTACATCCTTGCTATCGAGAAGCTGACGATTGCAGATGCGGTGAGGTATAAAGACAAAGTGATTACGACAATGAAGCAGATTGTCGCAGCATGAAGAATAGAGAGAACACGAAATCGTCATCGTAAATTGTTGTGATGGCGATTTCGAATTTAAGCCAACATTGGATAGCGTGGCCAATCAATTTAACTAGCATAGTAAAAAGGCTCAACAAGCCAGATGCATTATTGAACAGCATACTGATGTCACGTAGCGTGTCGCTATAATCCAAATGCAGACTGTTATGGCATACAAACCTGTGCTCTGGCATCCGTGTTAATGCTGGCACTGGAAAGCCGTTGGGCAATCATCGTTACCCAAGAACCAACCTTCTCATCTTCCCCTAGAATCCGGTTGGAGAAAAACACAATTTCCACATCAGATGTTCAGCGGATTTTCACCCTGCTGTCTAAACGGCAGCTTTGGTGCCGACTAGACAGCTGTGAATTCTTCGCTTATCACAAGTACTAGAAAGAAGAGGAGTGAACCATGTTATGCTGATTACTAAAGGCTTGCAAGAGTGGGCATATCAAGAGATCAGCCGAACAGATATCGAACAACTTGATTGTGTCCAGCTACACCCGAGCTATGACTACGTCGATTTCTTGGAAGGTCTGCCTCCCGTTCAAAAAAGAATAATGGTGCTCTGAAATCGATTTCCAACCGATTTCTGTTTTTTTTTTTTTTATGAACCTGATGACTGAGCGACCAACGCCGAGCTGCTGGTTTTACGCGTGGCTTTATCGCGACTGATGAGAAGCGCTTCACGATTCAACAGGCCGCGAAATAGGTTCAATGCACTGGGTTTATACCCAAAGACATGAGAGAGATACTCTGGTTTCGTGATCGGGTTCCGATTGTCATTCCAAACCTAACGGCATAGACGGTGTTCACCAAAAATGGTGAACACAATGAACGATACCGCACCTTTGCTGACCGATAGCTATCGGAGGTGCTTGCTGATTGGAAGTTGACAGAACCCTGGATTGACTTGAATCTGTGTCTTATTGAATAGATTGCTCAAATGGAATCGCCATGGTAAAAGAATCGAGCTTCTACCGAACGTACAATAGTCAAGTTCGGCAGAAGCCCGAGTATTAGTTCTCTATTGTTCGACTCTGACTTACAACAAGGATTCGAATTTGCTCAGAATTCCTATACTAAGAATGTCGGTTCACTCCGCAGGTTAGTCCAGAACCCATCAGTCCCCGAAGGTGTCGGCATCCTCGGCGGCCTCAGCAGCGGCTGCGCCCTTGGTCTCCTCAATCGCCTTGAGCTGCGCCGGCGTGAGTTTGTCGTGCTTCATCTCGGAGAGGAAGTAGACGGCTACCAGGGCGAACTCGATGGCTGGCAGGAGGAAGGAGAACTGCATGGAGGTGGCGTCGGAGAGGAGGCCTTGGAGGGCGGGGAGCACTGCGCCGCCGACGATGGCCATGACGACGAAGGCGCCGGCGGTCTCGGTGTAGCGGCGGTCCTCCACGGTTTCCAGGGTGCGTGAGTAGATGGTCGGCCAGGCCGGTCCCATGAAGAAGCTGACTGCCACGGCCAGCCAGATGGCCACGATCGAGTGGATGAAGGCGGTACCAAGCAGCAGCACCACGCCCACGCAGATGAAGGCGGTCAGCAGTCGGGTCTCCCTGAACCTGGTCAGCAGGTAGCTGCCGACGGTGCGGCCCACGAAGAAGCATACATAGCTGTAGAGCATGAAGTTGGCCGCGTAACGGTCGCTGAAGTGGGGGAACATCTCCAGGGCCAGCCTAATGGTGAAGGACCAGATGCCGATCTGCACGCCGATGTAGAGGAACTGGGCCAGCACGCCCCGCTGGAAGCGCCGGTTCTTGACCAGGTAGCGCAGTGTCTCGCCCATGGTTGCTGAGGCCACCTCACCGGTCGTGGTCTTGGGGCGCCCGGAGGGGAACTTGGTGAAGATGAAGACAACGATCAGCACCAGCAGAATAATCAGCAGGTACTTGTAGGGCCCAAGGGTGCGGGCCAGCTGCTCCTGGCCGTAGCGGGTGGCTGCCTCGCCGGTCAGCTTCTCCATCTCTGCCTTGAGGTTGGTCTCCTGGAAGACCAGGTATTTGCCCAAAAAGATGCCGACGATTCCGCCCAGGGCGTTCATGGTCTGGGCAATGTTGATCCGCAGAGTGCCAAGGCGCTTGGGCCCCAGCAGGGTCGCGTAGGTGTCGCTGGAGGTCTCCAGGAAGCTCAGACCGATGGCCTCGATGAAGATGGCGACCAGGAAGACCCCATAGGTGGCCACGTGCGAGGCGGGGAAGAACATGAAGCAGCCCAGGGCGAAGAAGCTCAGTCCCGCGATGATGCCCATCTTGTAGGAGGTCTTCTTGATGAACAGCGCGGCCGGGATGGCGATGACGAAGTATCCCCCGTAGAAGGCGCTCTGCACGAAGGCCGTGGCGAAGTCGCTCAGATGGAAGACGGTCTTGAACTGGGTGATCAGAATGTCATTGAGGCTTGAGGCGACCGACCATAGAGCGAAGAGCATGGTGATCAAAGCGAATTGGAAGATGGGCGTCTTCTTGAGGTAGCCGTCCGGTGTCTCGTCCCATTGTTCGTTGGGCTTCATGGTGTCCTCCACTGCGAAACTGTATGTCGGTGTTCGTCCAATTCCTTCATCCAGTCAGGTGGTCCTGGGGCGCAGGTTGTACTTGCTGCGTCCATGGGCGTCCTGCTGGATGCCTCTTGCGCCTTTGGTGGGGAGACAAGCGGTCCGTCCTTGGTCAAACGTTGGTTGTTGATATGTAGGTATCCGAGGAAGTCCAGAGGAATCCATGGCTCCCGGCCTGGCTTCGCAGCCATCCGTCAGGAACCTCGTTCAAGCGATTGCGCCAACCTTCTATGGCTGGGCACGTTGAACCTCCGGCAGATAAGGGAGCCGGACCACAGGCATGGGTCCCACTCTGCGATGAAGCAATCAGAGGCCTTGCGCCTCTGAATCTCCACGCCACCCTTCGGATACACGGTGGGGTGTACGAACAGCCTTTCTTGTCCAGTAGGGTCAGGAGGCATTCAGGAAGCTTTCCCAAATGCTATCCAAGAAAATAATTCAGGATCTTCGTCTTTGTCAAATACGAGCAAATGATTGTCCATAATGAGATACAAGGCCGACTACATAGTGGCGCGGACGATGCTGGCAGGCTGGAAATACGGGGATTGAAGCCCATGACAAAATGGTCTCCAGGGTCGCCGAACATAGGCAACCATATGGCAAGGGCTTGGTCCCGCGCGTCGCCGCGCATGAATCAAGCCCTTGCCTTGCGGGTTCAACGTCTTGTCTTCGAGTTGGAACCGCTGCCGGTCACCTCAACCGGACCCTTTCGGATCGCTGGTCTCAGCCCACATACTCCTCGAAGAGCTGCTTGTAGAGCTCCACAAAGTCCAGATACATGGACTTGGAGACCCATTCGTTGTCCTGGTGCTGGGTGCCGGATCCCGGGCCGAGCATCAGGTAGTCGAAGCCGGTGGGATGATCGATCAGGAACTTGGAGGCGTCTGTCCCCCCGGACACGCCCAGGGTCACTAGCTCTGTGGTGCAGAAGGCTATGCCCGCGGCCTCAAACATGGCCTTGGTCTTGGCCAGTTTCTCCTCGGGCCATTCGACCTTGGCCATGAAGGGCTTGGCGACCTTCTGGGCCAGCTTGATCAGCGAGGAGTCCTTGTTGCCGATTACGGGGATGATGTCCATGTCCACATCCATGCTCACCTGCGCCTTGGAGCCGGCGTTGAAGCGGTCGATCACACCGTTGACCAGGGTGAGGATCTCTGCGTTGGAGAATTCCGGAATCGTCCGAATGTTGATCTCAGCCTCAGCGTCGGCGGGTATGGCATTGACCTGGTTGCCACCCTTGATCACGTCGATGTTGAAGATGGTGCCGCCCAGCACGTCGTTGTTGGTGCCGGCCATCTTGGCATGCATCTCGTCCTTGATCTGGTCCAGGACCTCCAGCAGGGCCTCAACCGCGTTGACGCCCAGGGCTGGGGTGGAGCTGTGGGCGGCATGGCCCTTGACCTTGATCTTCAAATCCAGCTCGCCCTTGTTGGCGTAGACGGCCAGATAACCTGAGGGCTCGCCGATCAGCAAGGCATCCACGTCCTTCATGTACCCTTTGGCCTGTAGGAGTTCGGCTCCTTGCTGACCGACTTCCTCACCGGAGGTGATGAGCAGTTTGATGGTGCCCTTGAGGGGCTTGTTCTCCTCCCTGAGCTCAATCAGGGCGATGACCATGGCGGCCAGGCCGGACTTCATGTCGGTGGATCCCCGGCCAAAGAGCGTATCGCCATCCTCCATTTCGGTGAGTGTGAAGGGGTCGGTCTTCCAGTTGTCCCTGTTGACATCGACGACATCCATATGGCCCGAGGCGGCCAGCACAGGGTGGCCGGAACCGAGCGTGGCCACCAGCTCGGCCCGATCGTCGCCCGCGGGGATGATCTCGGATGCGATCCCGGCCTTCTCGAGGAGCCCTTGCAGGTACTGGGCCACAGGAAGCTCATGGCCGTTCACGGATTTGAAGGCGACCAGGGTACGAAGTATTTCCATCTTTTCTTCTGAAGTCATCATGTCTCTTTCTAGAGTGATTCAGTCGTGGGTCCTCTCGTGTTCGAGTGACCATTCGACTCTTGATGACACTATATCTGATATAGGCAGGGAACAGTCTTATTCCCGGTTTTGCGCTGTGCGTCAAGGAGCTTCGGAATTTCACAAGATTGGGCGCTTGATGTGCCGAGAAGCAGTTCGGCATGGGGGGGGGGGGAGGGTATTCCCCACGCGCATTCACAAGTCTTGTCGGATAGCCAGCCGGCTGGTCGGCTGGTGTGGAAGAATGAAGGCATGAGCAAGCTACTAATCATCACCAGCAATCCAGAACCTGATTCCCTGACCAACGCGGCCGGTGCGGCCGTGGCGCAAGGAGCCGAGGAGAAGGGTGTCCAGGCCGAGATACTTGACCTCTATGATGTGGGTTTCAATCCCGTCTATACCCTGGCCGACCGCGAGCATTACCTGGGCCGCGCCCCCATGCCGGAGGATGTCCTGCCCATCCAGCAGCGGATCGCCCAGGCCGATGCCCTGGTCATCGTCTTTCCCATGTACTGGTTCACCATGCCCGCCATGGTCAAGGGCCTCTTCGACCGTGTGATTTGCCGGGGGTTCGCCTACAGCCCCGACGGCACACCGGGAGCCTTGGCCGGCAAAAAGGTCCGCCTGGTCATGCTGATGGGCGGCACTGAATCCGGCATCAAAGAGTTGGGTGTGGAAGCAGGCCTCCGGGCCCAGATATGCAGTCAGACCTTCGGCAAATACTGTGACGTGTCCGACGTGGACTTCGTCTATATCGAAGACCTGACCATGGGTGACGACAGCGAGCCTTGCCGTCAGACGGCGGCCCTCCAGCTTGAGGGCATGAAGCGCCTGGGCGCCTCCCTGGTCTGAGGTCCGAACTCAGACTTCAGCCTTTCCGCCTGGTCATCGCTCTGGCTGGCTTTCAGAGGACTGGCCTGGGGGAATGTTTGCCCGCAAAGGTCAGCCAGATGCCGCCTAATCGTGAGTGGGTGGTTTGAAACCCCGGTAGCGGCGGCAGAACTGTTGGACCATCCAGGGGTCGGGTTGGTAGGGCGACGGCTCCCTCAATCCCCTCCCGGGGTTTCCTGTTTGGCTCGGTGAGGCTGGGCTCAGTCGGGAGTCGGCGATGGCTTGGGCGAAGGCCCCAAGTCCGCTATGGCCGAAGGGGTAGGGGGTCGAGCACCAGACCGGGTCCGCCTCCAAGACAACCGGTTTGTCGGATGAGGCGCGGAAGGCCATGAGGATGGTGGCAGGTCCCGGGTCGTTGGCCGTCAACAACTGCCGTGCTGCCTCCTCGGCTGCCAGCTTCCGGGATTCTTGAAAGCTGGCGCCATCAAAGACCGTCCTGATGCTCTGGCCACCAGCCGTGGTCGTTGGCAGATGAAGGCAGTATCCGCTGGACGCCTGAACCTGTCCCCGGTTGACCAGGATGGCCCATTCCTCAGTGATGTCAGGCAGGTGTTCGGATAGTTCGATCAGCGAATTATCAGGGGCCGCTTCCAGGTCCCTGACCAACTGGCTGGCATCGCGGCGGGCCGCCCGAAAGTCCTCGGCCCGGCCCTGGCAGATGCGAGACCAGGGCAGCGGCCCCAGGCTGGCCGGCAGCTCCTTCCACCGACGGATGTCCGCAACCCGGGTGTTGATGACTGTGCGGCCCAAGAGGCTCTGGGGGAGTCTCGGCAGCCAGTCTGTAAGAGGGGCCTGCATGGTCAGGGGATCCAGGCTTCCCCGCGCTCGCCAGTCGTTGAGGGCGATGAGCAGGCCGGGGGCAATCCAGACCGCCGCATGGGATCCGATGCCCCCGACCGGTTCCAGGCCATTGTGGTCGATGACGGTCCAAGGGGTCATGGTTTCGCGGGCTGTGCTGCTGCCCAGGCCCTCACGTGAGTTTGCGCCTGGGCCACCGGCGGCTTCGACGTCATCGCTTAGCTTCCTTAAGGCCTGGCCAACCCAGGGGAGGGGGCTGATGACGTGTAGGACCGCTCTCATGGACACCCAGCTTAGGTCCTTGACCCGACCTTGCGGGGTGCAACTCGTTGTGGTGGAACTGGCGGACTAGACTCGCGCAATGTCTACTATCTCACCTTCGCTTCGCTCTGTGAAGCAAAAGCTGTGCCGCAGCGTAGTCAAGGTGATAGATTGAATCAGTTCCGACACTGCTGTGCCTACAGCCGAACCGTAGGTCCGCAACGAGAAAGGCATGGTCGATGAGTGCTGACGACAACAATGGCGACATAGAGCCTCGTGGCTTCCGTATCTGTGTGGTTAGCGCCGGTGCCTCGGACCCCTCATCCACCGGCGAGCTGAGCCAGGCCGTGGCTGTCCAGACCGCTCGCTATCTGGAGGAGCATGGCCTGCGGTCCGAGACCAGCTACATCCGTCTGAACGAGATGGCTGAGGACATTGCCAGGGCCGGCATTGACTTCCACTTTTCCCAGCCGCTGGCCCAGGCCATGGAGACCATGCTGTCCAGCGACGGTCTGGTGGCGGCCACACCTATATATAAGGCCTCATATTCCGGCCTCTTCAAATCCTTCTGGGATCTAGTCAGCCCCGAATCCCTCTTCGGCATGCCCGTGGCCCTGGTGGCGACCGGCGGCAGTCTGAGGCATGCCCTGGTCCCTGATTCCGCCATGCGCGAGCTGTTCGCCTTCTTCCGTGCGGTTCCCGTCTCCACCAGCGTGATGGGCACCAAAGCAGAGCAGGGCACTGAGATCATGAGACTCCGGGAGGCCAGGGCCGGGCGCGAGTTGGGGGTTCTGATGCTGGCGGATGTCCACCAGGCCTTGAGGCAGGCGACGGAAGGCTACCGCAAGGGGATGATGGCTTTCTGAGGCGGGCCTTGCCGTGCCTTGGACCTTGCGACCGTGTGCTTGCGCTGTGGGCGTGGAAGCGATATAAGGCGGGTTGATTTGTGCCTACACTTGTTCGAGTGCTACAAGGAGGTAGACATGACATATCAGACCATTAACCCCTATTCCAACGAACTTGTCCACGAGTATCCCTTTGACACCGACCAGATCCTGAGCGAAACCCTGGCCATAGGCCATGACCTCTACCAGCGGATGAAGAACCAGCCCATAGCCGAGCGCTCCAAGATCCTCCACAATATCGCGGCGAAGATGCGCGAGCACGCCGACGAGCTGGCCAGGATCTGCACCATTGACATGGGCAAGCTGATAGGTGAGTCCGCAGGTGAGGTGGAACTCTGCGCCATGATCGCCGACTGGTTCGCCGACCATTCGCCGGAGCTGCTGGCCCCCGAGACCATCGACACCATCGCCACGGGCCAGGCCCAGGTGCTGCACCAATCGGTTGGCGTGGTCGTCATGGTCGAACCCTGGAACTTCCCCTACTACCAGATCATGCGGGTCTTCGCCCCCAACTTCATGGTGGGCAATCCCATGATCCTCAAGGATGCGGCCAACATCCCCACCTCCGCCAAGCGTTTCTGCGAGATCGTCGAGGAGGCTGGAGCGCCCAAGGGGGCCCTGACCAACCTCTTCCTCAACTATGACCAGGTCACTGAGGCCATTGCCGACCCGCGCGTCCAGGGTGTGGCCCTGACCGGATCCGAGCTTGGGGGTGCGGCCGTTGCCAAGGCCGCCGGCAAGTACCTGAAGAAGAATTCCATGGAGCTTGGGGGCATGGACCCCTTCATTGTCTTGGGTGATGCCGATATGGATGACGTCACTAACATCGCCTGGCGTGTCCGTCTTTACAACTGCGGCCAGGTCTGCACCTCCTCCAAGCGGTTCATCGTCATGGACAATGTCTACGACGAGTTTGTGGCCAAGCTCAAGGAGCACTTCGAGCAGGTCGTTCCCGGCGATCCGATGGATCCCAAGACCACCCTGGCCCCCATGAACACCGCCAGGGCCAAGCAGAAGCTCCAGTCGCAGCTGGACGCCGCCCTGGCCGCAGGTGCCAGGCTGGTGACCGGCAACGAACCCATCGACCTGCCCGGCCAGTTCTTCCGCCCCGCCATCATCACCGATGTGACGCCCGAGAATCCCGCCTACAAGGAGGAGATGTTCGGGCCCATCGGCGTGGTCTACAAGGTCCGTTCCGAGGATGAGGCCGTGGCCCTGGCCAACGACAACCCCTACGGCCTGGGTGGCATCGTCTTCTCAGGAGACCCCGACCATGGTGCCGATGTCGCGGCCCGTATCGAGACCGGCATGGTCTTTGTCAACAACTTCATGGCCTCCCTGCCCGAGCTGCCCTTCGGCGGTGTCAAGCTGTCCGGCTATGGACGTGAGATGAGCCGGATCGGCCAGATGGCCTTCGTCAACGACAAACTGGTGGTCAAGGCCCAGCATTCGGACCTCTCCAACCCGGCGGGTGGGTTGGTTGTGGCCTGAGTCCCCTTGATTGATTGACCGCCCCTCAGCTGGGAAACCCAATGGCGGGCGGTTTTGCGTCTATAAGAACCTTGGGGGAGTGGTATTAGGCAGTCATATGACTTAATAAGTAAAATCATTTGACATAATAGGTTCGGCACTTTAGACTGTGGGTGAGGCGGGCGACTGGTCCGTCGAATCATTCTCTGAAGCAGCAAAGGAGCAGATCATGGGTTTGTGGGATGTCGACAAGATCGAGTATGTCGGTCGCAGCAAGGGGCCGCAGGAGGGTCTGGCCTTCCATTATTACGATGCCGACCGTGTGGTCGCCGGCAAGAAGATGAAGAACTGGCTGCGCTTTGGCATCGCCTGGTGGCACACCTTCGACCAGCAGCTGGTCGACCCCTTCGGCGACGGCACCGCCCAGCGTCCTTATTACAAGTACACCGACCCCATGGACCAGTCCCTGGCCAAGGTCGACTACGCCTTCGAGCTCTTCCAGAAGCTGGGTGTGGAGTTCTTCTGCTTCCACGACCGCGACATCGCCCCCGAGGGTGACACCCTGCGCGAGACCAACGCCAACCTGGACAAGGTGGTCGACAGGATCGAGGGGAACATGAAGTCCACGGGCATCAAGCTCCTGTGGAACACCTCCTCCCTCTTCACCAACCCCCGTTTCGTCGATGGCGCCTCCACCTCTCCCTTCGCCGACATCTTCGCCTACTCGGCCGCCCAACTCAAGCACAGCCTGGAGATCGGCAAGCGCCTGCATGCCGAGAACTACGTCTTCTGGGGAGGCCGCGAGGGCTATGAGAGCCTCTGGAACACCAACATGAAGCGTGAGAAGGACCATATGGCCGCCTTCTTCCGCATGTGCCATGACTATACCAAGGAGATTGGCATGGACGCCCAGTTCTTGATCGAGCCCAAGGCCAAGGAGCCCTGCATGCTCCAGTACGACTTCGATGCCTCGACCGCCATCTCCTTCCTGCAGCACTATGACCTCATGGATGTCTTCAAGCTCAACCTTGAGGGCAACCACGCCAACCTGGCCACCCACACCTACCAGCATGAGATCCGCGTGGCCCGCGACGCCGGTGTGCTGGGCTCCCTGGACGCCAACCAGGGCGACAAGCTGATCGGCTGGGACATGGACGAGTTCCCCACCGACCTCTATGAGACCTCCACGGTCATGTGGGAGGTGTTGGCAGAAGGGCAGATCGGACCCCGCGGCGGTCTGAACTTCGATGCCAAGCCCCGCCGTTCCTCCTTCGAGCCTGAGGACCTCTTCCGCTCCCACATCGCCGGTATGGACGCCTTCGCCGCTGGCCTGCTCGTGGCCGATAGGATGCACCAGGACCACTTCATCGAGGACCTGCAGGCCCAGCGCTACAGCTCCTACGACTCCGGCATCGGCAAGAGTGTCGAGGATGGCAATGCCACCCTGGCCTCACTGGAGGACTACGCCATCGACAAGCCCCAGGCCGAGCTGATCGCCGCCACCAAGTCCGACCACCTGGAGTCGGTCAAGGCCACCATCAACAACTACATGATCGACGCCCTGGCCGAGGTGCGCTGACCCTCACGCGGCGGTTTGTGCAAGCCTCCTGATGAGGCGAGCGTCTGTCTTGACACCGTCAGGGCAGGCGCTCGCTCTATGCCCTCGCTGGTGGCGAGCAACAGTCGCCTTGGATGAGCGACTGCGCTTGCCGGCGGCTGGTTCCTGTCTTGGGGCAGATCGCCGGGCTGGCGGGCAGGTAGGCGCTTGGAGCAGCAAGAAGGAAAGGGCTGGGGCTGGGTAAGCCCCCGGAACAGATGCTAAGGAGTTGATGTGCGAGCGTGCGACAGTCGACAAGAGAAGCCTGAAGAGACCGATGCCGGAGATGGTCAGTCGGTGCCAGAAGACCTGTCTGAGCTGATTGCCCGGCATGAGGATGTGGCCCGGCTCTTCGCCGACCAGTGGCTTCAATACCGCAAGTCGGACATCCTGCCCAAACTCACCTGGCAGTCCCAGTCCACCTGCGCGACCATCAACCGGATATACTTCGAGGACCCCGACGAGGCCATGCGGCTCTTCCGGCAGATGGTGCCGGAGGCGGGCGCCGGAGTGGACTTCCGCCCGCCCATCCGCCTGGACTATGGCAATGGGCTCACGATAGGGGAGCGGACCTTCATCAACATGGACTTCCTGATTGTGGGCGGCGGCCCCATATCCATCGGTGCCGACTGCCTGATCGGCCCCCGTTGCAGCATCTACACGCCGGTCCACGCCCAGCCCGTCAAACCCCGGCTGGAGGGCTGGCAGCGCAACCGGGATGTCCACATCGGCAACAATGTCTGGCTGGGCGGCAATGTGGTCGTCTGCCCCGGGGTCAGCATTGGAGACAACAGCATCATCGGTGCCGGTTCGGTGGTTGTCAGGGACATCCCGGCCAACAGCGTCGCCGTCGGCAACCCCTGCCGGGTCATCCGCCAGGTGGAGGAGGATTGGACCGATCAGGAACGCGCCCAGGCCTTGTGTCCATAAGGAAAGGCAGGGGGTTTGATCCATCGGGCTTACCGTTACTGCTCGCAAACCTTACCCATGCTCTCTGCTAGTGTGTTCTGCAGGAATCCACCATTCAGGCCGACACTTGCAGGGGCGCCCATGCTTGCGATCAACTTCAACCAGGGCTGGGCATACCGCCATCTGGATCTCGAGGATGAGGCTTTCCGCCCTGTGACCCTTCCCCATGATGCCATGCTGGAGGAGCCGCGTGAGGCTGATGCGCCCAGTGCCTCCAACAGTGGCTGGTTCCTTGGCCGGGACTATGAGTATGTCAAGCGATTCATGCCAGACGATGCCTGGCGCGGCCAGAGCCTGCTGCTGGAGTTCGAGGGCGTCTACCGGGAAGCCGAGGTCTGGGTCAATGGCCGTAAGCTGGCCTACCGCCCCTATGGTTACAGCAATTTCTACGTCGATCTCAGTGAGGCCCTGGTCTTCGGCGAGTGCAACGAAATCCGGGTCGTGGCACGGAACGCCGACCAGCCCAACAGCCGTTGGTACTCCGGTGCCGGCATCTACCGGCCGGTCACCCTCTGGGCCGGGCACCGTGATCATATAGAAGTCAATGGCATCAGCGTGCGGACCCTGTCCATTGCCCAAGCCGATGCCGGAGCAACGCAAGGGGATTGGGCCAGCATCGAAGTGGCTGTGGAGACCAGTGCCAGTGGCAGTCTCCAACTCCATATCGACCAGGCTGACCGTCAAGGGGGCAAGGCTGGGCATGAGGTCACCGTCCTGGCTGCCGACCAGTCCGCCAGCCGTCAGGTATTCAAGGTTCGCGTGAACCGGGCAGCCCTCTGGAGTCCGGAAGACCCCCAGCTCTACCATTGCCGGGTCGATTATGTCAGTGAAGATGGTCAGCGGGATTCGGACCAGGTGGACTTTGGCATCCGAACCCTGGAATGGGGTCGGCAGGGGCTGCTGCTCAACGGCAGGCGAACCATCCTGCAGGGTGCCTGCATCCACCATGACAATGGCCTACTGGGCGCCTGCGCCTTCCCTGAAGCTGAGGAACGCAAGATCAGACTGCTGAAGGCCAACGGCTACAACGCCATCCGCAGTGCCCACAACCCTTGTTCCAAGGCCCTTCTGGCAGCCTGTGACCGCCAGGGCATGCTGGTCATGGACGAGTACATAGACCACTGGTACATTCACAAGACCCAGTACGACTACGTTCCCCACTTCAAGCAATATTGGCGCCAGGACCTTCAGGATATGGTCGCCAAGGATCGCAACCACCCCAGCGTCATCATGTATTCAATCGGCAACGAGGTCGGCGAGACCGCCCAGAAGCGTGGCATAGCCCTAACCGGGCAGATGGTTGAGCATATCCACTCCCTGGACAACGGCCGCCCGGTGACCTGCGGAATCAACATCTTCTTCAACTTCCTGAACTCAATTGGTCTGGGTGTCTACTCCGACAGGAAGGCCCGGAAGGCGGCCAGTGGCCAGGCGGGCAAACACCAGGGCAGGCGCAGGAAGGCTGTGGGCAGCCAATTCTTCAACGACATGGCAGGGCTGCTGGGGGCTGACTTCATGAAGACCGGAGCCATGCTGCCCTGGTGCGACACCGTGACTCGTGGCGCCTTTGCCCGCTTGGACGTGGCCGGCTATAACTACGGCATCAAACGGTATGTCGGTGACCTGAGAAGATACCCGGACCGGCTGATCCTAGGGTCGGAGACCTTCTGCTCCGATGCCTACCGCTTCAGGGAACTGGCCAAAAGGACCACAAGACTGATCGGCGACTTCGTCTGGGCCGGCATGGATTACCTGGGTGAGACTGCGGTGGGAGCCTGGGAATACTCCGATTACGCCAGTCTCAAGAATTGCTTCGGCTGGCTGACCGCAGGGTCCGGCAGACTCGACCTGACCGGCAGGCCCCTGGGTGAGGCCCTGTACACCCGGGTGGCCCTGGAAGCCGAGAACGGACCCTACCTGGCCGTCCGACCGGTCAACCATACCGGAGACAAGCATTCGCCCAGCGCTTGGAAGATGACCAACGCCATCGACTCCTGGAGTTGGGAGGGTTGTGAGGGCAGGCCCGCCGACGTGGAGGTCTACGCCAGGGCCGCAAGTGTGCGACTCCTGCTCAACGGCAGGGAGGTCGGCCAGGCTCGATTGCGGGGGGACTGCAAGGCTGAGTTCCGCATCATCTACCAGCCTGGAAGCCTTGAGGCGCTCGCCTACGACAAGCAGGGGAAGTTGATCGGGCGCAGGTCCCTCCAGTCAGCCGGTCCCCAGACCAAGCTCAGCCTTGAACCGGAGAGGCATGATGTCCGGTCCGGCGGCATGGCCTTCATCAGGGTGAGCTACAGCGACGAGTCCGGCATCGTCAAGCCCCTACGGCGCGGCCGGCTGACAGCTACAGTCGATGGTGGGGAACTACTGGCTTTCGGTTGCGCCGCCCCTTTTAACAGGGGTAACTTCCAGAGTGTGACCACCGCCACTTACTGCGGTGAGGCCCTTGCTGTGGTCCGTGCGTCCAGGTACTGTGCCCGGCTCAGTCTGCAGGTGAACGACGGGCGTCTGCGGGGGCAGGTCGACCTGAAGATTCAGCCAGGGGATACTGCCGATGAGCCTTGCTCTGAGGTCTGGCCGCTAGCTGAAACGACAGGCTTGTAAGAGCCGGATATCCCACAGGCCTTGCTTCCGGCGTGTCCGGGGCCAGACCTATTCACCGTCGCCTCTGAGGATGATTGCCGGAGGCGTATAGTGGTAATCTACCTCCCCGTCCATAAGATCATCTTCCGGTGAGGGGGAGACTGTACGGATTCGCTTGAGTCGGCACAGCATACACGAAAGAGAGCAGCAACCTATGCGTACGGGCAGATGGCTGACCTGGCCGGTCTTTGTCGAACTGACTGAGATCTTCACCGCACCGCTGAACCTGGCCTGGTTCCTACTGGGGGCCGCCATGGCCGACTACTGGTATGGGGCCGGCAATCTGACCAACCTGCTCCTGTGCCTGCTGGACATCCTGATATTCGACCTGGCCGTCAACATGTCGGACAACTACTGCGACTACACCCATGCCTGGGACCGGGAGGGCTATGCTGCCCACACCAATCCCATTGGGCGGTTGGGTCTGCCCCTGGACGGGGTCCGCCGGGTCACCATCATCCTGTATGTCTTCTCGACCATCCCGGGGCTGCTCTTGGTGGCACGTGCCGGTTGGCCGGTCCTGTTCTTGGGTCTGGTCGGCTACGCCCTGGGCATCTTCTACACGGCCGGTCGCTTTCCCCTCAACGCCACACCCCTGTGCGAGCTGGTCGTGGCCGTCTCCATCACCTATATGGTGCCCCTGGCGGCCTTGATGGTCAGCATCTATGGGCAGGCATCCCTCGGGTGGTTCGCAGTCAGCAGGTCCTTCATGGTCTGCATGCCGCTCATGCTCATTTTCTTCGCCATCCAACTGGCCAACAACATCGCCGACCTGGATGAGGACATCAAGAACCACCGCTACACCCTGGCCTATTATCTGGGCAGTCCCTGGTCGATAAGACTCATGCGGACCCTGATCGCCTTGGGTGCCCTATGGCCCCTGGTCAACATCGCGTTGGGGATAGGCCCCTGGCAGACTGTCTTCAGCCCGCTGGCCCTGCCACTCATCTGGCGGTATGCCAAGCCCTTCTTCGCCCGGCCAAGCAAGCAGAAGACCTACATGGCCGTCATCAAGGGTGCTTCCTTCTTCTTTGTCGCCTACATTCTCCTCTTCGCCCTAGGTGTCTGGCTCTAATTCTTCTTGGGTATGGCCCTGTTGTCGTACTGGGAAAGGGCGGAATGTAGCGCTTATAGCAGTACGCGCAGCGATATGGGAATGGTGACAGTCTATTTGTTAAATCAATGAATTATGTGTTAGGCTTCTGCTTGCGGGATGAAGAAACACCTGTTTGTGTCAAAGAAGAGCACAGTCCTATCAGAGACGAAAGGAACATCATGAAGAAATTGACCAAGGCAGTAGGCGCGATTGCGGTCGCAGCCATGCTGATTCCTCTATCGGCTTGCGGGAATTCGCGGGGGGGGGGGGGGTCTTCAGAGCATAAAGACTCCTCACAGGTAAGCATCGGCATTTCCATGCCCGAGCAGCAGCTCGAGCGGTGGCAGATTGATGGCGATAACCTGAAAAAGCAACTGGAACAGTATGGATATAAGGTAACCCTGCAATTCGCAGATGGTAAAACGGATTTACAATCCTCGCAAATTCAAAATATGGCCAACCAAGGGGCCGACTATATAGTCATTGCCTCCATTGATGGAACGGCCACCGGCGCTGCCGCCGAGCAGGCCGCGGCAAACGGTTCCAAGGTCATCGCGTACGACCGGCTGATCATGAACACTGACGCGGTTGATTATTACACCACCTTCTCTCTGACCGATGTCGGTAAGATGCAAGGCCAGTACATCGTTGACAAGCTTGGCGTCAAGGAGGGCAAGAAGGGTCCCTTCAACGTGGAGCTCATGTCCGGTTCTCCCACTGACAACAATGCCAAGTACTACTACGAGGGTGCCTGGTCTGTTCTGGAGCCTTATTTCAAGTCCGGCGTCTTCCAAGCCAAGTCAGGCAAGCTGCCCTCATCCGTTAAGGATTGGCAGTCCATCGGCATAGATAACTGGGACCGGCAAAAGGGCCAGGCCGAGATGGAGAACCGTATCAATTCCTTCTATCACGACGGCACGAAGCTCGACGCCGTGCTGGCTCCCAATGATGCCATAGCCCTCGGCACCGTCAACGCCGTGGAGGGTGCTGGCTGGAACTATTTCCCTATCATCACCGGCCAAGATGCCGAGAAGGCCAATGTTCAGGCCATCGTGCAGGGCAAGCAGTCGATGACCGTATACAAAGACACCCGCCTACTGGCCAAGACCACAGCCCAGCTCATCAAGGACCTGGCCGACGGTAAGACAGTCAAGGCCAAGGACAAGTTCAACAACGGCAACAAGGATGTTTCCTCCGCCCTGTTGACCCCGGTTTCAGTCGATAAGTCAAACATCGAGAAGGAGCTGGTGGATTCCGGCTACATCTCCGCCGCCGACGCTGGTCTCTAATCGAAAACCGAGGCGCCGCGCCCATTGCCGGTGTGGCGCCTTGAGTATGGATGGCCTCGTGAACCCTCGAGAGCACAGCAAGCTGCGGTCGACGGGACCAATGAACACAAAGGAGTGAAACGTGAACAAGGAGCATGATGTGATACTTCGCATGAATCACATCGTCAAGCGCTTCGGGCCGGTGACGGCTTTGCATGATGTCAACATCGCCGTCGGGCGTGGGCAGATCTTCTCCGTCTGCGGTGAGAACGGGGCCGGGAAATCGACGCTCATGAACGTGCTGTCGGGCGTCTACCCCTACGGGAGTTATGAAGGCGATATCGTCTATGACGGCAAGATCTGCCAGTTCAAGACCATTCGCGACTCGGAGGCCGTGGGCATCGTCATCATCCACCAGGAACTGGCATTGGTGCCCTATATGTCGATTGCCGACAATATCTTTTTGGGCAATCCGATTACCAAAGGCATTGCGGTCGACGATGATGCTCAACGGTCCATCGCCAAGCAGGCAATGGAAGCGGTGGGCCTTGACGAGAATCCGGATACACTGATCGCCAATATCGGCGTGGGTAAGCAGCAGTTGGTCGAGATAGCCAAGGCCCTCACCAAAGATGTCAAGCTGCTGATTCTCGACGAGCCGACCGCCGCCTTGAACGACGAGGATTCGGCACACCTCTTGGGTCTGATTGATGAGTTGCGCCGCACCAGGGGAATCACGGCCATCATCATCTCTCACAAGCTCAATGAGATCGCGGCATCGGCCGATGCGGTGCAGGTCATACGTGATGGCCGGACCATCTCCCATATTGATATTGATGAGGATCATCCGCTCGATCAGGATCGTTTGATTCGTGACATGGTCGGACGCTCCCTGACTGCCCGTTACCCCGAGCATGAGTCCCATATTGGCGAGGAGGTCTTCCGTGTGGAGCGTTGGAAGGTTCACCACCCCTTGGATGAGGAACGCTTGGTGGCCAAAGACGTGAGCTTTAATGTGCATGCCGGTGAAATCGTCGGCTTGGCTGGCCTGATTGGGGCTGGCCGCACCGAGACGGCCATGAGCATCTTCGGCCACCAATACGGTGTCAATGCCTCAGGTTCACTGTATCTCAATGGCCGGGAAGTCCAGTTCCCAACAGTTCGGTCGGCTATCGACCATGGTGTCGCCTATGCCACCGAAGACCGTAAGACCTACGGGCTGAACCTGATCAAATCCATCAGGGAGAACATCTCCATGGCTTCGCTCAAGAGCCTGAGCAGGGGCAATGTGGTCGACCGCGATCGCGAGTTGATGGTCAGCGAGGGATACCGCAAGGAACTGAGGATCAAGACCCCAAGTGTTGAGATGCCCTCCGGCAACCTTTCCGGCGGCAATCAACAGAAGGTGGTGCTGGCCAAGTGGATGGCCACGGACCCGGCCGTGCTGATTCTCGATGAGCCGACCCGTGGCATCGACGTGGGTGCCAAGTACGACATCTACGAAATCATCGACCAGCTGGCCGACAAGGGGAGCGCGGTTATCGTGATCTCTTCGGAACTGCCTGAGCTGCTGGGAATCTGCGACCGAATCTACACCATGAGTCAGGGCGTCATAACCGCCTGTCTGCAAGCCAAATCCACCAACCAGGAGGAGCTCATGCGCTATATGACCTCCACTCAACCCATGACGGCGGGCTCCGACCGGTTCTGATCCGGCCTGGGACTATCCATGAAAGGAAACTTGTAATGTCAACTTCACAAACAGCATCATCGGGCGCCTCCAGTGCGCCGGTCAAAACGCAAGGCGCCGGTGAGGCCTCGATCGCAGAGCTGCTGTTCGGCAATATCCGTTCCTACGGCATCTATCTTGCCCTGGTCCTCGTCATTGTGATTTTTCAGATCCTGACCGGTGGGCGCTTGCTTTTCCCCAACAATGTCGTGGCTCTCTTCCAACAGAACGCGTATGTGCTGATTACGGCCATAGGTATGCTGATGGTCATCATCGGCACGCATATTGACCTGTCGGTGGGCTCCGTGGTGGCCTTCATTGGTGGCGTAGGTGCCTTTGCCATGAAGAACTGGGGTATGAACTGGATGTTGGCCATCGCCTTCATGTTGCTCATTGGCCTGGTCATTGGTGCCTGGCATGGCTTTTGGGTGGCGTATGTAGGCGTTCCTGCCTTTGTGACGACCTTGGGTGGCATGCTCATTTTCCGTGGTCTGGCCACGGTGGTCGCCGGTGAATCAATCCCCTTGCAGTCCCGGCCCTTCCGAGCCATTGCCAAGGATTATCTGCCTAATATCCTGGGCTTCTGGGGTGGATTCGACGGATTGACTATCGTCGTGGGTCTGGTGGCCATTGTCTTGGTGATCCTCAGCATGGTGCGCAAGCGGAGCAAGGCCTTGTCCGCCGGGGTCAAGGCGGAGCCCATGAGCTGGGTGATTATCAAGTGCTGCATCGCCGTATTGGCCATTGGCTATGCAACCTACCTCTTCGCCAGCTCAGGCAATGCCACACAGGGAGGTATTCCGATTGTCCTGGTCGTCATCGGCCTCTTGATTGGCATCTACTGGTTCGTGCTCAACCGTACGGTCTTCGGGCGAGACATCTATGCGGTGGGCGGTAACCGCAAGGCCGCCATGCTTTCGGGAATCAACACTCGTATGGTGGACTTCAAGATCTTCCTGAATATGGGTCTACTGACTGCGATCGCGGCCATCATCACCCTCTCTCGTCTGGCCTCGGCCACAGCAGCGACCGGTCAGGAATTTGAGATGGACGCGATTGCGGCCTGCTTTATCGGTGGAGCCGCTGTTGCTGGTGGCGTGGGTACCATTCCCGGTGCCATGGTCGGTGCGTTGATCATGGGAGTACTCAACCAGGGGCTGTCCATCATGGGGGCTGACGCGGCCATTGTTAAGACCATCAAGGGTCTGGTCGTCATCGCCGCTGTTGCCTATGACCTGATAAGTAAGCGCAAGAAGGCTTGAGCCGGATTCGCTGCCCTGGTCGGGCGGTGACGGAACCTGAATGCTGACTGCAGGGCATTGCCTGTAAGTCGGTCCGTGAGTCTCAGCGGGTCTTGGAGTTGGTGGTTCTTGGCCGCCCGCAGGACCCGCTTCCCGCGCTTCGTGGTTCTGCCCAGTGTGAGCGGTTGTCCAATTGATGGATGTGATGTGTGTCGTGATGATAGCTGAAGTGCCCTTCGCTCCTGGCGCTGAAGATTATCGTGCCAGTCGCTGTACAGGCTTGAGCCAGGAAAGGTAGGAGTATCCGATGAAGGGGAAGCAGTTTCAGATGCGTATGTATGCTTTCGGAGCATTGGCCTGTCTGATGTGGCTGATTCAGTCCACCCGTGAGGCGCTCGCAGATGGGTCCCTGTGGAGTCCCGCCAATGGTATCTTCACCCTTTGCCTCTTGGTAGCCATAGGTTATACCGGTACCCAGGCCTATCTGATCTGGCGTCAGCCGGAGGTTGATCACGTTCCAGAGGCACCTGACAAGGAGCCTGAGCACGGGCCCAAGTCGGACATTGTTGGCAGCGAGATGGCTGATATGGCCGATGACGCTGTTGCTGCTTCTGCCTCCGACTCCCGTGACGGTACCGCAGGAGACTAGATGCCATCACCCTGGTTGGTGTTGACGCGGACAAGCGGAGGAATTAAGCAGTCTGCGATTGTGGGCTGAGCCGTGCCCCCTGAATTTCAGTCATCGCTCTCCACGGAATAGCAATAAGTCCTGAAAGCTCTGTAGTAGCAGCTTTCAGGACTTTCCTATGGTTTCGTTGGGATCAACCACGGGCCTTGACGTAGGCTTGGTAGACCTGCGGGGTGGGCGTGGCCTGCTCGAGGCTGTCGATGGTCAATGGCCAGGTGGGAGGCTCCGCGTCGCCACTGAGGACCCAGGCGGCCTGGCGGGCGGCTCCGATGGCGACATATTCGTCGGTGGAGGGCATGCTGACATCCATGCCCAGAATGGCCGGAGCCAGGGCGCGGACGGCAGGGGACTTGGAGCCGCCCCCGATGAGCAGGATCCGATTGATGTCGGCCCCCAGGCTTCTGAGGAGTTCCATGCAATCCCTCTGCGAGCAGAGCAGGCCCTCCACAAAGGCCCTGGCCAGATTGGGCTGGCTTGTGTTCTTCAGGGTCAGGCCCTTGAGGCTGGCTGTGGCGTCGGGGCGGTTGGGGGTGCGCTCGCCGTCGAAGAAGGGCACCAGGCTGATGCCGCCGGCGCCTGCTGGGGCTGACAGTGCCAGGTCGGCCAGTTGGTCATAGTCCACGTTCAGGGCTGACCTGGCTGCATCGAGAATACGGGAGGCGTTGATGGTGCAGGCCAGGGGCAGGTAGTGGCCGGTGCAGTCGGCGAAGCCTGAGATGGAGCCGGTAAGGTCGTAGACCGGGTTCTGGGCTACTGCCGCCGCAACACCCGAGGTGCCCAGGGAGATGCTGACGTCGCCTACCGCCATGCCCAGGCCCAGGGATGCCATGGCATTGTCGCCTCCTCCCGGTCCCAGGAGGCAGCCGCCGGGAACCGCGGAACCGGCAATGGCGGGGTCTGCCTTGACGTCGGCGGCCTGGCTGGGGCCTAGCACCCTGGGGAGGACCACGTCATGCCGGCCAAGGGCCATATCCAGAAGGTCGTTCCGGTAGCTGTTGTTGTTGGCGTCGAAGTAACTGGTGCCCGAGGCGTCCGACCGATCGGTGAAAAGGACTTCCAGGTGGGCGTCCTGACCCTCCTGCACCGGGCCGAACCCGGCGATGCGCCAGCTCAGCCAATCGTGGGGCAGGCAGATGGCGGCGATGGCGGCGGCGTGCTCCGGCTCGTGCTGGGCAACCCAGGCGATCTTGGTCAGGGTGTAGGAGGCGACGGGGGAGGAGCCCACGGCCTTGACCCAGCGTTGTTTGCCACGGGCCACCAAGTCTTCGGGTTCGTCTGCCTGGGCGGGGGCTTGGCCCAGCAGTTCAATGAGCTCCTGGGCCTGGGGGGCGGAACTGGTGTCGTTCCAGAGCATGGCATCGCGGATGACCCGTCCCCGCTTGTCAAGAAGAACCATGCCATGCTGCTGGCCTCCCACGCTGAGGGCGGCCACATCGGCCAGGCCTCCGGCTTGGGCGGCGGCCTCCTGGAAGGCCTGCCACCAGTATTCAGGGTCCACGCTGGTGCCCTCGGGGTGCTTGGCCTGGCCGAATCGAACCAGTTTGCCTGTGCTGGCATCGGTTACCCTGACCTTGGTGGACTGGGTGGAGGTGTCCACGCCCGCCACCAGCAGGTGGCCGCCTGCTGTGGCCTGAATCGTCTTGTCTGCAGCCATGCTGTGTTCCTTTCTTGTGGGTGGCTCGCGCCGGTGACCGGCAGCTGTGCTGGTCGGGCCCTAGGAGGTTTGGACATGGAAGGTCCGCCGTCCTGAGCGGTATTTAATTAGACGATTAAACTATTCCTGATTCTAGCACGGCGCATACTGCTTGTCAGCTGTGCGCCTGCCAGGTGTCGGCCTTGCTACAGTGGGCATAGTACAGGAAAGGTAGACCTTATGCCATCGCTCAAAAGCATCAATCAGGACGACCTACGCAACCACAATCTTTCCGTCGTCCTCGATACCCTGCTGCAATCGGCGGAACCCATGAGCCGGGCCGAATTGGCAAAGTCCACCGGTTTGACCAAGGCGACCATGTCGCTCTTGGTGCCCATGCTGATCTCCGGGCGTGTGGTCAGGGAGGGGCAGCCCAATGCCGCCACGGTCTATGGGCGCCCCAGCACGCCGCTGATGATCGCCGGAGGGCGGATGTGTGGCATAGGGCTGCAGATCAATACCGATGGCTACGGCTATATGGTGCTGGACCTTGACGGGAAGACGGTCAGCGAGCAGTGGGTCAGCCAGTCCATGGGTGAGGTTCGGCCCGAGGACATCTTCGGCAAGCTGGATAGGCTTGTGGCCCGGGGTGAGAGGGAAATCAAGAAGAAGGGCTATCGGGTGGCCGGCTGTGGTCTGGCCCTGCCTGGTCTGGTAACCGAGGACATGCGCCTGATCAAGGCCCGCAATCTGGGCTGGGAACAGTTGAATCTGGGGGAGTTTGACCTGGTCAAACGTCTTGATGTCCATCCCGACAACGAGGCCAATATGGCGGCCTTGGCTCAGATCCCGGGCTACGCCACCCGTCGCATGGAGGGGGGAGTTGTGGGCCCCTCTGAATCCTTCCTCTATATATCCACCGACATCGGCATCGGCGGCGCCCTGGTGCGGCGGGGCCAGGTGGAGCGTGGCGACCATGGCTTCGCGGGTGAGCTTGGGCATCTCTCGGTCTCCTTGGATGGTCCTGTCTGCTCCTGTCGGCGCCGTGGCTGTGTGGAGGCCTATGCGGGCCGTCGGGCCCTGGTGGAATCCGCTGGCATCGCTTCGGGAAGCAAGGCCATACGAATCGAGGCGGCGGGCGAGCTGCTCAAGCGTTGGGAGTCGGGCGACAATCGCGCCCAGGAGGCGGTAGACAAGGCCGTTGAGGCCTTGGCCTCGGTCATGGTGTCGGCCATCAATGTGTTGGATGTGGATGCGGTCATCCTGGGCGGCATCTGGGAGCGGTTCGGTGATGGACTGGCCAGGCGGATCGAAGACAGGGTCGGCCCCCAGCTCCTGGTGGCACCTGTGGCAAGGCCCCGGGTTCTGCTGCCGGACATCCGTGTCAGGCCGGCCCTCAGAGGTGCAGCGGAGGTTGGTTTGCGCCACTTTTTGGATAATCCCCTGACCTTCCTTGGGCAATGAGGAACCGGGTTGCTGGAAGGGGGTGATGTGTTTGCGGCTATCGGCCCTGATTATGGCTCTTCATATTATTGACATATATGTGAATAATGTCACATATGCTCTTGTAGGGAAACGCCTGACCTCCCACAGTTAGGCAAGCCTATGGCTGTTAGAGTGGCCCTGGCGTTCCCGCCCGAACTGTGCAGGTCAAGGAGCGCGCAGCAGTCAAGACAATGCCGTGCACAGTCATGAGCTGACAGGACCAGACCATGGAAAACTCAAACCAACCTCAATCATCAGTGAGCCATGAACCGGGTAAAACTCCCATTTCACGGACAGTATCCCCCGTGCGTTCCGGCCGTTTGCGCTGGACCACGGCCGACATTGCAGTCGGAGCGGCCCTGGGCGTTGCCTGCGGCATCGTCTTCTGGGGATTCAACTTCGCTTACTCCGCTTTCTCTCCCGTCCTCGGTGCCATTCTCCCCGGCATAGCCAGCCTCTTGCATGCCTTCTGGTACTTCTCGGGTCCCTTGGCGGTGCTTATTATCCGCAAGCCGGGAGCCGCTGTCTATGTGAATCTGGTGGGTTGCATGGCCGAAATGCTCTTTGGCAACAACTTCTCCTTCGGCTTCGTCTTCGCCTCCGCCGCCCTTCAGGGCATCTTCGCGGAGCTGCCCTTTGCCCTGGGGCGCTACCGTACATTCAACCTGCCCATGACCGTCGCCTCGGGAGCCCTGACCGCCCTTGAGTATGCCTTCTATCTGCTTTTCTTCCGCTTCCAGGGTGTGGCTCTGCTCAGCCCTCGGGGAATCACCCATACCATCTGCGAGCTGATAAGTGGCGTTGTGATCGCCGGATTCATGAGCTGGGCCCTCTTCCTGGCCATCGCCAAGACCGGTGCCCTGGACCGTTTCGCTTCCGGTCGGTCTATGAGGGGCAGGGACGAGGATGTGGCTGAGGAGGGCCCGGAAGCCTGACCTGTGTGTCGCCGACTGTGGCTTACGTCCAACGGTTTGCGTTACACTATTACAGCCGTCTCTCGTGGGATTGGTGTGGGGCTTTAGCTCAGTCGGTTAGAGCAGCGGACTCATAATCCGTCGGTCCTCGGTTCAAGCCCGAGAGGCCCCACCAGAGGGAAGCCCTACAGCCACAAGTGTTGCAGGGCTTTCATCATGTCAGGCTGTAGGCCTCAAACAGTCAAACTGTGCCCCCAATGTGCCCCCCCCCCCCGTGCATCTTCTGATGCTGTACGCCATGCCATGTGTTTATCGTCTTGCTGCAGCCATGACTGAGTGGATTCTCACGAGAATACGATGGCCTGGACTCCACTTCCTTATGTTCCTTATGGGGGCGCGGTGCCTGAGGCCTGTGTCGGCATCAGGCTTATAGGTGCCCCGCAGCGTTCGCTGGTTCTTTGTCCTTGCCGACTCCCCACCAGCAAAAACGGTAGAGGAGGGGCGTCACCGCTGCGCATATGAGGCATGCCGCAAGGATGGCCAGCAGCGCGACCAGTAGCTGTGAGCAGACCGTGCTTTGGATCGATGGTAGAGGTATGACCAGGAGCAGTAGTCTTTTGGCGCAGGCCAGGGATAGTCCATTGAGTCCGTAGTAGACCATCGTGTTGCGCCCGATGTATTCGATTGGGGTGCAGGTGGGGAATATGGCTTTCACCAGACCGATGACCATGAGGGATCCGCTGATCGCCGCAGTCAGCGTGGTGCCGTAATGGGCGGCAGGACTGGAGGGGAGTCGCAGAAAGATTTGGACACTGGTCACGAATGTGCCTATCGAGATGACGGCTGTCAGCGCACTTGGCCCACGGCCGAGCCTCTTCAGCCAATCTGACAGGATCCACCCCAGGGAGGTGAAGGCCAGGGCTTGAAAGGCCGAGGCCAAACAGAATGGCCAGTTGACGGAGGGTATCAGGGGCCAGGCCAGCAGACAGACCAGAGCGATGAGCGCCCTGAGGGGTTTGGGGCATCTGGACAGTACCCAGAGCATGAGATCTCCCCAGAATAGTGCCCAGAAGAACCACAATCCAGGTGAATTGCCCATAAGGATACTGGCCAGTTCCTCCGGTGCCATCCAGGTCTCCCTACTGAACAGGGAGGAGAAGAGGGCCGGGCTGGCCACCTTCAGGACGACCTTGGACAAGACATAGAGGGAGAAGAAGTAATAGGGGATGACCAGACGGCGGAAGCGCTTGCCGGCGAATTGAATGAAACTGGCTGACGGGTGGAAGGTGATGCCCGACAGGATGAAGAAGAGGGGCATGTGGAAGAAGTAGACGGTGTCGTTGCTGAACACCAGGTCGGGGAGCCAGGGAAGAGTCCCCTCCTCATGGATATGGCCGTAGAAGACCAGCAGCATGGCGATGCCCTTGGATACGTCGATCCATCTGATTCTGTGGCTTGGGGCATCGGCGGCATGTCCGGCGGTCTTGTCTGGCATCTGTGTCCTTCAGTCAGCTGCTTACTGGTGATTCTAGAAGACCGGGAAGATATGGTGGTCTCTGGATTCCTTATGGCAATAGCATTCTACCCACTCAGTTCGCCACCCGAATCACACGCCGTCCGCCTGCCTCTCAGGGCTTATGTCGTGGCCGAACATGCAGGGAATAGTGGAGGGGCGGGCATGGTTGAGCATGGTGTCCGGAGGCGAGCGTTCGTGTCTGACTGCGAGGGCAATCATTGCAGCTGGGTTTGCGCCGGTCCCGGGCGACGGATATAATCCGAAAGGTTCCGGTTCACGTCCACCATTGGGGTGTGGCGACCCGGGTCCCCCGAATTCCTTAGGAGACAATATGAAGCAAGGAATACATCCCGATTATCACACCGTGCAGGTCACCTGCTCGTGCGGCAACACCTTCGTCACCCGTTCGACCGCACCAGGCAATCACATGACCGTTGATGTGTGTGCCAAGTGCCACCCCTTCTACACCGGCAAGCAGAAGATTCTCGATACCGGCGGCCGTGTCGCCCGCTTCGAGCGTCGCTACGGCAAGAGGGCCAAGTAGCTTTCCAAACGCCAGTCTTTCCTCGGGTCTGCTTCTGCGGGCTAAGGTGGGCTGGCGTTTTTGTATGGGCAGACAGTTGGCGATGCTTGTGACGAACGGACTGGCATCGCCGTGTGTGCCCCGTCGTTGGATTGGCGGCGCTGTGGTTGTTGCGTCTGTCCTATGATCGACCAAGAAGTGTATCAGGATCGGCCAGCGATCCAGAAGAGCCTAGGAGCGTAGATGGCAGAAGATCAGGAGTTTCCGGCGGCGCAGACCGCCCTGGAGGAATACCGGAGGATCGAGCGGGAGATGAGTTCCCAGGAGGTCGCCTCCGACCCTGCAGCCATTCGTAAGCTGGGCCGTCGTCATGCCCAGCTGGGCTCCATCGTCTCCGCCTATCAGGCCTATCTTCAGATTCGAGAGAACCTCGAGGCCGCCCATGAGATGGCCGGAGAGGACGCAGATTTTGCGGCCGAGGCCAAGAGCCTTGAGGCCCAGCTGGTTCCTGCCGAGGAGAAGCTGCGTCGGGCCCTGATTCCCCGGGATCCTGACGATGTGCGCGATGTCATCATGGAGATCAAGGCCGGTTCCGGCGGCGACGAGGCGGCCCTCTTCGCCGCTGACCTCTTGCGCATGTATACCCGCTACGCCGAGAAACGCGGCTGGACCACCAGCATCCAAAGTGAGAACAGCACCGAGCTGGGCGGCTACAAGGACGTGCAGATGGCCATCCGGGCCAAGGGTACACCCTCCCCGGAGGACGGTGTGTGGGCCTCGCTCAAGTATGAGGGCGGTGTCCATAGGGTGCAGCGTATCCCTGTAACCGAATCCCAGGGCCGCATCCAGACCTCAGCGGCAGGCGTTATTGTCTTCCCTGAGGCAGATGAGGATGATGACGAGATTGAGGTCGACCCCAAGGACCTGAAGATCGACATCTTCATGAGTTCCGGCCCTGGTGGGCAGTCTGTCAACACCACCTATTCGGCTGTGCGCATGACCCACGTCCCCACCGGCATCGTCGTCTCCATGCAGGACGAGAAGTCTCAGATCCAGAACCGTGCCGCGGCCCTGCGGGTCCTCAAATCCCGCCTCCTGGCCATGAAGCATGAGCAGGAGGCCGCCGAGGCCGCCGACATGCGCCACTCCCAGGTGAGGTCCTTGGACAGGTCCGAACGCATCCGCACCTACAACTATCCGGAGAACCGGATCGTCGACCACCGCACAAACTACAAGGCCTACAACCTGGACCAGGTGCTGGATGGCGACCTGCAGGCCGTGATCGACTCCGATATCCAGGCAGATGAGGCTGCACGGCTGGCCCAGTAGGCATCGGCCGGAGCGGCAGACCATCGATACATACCAATAGGTGGAAAACATTGATGACACAAGGTTTTCGGCATACAGATCCGGTGACGCACCAGCAACAAGGCGGTGTGAAGGCCCGCAAGGGGGAGAACCTTGCGCCTTCCCTCCCTCCTGAGCCGAATCGCATTGCTGCAGGCGAGGCGGTTACCCCGGCATCGGTATCCGTCAGCCAGGCTGTCCACTGGGCCAGCAGGATTCTAGAAGAGGCAGGTGTCGAGACCCCGGTGAACGACGCCCTGCTGCTCATGGCCCATGCCTATGGGGTCGACCTCTCTGATATTCGCAAGTTCATGGTCATGGGGGAGTCCCTATCCACAAGCCCAGAGCCGGAAAGTCCGGCAGCAGTCAGTACCGAGATCTCTGGGGCCCCTCGTCAAACCGAGCCACCCTATCCAGGCTTTGACTCCCATCTGGTATTCCAAAGCTTTCGGGAGTCTCTCAAACGTCGTGCCAACCGTGAACCCCTGCAGTATATCCTTGGTCAGGCTCCTTTCCGCTTCCTGGACCTGCAGGTCGGCCCAGGGGTCTTCATCCCCCGTCCTGAGACCGAGGCGGTGGTTCAGGCCGCGATCGACTGGCTTGACGAGCATGGTCTCAGCTCACATAGAATCGTTGACCTCTGCGCTGGCAGTGGAGCCATCGGTCTGTCTCTGGTCACGGAGGTGCGTGGCGCGGAGGTCTGGGCTGTTGAACAGTCAGATGAGGCCTATTCCTGGGCTGCGAAGAATAGGGAATCCGTCCTCAAGGAGGATATTGCCGCCGGGTACAACTACCACCTGGTCAAGGGTGACGCGACCTCAACGACCTTTCTGAACGAGCTTGATGGCACCATAGACCTGGTCGTCTCCAACCCACCCTACGTGCCGGAAAACCAGATACCCGAGCAGGCCGAGGTTCGCGATTATGACCCAGATCTGTCCCTCTATGGAGGTTCGGTCGATGGATTGCGGATCCCTCAGAAGCTAGTGGTCCGTGCTGCGTCACTGCTGAGGGCCGGGGGAGCCCTGGTCATGGAACATGATATCTCCCAAGGGAAGGCCCTGGTCGACTTCGCGTTGAACCATGGTTTTGCCAGCGCATCCACTGGCATGGATCTGACCGGTCGTCCGCGGTACCTGCTGGCTGAGCTGGGCTGAAGCTGCCTGGAGCAGGGTAAGATCATGCCGTATATCGGGTTCGTACATGCCCTGTTCGGACAAAATTAAGGGACCCGGTCACTATGTTGCCGATTGAAGGCCCAAGGTACCGGACCATGCCTAGAGTGCATACTTCTGGAAGCAGGCCGCGTCCTGATCGGTAATCTCACGTATCACCCGTGCCGGATTGCCCACCGCCACCGTATGGGCCGGAATGTCCCTAGTGACCACCGCTCCGGCGCCAATCACGCAACCCTCGCCTATGGTTACACCGCCAATGACGGTAACATTGCCGCCGAGCCAGCAGTTTGAACCGATGCTGATCGGCTTGGCGTACTCATAATCATAGAGTGAGCCATCGGGGCGGTGACGTGAGTTGCGGTCCTGCCAGCGCAGAGGGTGCATAGGCGGCAGCAGGGACACGTTGGGACCCATGAGCACGTCGTCGCCGATGCTGATCGGCACACAGTCCAGGGCGGTGAAGTTGAAGTTGATGAAGGTGCGCGCCCCGATGCTGGTGTGGATGCCGTAATCGAAGAAAATCGGTCCCATGATGCTCACCTCGGGTCCACGACGGGGCACAAGCTCATCCAGCACCTGCTCCCGTTCCTGCTGGTCGCCGCGCGGCAGGTTGTTGAAACGCGTGCATAGGTCGCCTGCGCGGTTCCTCAGCCCATCGAGCTCAGGGTCAGAGGCATCGTACAGCTTGCCTGCAAGCATCTCCTCATGTTCGGAAAGGCGCGGCTGTCTCAGCTCAACTGGTGCCATGGATTTCATTGCTGTCTTGCTCCTTGTTGGTCGGTTTCCCGCTGTATGACCTTCTCAGCTGATCATCAATCCTCGCTGATCGGTAGGAAATCAGGTCGGGCAGGCTCCTGCGGTGTCCCTGTGAACCTGCTGGCATTCCCCCGGCCATATTACTTTCTCTGGGAGAATAATAGACGCGGCATGCTGTCTTGTCCAGCTTTCGGGATTGCTCGAGTTTCCTGAGCTGGGGGTAGGCGGTATCCTGTTGCTGGTACAGATAAGATCGGCTTGCCAGTCTGGACGCGCCTCAAGATGGAAGGTGGAGGGCTGGCACGGATTGCGGCCAGGCCAGTGTGGTGCTGCAGGCAAAGGAACGGTAGTGGGCAGAATAGGTCGGATTGATGAGCAGGCGCTGGAAGACGCTGCGCGTGTCGTCCGGGAGGGTGGACTGATTGTCCTTCCCACGGACACCGTCTACGGGGTGGCATGCGACCCCTGCAACCCTGCCGCCATAAGCCTTCTCTACCAAGCCAAGCAGCGGCCCGCTTCCAAAGCCCTGCAGGTCATCCTTGCCTCAACCAATAATCTGACCCGTCTCGGGCTCTACCTGCCTGAACCGCTTGACCGGTTGGCTGCGGCCTTCCTGCCCGGGCCTTTCTCGCCCATCGCCGCTGCTTCGCCCGACAGCCCTTTATCCACCTTGAGAAATGAGAAGGACGGCAGCAGGACCCAGGCCATCCGTCTGCCGGATTCAGACCTTTCCCTGAGGATCCTGCAGTTCACCGGTCCTCTGGCAGCCTCCAGCGCCAACCGTTCCGGTGGGCAGAGCCCGCAGACGGTCCAGGAGGCCTACGAGGCCTTGGGGGACGCGGTCGACCTCTACTTGGACGGGGGGCCGACCCAGGGGCACATGGCCTCAACGGTGGTGGCTGCCAGTCCCGAAGCATCCGACGGCATCAGCATCTTGCGGCAGGGAATCATATCTCGGGCCGCCATTCGGCAGGTCCTGCAGAGTGCAGACGGGGGAGTGGCCGCTTGAGAGTCTACCTGTTCATCGCCGCCATCGCCGGAGGGGTGACCTGGCTGCTCACCCCTCTGGTCCGTCATCTGGCCATACATATCGGTGCCGTGGGTAAGGTCCGGGCCCGCGACGTCCACACCGTACCCACCCCCCGTATGGGTGGTCTGGCCATGCTGCTGGGATTTGCGGTGGCCCTGGTCTTCGCCAGTCGCATGCCCTTCGTCTCCGGGCTGTTCGTCAACAGCCGCCAGGCCTGGGTGGTGCTGGCGGGCGCCGCCATGGTCTGCCTGCTGGGCGTGGCCGATGACCTCTGGGACTTGGACTGGATGCTCAAGCTGGCCGGCCAGTTGCTGATCTCGGTATTCGCGGCCTATGGAGGACTGCAGATCATCTCCCTGCCCTTGGGGTCCTTGGTGACGGCATCGCCGACCATCTCCATGGCCATCACGGCCTTCCTCATCGTCGCATCCATCAACGCCGTCAATTTCGTCGACGGCCTGGATGGCCTGGCCTCGGGCATCGTGGCCATCGGTGGCATCGCCTTCGCCATCTACTCCTATATCCTCGCCCGGTCTTCCGCCTCCTTCGCCTCCATGGCCACCCTGATTGACGTGGCCATGGTGGGCATCTGCGTAGGCTTCATCCTCCACAATTGGCACCCGGCCAAGCTCTTCATGGGTGACTCCGGCTCCATGCTCCTGGGCTACCTGATCACCTGTGCCTCCATCGTCATGACCGGCCACCTGGACCCTGCCTCCGTCGGCCATAAAAGTCTCTACCTGCCGGTCTTCATGCCCATCATGCTGCCTATTCTGGTGCTCTTTTTGCCGGTGCTGGATATGTCTCTGGCCATCGTGCGGCGCCTAAGGAAAGGCCAGTCGCCCATGCACCCCGACCGGATGCATTTGCATCACCGCATGCTGCGCATCGGCCATTCCGTTCAAGGTGCTGTGCTGATTCTGTGGGGCTGGGCGGCCCTGATATCCTTCGGTTCCATCATGATCCTGTTTTTCAAGGCGGTCTATGTGCTGGTGGGCATGCTGCTGGCGGCTGTGGTGCTGACCGTGCTGACCATGTCCCCCTATCTGCTGCGGCGGGCCCGGGAGATTCGGCAGGAGGAGAAGGGGTTGGTGTGGACGACCAGCCAGCACGCCAGTGGCAGGGCTGAAGTGCTTTCTCATGATGCCCGGACTGAGTCAGGTGAAGATGAACCTGCTGCTGCCGCCACTGCTGTCCCGAAATTGTTGGCTCGTCCTGAGGAGGTGAAAGAGCCTACTGCCGCCGGAAGAGCCGATGATACAGCGCCGGCTGGCATGCTTGCCGACGGAGAAGACCGATTGGGACGATAGTCCTACCTCTTGCCGATGCGTGTGGGCAGGTCATCAGGACGTGTTCAGATCGGGTGTTTCGTCTTGGTCAACCCACGTCAATATAGTGGGTTTATGGCTACAAATCCTGATATGAACACAGAATCCCCGTACGCTCCCCTTCCTCCCAAGTTCGCCCAATTAGGCCTGGCCTATGACGATGTGCTCCTCTTGCCCAATGAGACCGACGTCATCCCCTCCCAGGTGGATACCTCCACCCACCTGACCCGCGAGATCACCATGAAGGTGCCGGCCATCTCGGCCGCCATGGACACGGTGACTGAATCCGACATGGCCATCGCCATGGCCCGCAACGGCGGCATCGGCATCCTCCACCGCAACCTTTCCATCGACGACCAGGCCTCCCAGGTCGACGTGGTCAAGCGCAGCGAATCCGGCATGATCACCGACCCGCTGACAGTCAACCCCGAAGCCAGTCTGACCGACCTGGACAAGCTCTGCGGCCGTTTCCACATCTCCGGTCTGCCGGTCGTTGACCAGGACAACCGCCTGGCCGGCATCATTACCAACCGCGACATGCGCTTCATCGCCCCCGAGGACTACGACCATCTCAAGGTCAAGGATGTGATGACCAAGGAGGGCCTGGTGACCGGCCCCAGCGACATCTCCCGTGAGGATGCCCATAGGATCCTGGCCCAGAACAAGGTCGAGAAGCTGCCGCTGGTCGATGTCGACGGCCACCTCACCGGTCTGATCACGGTCAAGGACTTCGTCAAGACCGAGCAGTACCCGGATGCCACCAAGGATGGCCAGGGCCGCTTGCGGGTAGGGGCAGGTATCGGCTTCCTGGGTGACGCCTGGCAGCGGGCCTCGGCGCTCATGGAGGCCGGTGTGGATGTGCTGGTGGTCGACACGGCCAACGGCGAGGCCCATCTGGCCCTTGACATGATTCGCCGGCTCAAGGCCGATCCGGCCTTCCGGGATGTGCAGATCATCGGCGGCAACATCGCCACCCGTCAGGGTGCCCAAGCCATGATCGAGGCAGGGGTCGATGCGGTCAAGATCGGTGTGGGCCCCGGTTCCATCTGCACCACCCGCGTGGTGGCCGGTGTTGGTGTTCCCCAGCTGACCGCAGTCTACGAGGCCGCCCAGGCCTGCCAGGCCGCCGGTGTGCCCTGCATCGCCGACGGTGGCATCCACTACTCCGGCGATATTGCCAAGGCCCTGGTGGCCGGTGCCTCCACCGTCATGTTGGGCGGCACCCTGGCCGGCTGCGAGGAGGCGCCTGGCGAGAAGGTTCTCCTCCATGGCAAGCAGTACAAGCTCTACCGTGGCATGGGCTCCCTGGGTGCCATGGCTCCCCGGGGCAAGAAGTCCTATTCCAAGGACCGTTACTTCCAGGCCGATGTGACCAGCAACGAAAAGGTCGTGCCCGAGGGTGTGGAGGGCGAGGTGCCCTACCGTGGCCCCTTGAACGCCGTCCTCTATCAGATGATCGGCGGACTCCACCAGTCCATGTTCTATGTCGGGGCCCACAACATTCCCGAGATGTGGGAGAAGGGTCGCTTCATCCGCATAACCGATGCCGGCCTGCGTGAATCCCACCCCCATGACATCGTCATGACTGCCGAGGCCCCCAACTACACCGGCATGCACGCCTAACCGCCAGCTGCGTCTCCCCTGTCCCTTGGCTTGCAGTGGTCTGCCTGAGGGCCGCTGCAAGCCAAGTCTGCCTATGGGGTGACCGGAGGAGACCGCCGGAGTCGTTGGGTACCGGTGATCTTTGGTCCTTGTGTGCTAGGGGTCGCTCTTCCAGGATCATGATTCAGTCCTCTAGGCAGGATAGAGTGACATGTTCGGTAGTTTTGCGAGGAAAGGCGATGGATATGGCCGATCATAAGGATGATTTGACGTTTGCTCCGGAGGAATCCGTGATGATCTGGATCGACTGCGAGATGACAGGTCTGGATATATTCCATGACGAGCTCTGCGAGGTGTCGGTCGTACCCACGGACTTCAACATGAAGGTCCTGGATGAGGGCATCGACCTGGTCATCAAGCCCTCGGATGCGGCAGTGGCCCACATGAACGACTTTGTGAGGAACATGCACACCTCCTCGGGCCTGGTTGACGAGTGGAACAAGGACGGGCTGGATCTGGCCGAGGCCCAGCGGCAGGTCGTTGACTACGTCAAGCGCTTCCTGCCCGCCCAGGGAAAGGCCCACCTGGCCGGCAACTCGGTCGGCTCCGACAAGAAGTTCCTCGACAGGTACATGCCCGACCTCATGGCCCAGCTCCATTACCGGGTCATCGACGTGAGCACCCTGAAGGAGCTGTCCCGCCGCTGGTACCCGGACGTCTACCGGAACAAGCCCGCCAAGCATGGCGGCCACCGGGCCCTGGCCGACATCATCGAGTCCATCGACGAGCTGCGCTACTACCGTGACATGTTCTTCCTTCCGGCCCCCGGCCCCGATGAGGCCCAGGCCCAGGCGGGAGCCAAGCGGATCGAGGAGACCAGCCTCCTGAGGGCCTATGAGGCCAAGGGTGCACCGGTCGAGGACCCCAATCACCCGCAGAAGGCTGACTACTAAAGCCATGTGTCCGATGCGGTCGGTATGTGGGCAGAATAGACGCAGCCGCTAGCGGCCTTTAAGGTCAGTATGGTCGGCCTGACCATACTCCTGTCCGACCACAGATGTCGCATCCGGCGAGAAAGGACCAGCAGTGCAGCAATCCGAGGCCTTGGACATACTCGGCGCGGGAGCCAGCGTCTTTCTGACCGGTGCCCCCGGCGCGGGCAAGACATATGTGCTCAACGAGTTCGTCAACCAGGCCCGGCAGGCTGGCGCCCATGTGGCGGTGACCGCCTCCACCGGCATCGCCTCCACCCATGTGGACGGGCAGACCATCCACTCCTGGAGTGGGGTGGGGATCAACACCGTGCTGACCCCGGAGCTCCTGTCGACCATCAGGTCCCGGCGTCGGCGGAAAATCCAGGGTGTCGACATCCTGGTCATCGACGAGGTCTCCATGATGCAGGCCTGGCTTTTCGACATGGTCGACCAGGTCTGCCGGTCGGTCCGTCACAGTCCTGAGCCCTTCGGTGGCCTCCAGCTGGTCCTGTCGGGTGACTTCTTCCAGCTGCCCCCGGTCAGCAAGTCCTTCAGGTCGCGGGGGTTTGAGCCCAGCCCCGAGTTCCTGGCCTCGCGTGAACCCTACCGGCAGGCCGGCAAGGATCCTGATGGCTTCGTCACTGAATCCCTAGTGTGGGACGAGCTGAATCCGGTCATCTGCTACCTGACCGAGCAGCACCGCCAGGACGACGGCCAGCTGCTGACGGTCCTGACCGACATCCGTGAGGGGTCGGTCACCCAGGAGGACCACGAGGTGCTGTCCAACCGTCTGGGCCTGGCCCCAGACGAGAACGAGGTGGCCGTCCATCTCTTTCCGGTCAACAAGCAGGCCGACAGTCTCAACGATATGCGCCTGAGCCAGATTCAGGACCAGCCCCATAGTTTCCGCGCCCAATCCTCCGGGCCCGACAACCTGGTCGCACGCCTGAAGAAGAACATGCTGGCCCCAGAGGAATTGACCCTCAAGACCGGCGCGGCCGTCATGGCCCTGCGCAACGACCAGGACCACCAGTATGTCAACGGCTCCATCGGGCGGGTCAAGGGCTTCGTCTCCGAGGCCAAGGGTGGCTGGCCCATCGTGGAGTTCGAGAACGGCCACACGGTGACCATGAAGCAGGCCGCCTGGCAGATGATGGACGGGGAGACCGTCCTGGCCGCCGTCAACCAGGTGCCCCTGCGCTGCGCCTGGGCCATCACCATCCACAAGTCCCAGGGCATGACCCTGGACCGGGCCGTCATGGACCTCCGCCGCACCTTTGCCCCCGGTATGGGCTACGTGGCCCTCTCCCGTGTGGAGGCTCTGGACGGCCTCTACCTGGACGGCATCAATGAGCACGCCTTCCTGGTCTCACCCCAGGCCGTCTCCCTGGACACGGTGCTGAGGGGGAATTCCACGGCCGCCTGCTCCCGCCTGGCCCAGGAGGGCACCGGGGCCTTCACCAAGCAAGCCGTAGGCCAAACCGCCGGACAGGACGAATTCACCCAGGAGGAGCTCTTCTGACCTTCGTGGGTGAATTTCTGCATCTGCGTCGGGAGCAATAGCCATGCAGATTACCCCTTAACTGTTCGTAGTGGGGAGGGGTTCGGTAGGGGGTCTTCTCCGAGCAGGTCAAGCAGGGATTCGGCCTTTGCTTTGAGTCCGGCAGCCTTGATGAGTTTGGTGTCCTGTTGGGCTTGGCGTGAATAAACCAGGGTCCAGGCGCTCACCAGTCAAGCTCCGTTGACCCTTCGCCAAGTGGCTCTTGCCCGGCTTCTAGGATTGACTCGGTCATACATGGGATGGCATCGAGGTAGAGGGTTTCTTGGATTGTCCTCCATTCGTATTCTCCGACCAACACAGCATTTCCTCGTTTTTCCGACGATGGCGAATTCCTCTGCGTTCTCGTTTGCCTGGTCAATCAGCCCATACAAGGATTTTCTGGCATTGGTGGCATTGATGGTTTCCATGAGGCCCTCCCCGGGCTGGTAGCTACCTGCAGTTGCGTATGTAAATACGTACGCAAACAGATTCCTAGCTGATAGTCAATCATCACCCTTTATGGAATAAGGCATTGCAGGCCCGCGCCTTCGGCAAAGCTCATGGATGCACAGGGGATACACCCTGATGTTGTTGCATTCGGTCACGTCGCTGATAAGGAGTCCTGGCGAGTCACAACAAATACAGCCTGTGGGGAAGTGGCATCGCTTATGTGCCCCCCGCAAGTTCTTGAGACGGGCTGTGGTGTCTGCTTGTTGGGGTTTGCCAGCATCCGCAGTCTTGGGATGGTACAGGTCAGTTGGGCGCGGCGGTCGCTTGTCGGCGAACGCGAATATTCTTAGGGGCTATGAACTCCACTGAGAAAACCAGCACCCTTCGTATGTCCACGCTATTTGTGCGCACCCTGCGTGAGGATCCGGCAGATGCCGATGTCGACTCGGCCAGGCTCCTGCAGAGGGCAGGGTACATCCGCAAGGCCGCACCGGGCATCTGGACCTGGCTGCCCCTGGGACTGCGCGTCCTCAACAAGGTTGAGGCCATCGTCCGGGAGGAGATTGACGGCATCGGAGCCCAGGAGGTCCACTTCCCGGCCCTGCTGCCCCGGGAGCCCTACGAGGCCACCCACCGCTGGGAGGAATACGGAGACAATATCTTCCGCCTCAAGGACCGGCACGGGGCCGACTATCTGTTGGCTCCCACCCATGAGGAGATGTTCACCCTGCTGGTCAAGGACATGTACACGTCCTATAAGGACCTGCCGGTAAGCCTCTACCAGATTCAGACCAAGTACCGCGACGAGTTCCGCCCCCGGGCTGGCCTCATCCGTGGTCGTGAGTTCATCATGAAGGACGCCTACTCCTTCACTGTGGATGAGGATGGTCTCAAGCAGGCCTACCAGGACCAGCGCGGTGCCTATGAGCGCATCTTCAAGCGCCTGGGCGTCGACTATGTCATCGTCCATGCGGTCTCCGGCCCCATGGGAGGCTCCGAATCCGAGGAGTTCCTGGCCCCCCTGCCCATCGGCGAGGACACCTTCGCCCTGGCTCCCTCCGGCAAGGCTTGGAATGTCGAGGCCCTGACCACACCAGCAGTGGGGGAGGTCGATTCCTCTGCCATACCAGCCATGCGGGCTCTGGAGACTCCGGATGCCAAGACCATCGACGCCCTGGTCGAGCGCGCCAACAGTCTGCATCCACGCAAGGACGGCCGCCAGTGGACCGCCGCCGACACCCTGAAGAACCTGATCATCGCGGTCAAGCACGCCGAGGATGAGGAGCATGACAAGCCCTGGCGGGAGATCGTGGCCATAGGCCTGCCTGGTGACCGCCAGGTCGATATGAAGCGTTTGGAGGCCCAATTCGCCCCTGCCGAGATCGAGGAGGCCAGCGAGGAGGACCTGAAGTCGCATCCTGAGTTCGTCAAGGGCTATATCGGCCCTATGGTCCTGGGCCCCCAGGCCAGGGAAGCCGAAGGCATCAAGACCCCGGTCCGTTACTTGCTTGACGCCCATGTGGGCCGGGGCTCCCAGTGGATCACCGGTGCCGATCAGGAGGGTATGCATGTTTTCAACGCCGTCTACGGCCGTGACTTCGAGGCTGACGGCCTGGTCGAGGCGGTGGAGGTCCGCCAGGGCGATATGAGTCCCGACGGTTCCGGGCCACTCAGCTTCGAGCGCGGTGTGGAGATTGGCCAGGTCTTCCAACTCGGCCTGAAGTATTCCAAGGCTCTGGACCTCAAGGTCCTGGACCAGAACGGCAAGACGGTTCCCGTGTGGATGGGCTGCTATGGCATTGGTGTCTCCCGTGTCCTGGCCTGCATCGCCGAGGCCCATCATGACGACAAGGGCCTGGCCTGGCCGGCCGTCGTGGCACCTGCCCAGGTTCACCTGCTGGCTACCGGCAAGGACCAGGCGGCCTTCGGTGCGGCCGAGCAGTTGCTCACCCAATTGGAGGAACGTGGAATCGAGGTCATCTATGATGACCGTAAGAAGGTCTCCCCGGGGGTCAAGTTCAAGGATGCCGAACTCATTGGTGTCCCCCTGGTCGTGGTCGCGGGTCGTGACACGGTCAACAATGGAACCATTGAAATCAGAGACCGTACAGGCGAGCAGGCCCAGGCCGTTGCGGCGGATAAGGCTGTACAGGTGATTGCCGATCGGCTGGCACAGCTGGACTGATTCTCGCGACTTTCGTACGCTTGGTGTCCGACATCACTGATTCAGTGGTGTCGGACCCTTGTTTTACCTCTCAGAGCATAAGCACCCAGTTACTGTAGTTACACTGATTTTTACCGTTGGCTTGGGGATTATTTTTTGATGCTGGGCTTTGATGCGCTTTCGGCCAGTGTTGACTATGTGGCTCCAGCCCAGCATCTTCCCCTATGCGAGTGGCGCATACGGGGTAATTCACGAAGAAGTGAGGAAAATGAAGAATCTTACTGTTTTGGGCACTGGCGTGCTTGGTTCCCAGATTATTTTTCAGGCTGCCTACATGGGCAAGCATGTGGTGGCCTATGACATCAAGGATGAGATCCTGGACAAGCTGCCCGCCCGCTGGGAATATCTGAGAAAGGGCTACAAGCGTGATTTGCCTGATGCCACCGACGAGAAGCTGGACGCGGCGGTGAGTCGTATCCGCACCAGCGCGGGTATGGCTGAGGCCCTCAAGGATGCTGACATCGTGATCGAGGCTGTTCCTGAGCGGCTGGACATCAAGCAGTCCACCTGGAAGAAGGTCAGCGATTTGGCTCCGGCCAAGAGCATCTTCTGCACCAACTCCTCGACTCTGCTGCCCTCGGCCATGG
>NZ_PDCG01000089.1 GCF_003315635.1 Bifidobacterium aemilianum | reverse complement strand
GTGTTGGGGATGAGCATTCCCACCAGCAATACGTAGACGGGCAGTCTTGCCGAACAAGTGGCCAGCGGAACGCCGAGCATCGTCGCGATGCGGTCTTTGGCCGAGGGAATGGTGCGGGTGGCCCTCACGCCGGGGCTGGCGCAGGCGAAGGACGAGAGCATGGCGACAAAGGCCCGCCCCTCCAGCCAGGAACGGCTCATGACTTTATCCATGAGGAATGCCGCCCGTGACATGTAACCCACTGCGTCTAGCAGGGCCAACAGCAGGTACATCAACAGGATCTGTGGGACGAAGGTCAGCACGGAGCCGACACCGCCGATGATTCCGTCTCCCAGCAGACCGGCCAGGATCTGGTTGGAGACGTTGTCGTCGACCCAGCCTCCCAACCAGCTGAAGAAGTTGTCGATGGCATCTTGTGCCGGTGCCGCCCAGGTGAACAG
>NZ_PDCG01000088.1 GCF_003315635.1 Bifidobacterium aemilianum | reverse complement strand
ATTTACCGCAGACTTCGTTTTTATTTTTCTCCCAGTGACAACCCAATGGCTTAGAGTCAACAAGTTGTCAACCAAATTCCTTGAGGTTCTGTTTTCAGTATTTTCATTCCTGATAGTATATCAGTTCCAAGCTTCAAAAATGACATCAGCATCGACGCCATATCTGATGGTAGATATTTGGCTCATTGTTGCCATTTTTATTATGTGGCTTATCACTCATAATAAGGCCAATGAAGTCGTCTCTCAGCAAGATCATATCCGCGACCTGCAAGATCAGCTTCAGACGTTGAGAATGTCGGAGCCGCAACAAATAGTAGAGCCAGACACAGTTGGACATGCCCCGAAGGAATCGTCCCGCCTCCGACTCCTGGGAATGGTCATTAATCCATTTCAACGTCCACGTTTCTAACGGTCTCAGGAACCGACCAGCCACCCCACAGA
>NZ_PDCG01000087.1 GCF_003315635.1 Bifidobacterium aemilianum | reverse complement strand
GCAATCAGCCAGGCAGTCAGCACCCAGGGAGCGGGGATCGTCCAGGCGGATGTCGACGCCGGTCCGGACCCCAGGTCCCACCACCATCGGCTCCACCGACAGGAAGCGGAACACCGCCGCCCGGAAGGAGTGCATGGCCTTGGGCACGACCGAGGCGATGATGACGCCCTCCGCGTCGGCCGCCGCGAACCCGGCCAGGCGCAGGAAGCCGGACAGGATCATCCCGTATTCGTCCGCCGTCCGCTCCGCCCGGGTGGAGACCCGGTAGGAGG
>NZ_PDCG01000086.1 GCF_003315635.1 Bifidobacterium aemilianum | reverse complement strand
CCATCGGGGTATGGTCCCGGCGCTCCCGATGGCTGGGCTGGATTCAACTTTTCGCCGGACCCGTAGCCGACCCCGGACGGTCGGCGGCCGCGGTCGCCCTGGTACTGGCGGTCATGATCGTGCCGATCATCACATCGGTGGGCCGGGACATCTTCGCCCAGGCGCCACGCCTGCAACGCGAGGCCGCCCTGGCCCTGGGCGCCACCAAATGGGAGACGATCCGCCTGGCCGTCCTGCCCTTCGGGCGGGCCGGCCTGATCTCCGCGTCCATGCTGGGCCTGGGCCGCGCCCTGGGTGAGACCATGGCCGTACTGATGATCCTCTCGCCCGGACTGACATACTCGGTACGCCTGCTCAGGGCCTCCGCCAACCAGACCATCGCAGCGAACATCGCCGCCCAGTTCCCCGAGGCCGACTCCATGGGTGTGGCCACCCTGGTCGCCAC
>NZ_PDCG01000085.1 GCF_003315635.1 Bifidobacterium aemilianum | reverse complement strand
TCGCGGTTTCTGTCGGTGGTGGTGGAGAGTGGATGAGGCCGTGGTGACGGTGGTGGTCATCTTGTATTGCGTGTTCAGATGGATGGTCGTGGAGAAGGCGCTTGGTGTGAGCGTTCCCATTCCTTAGTAGTGGGAGGTGGGCGTTCCCGGATATGCGAAGGCCCCGCCGAAACGGGGCCTGGAAGTGAAGGCTGTATCTGATTACTTGTTGAGGTTGTCGATTGCGTACTGCGCCTCTTCCGGTGTGAACGTCTCTCCGTATTCGCTGGTGAGCTGGTCGCGGATCGCCTCGGGGCTCATGTCCATAGACTGCTGGACGGTCTGGGCTTTGGCCAGAGCGTTGGCGTCGTGAGCGGCCTTGATGTTCTCGACGGCTCACCGGGCGGTCTCGGGGGAGCACTGCTTGACGCATTGGATGATGCGTGCGCCGCGACTGCCGACTGTG
>NZ_PDCG01000084.1 GCF_003315635.1 Bifidobacterium aemilianum | reverse complement strand
GTGCCGTAGTTGATGCCGGTCTGGTCGGTGATGGTGGGGTTGGGTGTCAGTCCCGGCGCGAGGAAGCGCACGGTGTATTGGTCGGCCTCCCATTTCGCTTGGATGGTCATGGGGGCGTGGACGGGGTCGGTGTCCGGGTTCCAGGTCGTGTGGTCGCTGGTCCGGGTCCAGCCGGTCAGGTGGTGGCCGGGTTTGGTGGTGGTCAGGGTGCCGATGGCTTGTCCGTCGGTCACGGTCAGGCTGGTGGGCGCGCCGGTGCCGCCGTTCTGGTCGATGGTGACCGTGTACGTGTTGCGTGTCCATTTGGCGTGCAGGGTCGTGTTCGAGGACACGGGTCCTGTCCTCCAGGGTTGGGTGAGGTTGGTGTCGGTGTACCAGTCGTTACAGGGTCCGTGGTGCCAGTGGCCGCGGGGGGGGCGTGTCAGTGTGCTGTCCGTGTGGGTGG
>NZ_PDCG01000083.1 GCF_003315635.1 Bifidobacterium aemilianum | reverse complement strand
GTTTTAACGAACTACCGTGCATCCGACGCATTCCTTCACGGGTATTGGCTGTCTGGAGGGAGGAAGACGCGGCTCAGTTGGATCAGATTCTGTCCAAACTAGGTTCATGGTCGCGTGATGGAAGGCGATGCCACATCCAGTGCCGGCATGCCAAGGTGGATCGCGCCCGTAGGAAAGCCTCCGAGCTGGTCGCGGGAGAGCGCGTCTATCATCTGCCCGCGGCGTTAGTAGTGCCTTCTTCGGATGTGCCGTTCTGGTGTAGATGATAGGAGGAGTCGTGATCTTCGCTGTTGTTGTGTATGCCATCGTCCATGCGAGCACGGTTATTGAACAAGTTTAGGGTTTGGCTCGGGAATTGTTTCTGCTTATTCCCATAGCAGGCCGATGATCACTTTTTGTCGCAGATGGTGCCATGTGGCTGTCGATCTTGGTAGGCTCCATCGCCC
>NZ_PDCG01000082.1 GCF_003315635.1 Bifidobacterium aemilianum | reverse complement strand
CGTCCGCCTGCTTCTCTTGGCACTCCGCTGTATCTCCTCACAGCTTACCTGCCCCTTGTTTGCTTCTGCCTTTATTTTTCAATACTCCTGCTACCCCCACGATCTACCCCTACTCCTTCGTCGGCAGCGTCAGTTTTGTATAAGCGCCAGACGCCATCGGGCGGTCTGAGGGCAACCCCCTCTTCGTGATCTCCCAGAAGACCCTGACCGGCCATGCCAAGGGTGGGGCCTGCATCTTCCAGATCAACGGCCTGACCAGCTCTTCGGGTCCGGTCTCCTGCCGGCCAACGCGGCCCTGGATCTGGCTATTATACACATCTCCGAGCCCACCAGACGCTACGCCACCCCGCATCCCGGCCTCTCCTGCCCCACACAAGCAAGAAACCAAAGACGACAGCAAGTCACACAGAGTGACGAACAGAGAGACTAACGAAGATAGTCCGAGCAGAAG
>NZ_PDCG01000081.1 GCF_003315635.1 Bifidobacterium aemilianum | reverse complement strand
CCCTGCCAGGCCTGCGGATCCATGGCATCCGTCGCAATCGCATCCAACAGGGCCTCGGGGGAGGGACGGTCCTGACGCCTGGGAGCCAGTGCGGCGCGGAAAGCCGCCATGGTCCGCGCCGGCAGCCCGGTCAGATCGGCCGAACCCGAGGCTGCCCGCTCCAGTACCGCCATCATCGGTTTGGAGCCGAAGACCGGCCTGCCGCAGGCCGCATAGGCCAGGACCGCCGCCGTGCTCCACCAGTCCGATCCCTCGTCCGATTCGGCTCCGTCAATCACCTCCGGGGCGATGAAGCCGGGCGTGCCC
>NZ_PDCG01000080.1 GCF_003315635.1 Bifidobacterium aemilianum | reverse complement strand
GGGACGAAGTGCGTGTCACGGTCATCGCCGCAGGGTTCGATCCGAACGCGCAGAAAGCGGCCCAGTTGGAGCGCGAATCCGATGGACTGGCTGACTCCGAAGAGCCCGCTGCGGACGGGGAATCACAGGAGCAGGATTACAGGCAGCCCGACGATCAGGATGATTCCAATCCGGAACCCCAGATCTGGCAGCCGCCCCAGGACGAGCCCCAGCGGCAGGACAAGCCGGCAGATGATGAGCCCAGGCCCTCGGATCCAGGCTACCTGGACATCCCGGACTTCCTACGCTGACAAACAGTGTCGGTGGAATACGAGTCAAGTGCTAGAAGGAGTGGGAAGCCATGGCAGGTTTGATGAAAAGCGCCATGTCATACTTCGGTATGGCTGACGTCGTGGACGACGAGGTGCAGGTCGAGGAGGACGAAGGTCTGGATTCGGGGTTCGACACGGATC
>NZ_PDCG01000008.1 GCF_003315635.1 Bifidobacterium aemilianum | reverse complement strand
TGGACCCTGCACGTAGGCGACGGCGACAGCGCCATGAGCGCCCTGTACGGTGAGATAACCATACCCACCAGGACCGGATGGTGGTTCGACGACTGGTACACCGACCCAGCGGCCACCACCCACTACACCGGACAGGCCATCACCGCCGACACCGACCTATACATGGGATGGACCCGAGCCGCCTACACCCTCACCCTGGACCCCAACGGCGGCACCTGGCCCGACGGCACCACCTGGAATAAATACATCAACGACGTCCCCCACGGCGACCTGGCCACCATGCCCGACCCACCAACCAAACCCGGATGGATCCTGACCGGATGGACCAACAACGGAGCCGACTTCGACCCCACCACCACACCCATCACCGACTGGACCCTCCTCAAAGCCAAATGGGCACCAGCCATCACCCAACTCCCCCTCACCGGAGGACCACTGGGAGCCTGGACCCTACCCACCCTCGGCATCCTCCTACCCCTGACCACCCTGACCGCCATCGGACTCACACACCGCCGAAAACAAACAGGACACAACCTCAGACACTAAACCAACAACACACCAGCCAGGCCCCACCCCAACCAGCACAAACAGTGCCCCCGACCCAGCACAGCTCGGGGGCACTGCCACACCCAACAACACACACCTAACCCCCCACACCCTGACATACGCCTCAATGCAGGCCATGGGGGCCTGCCGGCCACATCAGCGTGGCTGCCGGCCACAGCGGTCGGCCAAGGGCGGGAAGGGGGAGTGGAGCTCGGTCTGGTACCAGTAAGCCACGGAGGCGACGTCGTCGGAGCGCTCGAAGAGGCCGTTTTCGCCGGTGCCGATCTGTTGGAGTTCCACGCGTAGATCCTGTTGGAAATGGATGGGGTCGGGCAGGTGCCAGCGGTAGAGGCCGCGCATGACTGGGCTGGCCTGGTCCCAGTAGGCGCTCTCCGGGGTTGCCATGGTCTGGGAGCGGAAGGGGAAGCCCATGAAGGGGCCGTTGTAGGTCTCCTCGCGCATGTGGCCCTGGTCGTCGAAGGCGGCGAAGGACCAGGCCCCGCCGAAGTAGTCCTCAGTGCCGGTGGAGCACCAGGTGGGGTAGTCGCCGTCACCGTCGATGTACATCTTGATTTCGCCCTCGCCCCACCAGCGGCTCTCCAGGGCGGTCAGGGCCAGGTAGGTGCCCAAGTAGGTGCCCCGGCCCTTCACCCCGTCGAGTATCACGTAGTCGTGCGCCAGCTCGGTGACCTTCTGCCGCCGCCATTGGGCATGGAAGCGCATGGCATCAGCGGGGAGCTGGTCGACCTCGGTGTAGTCGATCTGATAGAAGAAGGCGGGCACGTCCTCGTTGTGGTCGTTACGCAGCACGATTCTGGCATGCTCGAAGGGCATGGAGAAGAAGCAGTTGAAGCCCCTGTTGGGGTTGACCATGACCGGCAGGGAGTTGATGCGGCAGGCCTGGGCGTGACCGCAGCAGAAGAAGTCGCCGATGGGGCTGACCACCGAGGGGGTCTCCTCGCCGTCCCAGTAGAACTCAAGAATCAGGTTGCGTAGCACGTGCAGGCCCTTGGGCGAGGTCTTGTCGGTCACGGTCATCCAGATATGGCGGATGATGCCGGGGCCGTCCACATCCATCAGGGTCACGCACTCCCCCGCCTTGACGGTGCTCAGGCAGGGCTTCCCCTTGCGCGAGGGGCCAAGATGGCTGGCGGCCATGGCCGCAACCCCCTTGCCGCCCGTGGGGTTCTCCGCGTTGACGCACCGCGAGCGCCCGCCCGAAGCCATCATGAGGGAGTCGAAGCCTCCCATGCCATACCCCATGCCAGTCACCTGGTCCATATTCCTGTACCTTTCGCTGTTGAGACTTGTCGCTGCCGTGCAGTACGTGTGGGAGCTTCCTTGCGCCTGTTCAGCACAGACCGCGCCCTTGCTGCTCGGACGGGCTTCCCGTTCGTCGCCGCCCTGCCGCTGATGTTTATGTCAATATTCTCACTGATATTGGAATTCCATACCAAGGCGCCCGTTCTTGCATACGCGCACCACGAACGCCTAGTCAACGTCGGTGAGCCGGCCTTACTTGACGGCTCCAGCGACAATGCCCTGGTTAAGCTTGCGCTGGAAGACGATGAAGAAGATGATGGTCGGGATGATGCTCAGCAGCGAGGCCGAGGCCAGCTGGGTGGCATCAATGGTGTGCTGCCCCTGGAGAGCGGATAGTGCCAGCGGTATGGTCTGTACGTTGTCGTCCATCAGGAAGGCCATGGGAATCATATACTCGTTCCACGTCCACACGAAGAAGAAGACGAAAAGCACACTGATGGTCGGCCAGGATATCGGCAGCACCACTTTGAGCAGGGTCTCCCATCGTGATGCTCCGTCAATGGTGGCGGCCTCCAGAATCGCCTGGGGAAAGGTTCCGTATACCGCCGACAACAAGTAGGTGCCGTAGGCGCTTTGAATCACGGTGAAGATCACGATGATCGACAGCTGTGAATTGTAGATGCCCACCTGCTTGAACATGGTGTAAAGGGGGTAGAGCAGAGCCTCCTGGGGCATCATGTTGGCCAGCATGATGAGCAGTATTATCCACCTGTTCCCCTTGACACGTCCGATACCCAGCGCAAAGGAATTGAGCACAGAAAGCGTCACACCAAGAATGGCGACCACCAGGGCGATCACGAAGCTGTTCACGAACTTAAGGGGGAAGTTGCTGGACTTCCAGAAGGATGCGATGCCCTCCATGGTCGGATGGTCCGGCAGGGTCAAAGGACCGTTGGCGTTATAGTCGCCGATGGTCTTGAAGGCGTTCATTGCCAGGATGAGCAGGGGGAAAAGCATTACAAGCGCGCCTATGATCAAAAATACCAGGGCCAGCCAGTCCCCCCAGGTGCGTATATGCTTGGATTGATTTCGAACCTTGCCGCTCGCGCCTTGCGAGGGTGTTTGAACTGTTGCGTCCGTCATGATAGATGGCTCCTTTCCCCTATGCCGCGTTCTTCTCGACCCGACCCTGAATAATGGTGAAAATCACCGAAAAGACGATGATCACCAAGGTCAGAGCGGTTGAAATGGCCGCGCCATACCCCACTTGATGGAGCTGGAAGAATTGGTTGTATGAGTAGTACGACGGCACGATAGTGGTGGTGCCTGGGCCACCCTTGGTCAACAGGTAGACAGGTCCGAAGGTCTTCAATGCCCCGATGGTAGCGGTCAGGATGACCACCAAAAGTTCTGGGACGATAGAGGGCAGGGTCACCACACGGAACTTCTGCCACCAGTTGGCCCCGTCAAGGCTTGCGGCCTCGTAGAGCTCCGGATCGACCCTCTGCAGACCGGACATGAAGATGACGATTGGGTAGCCCAGCTGAATCCAGATAAGGATGACCATGAGGATAGGCAGGGCGCTGTCCGCGTCACCCAGCCAGTTGTGCTGAAGGGATCCCAAGCCGATTTTCTCAAGCAGGTCGTTGACCGCTCCATCATCGGGTCTGAAGATCCACCCCATGATAACCGATGCCACAGCTACGGGCAGGAGCTGGGGCAAGTAGTAAAGTGCCCTGATGAAGGAGGCGTTGCCTGAACCGAACTTCTTTTGGATGACATCCGTCAGGACCGAGGAGATCAGCAGGCCCAGCGCGGTGGGGATGACCACGATGGCGACGATGATCCAAAAGGAATTGAGGAAGGACTTCCAGAAGGTCGCATCAGCCATGAGCCTCTGCCAGTTGGCGAAACCAACGAATTTGACCGGACCGACCCCGCGCCAGCGGGTAAGGCTCAGATAGATGTTCCACCCAAAGGGAACAATCACGATGACCAGCAAGGCCACCAAACCCGGTATCAGATATGGCAGGAACTTTGAAGGCCTGCTGCCGGGCAATCGGGAGAGCGCCGGCTTTTTGGTTACCACTTGTTGAGACATCCCAGTCTCCCATCTCACTGAAGTTCGTATATGTTTGGACAGGCCCGAACGACTGGCGACCAGTCGTTCGGTTACCTGTGGAAGGTGAGGCGCTCTACGCTCAGTTCTTAACGTCCATATCCTTAACACCAGAGGTGTAGGCATCCTTGATGCTGGAGAGAACCTGGTCGGGGTTCTTGGTGCCGTTGACCAGCTCCTGCAGAGCGGCAGGGATGGCATCCGTCAGGTTGGCAGCAGGGTAGTCGGGATAGTAGGACAGGGCGTCCTTCTTGGAGAAGGAGGCGTATTCCTCAATCATGGCCTGGTTCTTCTCATTGGAAGAGGTCTTGACCTTGGAGGAGACAGGAATGCCACCCTCCTCGGCAATGCCCTTCTGAATGCCGTCGGAGATGATCTTGTCCAGGAGCTGAGCGGCATAGTCCTTGTGCTTGGACTTTTCGGGAATGACCATGAGATTGCCGGTGCAGCCCTGGGCCAGCTTAGAGCCGGGAAGAATGTGCGCCTCCCAATCGAAGGTCTTGACCTGTGAGATAAAGCGGCTTTGGTTCCAGGTGCCGGTCTGGTACATGGGATAGTCACCCTTGATGAAGGACGAATTGGTGTCCTCTGCCTTGAGACCGGTGGCGTTGCGGGAGATATAACCCTTCTCAAGCCATTCATTGATCGTATTGGTGGCGTAGGTCAACGGCTCGCTCTTCCAATTGACATCGTGCTTGTACATCTGCCAATCCGCCATGAACTGTTTGTCGGCTTTGGTGGACACCAGCTGCCACCACAGCCAGAGAACTCCATACTCGCCGGCATCCGCGTCGATGGGCGTCACGCCGGCATCCTTGAATTTCTGGCAGGCCTGCTCGAACTCATCCATGGTGGTGGGAATCTCCACGCCATACTTGGCGAACATGTCCTTGTTGTAGTAGACCCGCTGGAATTCCGCATAGCTGGGGAGGCCATACCAGGTGTTACCGTCCATAATCCCTTTATCATCGTAACGGGCCATGGAGGAATCCGCCTGGGTAACCTTCTTATCCCAACCGTACTTCTTCACATAGGGGCCAAGGTCGCTCAGCAGACCCATGGAGGAAAGCATCCCGGCGCTTCCGTTGCCACGGTTGGACTCCATGACATCCGGCGCCTGGTCGGAATCCAGAAACTGACTGCTGTTCTGCGCGATTTGGGTGAAGGACTTGGTCTCGAACTTGGTCTTGATGCCAGTCTCTTTTGTGAACTCCTCGGCAGCCTTCTTCCAAGCGTGGTACTGTGCCGAAGTCGGTGACTCATAGGTCCAGACAGACAGGGTTTCTGGCTTCTCCTGACTTTGATTGTCGCCACTTCCACAAGCCGCAAGGGTGCTTATCGACATGGCTGTGATAGCCAAAGCGGCAACCATACCTTTGATTTTCATCTTTTCTCCTTAATCATCATATTTCTCAGATGTGGGTCCACCACAACAATCGAAACGTTTCGAATCTTCCTATAAAAGACTCCTTCGTTCTTCTTGATGTACTTCCTCACTTCTTTGAAAGGCAGTCAATGAACCGAGGCTCTTCCACAACGAACAGCACCCGGAATTGCTCAGGCCATGGGCCCGATTCCATTACAACGTCTGGCCAATCTCCTTTCCATCGCCTGGGGCCGGACCCAGGGAACCTCGATCGACATATGTTGGTTCGGTAAGCTCAACCAACCCTCTGATGTCACGTTTATTCTCAATGGCATCCACCAGGACCGTAATGACCTTGCGGCATAATGTCCCAGGGTCCAAGGGCACCTCACTGACGGGATAACGAATCATCTCTCCCTGCAGGAAGGTTCCACAGGAGATAACCGATAAATCCTCAGGAACCCGAATCCTTGCCTTGCCCAGAGCATCGAGCACAACGTTCAGGATGCCAGCCTGAGACTGGTTGACAATGGCCGTCGGAGCCTTTGGGCCCAGAATTAGATTACGGACAAAGCCCTCCGCGTCGAAGTCCGGGGTGACCTTGCCGGATTCCCTAACCTCAATGCCGAGTTTTTCGCAGTTACTAAGGAAGGAGGCTCGGAAGAGCAGCATGTACCCGGCACCGCGCGCGTAATTATCCTCAAGACCACGCAGGAGAACCACTCGCTTGTGGCCAAAGTCATCAAGCTTTCGGGCCGCCATTTTGCCCAAGGCGACAAAGTCTATATCAATGCAGGCGCATGATTCGTGACTATGGGGGTATCCAATAGCAACCGAGGGTTTGGTATAGCTGCCAGCTTCAGCTGACCTGTTGTCATCTGCCATGACATCAAGCAGAACCACCCCGTCGGCCTGATTCCCATTGGTCACACGCCTGATGTCTCCAACAGCGTCTTCGGCACCAAGCAGGAGCACATCATACCCAGCCTTGCGAGCCTGTAAGGCCGCCTGCATGAAGTAGGCACTGTACTGAACCTGGTTCATGCCCTCACGAATCGGTTCGCTTAAGGCGATGACCTGGCTTCGGCTACCGCGCAGTCTTTGCCCACGAGCATCCGGTGTGTAGCCCAACTGGTCTATGGCTTTCATGACCTTGTTCGTGGTCTTGGCAGAAATGGAGCGCTTGCCGGTCAGCACATAGGAGACGGTGGAGGCCGATACGCCGGCGAGCTGTGCCACATCCTTTATTCCAGGCATCCTCACCCCTTCCTTATACCATTGACGACCACGTCAACACCGCTGAAGCATGTCGACCAGCTCCTGACGATCCAGCTAATCGAAACGTTTCGCTAACTATAACACCGAACTGGAAAATCCGTCAATTCCGAAACCTTTTGAGCAAGGACTTGAGCTTAATCGGGAGGCCACCAAGCACTTACAACCAAACCTACCGATCGCGCCGGGGCTTGTAGACCAGAGAGTCGGGAATGGCCACTACCGGGTCCCCTCGCCATCCACTCCCATGAAACGGGTGCCGTTATCAGCGCTATGGCCTGGAGCCCCCTGGTTTTCCGATGGTTCCAGCCATACTTAGCCCCATTCCATAGTGCGCCACCAACAGGGCGCAAGTACAGAGAGTTAATTGCCCAACGTAGCAGCCCCCCATAATTTGTCAATCGCTTCAACAAACCGGTCGGCACGTGGATGGGGCTTTGTTCCGCCTGCGGCAAGCGCCGCCTTTCAGCCGCACTTGCAGAAGCTTTACAGACTGGCTGATACAGTGAAATGCGGATATACAGGCATGCGGATTCGCTGGTGTTTGAGCATCAGGCCTATGGCTGAGGCCGAGGCCGGACTTGAAACGGGCCGACCGTATGCAGCTGCATTGACCACAACGACAGGACTTGCATGGGCTTCATCAGATTCATCATCGAATTGCTCAAGGACCCCCGGACCATCATCGCGGGATGGATCTCCATGGGTGTGGCTCCGACGCTTGGCTTCATCTTCCTCATCGTCTTCATCGAGACGGGTGTGGTCTTCTTCCCCTTCCTGCCGGGTGACTCACTCCTGTTCGCCGCTGGCTTCTTCGCCGCCCCGGACGCCAGGACCGGCCAGTCGGCCCTGCCCCTGTTCGCACTGCTGCCCGTGGTCTGGTGCGCCCCGATCGTCGGAGACCAGTGCAACTATTTCATCGGCCATTTCTTCGGCAGGCGAATCATCGAATCAGGCAAGGTCAAGGCCATGACCCACGAACGCCTGGCCAAGACGGAATCCATGATCGACAAGTGGGGGCCCTTGGCCGTCTTCCTGGGCCGCTTCTTCCCCTTCATCAGAACCTTCATGCCCTTTATCTCAGGGCTTTCCGGCATGCGCTGGTCACGGTTCACGCCCTTCTCGGTGCTGGGAGGACTGGTCTGGTCCACCCTCTTCACCCTCTTGGGCTACTTCTTCGGCGGCATCCCCTTTGTCCAGAAGAACTTCGAGCTGGTCATCGTGGCCATCCTGGCCATCTCACTGATTCCCACCATCGTCGGCCTCTACAAGGCCAAGTTCGGCAAGAGGCAGCCAGCTGCGGAGTAACTCGCCCCTGCCCAAGCACGCACACGGGTCATTGCGCTTGGGCAGAGCTTGTACTACTCTCGTTAGAGTTGTCTCTGCTGAGGCAATGGGGCTGTAGCTCAGTTGGTAGAGCGCTTCGTTCGCATCGAAGAGGTCGTGGTTTCGATTACCATCAGCTCCACGAAGGTCTTTCACGGCCCATTGGCAATGTGCCGTGCATATCTCATGGCGAGTCAAACGAACACCAATCGTATCCATAGCCTGAAGCAACGCGCTTCTAGCGGCAGAGCATAGATACCACGCCGAGGCCAAGCATTCAGAACTACAAGCCCCTACACCACTGACGGTTCGTGCGGGCAACTTTGCAACGACAGCAACAGGCCGCATTTCAGAATATCGAATTGAGCCAGGGGGAATCCCTTCCGCCTACTCACCTTTCGCGATCTGCTCTATGGCAGCGTCGGATTCGCCTACGATCCATTCCATGGCCTCCCTGGCGCCTTGGCCGTCGCCTCTGCGAATCAGGGCGGCCACGTCGCTGTGGAGGCGGAGGGCGTGCTCATTGGCCTTGCGGGGCATGAGCTCGTACTTGGTCCGGCCTATCAGGATGGAGGATATGACGTCACCCAGGGCGGCGAACATACTGTTGCCCGATGCCTTGAGCAGGGTACGGTGGAAGAGCTCGTCGGCGGCCAGGTAGGCGGGCCGGTTGGCCTCCTCGCTGTGGGCGACCATGGTGATGGCCGCCTGGGTCAGGGTGGCCCAGTCACCAGGTGTGGCGTTGCTGGCGGCCAGCTGGGCGGCCAGGGGCTCAACCCCCTCCCGTAGCTGGGAGAGTTCGTGGAGCACTTCCCTGCGTCGCGGCCCACGAAGGCGCCAGTCGATGACCTGGGGGTCGAAGATGTTCCATTGGTCGGCCGGATTGACGGTGGCGCCAACCTTACGTTTGACGCTGACCAAGCCCATGGACTCCAGGACCCTGGTGGCCTCACGTGTGGCCGTTCTTGAGGGGGTGCCCTCGTAGAAATCGGGATCGGGCAAATGCTGCCCCTCATGCACATCTCCTCCAACAATGGCCATACCCCACTGGTCGAGCAGTCGATTATGCAGGGACATCTCAGCCGCTTGCCCGGCCGATTCAACCGGCGCATCGGGGGCAGACGGTTCAGCCGATACAGTCATTTCGGAGTTCATGACCACCACTCTAGCAATGTCCATCAGTCCGAATCGGCAATCAGGAAGATTCCCGGTCTTTACCCGTGCCCCTTTACGCAATCAGGAAAGACCGCACCTGCTGCTTGCCCGCTAGATAGGCTGGAGTCGGCTATCACATTGGATTCGCAGGAGTGGTCTCTTGCGCAATGCCTATCAATTCCGGCACGAGGTTCACTTGCGCAGCCAATGGTCATGGTCTAGATTGTTATTACAACATACGTAATATAGCAACATTGCCTATTACGTCATACAAATAAAGAAGCGAATCAATGAGATGGGTTGCAGCCCAAGCGCCCGTTTTCATTCCTCAGAGAAGAGGTAGTAACCATGGGAACCCTGATGAGCCTTACAGCGGGCGGGACCGTTCTGGCCGCTGACGCTGCTCCGGCAGTCGCACTCAACCCCACACGACTGGGCATAAGCCTGGTCCTCAGCCTGGTGGTGCTGATCCTCCTGGTCACCGTCGCCAAGCTCCATCCCTTCGTCTCCCTTCTGGGAGCGGCCCTGGTGGTCGGCATCGGCTCAGGCTACGGCCCCATGGCCACCCTGACCAGCTTCACCGGCGAATTCGGCAACACCATGGGCTCGGTCGGCATCCTGATCGGCCTGGGAGCCATGATCGGCAAGGTGCTGATGGATACGGGGGCCACCGAACAGGTGGTCAACACCCTGGTATCCAAGTCCACAGCGGCCACCATCCCCTGGATCATGGCCCTGATCGGCGCCCTGATCGGCCTGCCCATGTTCTTCGAGGTCGGCCTGGTCATCCTGGTGCCCGTCATCATCCTGACCGCCCAGCGCACCAAGCTCCCCCTCATGCGGGTTGCCATCCCCACCCTGGCTGGCCTGTCCATCATGCACGCCTGCGTGCCGCCCCACCCCGGCCCGCTGGCAGCCATCAGCCAGTTCAAGGACGGCGGCAACGTCGGACTGACCATGATGTTCGGCATCCCGGTCGCCATCGTCACCCTGCTCATCGTCGGCCCCCTCTTCTCCAAGATCGCCGCCAAGTGGGTCCCCATCGAGGCACCGGCCAACTTCACGGTCAAGAGCGAGGAGGCCTCCAAGGAGGAGACCAAGCTCCCCTCCTTCGGCATCTCCCTCCTGTGCATCCTCCTTCCAGCGGTGCTCATGCTGCTTACCTCGATCTTCGAGATCGCCATCCCCGGCTTCACCAAGGCCACCGACCCCTTCTCCCAGACCATCAACTTCATCGGGGCGCCCTCCATGGCCCTGGCCATCTCCCTGGTCTTCTCCATGATCGTCCTGCACTGGGCCTCCGGCATCTCCTGGAAGACCGTCAATGACTCCCTGGGAGCCTCCCTGCCCGCCGTGGCCGGCATTCTGCTGATCGTCGGCGCTGGCGGTGGCTTCAAGGGCGTGCTGGTGGGCACCGGCATCGGCAAGATCATCGGCGGCTTCGTCGAGACCTCCCACGTCTCCATCTTCCTGCTTGGCTGGCTCATCGCCGTCTTCGTGCGCGTGGCCACCGGCTCGGCCACCGTCTCCATCCTGACCACGGCCGGCATCCTCTCCAACGCCGTCACCATGATGCACGCCAGCCCCATGGCCGTCACCCTCCTGGTCCTGGCCATCGGCGCCGGGTCCATCTTCCTGTCGCATCTGAACGACGCCGGCTTCTGGCTGATCAAGGAATACTTCGGCATGAGCGTGGGCCAGACCCTGAAGACCTGGTCCGTGCTGGAATGCCTGCTCTCGGTCGTCGTTCTGATTCTGGTCATGATCCTCAGCCTCTTCATCCCGCTGACCATCTGACACAGGTCCTGGCACCGTTCATCAATCATGGCGCCGGGGCTGGAAGGCCTCCCGTCCCGGCGCATAGAAAGGCTTCATCATGACAGACGCACAGAACACGCAGATACCCAAGGCCATGGAAAACACCGTGCCGCCGGGGTATCTGGACGGCAAGACCCCGATCCTGGTCATCATGGGGGTCGCCGGCTGCGGCAAAACCACCATGAACACCGAGCTCAGCCAGAAGCTGGGCTGGGACATGGCCGAGGCCGATGACTTCCACCCCCAGGCCAACATCGACAAGATGGCCCAGGGCATTCCCCTGGACGACGACGACCGCTGGCCGTGGCTGGACAAGATCCATGACTGGATCGAGGACCATATCCGCAGGGGGGTTCCCGGCACCGTCACCTGCTCGGCCCTGAAGCGCTCCTACCGGGACAAACTGCGGATGCCCGGCGTGATCTTCATCCACCTGGCCGGCGACTACGACGTCATCATGGCGCGGCTCTCCCAACGCAAGGGCCACTTCATGAAGCCCGACATGCTCAAGTCCCAGTTCGACACCTTGGAATCATTGGGACCGGACGAGATTCACGTGACCATAGACGTTGACCGGCAAGCGTCACCTCAGACCGAATCCGAGGAGGTCATCGACGCGCTGGGTCTGGAGTGCACGGCCGATGCCCACACCGAAGCTGTCGAGGCGGAACGGGCCCGCCAGGCCAAAAGGAACCACTAGCCCCATCGCCGCTGCGCCAACCAACCAGGCACAGCGGCGATGGCCGGCGGAAGTCAACAACTGAAGAAACAGCATCCATTACAGAGGAGAAGTGCAGATATGAAGATCGGAATGATTGGTTTGGGCCGTATGGGCGGAAACATGGCCGACAGGCTTCGGGCCGGCGGCCACGAGGTTGTCGGTTACGATCTGGACCCCCAGTCCGGCAGGGATGTGGATTCCATCCAGGCCTTGGTTGAGGCACTGGAGACGCCAAGGATCATCTGGGTCATGGTTCCGGCCGGAAAGCCGACCCAAAGCACCATGGACCAGCTGGCCTCCCTCCTCTCCGACGACGACCTGATCGTCGATGGCGGCAACACCAGGTTCGCCGATGATCAGATGCACGCCAGGATGCTGGAACCCAAGGGCATCCACCTGGTCGACGTGGGCACCTCCAACGGCATCTGGGGCAAGGAGAAGGGCTACGCCCTGATGGTCGGCGGCACCGACCAGGACGTGGAGCGGGTCATGCCCATCCTTCAGACCCTCAAGCCCGAAGGTGAGAACGGACTGGTCCACGCCGGCGGCACCGGGGCTGGCCATTACACCAAGATGGTCCACAACGGCATCGAATACGGCATGATGCAGGCCCTGGCCGAGGGCTACGCCGTTATGGATGCCTCCGATCTGGTCAAGGACCCGGGCCAGGTCATGGCCTCCTGGCGGGAGGGCTCGGTCATCAACTCCTGGCTCCTGGACCTGCTGGTCAAAGCCCTCAAGGAGGATCCGGGCCTCAAGCACATAGCCGGCAAAGCCAACGAGTCCGGTGAGGCCAAGTGGATGATTGAGGATGCCCTGGAGCTGGGCGTGCCCACCCCGGTCACCACCGCCTCCCTCTATGCCCGCCAGGACTCGCAGATCGCCGACCCCACGACCATGAAGGTGGTCTCGGCTCTGCGTAAGGAGTTCGGCGGCCACCCCGTCGAGCAGGAGTAGTCCCCATCTGCGATTCATGGCTTGCGCTGAGTCGGCGAATAGCTTTGCGCCCCCGGCACAAGCCTTTGTGCATCCAGGCCAGAACGCCACATCCACATGCCCTAGCGCGTGCTCGCCATGTTGCCGATCCCAAACGTCACAAATTCCGCATTAATGTGTGGGGCGCGTGTTTCACAACATTTAGGCCCAAGAGCCGGAGGGGTTGGGGCTGAGTCGGCTCACTGCCCCAGGCGCTGGCGGATGTAACCGTCCAAGGAGTCAACGGTGATGCCGGCGTATCCGTTTAGTGAAGCGAACTGGGGGCCGGCGCTGGTGTCGTTGCGCATGTAGGCGGTCTGGGCCAGGGTGGTGGCACCCGACCTGGCAGCCGAGGTGATACCGGAGATGGAATCCTCTACAGCGATGCAGCGGGCCATATCTTCGGGGGCTACCCCCAGCAGTTCCGCGGCCCGCAGGTAGGGGGCCGGATCCGGCTTCTTGGCCACGTCATCGTCTCCGCTGACAAAATCCACAAAGGACCCGGACGGAGCCTGGTTGACCAGATTCTGCGCCAGGTTGCGTGGCGAGGCGGTCACCAACACCGAGGGGACACCGGCAGCCGACAGCGAGCGCAGCAGGTCTTCGACACCGGGAATCCAGGGAATGCGCTCTTGCTCGCGTTTCGTCACATAGTCGATCATGCCCTTGCCGATCTCCTCGATGGAAAGCTTGGTCCCGTGTGCAACCATCATCTTGGCCACTTCGGGGACCGGCTTGCCGGAACCCTGCCAACCCAAATCATCATCCCAATACCCGCCATATTCGGCGGCGATTTTCATCTCGGACTCGTGCCAGTAGGGCTCCGAATCTATCAGCGTCCCATCCATGTCCCAGAAGACGGCTTTCAATAGCATTGCTCCACCCGTTGTCTCAGTAGTCCATATGCCCATAGGGCCTTACGGTATGTCTATATCACAGCAGGGCTGGCCGACATTGTATAGTCGGCCGGCCCTGTGTGTAGGTGTGCTGGTGTGGACGGGCAGACACGTAGACACGTAGAAGCGTGGACACGTAGACGCTCAGCTCAGGTACTCACCTCAGGTAATTGGCCCAGAGGATCATGGACTTGGAGTCGGACTGGGGGCCACCGGTACGGCCGACCGGCAGCTCGCGTGAGCGGACTCGGATTTGATGCCGCCACTGGCGGGCCTGTTCGGACCGGGGCACCTCCACGATGTCGCCGTCCTTGTCGGCCGCGAAGACACTGGACTCCTGGTCGGCTTTCATACGCCGTATCTGCCGGCGCAACTGCCGATTCTCCTCCTGGAGCTCCAGGATCCGGGAGACACCCGAGATGTTGACCCCCTCCTCCTGGCTGAGCTCCTGGGCCTGCACCAGCCGTTCCACGTCACGCAGGGAGTAGCGTCGGGCGCCCCCCTCGGTGCGTTGGGGGACGACGAGACCAAGGCGGTCGTACTGGCGCAGGGTCTGGGGGTGCACACTGGCCAGCTCCCCGGCCTTGCCTACGGTGAAGACCGGCAGATTGATGTCGAAACCTACCTCTGCGGCTCCGTCCAGGTCGGCCCGGCCTTGAACCATAGCCAGGGCGCACATCTCATAGAGGGCGCGTATCTGCCGTTCCACTCGTGCCATGGCTATCAGCGCTCCTGCTCAAGCTGGTCGATGAAATCGCCTGAGGCCTTGTCGAACTCCTTGGCCGCATGTTTGAGGGCCAGGCCCGGCTTGGCGGGAATCTGGATCTCCACCCGTCCGACCAGGTCGCCCTCACCGCCGGGCAGCCCCTTGCCGGAGATGCGCACCTCGCTGCCGGAGGATGATCCTGCCGGAACCTTGAAGGTCACCGTGTTGCCGTCGATATCCGTGGCCCGGACCTTGGCACCGGCCACGGCCTGGCCGACCGTGACGGGCAGGGCCATGACCAAATCCTTGCCCTCCATGGAGAACTTGGGGTCCGCTTTGACAGAGATGGTCAGGTACATATCCCCGGCCTTGCCGCCGTTGACCCCTGGCTTGCCCTTGCCGGCCAGGCGGATCTTCTGCCCGTCCCTGACCCCTGCGGGGATGTGGGTCTTGAACTTGGAGCCGCTGACCCCCAGGGACACCGTGGCCCCCTTGACCGCCTGGCGGAAGGTCAGGCTGATTCTGGAGTTCCGGTCCTCGCCCTTGCGCGGTTGCGGGCGCTCCTCATAGCCGGACCCATAGCCGGACCCGTAGGAGGCACCCTGCGGCGCACCACCGAACATGGAGAAGATGTCGTTGATGTTGGGCTGGCCGCCACCGGTTGTCGAGAAGCGGATACCGGAACCGTCACCGGCACCCCCGCCGAACATGGAGCCGAAAAAGTCGGAGAAGCCAGAGGAGTCGAATCCGCTTTGCCCAGAGCCGCCGGCGAACCTGGCGCCTCCCATGCCGAACTGACGGATGGCGTCGTACTTCTGACGCTCCTCCTTGTTGCTGAGTACGTCATAGGCTTCGGAGATGTCCTTGAACTTCTCCTCGGCCTCCTTGGTCTTGTTGAGGTCCGGATGATATTTACGAGCCAATTTGCGGTAAGCCTTGGTGATGTCAGCGTCGCTGGCCTCCTTGGTGAGCCCCAGGACCTTGTAGAAGTCCTTGCTCAGCCAATCGTTTTCAGCCATTGTCATTCCCTCCTTCCCTGGATGAATTGACCGGCCCACCGGTCCAGTCCGATGAGCCTCAGTAGTAGTGTGGGTGCGCTGCACCAGGCAACGCACCCACGTATCAATCAGTCAGCCTGGTCGTCAGGCCTGGGGTGAGGCGACCACCACTCGGGCGGCCCTGATGACCCTGTCGCCTATCCGGTAGCCTGCCTCCACCACCGTGTCGACGGTCTCGGACTTGGCGTCCGGGTCCGGTTTGTGCAGGATGGCCTCGTGCTTGGTCGGGTCGAAGGACTCACCCTTCTCACCGAACTTCTCCACACCGAACTTCTCGAAGGCCTTGTCGATCTTGGTGGCCACGGCCTGGAAGGATTCATCCAGGTCGCTGTGCTCACGGATCCGGTCGATGTCGTCCAGGGCGGGGAGCAGGGCCGTGAGCACGTCGATGATGCCGTGCTGGCGGAAGCGGTCCTGTTCCTTCTGGGAGCGGTTGCGGAAGTTGACGAACTCGGCGCGCTCGCGCTGGAGGGCCTCCAGATAGTCGGCGGCCTCCTTCTTGGCCTGGCCCAGGGGGGTCAGCTGATCCTCGCCATCGGCGCTGCCCTGCTTGCCGTCGGACTGCTGCTGGTCGGGGCCATCTTCAGAGCCCTTCCCCGCCCCTGGCGGATTGGCGTCGCCGTCGGCGCCGGCGGCCGGCTGGTCTGCGGCTGTTTCGTCAGCCGCCCCACCAGCCTTCCGGTCACCGGCCACTTGGTCCGCATCAGGCAGATCATCCAGGTAGTCGTCCTTGTTGAACTCGGCCATGATTACTTCTCGTCCTTGGACTCGTCATCATCCACCACTTCGGCGTCGACCACGTCATCGTCGGAGGAGGAACCAGCGGCACCAGCCGCACCAGCACCTGCGGCACCGGCAGCATCTCCGGCCTGGTCACCCTGGGCGTAGAGGGCCTGGCCGATCTTCTGGGCCGAGGTCATGAGCTCGGACTGGGCGGACTTGATCTTCTCCATGTCCTCACCCTTCAGAGCCTCCTTGAGGGCTTCGACCTTCTCGGTGACCTCCTTGGAGACATCGTCGGAGAGCTTGTCCTTGTTGTCGGTCACCAGCTTCTCGGTCTGGTAGGCGAAGGACTCGGCCTGGTTGCGGGTCTCGGCGTCCTCCTTGCGCTGCTTGTCCTCAGCCTCGTGGGCCTCAGCCTCCTTGACCATCTTGTCGATCTCGTCCTTGGGCAGGCCTGAACCACCGGTGATGGTCATGGACTGCTCCTTGCCAGTGCCCTTGTCCTTGGCACCGACGTGCACGATGCCGTTGGCATCAATGTCGAAGGTGACCTCGATCTGCGGGACGCCACGGGGGGCCGGGGCGATGCCGGTCAGCTCGAAGGTACCCAGAGGCTTGTTGTCCCGGGCGAACTCACGCTCACCCTGGTAGACCTGGATCAGCACGGAGGGCTGGTTGTCCTCGGCGGTCGAGAAGACCTCGGAACGCTTGGTGGGGATGGCCGTGTTGCGGTCGATCAGCTTGGTCATGATGCCGCCCTTGGTCTCGATACCCAGGGAGAGCGGGGTCACGTCGATCAGCAACACGTCCTTGCGGTCGCCCTTGATGACGCCGGACTGGACGGCGGCGCCGACAGCCACGACCTCATCAGGGTTGACGGTCTGGTTGGCTTCCTTACCGCCGGTGAGCTCCTTGACCAGCTCCTTGACAGCGGGCATACGGGTGGAGCCGCCGACCAGGACCACATGGTCGATGTCCTTGACGGAGATTCCGGCGTCGGAGAGCACGTTGTTGAATGGCGTACGGCAACGGTCCAGCAGGTCCGCGGTCATCTCCTCGAAGTGGGCGCGGGTCAGGGTCTCGTCCAGGTGGACGGGGGTGCCGTCGGGGGTCATGGCCAGGTACTGCATGGAGATGGAGGTGGAGGAGGAGCTGGAGAGCTCCTTCTTGGCCTGCTCGGCGGCTTCCTTCAAGCGCTGCAGAGCGATCTTGTCCTTGGACAGGTCCACGCCGTACTTGTTCTTGACCTCACCGACCAGCCAGTCAATGATCTTCTGATCCCAGTCGTCGCCGCCCAGCTTGTTGTCGCCGTTGGTGGCCTGGACCTGGATGGTGGAGAAGCCGTCATCATCCTTGCCGATCTCCAGCAGGGAGACATCGAAGGTGCCGCCGCCGAGGTCGAAAACCAGGATGCGCTCGTCCTCCTTGCCCTTCTCCAGACCATAGGCCAGAGCTGCCGCGGTGGGCTCGTTGATGATACGCAGGACGTTGAGGCCTGCGATCTTGCCGGCATCCTTGGTGGCCTGACGCTGGGCGTCGTTGAAGTAGGCCGGGCAGGTGATGACCGCGTCGGTCACGGGCTCGCCCAAGTAGGACTCGGCGTCCCTCTTGAGCTTCATGAGGATCTGGGCGGAGATCTCCTGGGGGGTCCACTTCTTGCCGTCGATGTCGACAGACCAGTCGGTGCCGATGTGGCGCTTGACCGAGGAGATGGTCCGGTCCACGTTGGTGACGGCCTGGCGCTTGGCGACCTCGCCGACCAGGATCTCGCCGGACTTGCTGAATGCCACGACCGACGGTGTGGTGCGAGCGCCCTCGGCGTTCACGATAACGGTGGGTTCGCCGCCCTCAAGTGTTGCGATGCAGGAGTTGGTGGTTCCCAAATCAATGCCTACTGCACGTCCCATGTCTGTACTCCTTTTATTCGTCTGTACTGTCTTACGTTTCCGCTCAAGCCGCGGATAGCGGCGATTCCCCTAACCGGTCGGAATCCCTCCCGGCTGGTTCATCCACCTCGTCTCTAAACTTGAGCCTATATCACTCAACTTTGAACTATAGATGATTATTCCCGACTTTTCCAGATTCCTCAAGAATGTTTCTGAAACGAAGCGCAGATACGGCAAAGCCCCCCGATTCGGGGGGCTTTGCTGAAGGAACAAGGAGGGGCAGGAACAACCATGCCCTGCCAGCAACCACGCAGCAGGGCACAGCACCACACATACCGGGCCCTGACCAGCGTTAGACAATATCCGGGGCTACTCCAAGAAGAGATCACGTAGGGTCTGGACCTCGGCGGGCTCCATACCGTTGCGCAGGCAGTAGCCCTCCACGGAGCCGAACCGTTGACGGATCTCCTGAAGCAGGCCCTGGAGCAAGGCCGGCGGGGAGGCCAGCAAGGCGGACTGGGCACCCTCCAGGTCGTCCGCGCCCTGAGCATCGGCTGGCAGCCCCTTGAGCACTGCCTCCTTGAAGGCCTGCCCCAAGTTGCCGGCGGATTGGGCATAGGAGGAAACCACCATGTCCTCCTGAACACCCAGAAGGCTCATGAGGATGCCAGCGGTGATTCCGGTCCTATCCTTGCCGGCCGTGCAGTGAATGAGCATGGGATGGCCATCACCGGTGGCCAGCTCCTTGAGGATCCCCATGATTTTGCCGGCGCTGCCGAAAGCGATGTCACGGTACATGGGGGCCATCTGCATACCAAGCTCTTCACCTTGGGCCTGCTCCCCCAGTGTGCCGTCCGACCCGTCGCCCGGCTGCGAATCCTCAGACAGCAGGCTCACACGTTCGACCTTGATGTCGTCCGGCAGCTGATAGGGCCATTGGCTCACCTCCCAGGGGGCCCGGAGATCGACCACAAGCTTGACACCCAAACGGTGCAGGTCGTCAACGCCTCCCTCATCCATGAAGTTCAGGCCCGCGGAACGGAAGAAGAGCCCGCTCTTGGTCCTACGACCGTCAAGGGTGGGGAACCCACCAATACCCCTGGCGTTGGGCACGCCCGAAATCGTGATGCCCCTGCCGTCACCTTCCGGAACGAAATCCTCCTTGTTCTTGCCCTGTACGGGACCGCTCTGAGTCTGATGCTCAGCCATGACCACTCCTTACTGTTGACGCTATAAGCTCAACAGTCTAGCAAGCTTTGCTATAAAGCCAACAGCCGACCGCTGGCAGCCATGCCCTGGCAGATCCGCACCATGCTCAACCGGCGCGTTCGCACACGGCCACGATATGGTCCCGAGATTCTTGCCTAGCCTGTGACCACCCCCGCCAGAACGCCGGGGATGATGTATTTCTGGCATATCAAGTAGCAGAGGAGAATAGGAATAATCGCCAGGACCAGGCAAGCTATCATGGCACCAATATCAACCGACCCAAAGCTCCCCTTCAGCTGCTGTACGGCTATGCTTATGGTCCTGCATTTCCCCAGATTAAAGGTCAAAAGGGCAGGAGGAAGTCATTCCATATCCACATGTCCTCCAATATGGCCACAGAGATGATGGAAGGCCGCATCACCGGCACCACGATGCCGAAGAAGGTCCTGGGGATGCTGGCCCCGTCGATGCATAGCTGCCGGGAGCCACAGTATTCACACCGGTATGCCCGCAGTTCCTGCCCCACCCACTAGACACATGTCCACCGCTCGCTGATCCTGAACCTTATCGCGGTAGCTGATCTTGTGGGTGCGACCCAAGGACGGGGGTGAGGTAATGCACGGAGGCACAGCTTAGGAAGCATCCTTGCCCTCTGCCTGGCAAAGGCCGCACCGTGCCGAGACCGTCGAAACATATGGGTGCCTGCCCCCACCGGGTTGTTACAGCTTGGGTCATGCTTCCGGCGACTGTCTGGATATGCTTGGGCAACAAGCTGAACCGGCGGCAATCACCGACCCGTGGAACAACATGATTCATGCATACGAACGCGGTAGCGACTCGGATACCAGCCTGCTGCCATGACGGGGAGGCAAACGCAGAAGATTTTGAATGGACAGGACCAGAAAGCCGCCGAATGCCACAACCGCGCCCACCGCCACAGCAGGCAGCAGGGCGTCTTTCGGCGCTTGAGCGGGTTCAGGGATGGATCCAGGCATCGACTTCCGGGCAGCGGTGAGCACCAGCCGCTGGGTATTTACCCCATAGGGAGTGCAGGTCATGAGCGTAACCAGATCCTTACCAGGCCTGACCTTATAGAGGTGGACATCGTCCGGGTCAATGACATGTATGGATTCTATTTGGTAGCCCATGGTTCTTCCCAGGGTCTGGATATAGAAGGTATCGCCTTCCTTGAGCTCATCGAGGCGCGTGAACATCAGGGCATTCGTCAGTCCCCTATGACCAGAGATAACGGCATTGGTGGAGGCCCCGCCGACAGGAAGGCTGCTTCCGTATAGATGCCCGGCACCGGAGGCCAGGGCAAACTCAGAAGTGCCGTGGTATATGGGCATGTCTATGGAGACCTTGGGTATGCGTATGGTGCCCATGACTCCGTCACCTGCATCAAGGAGGCGTTGATAACGGCCATCCTTTTCAGAAAGAGTTGGTCCTTGGGTACCCGCCGGCTGGAAGGGGTCGCTTGCCTCACCCAGCAGCTCCTGCTTTGAATCCGCAATCTGCCGGTTATAGTCCTCAGCGGCATGGAGCTGGCCGGCGACCTTGGCGGTCGGCCATGACTGTACGGCTTGATTGGCAGCAGCCGACCGTGCGGCCTGTTCCTGACCATGCACATACTGCACCACCGGTATCCATACCACAACCGCAACCGACATCAGTGAGAACAGGAAAATAAGGACGCGAAAGAGCATATTGACCCGCCGTCTCTGTACCTCCTGGCGGTCCACAACACCACCTGAAAAGAAGGAAGAGAATGAAGGCACGTCCATATATTCGGCAAATACAGGCATCCGATCAGCACCAGAAGCCGCACGGATGTATATATTCAGTCGCAGAACATGAACAAGTGGCCATAAAATGTACACCTTGTATATAAAATGATGTAGTAAGTGTGAGATAGCCGACATCAAGCATAACAACAGAAGCAGGTCGTTCCACTTGATGTCGGCCGAGCATTCCGTTTTCCCGCCAGATTGGGGGACCTGATAAACGGCAGATCGTTTAAGGGATGGTCTGCCGACGCAGAAAAACGGAAGTCTATTTACGCAAGTCTGATATCAGGCTTGGATGGGATCCTGGTGTTTGCTCACCAGGACAAGGCTGCCGGCAATACCGGCAAAGACGAGGGAGGCCAAGACGGCCAGGATGATGCCTGCACCACCAGTCATAGGCAGTTGAGACAAGGATGTCACGTTCATGACCGTGACCAACTTGGTCTTGGAGGCGGCATTCTCGGTAACCAGATTCCAGGTATCATGCCCATTCTGGTAGTCAGGGGATGTGTAGTCAGAACCCTTCACCGAGATGGTCTCGGTAAAGCTGGGCAGGAAGGTTCCTGAGTAACCAGTGGGCTGCACAGTCTCTGCCACCTTATAGCTGCCTTCGCCCAGGCCGTCAACCAGGAGATGACCCTTGGCGACTCCAAGTGCACTGTTGTCAGATACCACCAGGTCAGTGGTAGTACCCGCGACACCGGTCTGGTTCTTGGCCTTCTTGTAGCTACCGGGGATGAGTTCACCTGTATCGCTCTTCTGCTGAATGAAGTACATGGGTGCGCCGGAGTCATTGGCAACGGTGAAGTGCGCACCGGTCAGGGACTCGTTCGAGGCCTTGGCGACCTTGCTGAGTTCAAACTGGTAGAAGTAGATCTTGGTAGTATCATCGTTACCGGTGTCCTGGTGAGAGGTCGTTCCGTGATTGGGATCGTTGGAATACTCAAGACGGGCGCCGTTGGAAAGATTGCCGGTGCCGTCCTTAGCGGCATCGGTGATCTGCATCTTGTACTCGATGACAATGTCATTGTCGAAGACATAGGGGACCTTCATGATCTTGTCACTGAAGTCGAAAGTGGCTCCACCATCGGCATTGTTGGTCACGGAATAGTAGGTGTCATTGGTCGGGTCAACGGTGTTCATGGCAGAGAAATCAGTGCCCTTCGCGCCAGTCTTGACGACCGGGCTGCCCATGATCTGCAGACCCGCCTGAGAAGGCTTATCCGTGATGGTGTACTTGTAGTGCTGGAAGCCGGTGGTCAGGGGAACACTGACCGTGAGGTGATAGGTAAGAACGTCACCAATGGAGACGGTCTTGCTCTTGCTGACTAGTTCCTTCTTGAAACGGGGCAGATAGCTCTTGATGTTGATGACACCCAGGGCGGGGCCACCGCTGACACAGTTTGCATGACCTGCCACTGCCGTGCCTACCAGCATGGGAATGGAATTGGTGGTGGGGGTCAGGTCCTTGTTGTCGGTGATATCCATCACCGCATAGATGCCCTGAGGCAAAGCGCTGAAGCTGATAGAGTCATCAGCGGTGGGCGTGGCGGCCGCGGTGGGGCCATCGGCCTTGTAGGTGGATGCCTCCTCAGCAGCGACGAAGCCGCTCTGCTTACCCAGGTTGGTCACGAAGTCACGCAGGTGACCGTTGTAGGCGGCCTCCCTTGAGTTGGAACCGGTGTCGCTACCGGTAAAACCGAGCCAGAGGGATGCGACCTCACCAACTGGATTCCCAGCATAGGCAGGGTTGTGCGCGACGGGAGACTTGCTCCCTGATGCGTTGATTGCGGCAAAAGTGTCGTCCAGGGCCTGGGTGGCCATGGCGGCAACATTGGAATCAGTTCCAACAGCCACGGACTTCACCTTGCCACTGGCATCGACTGTGGCACTCTGGTAAGTGCCCACCCGCACAGCAGCAAACTTGTGATTGACGAAGTCAGAGGCCTTACCTTTGACAGTAAGAGTGGCATCGTTCTTAGCCAAATCGGTCTGAGACACGGCGACATCACCGGAATCCGCGGAAGCCGTGACACTCCCTGCCACTGACAGGCCGAACAGCATGGCAGCTGAAACCGCTAAGCCGGCGACACTCCTCATTCCTTTATGCAACTGCATACTTCTCCTTAATTCTGTACAGAATTTTCTGTTTATTCCCGATCGCCGGAGCACATATCCAACGGTCAAGTGTGTTGTGGCACATACCCCCAGTCGCATGTGCCACAGGGTTATGGTTATCTCAGGCAATACCGAGTCTCATCCCTTACGGCGGACGAGCGATAGAATCCCGATCAGTTCATGGATTGGAAACGTGCGTATCGCCGTTTTAGCCACCAGACCACGGCACTGAGCGCCAGCAGTATCGCGAAAACCGCAGCGGCAGGAACCCAATCCATGGTGCCCGTCATAGGCAGATTCTTGACCGGCGGAGTAACCTCAAGCTTGTATGGATTCCATCTGGATTCATTGCCTGAGGCATCTGTGGCCTGCACCTTGATCTGTCCGCTCTGGACCCCAGCAGGCAAATCAATCCGCCACTTACCATTGGTGCCGGCCTCCGTTTGGGATTGAGCCGGAGCATTTCCTCGCGGCCAAGCCAGCTTGATCTTGGCCCTGGCTTCAGCATCCGAGGAGTTCGGCAGACCGTTCGTGGCCAGACCCACGACACCTCTCCAATCCGCGGCCGAGGTACCCGGGTCAGGTGGAGTCATATCGACATCTGCCGATTTCTCACCCCAACGTGATTGCAGGCCAGCCTGTGTGGTCATCACGGCCTTGAAGACATAAACATTATCAAGGCCTTGAGCAAAGACGGAAGGATCCACATCTACAGTCCAGTCCGACTTGCCTACGGAGGGAATGAGCTTCTCCAGAATCTTGGTTCCCTGGCTCGGCTGGGCAGCTTCCTCCTGGACCGCATAGACCCTGAGGGTGGTATTGCCGTACAAGGAGTCGGTGGTGCCGGTAACCGTCACATGCGAACCCGCAGGCAACTCCCCATCCACCGTATGGGGCACCGTAACCGTATCGACGGTAGGAGCCACATCAGCCTTGGTGTTGAAGAAGACCTGACGGATGTTCGAGAACTTGGACGACAGCTGGTATGGGGAACCATAGTCAGTCAGATAAGCATGGTATTTTGCGGACCCACCGTCCGTGTTGAGGGGCAAGGCGGAATCCTCAATCTGCCAAGTGCCATCAGCCTCATTAACCGGCGCACTGCCAACACGTATACCGTAGGTGCTGCGCTCATCCGGGTTGGCCGGATCAATGCTATGGGCGGGATCCTCACGGTAGAGGGTCACCACATAGTTCTTGCCTCGCACTGATGAGCTGCCCTTAATGAGGGGATTGAGCGTTGAAAGGTGGGCACCCTCTGCTGGCTCCTCGATAACCGGGGCTTCAGGACGTTCAATATCGTACTTGTAGTAAGCGGTATCAATGGTCCAACTGCTATCAATGCGGGCATCGAGGTCGGCCTGCGACATGCCCTCGGTAATGCCGGGGTCAGGATTCAGCACAGCCTTCCTATCAGGCGTAGTGCAGTGAGCAATGGACCCATCAGCATCAGTGGTCACCGGCCACGTCAACAGTTTGAAGTACCCATTCAAACCAGGCTGAAGGCTCTTGGCCTTGGCGAAGTCTATGGAGCCGTCTGAATGCTGCGCCGGAGCCAACTGCCCCGTGGCCGGGTCTCTGGACAAGAGATCCAACTTGCTGTTTGCCTTGGGAGCGTTGAAGGACAGCCGATTGCGGTCATCGGAAGCACCAGAGAAATCACCCGCCGATTTGGTGGTAGGTTGCCCATCCACCCGTAATGCCTGTGGCGTCAGGGCTTTGACTGGTACCCATTGCCGACCGTTGTCCTGTGCCACCCACTGGAAGTAGTACGAGGTGTTTCTGGAGCAGTTCAGCCCAGTTCCGTTCATGGGGTTGCCCCAAAGAACGAAGAAGGAATTGGCAGGAGCAACACCCTCCTTGACCCCACGTGATGGGAAGCCATAGTCGGTAACCAAACCCCAGTTAGCCTGACCGTCACTCCACAGTTTGGGATGGGCATCCCAGCCGATGTACGAGATGGGGCCGTTGAAGACACCGTTTTTGTAGTCATCACTGTAGACATAGGCAGGATGATCCTCAGTGACATTGACGGAGTATTGGGAATCAAGAGTGGTCAGATCAGTCATGAAGTCATAGTTGTCCCAGCTTGGCGGCTTCAGCCTGGAGTGATTCCAGTTGGGGTCACTGCCATTGTTTGGCCCGTCGACAACCGCATAGACGTACTGATTCAGCTTGGCGCCACCGAGCCTGTCGTAGTTTACCTTCTCTGTCGCTGTTTCGTCATACTTGGTGTCGTCAGTGGCATTGTCGGGATAATCAATATCGCTTTCAAGCGAGATATTGAGAAAGTCGTAATCACCAGAGGGAATCACCTTGTGAATGGTGTAAAAGGCATTGACGTTGTTCGCCCAACGAATGGCACCCTGCTCAGCATCCAAGGTGTTGACATACCTGGCCCTCATGGTCCTGACACCCTCAGATGATTGGAGGGGCCAACGCCGTGAATTGTAGGCAATCAGAAAGGTCAGTCTGCACTTGCTGAAGTCTCCGGCGCCGTCAGGCTGAGAGGGGCATTCAGGGTTGACATCACCATGAGCCACACGCAGCACGAAGTCCATACGCAACTCATCATTCTGAGTGTCTATACGGTTGTTGTAGCCCAACATGGCATACAGCTTGGGCTTATGATCTACTGCAGGAGCTTGAAAAGCACTGCCGTAAGCACTCTTAACCACACCCGCACTTGGGAGAATGGTGAAGCAGAGCACAGAAGCAAGCACTGCAATCAGAATACGTAGGGATGCGTGGCGACGCTCACTTTGGCGACCGGTCTGGACCGACACAGAGATTCACCTTTCCTTTACCTTCATTTGTCCAACAGATCGCTTCTTATCTGTTCAAGATATCTGGAGGCGAAACCCTTATTCCGCTATCCAGAAACTTCCAAATGACGGTCCCCCGTGTCATCCACCACAAATTTCGTAGTGATTGAAACTCTAACTGGAAATTTCAAAAATGCAAATCCACCCCACAGAGAACATGTCACATTTGTTCGTTTTATGTTCGCTTCAGATTGACAACATTCTGACAATTTGTCACTCCCCCCGACGGACACCCCAACCCCCAGTTCAACGGGCCGAAAGCTTGGGCCACAGCGACCAAAATCGACTGATTATCGTTGCAATACGCTTGATTTTGCAGCAAATAACCCAATTTCGAGGGATTGGTTCAGAGCAATTATGTGCGCTGCCTGGTGGGATATTTGCATCACTAGGGCGCAAATGGTCAATATGTTTGAGTTTGAAAGGTTTAACCCTGAGTCAACGCCAAATGAGATAAGAATCACATTTTATATCTCTCACATAAGATAAGCACATCCATGTGCACATTCAGCTCATGCTAATATTCCGGTTCACTTCTGGTCAAATCCGTTGACAAGCACCATGCATGTCCAGCCGGACCAGGACCTTCACCGCTTACGGACTCATTGATGGATGCGCCTGTGCCGTGACCATGGCATGGCATGAGTCCCTGCACTTCTGAACTCAATAGTCATAGGTAATCCAGAACATAGTTGATCCAAAACACCATGGCCCGTCAATTACGACATTCAATCATTCCAATGCTCGATGACATTGTCTCCCTTGTACCCGCCCAATACGGAAAAATGGGCAGTGTCCATACGCAGATGCTTGGCAAAAGCAGGATCGACCTCCAACCACTGCGTGGCCAGTATTCGCAGAATATGTGCGTGGGCCACCAACAACACATTATGCCCAGCCTCAATTACCGGTCGGAGGGCCTGGGTCACGTTTTTGGCCCGAACAGCAACCTCTTCCAAGGTCTCGCCACTGCCATTGCTAACGGCAATATGCTGCCCCGTTGGCAGTAGCTCCTCATGGTGCCCTTCCATGGAAGGATCCAAGGACTGGGGTCCATCAGCCCACAAATCCCAATCCCAACCGGCCAACGCCCGAATCTGCGAGCGCGAGCGCCCTTCAGCCCGTCCGTAATCCCATTCAGCAATGTCTGGCAAATCATGTGGATGCTTGAAGCCAGCCAAGATCGCCGTTTCTCTGGCCCGTTGCAGGGGGCTGGAAAACACATATTCCGCTTCAAACCCCTGGGGAAAGGCACATCTGAGTCGCTCACCGGCCTCAAGGGCCTGCTGCTTGCCGACCTCAGTCAGTGGTAGATCCGTACGGCCTGTGTGCTGCCCCGATTGACTCCAGGATGTCTGACCATGCCGCAGCAGAATCATATGTCCGATAGATACAGCCTCTTCGCTGGAAGACAGATTTTGTTCCATATAGTAATAATAACGCTCCCTCGCAGCCGAAATACCGATGGCGGGCTTATGGCATGCTGATTCGAAACCGCTCCGGGTAGTTTGCCTGTAGCCACTGGTAGCAAAAGACCCTTCCACTGGGCTGCATTGCCGGAAGACACGTACCTTCCGCAGCTACCATGTCATCACCGCTACTGTCAGGTCCGTGCGGGAGCACTATGCCACAAGCCGGCATCACCTTTGACGGATCGGCTGCCCCCTTGGGTGATGGCTAGAAAATCGGCACAGGGCAAAATACTTCTGATGGCCTAGAATGGAGATATGACTGAGGCCTACAAGAATGCAGATGGTCCGAATAGCTCGCAAGAGCCGGCGGAATCGACTGCGGACCGCATCATCAGCAGCCTCCACAGCATCGACGAGAAGGTGAATGGCATGCGGGCAGCACGTGAATCCGATCCTGACTCCATAGGGGATAAGCTCATCAAGTTTGCCCTTCCAACCTTGGCCGGCTTGCTAGGGGGAAAACTGTTCCAAACCCTCTGGAACAAGGGTGTCGCCGGTCATAAGTCCAGTGGGCAACAGAGCGACCAGGAACGGAGCCAAGGGTTTGCCATGAGCCTGATCTTCGCCGCCGCATCAGCCGCATTCGGAGCCGTTGTCTCGCAACTCTCGGACAAAGGGTCCCAAGCCCTGGTCAACCACCGGCAAATCAAACGCTTGGGCAAGTAAGGCATACTCTCCCCGCAACCTGGCGACAGGTCGACTGTGCAAGCCGAGACAAGCTGCCATGAACAACGATGAACCAACATCGTGTAGGGAGGGTACAAGTACAACAAGGATCATGACTATGCAAGCTAACACTATCGGCAGCGATACCATCACCACACTCATGCAGCGGCGATCCATCCGTAAATTCAAGCCGGACCCCATTGACGAGGGTATCGTCAAGCAACTGGAGATGGCGGCCCAGCAGGCTCCCTCCAGCGAATACCTCAATGACTGGTCTGCCGTCAGGATCACGGACCCTGGCTTGAAAGACACCCTAGCGGCAATCGCCAAGCAACCCTATGTCGCCCAGGTCCCACTGCTCTACGTCTTTGTAAGCGACGAAAGCCGCAACATAGCCATTATTCACAACAAAGGGGTGGACACCAGCAGCTCCGAATTCACCTTGACCGCCAGCTACCGCTTCGCGCAAGCACAGAACGATACTGTACTGGCCCTAAGTGCCATGGAGACCGCAGCCAACGCCCTGGGTCTGGGTTGCGTGATCTTGGGCTCCCTGCTTAACGACATTGATGGGCTCATAGACCTGCTCAAACTCCCCAAGTACACCTACCCTGTCCTGGGACTAGCCATCGGCAAGCCCGACCAGTCACCCATGCTCAAGCCACGGATGCCGCGCTCAGCCCAATTCTTCGAGAACGCCTATCCGGCAGGGACCGGTGAAATGCTGGCCGACCTCAAGGACTTCGACCAGCGGGTCCATGAATATTACGACCTTCGTGACAGCGACCGACCGGTGGACGCATACAGTGACCAGACTGCCAGTAAGGCCGTCGACCAGCATGTCCTACAGAAGGCCATCGGCCCTGCCGCAGCCCGCCAGGGGTTCCGTCTGGACCGTTGAAGCCGGCCGCAATTGGCGCATTTGGCCTCTAGGGCCACATATCGGACTTAGGATCGCTTCCCCTTGATACTGCATCTGTTTGCTAGGTCAAGGGGAAACTGCTACGGATACGCAGTGTTGGCCTCCACTAGTCAGCCGTTCGTCTTGGACTGAGCTATCGCCAAAGCTATCCCAAGGCTGCGTCTTCGGTGCCTTTACGGCATTGCAGTTGTGCAGCCTCCCATGGTCACCTGCTGGCAGTCATCGCTGCCGTGGCTTGTATCCACGTTTACGGGAACGTGGCTTACTGTCCCGTCGCTTCGCCCCAGCCGCGTAATGGAGGCTGGGGTCACGGTGGGTCAGATGCCAGGAGCCACATAGGTCACAGCGGTAGGTCCATAGTTCGACGTCACGTTCCAGGAGGCAGCGGTCTGCGGCACGCTGGGCCTGGCCACGATCATGGTAGATGATCTTATGGGTGGCGGCACAGCGTTGGGGAGTGAAGTAATGCACGACAAGCCAGCCTAGGGAAGATCGTTGCCAGCCGCAAGGTAAAGATCGTACCATTCCTGGGCCGTCAGTTCCACATCTGCCCCGGCAGCCATCTGTCTGATGCGGCTGGGCGTCATGGAACCAAGGAGTACCTGCATCCGTGCCGGGTGCCTGAGAATCCAGGCCACTGCGATGGCGCTTGGGGCCACGCCGTACTGGTCGGCGAGCTTTTGCAGGGCAGCGTTGAGCTCGGCAAATGCCGGATTATCCAGAAAGACCCCCTCGAAGAAGCCTGTTTGGAAGGGACTCCATGCCTGGATGGTCATCTGCTTGCGACGGGAATAGGAGATCAGTCCGCCATCATGGTCAAGGCTGGGAGCATCCCCCATATTCACGTGGAATTCCTGCTGGACCATACCCGTATGGCCGAGTCCGAACTGGAGTTGGTTGACCTCCAGGCGCTGACCTAGGGCGGACTGCAGCAACTCCACCTGTTGCGGGTTGACATTGCTGACACCAAAATGCCGGACCATGCCCTGGTTCTGCAGGTAGTTGAAGGCCTCAGCAAGCTGGTCCAGCTCAACCAAAGTATCTGGCCTATGCAGCAGGACGAAGTCCACATAATCGGTGCCCAAGCACTCAAGTTCGCCTTCCAGGGCTGAGACCAGATGGTCCCGTGAGAAGTCATAGCGTGTAATCTTGTCGGTATCTGGGTTGCGGTAGATGCCGAACTTGGTCTGCAACAAGACACCGGACCGTTCGACCGATAAATCCTTGAGTGCCTGGCCCAGCTTTGCCGTGCTTACTCCAGCCGTGTAGCAGTCAGCAGTGTCGAAGAAGTCGATGCCGGATTCCACGGCCGCACAGACCACTTCATCGCACTGATCCTGAGTCCTGTCGGCCATTCTCATGGCTCCCAGGGCCACCCTAGATGCCTTAAGACCTGAGGTTCCTATTTCTTGGAATTGCATACTGCTCTCCTCCTCTATTCGCCTGCCTACTGACGAGAGTCCATAGCCTCAATGCTTGGTGTTTCCATGGTAGTCGCCGGTCTCGTCCGGCTTGTACGGTATGAGGTCCTGGGCTTGCTCCTGTCAGGATGGGTGCCATTCTGGCGCTGGTGTGGTGGGCCGGTGGGTCGTGTTTGGGTATGCGTGAGGGGCCCCTGGCTGGCTGTGTGCCGGCCGGGGGCCCCTCGAACGTGTGATGCGGCGGCGTGCTACTCTCCCACACCCTTCCGAGTGCAGTACCATCGCCGTGCTGGGCCTTAGCTTCCGGGTTCGGAATGGGACCGGGCGTCTCACCCAGGCTCTGGCCGCCGCAAATCTTTTCTGTTGTCCCCGCCCCTAAGGGGCCCGGGGGGATGTGGCGGTTTGGGAACCGGACGGCGGACGCGATACGACTGTTGTTCTGTGATGTGTTGCAGTGCTCCTTGCTGTAAGGGGCATAGGCAGAAGGCGGACCCCACGTCCAACCCACCCACAAGGGTGTGTTGGTGTGTGATTGCCTCTCGACCGTTAGTACCGGTCAGCTCCACCCCTTACGGGGCTTCCACGTCCGGCCTATCAACCATGTGTTCTAGCATGGGGTCTTCAGGGACTCAAGGTCCCATGGAATCCTAATCTTGGAGCAGGCTTCCCGCTTAGATGCTTTCAGCGGTTATCCCTTCCGAATGTAGCCACCCGGCCGTGCCGCTGGCGCGACAACCGGCATACCAGAGATTCGTCCACCCAGGTCCTCTCGTACTATGGGCAGGTCTCCTCAAGATTCCAACGAGCGCATAGGATAGAGACCAAACTGTCTCACGACGTTCTGAACCCAGCTCGCGTGCCGCTTTAATCGGCGAACGGCCGAACCCTTGGGACCTGCTACAGCCCCAGGATGCGACGAGCCGACATCGAGGTGCCAAACCATCCCGTCGATATGGACTCTTGGGGATGATCAGCCTGTTATCCCCGGGGTACCTTTTATCCGTTGAGCGATGCCGCGTCCGTACGCCGGCACCGGATCACTATTTCCGACTTTCGTCCCTGCTCGACCCGTCAGTCTCACAGTCAAGCTCCCTTGTGCAATTACACTCAACACCCGATTGCCAACCGGGCTGAGGGAACCTTTGAGCGCCTCCGTTACTCTTTAGGAGGCAACCGCCCCAGTTAAACTACCCGCCAGGCACTGTCCCTGACCAGGATAACTGGTCGAGGTTAGACATCAAGTGGGAACAGAGCGGTATTTCACCTTGCGGCTCCACACGAGCTGGCGCCCATGCTTCGAAGCCTCCCGCCTATGCTACACAGTTCACACCTAATGACAATACCAAGGTATAGTAAAGGTCCCGGGGTCTTTTCGTCCTTCTGCGCTTAACGAGCATCTTTACTCGTACTGCAATTTCGCCGAGCTCCTGGTCGAGACAGTGGGGAAGTCGTTACGCCATTCGTGCAGGTCGGAACTTACCCGACAAGGAATTTCGCTACCTTAGGATGGTTATAGTTACCACCGCCGTTTACCGGGGCTTGAATTCACCGCTGCACCACCGAAGTGGATGACGGATCCTCTTAACCTTCCGGCACCGGGCAGGCGTCAGTGCATATACAGCGACTTTCGTCTTCGCATGCACCTGTGTTTTTGGTAAACAGTCGCTACCCCCTGGTCTGTGCCACCCCAAACCGCTCCGGGAGCAAGTCCCTTCACAGTCCGGGGTCTCCCTTATACCGAAGGCACGGGAGTGATTTGCCGAGTTCCTTGACCAGGATTCGCTCGATCGCTTTGGTATTCTCTACCTGACCACCTGTGTCGGTTTAGGGTACGGGCGGCTAGCAACCTAACACCGAAGCTTTTCTTGGCAGCTAGGATCACCGGATTCGGCCCCAACGGGCCCCATCATCACACCTGAGCCATATGCCCCACGGATTTGCCTATGGGACGGCCTGCGTGCTTGACCACGGAAAACCACCTCCGCGGCCGGCTACCTCTCTGCGTCACTCCTGTGCTGTCCTACTACAAGGATCGGTCCCAACTGAACCATGTCACCCAACCCGAAGGAAGGGATCGACGGAACCGGAGGTTAGTACTCCAAGCCTCGGATTTTGCGGTTGAAAGCCGGTAGGAGAATATCAACTCCTTCATCCATTCGACTACGCCTGTCGGCCTCGCCTTAGGACCCGACTAACCCGGGGACGATGAACGTGGCCCCGGAACCCTTAGTCATCCAGCGGACGGGATCTTCACCCGTCTTTCGCTACTCATGTCTGCATTCTCACTTCCATACAGTCCACGGCCGGCTTACGCCGCCGCTTCGCCCCGTATGGAACGCTCTCCTACCCAGCATGCCAAAGCATGCTGCCGCGTCTTCGGTGGTGTGCTTGAGCCCCGCTACATTATCGGCGCGGAACCACTAGACCAGTGAGCTGTTACGCACTCTTTCAAGGGTGGCTGCTTCTGAGCCAACCTCCTGGCTGTCTATGCGACTCCACATCCTTTCCCACTTAGCACACGCTTAGGGACCTTAGACGACGATCTGGGCTGTTTCCCTTTTGACGACGGAGCTTATCCCCCGCCGACTCACTGCCGCGATACACCTCACAGGTATTCGGAGTTTGGTTGCTATTGGTACCCTATACGGGCCCGCAAGCATCCAGTAGCTCTACCCCCTGGAGGCAATGACGCGACGCTGCACCTAAATGCATTTCGGAGAGAACCAGCTATCACGGAATTTGATTGGCCTTTCACCCCTAACCCCAAGTCATCCCCTCAGTTTTCAACCTAAGTGGGTTCGGTCCTCCACGCGGTCTTACCCGCGCTTCAACCTGCTCAGGGCTAGATCATCCCGCTTCGGGTCCAGGACATGCGACTCAAACGCCTTTTAAGACTCGCTTTCGCTACGGCTCCCCCACTCGGGTTAGCCTTGCCACATACCACTGACTCGCAGACTCATTTTTCGATAGGCACGCCGTCACCCCGAAAGGCTCCGACGGTTTGTAAGCGCATGGTTTCAGAAACTATTTCACTCCCCTCCCGGGGTGCTTTTCACCTTTCCCTCACGGTACTCGTTCGCTATCGGTCAGACAGTTATATTTAGGCTTACCCAACGGTCTGGGCGGATTCACACGGGATTCCTCGAGTCCCGTGCTACTTGGGAGACAAGACCGGAAGGCGGCGCATGTCCGACTACGGGGCCATCACCCTCTTCGGCCGGGAATTCAATCCCGTTCGTCTAACACGCCACTTTATGACTTCCGCCGGCCCCGTCAGAGGCCGGATGCTCGTTCCCACGACACCGATCGCGCAACGCCTGACGGCTATCACACGCGGCCGGTTTAGCCTGATCCGCTTTCGCTCGCCACTACTCACGGAATATCTTCTCCTGCAGGTACTGAGATGTTTCACTTCCCTGCGTACCCCCCGCACAAGTGCGGTGCCGCCCCATGACGGACGGCGGGTCTCCCCATTCAGAAATCCTCGGATCAAAGCCAGCTTGACGGCTCCCCGAGGCTTATCGCAGCCTGCTACGTCTTTCATCGGTACTGTCTGCCAAGGCATCCACCATACGCCCTTACCAGCAACGCACACACAACCATGCGACTGCCGTAAGGCCTCTTCTAGCTTATTCCCAGACAACAAATCATCACACTACAATGATCACAAAACGATCGACACGACCCTATCAGGGTCGGTCTGAAATTGTCATATAAAAGCAAGTAAAAACATACTTGCTCGCGTCCACTATCCAGTTCTCAAACCACCACGCACACCACACGCCACACCCGCAGGACGAACCCACAGGGACCATGCGATGGCATTCCGGCGCCACAAGTGGCGATCCGGGAGCCCAACAGTGTATCCGTACCGGCCCAAAAGGACCCAACAATCTCTCCACACCAGCAGGACCATCAACCACCCGGAACATCCGGGGGCGGGTCCGACACCGGCGGCCAAACAGCCGCCTGAATTCTCCGTAGAAAGGAGGTGATCCAGCCGCACCTTCCGGTACGGCTACCTTGTTACGACTTAGTCCCAATCACGAGTCTCACCTTAGACGGCTCCCTCCCACAAGGGGTTAGGCCACCGGCTTCGGGTGCTACCCACTTTCATGACTTGACGGGCGGTGTGTACAAGGCCCGGGAACGCATTCACCGCGGCGTTGCTGATCCGCGATTACTAGCGACTCCGCCTTCATGGAGTCGGGTTGCAGACTCCAATCCGAACTGAGACCGGTTTTAAGGGATCCGCTCCATGTCGCCATGTCGCATCCCGTTGTACCGGCCATTGTAGCATGCGTGAAGCCCTGGACGTAAGGGGCATGATGATCTGACGTCATCCCCACCTTCCTCCGAGTTAACCCCGGCGGTCCCTTGTGAGTTCCCGGCATAACCCGCTGGCAACACAAGGCGAGGGTTGCGCTCGTTGCGGGACTTAACCCAACATCTCACGACACGAGCTGACGACGACCATGCACCACCTGTGAACCTGCCCCGAAGGGAAACCACATCTCTGCAGTCGTCAGGAACATGTCAAGCCCAGGTAAGGTTCTTCGCGTTGCATCGAATTAATCCGCATGCTCCGCCGCTTGTGCGGGCCCCCGTCAATTTCTTTGAGTTTTAGCCTTGCGGCCGTACTCCCCAGGCGGGATGCTTAACGCGTTAGCTCCGACACGGAACCCGTGGAAGGGCCCCACATCCAGCATCCACCGTTTACGGCGTGGACTACCAGGGTATCTAATCCTGTTCGCTCCCCACGCTTTCGCTCCTCAGCGTCAGTAACAGCCCAGAGACCTGCCTTCGCCATTGGTGTTCTTCCCGATATCTACACATTCCACCGTTACACCGGGAATTCCAGTCCCCCCTACTGCACTCTAGCCTGCCCGTACCCGGCGCAGATCCACCGTTAAGCGATGGACTTTCACACCAGACGCGACAAGCCGCCTACGAGCTCTTTACGCCCAATAATTCCGGATAACGCTTGCACCCTACGTATTACCGCGGCTGCTGGCACGTAGTTAGCCGGTGCTTATTCGAAAGGTACACTCACTCTCGCTTGCTCCCAATCAAAAGCGGTTTACAACCCGAAGGCCGTCATCCCGCACGCGGCGTCGCTGCATCAGGCTTGCGCCCATTGTGCAATATTCCCCACTGCTGCCTCCCGTAGGAGTCTGGGCCGTATCTCAGTCCCAATGTGGCCGGTCACCCTCTCAGGCCGGCTACCCGTCGAAGCCTTGGTGGGCCACTACCCCACCAACAAGCTGATAGGACGCGACCCCATCCCATGCCGATAAAATCCTTCCCACACCACCATGCGATGGTGCGGAACATCCGGCATTACCACCCGTTTCCAGGAGCTATTCCGGAGCATGGGGCAGGTTGGTCACGCATTACTCACCCGTTCGCCACTCTCACCAGACAGCAAGCTGCCTGGATCCCGTTCGACTTGCATGTGTTAAGCACGCCGCCAGCGTTCATCCTGAGCCAGAATCGAACCCTCCACAAAAAAATGCGGAAAGCCTCATCAAAGGCTCTCTAATATATACATTGACGGAATAGTTTTATACAGAAAAACCATCCCACAAAAACCCCGATGTCATTCAAGACCAACTAAGACCACCCACACCCAAAGGCACGGGCCGACACCGGACTGGCAATCATTGACTATAAAAAGTATTTAGTAGTACAAATACACTATTGAGTTCTCAAACCACCACCACACCAACACACTTCAAGTATCCAGAAGATTTCTTGTCGCTGTCAGGCAGCAAGAGGTAAACTTACACGGAAGTGCCCACCGAAGCAAATCGGGGTTTGGGACGTTGGTTCTTTTCGTTGGAATTACACGGTTTTACCGGCGTGTCTTTTTCCGCGTATACGTTTCAATACTTTACCGTTCTGCCTGTGCAGACCTCTGAAATTGGTCAAAATTCCTGCCCTCCGGGCGTGTCACTCAGTCTTGCCTTGCAATGAAGCCCTGTAGATACCCGTGATATAGCATCTTGCCTGATCAGTCGCTTCACATACCCAGCATGAGCCAATATGAGATACTCCACTGGTCCAAACCCCCCTTGCCTGACGACTTGAGCAGTATCGAAACCGTATATTCACAGAAACAGTCTGCTAATCCCTGGTTAGATTTGCGGGCAATTCACGTTACGACCGATCCCTTACAACTAAGGACTAACGACTGCCACTACGAACGACCGACTATGGACTACCGACTACGGACTATGAACTACCACTGACGACCAACTACCAACCAGCAGCAACAGCTGAGCATTCTCAAGGCCGCCATCGGACTGGCTTCCACCGGTCCGACGGCTAGAAGGATTTTCTTCAGTCATCCGATAAGGGACATTATGTCTGAAGCATTCGTCTGACTCAGATAGGTGATCACTACCTGCAGACGAATGCTTCCCTGATCGGCCCCATTGCCAACCTATGAACAACTAGGTCGTATCCCCAGGAGCTTCCCTCACCTATCACGCAAACGTTTGGCGGTGACCAAAGACCAGTAGAACGCTTTCCTCAAGGGGATGTCGCGGCTTGGAGCGACGGGAGTGACCTCTTTGGTGAACTTGGTTTTAAATTCGTTGAGGCCTTTGAGGCTTGGGGCGAAGTCGTCACCAATCCCCATCATGTCGTAGCTCTCCACGTCCTTGTTTGCACCTAGGTCACAGCACTCGAAGTAGACCAGCTTATCGGTGACATGCCCCCGCATAGTGTTGTTGAGGCTGGCGCCGTAATAGCGAACAGCTCTGGATCCCGAAATGGTGACGATGGACCAGGTAACCACTTGGTCGTCAACCCGACCCGCATAGACCCGGCAGTGCTCCTGACCGAGGATTCGGATCATATCCTCATAATCAGAACAGGGGGCCGGATTGAAGCCGTCCCGCTCGGCCGTCTCACGCATGACGTCGTAGTATTCCTGAAAGGAGGCTTGAGCAAGCTCTGTCTCGTCGGCGCAGACCGCAGGACTCTCTCGTAGGGACTTACGGACATCACGGCGACCACGTGACTTCATCCGCGACAGTATCTCCTCATCACCGCCCGTTACATCAATCACCACTGTCTGGTCATAGGCAATGGTGGATAGCACAGGCCTAGTCATACCAAGATCGGATGTGACAGCGATACGCAGGAAGACCTGCTTGCGGTCCTCACGGCGCACAAATGCGGCGAGGGCTTGCAGGGCGGCTTGCTCCTCCTTAGCGGAGGGCTCACGCACCCATACGGGCGCGTGAGTGGCGTGGAGTGAATGGTATCCGTGGGTTCTGTAATCGGTGAGATCTACGAAAGCTAACGGAGAGCCATCATTCTCCACTGCCACGGCACCCCAATTACTGCGACCATCTATGGTGTCCTGATATTGCCGCCAGACAGCGGTCTGTTCGATAGGAAGGGTGAGTCCCAGTCGTGCGGTCGTCGCCTCAAGCTCTTTAATGCTTATTCGACGCACCTGAATCATCACATCCTCCCAACGTACGAATACGCATCAATTAGTACAGTAGCCCTGGTGAGGCCGAAGCCAGTATACCCGAATACGTGTGAGGGGATTCGTTTGCAGCAATGGCTTGCGCTAATTGCACACAAGCAACGACAAACCGGTAGCCTCAATGCTTGGTGTTTCCATGGTAGTCGCCGGTCTCGTCCGGCTTGTACGGTATGAGGTCCTGGGCTTGCTCCTGTCAGGATGGGTGCCATTCTGGCGCTGGTGTGGTGGGCCGGTGGGTCGTGTTTGGGTATGCGTGAGGGGCCCCTGGCTGGCTGTGTGCCGGCCGGGGGCCCCTCGAACGTGTGATGCGGCGGCGTGCTACTCTCCCACACCCTTCCGAGTGCAGTACCATCGCCGTGCTGGGCCTTAGCTTCCGGGTTCGGAATGGGACCGGGCGTCTCACCCAGGCTCTGGCCGCCGCAAATCTTTTCTGTTGTCCCCGCCCCTAAGGGGCCCGGGGGGATGTGGCGGTTTGGGAACCGGACGGCGGACGCGATACGACTGTTGTTCTGTGATGTGTTGCAGTGCTCCTTGCTGTAAGGGGCATAGGCAGAAGGCGGACCCCACGTCCAACCCACCCACAAGGGTGTGTTGGTGTGTGATTGCCTCTCGACCGTTAGTACCGGTCAGCTCCACCCCTTACGGGGCTTCCACGTCCGGCCTATCAACCATGTGTTCTAGCATGGGGTCTTCAGGGACTCAAGGTCCCATGGAATCCTAATCTTGGAGCAGGCTTCCCGCTTAGATGCTTTCAGCGGTTATCCCTTCCGAATGTAGCCAACCGGCCGTGCCGCTGGCGCGACAACCGGCATACCAGAGATTCGTCCACCCAGGTCCTCTCGTACTATGGGCAGGTCTCCTCAAGATTCCAACGAGCGCAGAGGATAGAGACCAAACTGTCTCACGACGTTCTGAACCCAGCTCGCGTGCCGCTTTAATCGGCGAACGGCCGAACCCTTGGGACCTGCTACAGCCCCAGGCGGCGACGAGCCGACATCGAGGTGCCAAACCATCCCGTCGATATGGACTCTTGGGGATGATCAGCCTGTTATCCCCGGGGTACCTTTTATCCGTTGAGCGATGCCGCGTCCGTACGCCGGCACCGGATCACTATTTCCGACTTTCGTCCCTGCTCGACCCGTCAGTCTCACAGTCAAGCTCCCTTGTGCAATTACACTCAACACCCGATTGCCAACCGGGCTGAGGGAACCTTTGAGCGCCTCCGTTACTCTTTAGGAGGCAACCGCCCCAGTTAAACTACCCGCCAGGCACTGTCCCTGACCAGGATAACTGGTCGAGGTTAGACATCAAGTGGGAACAGAGCGGTATTTCACCTTGCGGCTCCACACGAGCTGGCGCCCATGCTTCGAAGCCTCCCGCCTATGCTACACAGTTCACACCTAATGACAATACCAAGGTATAGTAAAGGTCCCGGGGTCTTTTCGTCCTTCTGCGCTTAACGAGCATCTTTACTCGTACTGCAATTTCGCCGAGCTCCTGGTCGAGACAGTGGGGAAGTCGTTACGCCATTCGTGCAGGTCGGAACTTACCCGACAAGGAATTTCGCTACCTTAGGATGGTTATAGTTACCACCGCCGTTTACCGGGGCTTGAATTCACCGCTGCACCACCGAAGTGGATGACGGATCCTCTTAACCTTCCGGCACCGGGCAGGCGTCAGTGCATATACAGCGACTTTCGTCTTCGCATGCACCTGTGTTTTTGGTAAACAGTCGCTACCCCCTGGTCTGTGCCACCCCAAACCGCTCCGGGAGCAAGTCCCTTCACAGTCCGGGGTCTCCCTTATACCGAAGGCACGGGAGTGATTTGCCGAGTTCCTTGACCAGGATTCGCTCGATCGCTTTGGTATTCTCTACCTGACCACCTGTGTCGGTTTAGGGTACGGGCGGCTAGCAACCTAACACCGAAGCTTTTCTTGGCAGCTAGGATCACCGGATTCGGCCCCAACGGGCCCCATCATCACACCTGAGCCATATGCCCCACGGATTTGCCTATGGGACGGCCTGCGTGCTTGACCACGGAAAACCACCTCCGCGGCCGGCTACCTCTCTGCGTCACTCCTGTGCTGTCCTACTACAAGGATCGGTCCCAACTGAACCATGTCACCCAACCCGAAGGAAGGGATCGACGGAACCGGAGGTTAGTACTCCAAGCCTCGGATTTTGCGGTTGAAAGCCGGTAGGAGAATATCAACTCCTTCATCCATTCGACTACGCCTGTCGGCCTCGCCTTAGGACCCGACTAACCCGGGGACGATGAACGTGGCCCCGGAACCCTTAGTCATCCAGCGGACGGGATCTTCACCCGTCTTTCGCTACTCATGTCTGCATTCTCACTTCCATACAGTCCACGGCCGGCTTACGCCGCCGCTTCGCCCCGTATGGAACGCTCTCCTACCCAGCATGCCAAAGCATGCTGCCGCGTCTTCGGTGGTGTGCTTGAGCCCCGCTACATTATCGGCGCGGAACCACTAGACCAGTGAGCTGTTACGCACTCTTTCAAGGGTGGCTGCTTCTGAGCCAACCTCCTGGCTGTCTATGCGACTCCACATCCTTTCCCACTTAGCACACGCTTAGGGACCTTAGACGACGATCTGGGCTGTTTCCCTTTTGACGACGGAGCTTATCCCCCGCCGACTCACTGCCGCGATACACCTCACAGGTATTCGGAGTTTGGTTGCTATTGGTACCCTATACGGGCCCGCAAGCATCCAGTAGCTCTACCCCCTGGAGGCAATGACGCGACGCTGCACCTAAATGCATTTCGGAGAGAACCAGCTATCACGGAATTTGATTGGCCTTTCACCCCTAACCCCAAGTCATCCCCTCAGTTTTCAACCTAAGTGGGTTCGGTCCTCCACGCGGTCTTACCCGCGCTTCAACCTGCTCAGGGCTAGATCATCCCGCTTCGGGTCCAGGACATGCGACTCAAACGCCTTTTAAGACTCGCTTTCGCTACGGCTCCCCCACTCGGGTTAGCCTTGCCACATACCACTGACTCGCAGACTCATTTTTCGATAGGCACGCCGTCACCCCGAAAGGCTCCGACGGTTTGTAAGCGCATGGTTTCAGAAACTATTTCACTCCCCTCCCGGGGTGCTTTTCACCTTTCCCTCACGGTACTCGTTCGCTATCGGTCAGACAGTTATATTTAGGCTTACCCAACGGTCTGGGCGGATTCACACGGGATTCCTCGAGTCCCGTGCTACTTGGGAGACAAGACCGGAAGGCGGCGCATGTCCGACTACGGGGCCATCACCCTCTTCGGCCGGGAATTCAATCCCGTTCGTCTAACACGCCACTTTATGACTTCCGCCGGCCCCGTCAGAGGCCGGATGCTCGTTCCCACGACACCGATCGCGCAACGCCTGACGGCTATCACACGCGGCCGGTTTAGCCTGATCCGCTTTCGCTCGCCACTACTCACGGAATATCTTCTCCTGCAGGTACTGAGATGTTTCACTTCCCTGCGTACCCCCCGCACAAGTGCGGTGCCGCCCCATGACGGACGGCGGGTCTCCCCATTCAGAAATCCTCGGATCAAAGCCAGCTTGACGGCTCCCCGAGGCTTATCGCAGCCTGCTACGTCTTTCATCGGTACTGTCTGCCAAGGCATCCACCATACGCCCTTACCAGCAACGCACACACAACCATGCGACTGCCGTAAGGCCTCTTCTAGCTTATTCCCAGACAACAAATCATCACACTACAATGATCACAAAACGATCGACACGACCCTATCAGGGTCGGTCTGAAATTGTCATATAAAAGCAAGTAAAAACATACTTGCTCGCGTCCACTATCCAGTTCTCAAACCACCACGCACACCACACGCCACACCCGCAGGACGAACCCACAGGGACCATGCGATGGCATTCCGGCGCCACAAGTGGCGATCCGGGAGCCCAACAGTGTATCCGTACCGGCCCAAAAGGACCCAACAATCTCTCCACACCAGCAGGACCATCAACCACCCGGAACATCCGGGGGCGGGTCCGACACCGGCGGCCAAACAGCCGCCTGAATTCTCCGTAGAAAGGAGGTGATCCAGCCGCACCTTCCGGTACGGCTACCTTGTTACGACTTAGTCCCAATCACGAGTCTCACCTTAGACGGCTCCCTCCCACAAGGGGTTAGGCCACCGGCTTCGGGTGCTACCCACTTTCATGACTTGACGGGCGGTGTGTACAAGGCCCGGGAACGCATTCACCGCGGCGTTGCTGATCCGCGATTACTAGCGACTCCGCCTTCATGGAGTCGGGTTGCAGACTCCAATCCGAACTGAGACCGGTTTTAAGGGATCCGCTCCATGTCGCCATGTCGCATCCCGTTGTACCGGCCATTGTAGCATGCGTGAAGCCCTGGACGTAAGGGGCATGATGATCTGACGTCATCCCCACCTTCCTCCGAGTTAACCCCGGCGGTCCCTTGTGAGTTCCCGGCATAACCCGCTGGCAACACAAGGCGAGGGTTGCGCTCGTTGCGGGACTTAACCCAACATCTCACGACACGAGCTGACGACGACCATGCACCACCTGTGAACCTGCCCCGAAGGGAAACCACATCTCTGCAGTCGTCAGGAACATGTCAAGCCCAGGTAAGGTTCTTCGCGTTGCATCGAATTAATCCGCATGCTCCGCCGCTTGTGCGGGCCCCCGTCAATTTCTTTGAGTTTTAGCCTTGCGGCCGTACTCCCCAGGCGGGATGCTTAACGCGTTAGCTCCGACACGGAACCCGTGGAAGGGCCCCACATCCAGCATCCACCGTTTACGGCGTGGACTACCAGGGTATCTAATCCTGTTCGCTCCCCACGCTTTCGCTCCTCAGCGTCAGTAACAGCCCAGAGACCTGCCTTCGCCATTGGTGTTCTTCCCGATATCTACACATTCCACCGTTACACCGGGAATTCCAGTCTCCCCTACTGCACTCTAGCCTGCCCGTACCCGGCGCAGATCCACCGTTAAGCGATGGACTTTCACACCAGACGCGACAAGCCGCCTACGAGCTCTTTACGCCCAATAATTCCGGATAACGCTTGCACCCTACGTATTACCGCGGCTGCTGGCACGTAGTTAGCCGGTGCTTATTCGAAAGGTACACTCACTCTCGCTTGCTCCCAATCAAAAGCGGTTTACAACCCGAAGGCCGTCATCCCGCACGCGGCGTCGCTGCATCAGGCTTGCGCCCATTGTGCAATATTCCCCACTGCTGCCTCCCGTAGGAGTCTGGGCCGTATCTCAGTCCCAATGTGGCCGGTCACCCTCTCAGGCCGGCTACCCGTCGAAGCCTTGGTGGGCCACTACCCCACCAACAAGCTGATAGGACGCGACCCCATCCCATGCCGATAAAATCCTTCCCACACCACCATGCGATGGTGCGGAACATCCGGCATTACCACCCGTTTCCAGGAGCTATTCCGGAGCATGGGGCAGGTTGGTCACGCATTACTCACCCGTTCGCCACTCTCACCAGACAGCAAGCTGCCTGGATCCCGTTCGACTTGCATGTGTTAAGCACGCCGCCAGCGTTCATCCTGAGCCAGAATCGAACCCTCCACAAAAAAATGCGGAAAGCCTCATCAAAGGCTCTCTAATATATACATTGACGGAATAGTTTTATACAGAAAAACCATCCCACAAAAACCCCGATGTCATTCAAGACCAACTAAGACCACCCACACCCAAAGGCACGGGCCGACACCGGACTGGCAATCATTGACTATAAAAAGTATTTAGTAGTACAAATACACTATTGAGTTCTCAAACCACCACCACACCAACACACTTCA
>NZ_PDCG01000079.1 GCF_003315635.1 Bifidobacterium aemilianum | reverse complement strand
TCGCGGCCGTTGGCGAAAGCCTCAAGGGCCGCATACTGGGCGTTCGCCGTCGCGCAGGTGATCGAGAATTCACTGACCTTGCCGACCTGCTCTATCAGATCAGCCGGTCCGGCAGCAATTCCGATCCTCCACCCTGTCATCGCGTGGGATTTGGACACACCGTTGAGCACGATGGTCCGCTCAGGCAGCACCTCGCCCATGGAGACATGGGCGCCCTCGTAGGTGAGTTCGGAGTAAATCTCATCGGACAGGACGATTAGGTCGTGCCTGCGGGCCACGACTGCCAGGGCCTCCAGCTGCTCACGGGTGTAGGTCACACC
>NZ_PDCG01000078.1 GCF_003315635.1 Bifidobacterium aemilianum | reverse complement strand
CATCTACACCCTGGTGGTATTCCGCCACAATGACGTCCGCTTCGCCGTTAGCCTCGTTACCGTCAGAGAGCTGGTCTGCATACTTGTTAGTTGCTGCTACGGTGTCCCCGAAGTTCACGCTGGCAAGCGCTGAAGGGTCGGTGAGTTGCGGAGTTTCGGTGGTTACGGTTCCAATGACGCCGATTTTTGTGCCGTCAGGGCTGGTCACAATCGTAAAAGGTTCTAGAGCTGGTTTGCCGGTTGCTGTATCGGTAACGTTAGCGCCAAAAATGGGAAAATCTGCAGACTGAGAAATACGGTTCTGCAAATCAGCCAGACCTCTGTCAAACTCATGGTTTCCCGCGGCGCTCGCCTTCAAGCCCAGAGCGTTGAGGTAGGAGATGGTGGGTTCGTCGTCCTGCACGCTAGAGACGTAGAGCGAAGCGGAGACGTTGTCGCCTGCCGAAAGCAACAC
>NZ_PDCG01000077.1 GCF_003315635.1 Bifidobacterium aemilianum | reverse complement strand
GGGTCTCAAACTGACCGCCGCCGACGCCGCGGGCCGAAGCAAGAAGATCGCCACCATCATCGTGGAACCGGCTGGCGGTCCGGACCAGCGTGAAAAGACCGAAGCGGACGGCACTGGGTTGGACGAAGCCCAGGCGTAGGCTTGTAGGTCGATGCCCGGTGCCCATCGGGGATATTGGATCGCAGTGAATGCAGGGAGAGCAATCAGCATGAGTCAGACAGCCAGGGCCAGCCAGGGCGAAGTCGCCTCGGATACAACAGGAAACGCCTACCGGTCGGGTTTCGTCGCTGTCGTCGGTCGGCCCAATGTAGGTAAGTCGACCCTGATCAACGCCCTGGTGGGCCGGCAGGTGGCGATTGCCTCCTCGCGGCCCGAAACCACGCGTAAGGCCATCCGCGGTATCCTGACGACCGAGAAGGCACAGATCGTACTGGTGGACACCCCGGGCATCCAC
>NZ_PDCG01000076.1 GCF_003315635.1 Bifidobacterium aemilianum | reverse complement strand
TGGCGTGGGCCACCGGGGTGGGCGGGAGTCGTCGCTCCTGGGCGGCGTCCTTCGCGTTGTACTGGCGGTATTCCTCGGTGGTGGTGGCGCCGATGGTCTGCAACTCACCACGGGCCAGCAGCGGCTTCAACATATCGGATGCGCCCAGGGCCCCGTCTGCCGAGCCTGCACCCACGATGGTGTGAATCTCGTCGATGAAGAGGATGACGTCGCCGCGGGTCTTGATTTCCTTCAGGACCTTCTTCAGACGCTCCTCGAAGTCGCCACGGTAACGGGAACCCGCCACCATCGAGCCCAGGTCGAGCGAGTAGACCTGCTTGTCCTTCAACGTCTCGGGCACATCGCCAGCGTGGATCTTCTCCGCCAGCCCCTCGACCACGGCGGTCTTGCCGACTCCCGGCTCACCGATCAGCACAGGGTTGTTCTTGGTGCGCCTGGACAGCACGACCATGACC
>NZ_PDCG01000075.1 GCF_003315635.1 Bifidobacterium aemilianum | reverse complement strand
TAATGTGTGTCGCAACACCGCGACTCGCTGTGTATGATGAGCTCGAGAGAGCTGAGTAGTGGTCGACAGGATCGCAATAAACGCATAGCAAAACCATCGCCTGCGTCGGGCGCGTCAGACGGAGATAAGAGACAGTCCTCGCTCAGGCCGTCAAGATGCTTGACGGCCTGAGCGAGGAGGAGATCGCCAAGGTCAACATCCCCACCGCCATTCCGCTGGTCTACGAACTGGATGAGAATTTCAAGCCCATCAAGCCCCGTGGCGCGTACCTGGACCCTGAGGCCGCCGCAGCCGGTGCCGCCGCAGTCGCTGCCCGGGGCCAGCAGACGGAGGACTCTTCCGGGCCCACCCGCGAGACGTACGCGCGCCCCCCCTATCGGTGGCTCGCCTCTCGTGGAAGGAGTCGTCGCAACAGCAGGCGGGTGCGCGGGCGTGCGGGATAGGCCGGGTCACGC
>NZ_PDCG01000074.1 GCF_003315635.1 Bifidobacterium aemilianum | reverse complement strand
GACGGAACCTACACCTGGAACGACGGCGGCACACACACCTACAGCTGGAGCAACCAAGGCAGCTACTCGAACACCTCATGGACCACCGCCGGAGGAGCCGGCACCTTCGCCTACTCAGGCACCATCATCAATAAAGCTTTGTGTCAGCCTGGCATCGACACCATAGCGGCCTGCTTCCCCGATGCCAACTTCGCTAGAGGCATCGCTTCACTTTATGGCAAATCCATATCTGACACATTTACCCTGGCCATGCAGAAAAGCACTACCAACCTTGATCTAGGCAACAAGGCAATTGCCGATATCACAGGTGTGGAACTGCTCACGGAAATTCAAACGCTGTATCTGGATCATAACCAGATCAGCGATCTGACACCCATCAACCCCAACAACGCCACCTGGCCCAGACTCAAATGGCTCGATGCGACAGGACAAAGCATCCATGTCACCCCCACACC
>NZ_PDCG01000073.1 GCF_003315635.1 Bifidobacterium aemilianum | reverse complement strand
GCTAGGTACTGCCCGCACCGTCTTCACCGGCGCGGTAGTACTAGCTATCATGATCCTCCCCATCATCACCTCCACCGCCCGCGAAGTCTTCAACCAAACCCCCAAAGGACAAATTGAAGCAGCTCTGGGGCTTGGTGCAACTCGCTGGGAAATGATTAAACTTGCTGTCCTTCCATTCGGACGGTCTGGCCTTATCTCCGGCGCCATGCTGGGGCTTGGCCGTGCACTTGGTGAAACGATGGCACTCTTCATGTTGATTGCCGGTGGTACTTTCGGAGGTTCCCTCTTCGACTCCGGTACTACCTTCGCCACCCTCATTGCACAATCCGCCGCTTAGTTCAAAGACCCACTCTCCACCGGTGCTTACATCGCCGCTGGTCTAGTGCTCTTCGTTCTCACCTTCATCGTCAACAGTAGCGCCCGTGGCGTACTCGCACGGAAGGGGAAGTAAATGTC
>NZ_PDCG01000072.1 GCF_003315635.1 Bifidobacterium aemilianum | reverse complement strand
GCCCCATGACGGCCCCGCAGACGATGGTCACCACCAACAACGGCACATGCCTGGCAAAGGCCAAGGCTTCCTTCATGCTTCCTCCGATACACCCCTGCAGCCCCACCCAACCGCAAGGCAATGAAAAGTTGCCGGCCGCCCCAAGAACGCCCGGCAACTCACCAATGAATCAATACAACCAATTATGCACCCAACCGTAGGCCTTCATCCCCTTACAGACGAGGCGGCAGGTGTGTTCCGAAACCGGTGTACCACCAGTTACGAAACGTTCCGGTCCACTGAAAGCGGACCGATACCGTGAATCCTGCTTCAAACCCCTTCTGTCCGATCACAACCCATCCGGAACAATCCTGTCCCCTTTTACACCGCCCATCACCCTTTCAGATGCATTCCATCCTCCCCCCCTCCGCACCCGCACACCCCACGCCTCGCACCCCCTCGTCCTGAACAGACGCGC
>NZ_PDCG01000071.1 GCF_003315635.1 Bifidobacterium aemilianum | reverse complement strand
CAGCTCTCGCACCGTCGGAATGAGGTATTCCCCATCCAAATCACCGGCAAGGCCTAGACGACGAAATGCCGATAGCGCGTTCGGGCTGGCCAACGTGATCATGCCCGTGGCAGCCACGCGGATCACGCCGTCAGTGCCCTTCGGAGCAAGCGCTCGGTCAGAGCCCGGAAACTGCGGGAACCTACCATGATGGAGCATTTCGGAGAGGATATCGGCGATTTCAAGGTAGTGGGCCTCGGTGTTACCCGGCGCCCTCACCCCCATCTGATTGGTGTGCCTTTCGACGACGGCGATGACTTCCCCACGACGAACGACCGGAATTGCCCAGATATCAACCGGGATGCCTGCAGACAATTTGTTATCGCTGGTTTCACACATCTCGGCGCTCATAAAGGCCTCGGTGACCAGACTCTCGTCGTCATAAGCGACAGACTCACCGACGACGTCGTCTTCCAGAGC
>NZ_PDCG01000070.1 GCF_003315635.1 Bifidobacterium aemilianum | reverse complement strand
CCACGATTGGTGGGCCGTCGACGCCGCCGTCCAGACGGCACGGCACCCGGGGCTCGCCGGCCCACCCGCCACCACAGGCACAGGCGACAGGGCGGTGGGTGCGGCGGCCAACTACGAGGCCCGAACATATGGCATCAGCTCGGCCATGCCGGCGGCCAGAGCGCATCAGCTCTGCCCGAATGGCAGCTTCCTTCCAGTCGACATGGCTTACTACCGCATGATGTCCAGACGCATCTTCGATGAGGTATTCAGACAGGTGACCGACCAGATCGAACAGGTCTCCGTGGACGAGGGCGACATGGATGTATCGCATGCACTGCTGACCGTGGGCCAGCCCATCCGCATCGGTACCTGGATTCGTCCGCAGGTCGCGACACGAGAAGGCATCCACGGCTCCGCGGGGAAAGACGCAAACAAGCGGGTGGACCAGATGGCATCCAGCAACGCAAAGCAGGAAGGCG
>NZ_PDCG01000007.1 GCF_003315635.1 Bifidobacterium aemilianum | reverse complement strand
ACACGAGCCACAGATACAACTATTACGCAGATCTCAGCACATCACGTAGAGGCAAATACGAGTGAACGTGAGTGGACTATCAAATGATACCGCGCCCACCAAGACTGACACCTAAGCCTTCGGCGGCAGCGTCAAATGGTTATAAGCGCCAACGTAAGCGCCCACCAACCAACCAACAAGGCCGATGACTGCCCCGCAGCCCTCGGCCTCTATGCATTACCCCCCCCGGTGCTAAATGTCACAGAAGAAACCGGCTGCACACATTCCTGCGTAATTTGTTACATTTGGCGCCGCTAAATGTAACAAATTACGCGTGAAAGTGTGTGGAGCGAGTGTTTTGTGACATTTAGAAGGAGGGGACCATAGACCTTGGGACCAGGAGGTGCCGGGCTATGGGTTATGGGTTATGGGCCCTGATAGACGTTCGACTGGGGTTATGCCCAACGGTACAGACTCACCCGCACACAATTTGGTGTATAACCCTGAACAACCTCGTCTGGCAACACAGCCACAAGGCCTACACCAGACCACCGGCATACCCGAATACTACGGCACCGCCATCGACTGGAACGAATTCCTCACACCCGTCAAATACCCCAACGGTACAGACTGACCCGCACACATTTTGGCGTATAACCCTCTTCGACAGGGGGGAGAATGACGAAACCCCTTGAGTGATCAAGGGGTTTCCAGTTGTCGGGCTGGCGAGATTTGAACTCGCGGCCTCTTCGTCCCGAACGAAGCGCGCTACCAAGCTGCGCTACAGCCCGCTAAACAACGCCTATCATAATAACTCCCGGCCCGGGACATTGGCAAGTTTCTGGCGGGTTCCGGCGTTGGCCGCCGGGATGGCTGTGACTTGGTCTGTCACTGTATCGGCTGTTGGTTACACTGTTGTGTTATGTGCCAGACCATTGATAGCGCTGAGAAGGCTGCTGAGAATCAGACTGAAGACGAGTCGTCGACCCCTGCCATGACCACGGTCGAACGTGCCACCATGCTCTTTGAGCAGGATAAGGCCATCGCGGCCAAGATTGACGGCGGCGCTGAGCTGGAGGAGGCCATCGACCCCAGCAACCAGGAGTTCGGCCCCCTGGCCCACCCTGAGCAGGTGCAGATGCGTGTGGCCAAGCGGGCCCTCATGCTTAAGGAGGGCATTGAGCCCTACCCGGTCCACCTGGACGTAACCGACAGCATCCAGGATGTCCGCAAAAACTACGAGGGCAAGCTCGAGGCCGGCGAGGAGACCGAGGACATGGTCGGCATCGCCGGTCGTGTGCTCTTTGTCCGTAATGCCGGCGGTTTGTGCTTCGTCCAGCTGTCGGCCGGCGACGGCACCACCATCCAGGGCATGGTCTCCAAGAAGGAGATCGGCGCGGACTCCATGAAGTCCTTCAAGCAGCTGGTGGATTTGGGCGACCAGCTCTACCTGCGCGGGCGGGTCATCTCCTCCAAGACCGGCGAGCTCTCGGTCTTCGCCACGGAATGGGCCATCGCCGCCAAGGCCCTGCAGCCCCTGCCGACCCTCCACAAGGAGCTTTCGGACGATACCCGCACCCGCAAGCCTTACATTGGCATGATCGCGGACGAGAATGTTCGTAACATGGTCCGCAGCCGCTCCAAGGTGGTCGCCTCCCTGCGCCGCACCTTCGACCAGGATGGCTTCCTGGAGGTGGAGACCCCCATGCTCCAGACCGTGCACGGGGGAGCGGCGGCGCGTCCCTTCACCACCCATATGAACGCCTTCGACATCGACCTCTACCTGCGCATCGCCCCGGAGCTTTTCCTCAAGCGCTGCCTGGTTGGTGGCATCGAACGGGTCTTCGAGATCAACCGTGACTTCCGCAACGAGGGTGTCGACGCCACGCACGCCCCGGAGTTCACCATGCTGGAGGCCTATCAGGCCTATGGCACCTACGACACCATCGGCGACCTGACCAAGAAACTGGTCCAGCAGTCGGCCATCGACGCCTTCGGCTCCACCAAGGTCACCCTGCTGGGCGGCGAAGAGTACGACTTCGGTGGCGAGTGGAAGACCATGACCATGTACGGCTCCCTGTCCGAGGCCCTGGGTGAGGAGATCACTCCTGAGACCTCCGTGGAGCACTTGGGCGCCATCGCCGACAAACTGGGTGTGGAGCGCGACGATGTGGAGAACCACGGCAAGCTGGTTGAGCACCTATGGGAGCACTTCTACGATGACAAGCTTTACGAGCCGACCTTCGTGCGTGACTTCCCCGTCGAGACCAGCCCCTTGGTTAAGGCACACCGGTCCAAGCCCGGCATGGTCGAGAAGTGGGACCTCTACGTGCGCGGCTTTGAGCTGGCCACCGGCTACTCCGAGCTCAACGATCCGGTGGTCCAGCGGGAGCGTTTCATCCAGCAGGCCAAGGACGCGGCGGCCGGCGACGTGGAGGCCACCGACATCGACGAGGACTTCCTGGAGGCCCTTGGTGTGGGCATGCCCCCCACCGGAGGCATGGGCATGGGCATCGACCGCCTGCTGATCGCCCTGACCGGTGCCAGCATCCGCGAGACCATCACCTTCCCCCTGGTCAAGCCGCTGAACTAGGCAATAGACAGGTTTCGGCACCGTTGTGCGCCAGCTAGGCGCGAGATGCCTGGCAAAGTCAGCTGCGTCTATGGGCTGAGCATTGCGTGAAACAGCATGAATGTACAGATTCATTGTAATTGTGAGCGCTCACAGGAATTTGGTTCATTCGTCATGAATATCACTTAGACTGGAAGCATGACATATAAATTGGTATTGCTCCGACATGGTCAGAGCGCATGGAATAAGACAAATCAGTTCACTGGCTGGGTCGACGTGCCGCTGACCGAGCAGGGCGTCGAGGAGGCCAAGCGTGGTGGCCAGCTGCTGAAGGAGAAGAACGTCCTGCCGGACATCGTCTTCACCTCGCTGCTGCGTCGTGCCATCAACACGGCCAACTACGCCCTGGACGAGGCGGACCGCCTGTGGATTCCCGTCCAGCGTAGCTGGAGGCTCAACGAGCGCCATTACGGCGCCCTGCAGGGCAAGGACAAGTCCCAGATCCGCGAGGAGTACGGCGACGAGAAGTTCATGCTTTGGCGCCGCTCCTACGCCACCCCGCCGCCGGAGATCAACCCCGACGATCCTTACGCCCAGAACAAGGACCCCCGCTACGCCGGTGACCCGGTGCCCGAGGCCGAGGCCCTGGCCAACGTGGTGGCCCGCGTCAAGCCCTACTGGGATTCGGACATCGTGCCTGCCCTCAAGACCGGCAAGACCGTGATGATCGCCGCCCACGGCAACTCCCTGCGCGCCATCGTCAAGATGCTTGACGGCCTGAGCGAGGAGGAGATCGCCAAGGTCAACATCCCCACCGCCATTCCGCTGGTCTACGAACTGGATGAGAATTTCAAGCCCATCAAGCCCCGTGGCGAGTACCTGGACCCTGAGGCCGCCGCAGCCGGTGCCGCCGCAGTTGCTGCCCAGGGCCAGAAGAAGTAGGAATCTTCCGGGCATAGCCGCAAGACGAATGAGGGAACCACCTATGGGTGGTTCCCTCATGTTGTATACAGCCGTAGCAACAGCCAGCTGAGTTCGGGGTGATATGGAGCAGATGGGTCCCTTCTCAGGGTCAATACCAAGGACGTTTTGGCTAGCAGGACCTACCAGTTGGCAAGGCCTGGTGCCCTTCAGGCAACCGTCCTTGGCCGACCGTGCTTCGATGACCGTTCGTCTGGTTGACCCCCTGGCCGGCAGGCGCGTATCCGTAGACAAAAGCTTGCGGGCCAGCAAGTCCTAACTGATCAGTCGGCAAGGGTCGCCTCAGTCAGTTCCTGTCGGCCCCGTCCGGTTCAGTCAGTTCCTGTCAGCCTCCGTCCGCTTCAGCCAGCCCTCGTTCGGTTCAGTCAGTCCCTGTCAGGTTCAGTCAGCCCTCGTTGTCCTCGCCGGCCTTGTCGGGCTCCTTGCTGGGGTCGAAGCCGGAGACGATATAGACTACCCTGCGGGCTGCGGAGACCGCATGGTCACCCATCCGCTCCATGAAACGGCCCAGCAGCACCACGTCGATCAGCTCCTGCTTGCTGCCCTGCCAGCTGTCATCAAGAACCAGCGCGAAGGTCTGGTGGTGGAGGTCGTCAAGAATGCTGTCGTCGCGGATGATCTGCTCGGCGGTCTTCGTGTCGCGGTCGGCCAGCATGGTCACCAGTCGGTCGGCGGTCATGTCCAGGAACTCCTGCATCTGGCGGAAGAGGTCTTTTGCTTCGGGGGGCAGGGGGGAGTTGGGGTAGCTGCGGCGGACGGCCTCGGCAATATGTCTGGATAGGTCGCCCATCCGTTCGAAGGTGGCGGCCAGGCGCTGTGAGGACACCACCACCCGCAGGTCCGTGGCCACAGGGTTCTGCCGGGCCAGGAGACGGACGCACTGGTCGATTAGGTCCGCCTCAAGGTCGTCGATGACCTGGTCGCCGTCGATGACGGCCTGAGCCGCATCCAGATCAGTGTTCAGCAAGGCCTGCCCTGCACCGTGGACGGCCTGACTGACATCGGCAGCCATCTGGTCGAGCCCGTCACCGACTGCCTTCAACTCCTCGTTGAAAATAACGCGCATCCTCTTGCCTTCCTTGCTCGCTTGCACCAGGCCACCCTGCTGGGCCTCTTCCAGACCAGGGCGGCGACGCAGACCGTGTTCTATGACCTTACCAGCTTGGGTCGGCTTGGTGAAGGCAGCTTCGGGTCATGGCTACCGATTCTGGCTCTAAGACCATAAGGCAGGTTCAGTTGAATGCCGCTTGCCCAAGCTTGACTCCTGCTGAGGTGTCCAGCCGCCACCAGCGTCCAGGACCCAGGGCCCGCCTGATTTTTCCGCAGTCCGCAGATATGGGAGAATGGGCGTATGTCGTCACCCTCATCAACTGTGCTGGTCTTTGTGGTTTTCGCCCTGCTGCTACTGTCCCTCCTGCTGGCACTGGTTTTCCTGCTGGCCGACCGAATCTGGCCGGGTCTGAATTCCTGGCTCCACCACATCTCCCTGGGGCTGCCGGCCTGGGGCAAAGGTATTCACAGGATTCACCGGAATCTCAGTGAGGACCAGGATGATGAGGAAGACAGCGACGAGCTTGATGATTCCACCGCTGCTCTCATCGCCATGTTGGATGAGGCGTCAATTCTGCTGGATGGTTCGGACCAGGTGGTCCAAGCCAACCCTGCCGCCTATCGACTGGGACTGGTGGAGGACGATGCCCTGGTCAGCGGTCAGGTCCTGGAAGCTGTCCGGCAGGTCAGGAGCCAGGGTGGGCGTCGCCGGTTCGACCTGGTGACCGACACACCCAAACGTTTCATCCCGGAGCCGTCGGCAGATGTCCAGCCTGTGCTGGGGCAGGGGACAGATCGGAAGGCGGTGGTCCAGGCCAGCGGCCGGCCTAATTGGCTCAAGGTCACTGTGGGCCGCATCAGTGGGGAGTTCATACTCATTCTGTTGGACGATGTCTCCGATGCCGTCCGTTTCTCCCAGGTTCGTGATGCCTTCATCGACAACGTCTCCGAGCAGCTGGTCAAGCCCAGTAAGGATCTTGAGCGGCTGGCCGATTCCCTGGAGCATGGCCATCTCGACGCCCAGCAAATTGCCGATGACGCCCGCCAGGTCCGTGCCTCCTGCACCCATCTGAGCCATATGGTCGCCGATCTGATCCTGCTCATCAAGGCCCAGGAACCAGTGAAACCCTCCCAGGAAAACCGAATCTCAGTCAAGGACCAGTTGGATGCCGTGGCCGCATCCCTGGCCGCCATAAGTCAGAGGCTGGAGGTCAGGCTTGTGGTCCAGTCCGACCCCTCCCTAACCATCAACGCCGATACGGACCAGATCCAAGCGGCGGTGGGCAAACTGGCAGAGAACGCCCTGGCATATTCACCCAAGGGCAGCAGCGTGACCCTTTCGGCCGCCCCTTCGCGCGATGGCAGCCAAGCCCTCATTCGTGTTGTTGACCGCGGTAGCGGCATTGCCAAGGCCGAGCAAAGCCATGTGTTTGAACGCTTCTACCGGGGCAAGGAACAGAGTGGCCGCAATGAGGACGGTGTGGGGCTGGGACTGGCCATCGTCAAACACGTGGCCCTGACCCACCATGGATCGGTGGGGCTGTGGAGCGCGCCGGGCCAGGGCAGCACCTTTACGCTGGCCTTGCCTGTGGCCCGATAATCCCCAGACAGGGAAGAGAACGGGCTGCGGCCTTTGCCCTGCCGAAAATCGGCGCAAACCCTTGGACTCTCGCTTTCGGTGGAGGGTGCGGGTGGCTATTTGCCGAGTCTGCGGTAGTTCCAGCGGTCGAAATGCTCCCAGACCAGCATGGCCAGGCCGATCAGCACGCCCGAAGCGCAGACCACAACCAAGGGCAGGGCCTTGACATCCAGCAGCAGCAGGATCAGACTCACCAGCAAGGCCACTGTCCATAGGCTTGTACCGATGACAAAGACCTTGCGCAGGTCCACTCGTATGGGCTTGGGAGCCGCCCTGCGGGCGTCCGGATTGAAAATCGGTGCCAACTTCATAGTCTTAGCTTAGCCTCCATGGTGACTTTCGAGTCCGGCGGCATGTGAAAGTCCCGCAAGGGCAAGGAGGGCATGGAGTTCAGCCCCGTGTCACCTCCACCAGATAATCGACGCACCGGGTCAGGGCCGCCACGTCCGCTGGCTCGACCGAAGGGAAGACCCCGATCCTCAGCTGGTTTCGTCCAAGCTTTCTATACCCTGCCGTATCCACGATGCCGTTCTCCCTCAAGAGGCCCACGAGTTTGTCGGCGCTGATGTCCTCATCCATGTCAATGGTGACCACGGCATTGGAGCGGGCCAGTGGGTCACTCACAAAGGGTCTGGCGTAGCTGGAAGACTCAGCCCAGTCATAGAGCAGGGAGGCGGACTGCGCACAGCGCTGCTGAGACCAGTCCAGACCACCCTGGGAGTTCAGCCACTGGATCTGCTGGTCGAGCATGATGAGCGTTGCTATGGCCGGTGTATTGAGTGTCTGGTTCTTGCGGGAGTACTCGATGGCAGATTTCAAGGACAGGAAGGGTGGAATCCATCGGACGGCCCCCTCAAGCTCCGTGCTTGATTCCAAGCTGAAGGCCCGGTCGACGGCTGCGGGGGAGAGGATGGCGATCCAGAGCCCGCCATCGGATCCGAAGGCCTTCTGGGGGGAGAAGTAATAGGCGTCGCATTGGGCCAAGTCCACCGGCAGGGCCCCAGCGGCACTGGTCGCATCGACCAGCATCAGGGCCCCGTACTCCTCGCTGTTGGGTATCCGCCGGACTGGAGCCGCAACGCCGGTGGATGTCTCATTGTGGGCCCAGCAATAGGCATCGACTCCTTCCGTAAGCTCCGGCAGCCGGTAGCTTCCCACAGGCGACTCGAAGATCACCGGATCCAGCAGGAAGGGGGCTGAGGCTGCGCAGGCCGCGAATTTGGCGCTGAAGGACCCATAGGACCCGAAGGCTGCCTGCCGGCTGATCAGTGAGGCGCAGGCGATGTCCCAGAAGGCGCTGGCCCCGCCGTTGCCAAGTACGACCTCGTAAGCATCGGGCAAGGAGAAGAAGTCCGCCAATCCTTGGCGGATCGAGGCGACGATCTGCTTGACGGGACTTTGTCGGTGGGAGGTTCCTAAAAGGCTCATGGAGTCATCACAGAGGCTGCGGACTTGTTGGGGGCGGATCTTGCTGGGGCCTGAGCCAAAACGTCCATCCTTTGGCAGCAGCTGTGCTGGAATATCTATAGTGTCCATACCTCCAGTCTAGGCAGGCAGAGCCCTATCAGAGGCAACAGTCCACCAGCTGGCTCAGGCCCGCCCGATTGGTCTTGGGGCATGGTCAGATGGGGGGCGGTTCGCTCCAGCAACCGCTCCTGAGACTTAGGCTATTTTCTGGGCCTTAGCGCGATTTGCACGCTTATGACATGCTGTCAAATTTTTGCTGGAGGCAGGCCTGGTTGTATGCTGATTAACCGTGGTGCTTTGCCGCCACACATGCGCTGTGCACGGGTTGTGTGCACGGAAGGTGCTGAATGAGTGGTCTAGTTGACCACTTGCAGTTGTTGATGATCCGCAAGGAGCCGAGTACGTATGAAGCATGCCGCGCCATTGGTAACCGCGACTTCAGGCGAACGCCCCGATAGTCCCAGCTGCGGGACCTCTGAGGGCAAAGCTGAAGGTCCCCTGGCCCAGATGGGCAGGAACGGTGCCACCGTCGACGTTGATGAGTACCTGGCCATCAGCCTTGATCAGGCTTCGCTGACCTCCCGGCGCTCCATCCGTCTGGCCAGGCAGGCCAAGCGGCGGCGCTCGCACATTCTGGTATCAGCCTCCTTGGCGGCCCTGGTTGGAGCCGCAGCCACCAGCATGTCCCTCAATCCCGCCCTGCACGGCGGCAAGACCGCTTCCGCTGACGCGGTTACGACCTCCACCCTCAAGCCGGTGGGTGGCAGCTCCGTCTCCCGTTCGCAGGAGCGTAGCTCCCTGTCTGATGGCGGCTGGACCCTGGGCGACACCAATACTTTCGTTGATGTGGACAAGATGTCCCTGTCCAAGGCCAACAATCCCAATGTCGCTAAGCTCATGGACAGCGATAGGGACCTGCTTCCGCAGTCCTTCAACCCCAATCACCCCACTGGCGACAGTGGCAACGCCTACGAATTCAGCGAGTGCACCTGGTGGGCTTACATGCGGCGCCAGCAGCTGGGTCTGCCCGTGGGTTCCCATATGGGCAATGGCAACATGTGGGCCAATTCAGCCCGGGCTTTGGGCTTTTGGGTGGACAACACCCCCCGTCACGTAGGTGACGTCATCGCCTTTGCATCGGGTCAGGCCGGTTCGGATGCCGTCTACGGCCACGTTGCCATCGTGGAGAAGATCAACGAGGATGGGTCCATTGTGACGTCGGAGAGCGGTGCCTCCCTGGCCGGCAAGACCTTCTCCCGCACCTTCTCCGCCAAGGATGCAGCAGCCTTCCAGTACATTCACTACTGATCGCTGGCAACTGACCATCACAAGCTAGGGATGCCTGGGTTGCGTTTGTATAAGCGCTGGCTGATTCCCGCATCTGTGCGCCATGATGGGTGACTCAGCATGTAGCGGGCATGGGTCATGCACATGTGCTAGCCTTTTCTTGATGAACACTTTACAGAAGTCTCTATCAACGATAGTTGCTGGGGCGTTGGTATGCACGGCGTTCGCCGTGGTTGAGCCCGCCGCCTTCGCTGTCGAGGGCGCGGATGATGTGGTAACGTCCTCCCGTTCCTTCCGGAAGACCACTGTGGTCCGCAAGGACCTCCTCAAGGAGTCCACTTCCTCCGAGGTGGAGGCAGACTCCAACTGGGGAGGCATCGAGCAGCTCGACGTTCCCCAGACCCAGTCCCAGGCCGATAGGGACAAGGCCGCCCAGGAGGCCCGTGAGGCCGCTGCGGCTGCGGCTGCGGCTGAGTCACCGGAGGCAGCCAGTCGTTCCACTGCCCGGCAGAGTCAAGCCCCGCAGAACTTCACGGTTACCCCGCCCAACGGCCAGTCGGTCAATAGCCTGATGGCCTTCGCCACCCAGTTCGTGGGCAAGGTTCCCTACCAGGCAGGGGGCACCACTCCCGCTGGTTGGGATTGCTCTGGCTTCGTACAGTACGTTTTCGCCAATATGGGTGTGAGTCTGCCCCGTACATCCGGTGCGCAGGCGACGGTGGGGCTACCGGTCGCCAGCCTGGCGGAGGCGCAGCCCGGCGACATCATAGCCAACGCCGAACATGCCGCCATCTATGTGGGCAATGGCATGATGATCAACTCCCAGTACGCGGGCACCAAGTATGATGCCGTCTCGGTGATTTTCCGGGGTGGCTATTCCATCCGAAGGGTGCTCTGAGCCTTTCCATAGCAAGTCCACCTGCAACAGCGAACGCACCCAGCTAGGGTGCGTTTCTGCGTTTCTGGGGCATGACACACTTATGGATGGCCTTTGACGGGGGTAATCTGGAGGTATTCGGGCGTGAATAGATGCCCGCATGACTCAAAGGAGGTCGCCATGATCAACGACAAGGCCATTCTTGTTGGTGTCGATGGTTCACACGCAAGCTACAAGGCCACCTGGTGGGCGGCGAACTATGCCAAGCACGCAGGGCTGACCCTGCAGATCGTCTGTGCCTATTCCCTTCCTTCCTACGCCGCCGTTTCCTTCGATGCCACCTATACGGCCATGGGTGACGACAATGCCGCCCATAGCGATGCCCAGGGCATCCTCTCCAAGGCCAAGGCCATCGCCGATGAGCAGGGTGTGGAGGCGGCAACCCTCATCGTCACCGGTGACCCCTCTTCGGTCTTCGTGGAGCTGTCACGCAACTACAGGCTGATCGTCATCGGCAACCGTGGCAAGGGCGGCCTGGCTGAGCGTCTGCTGGGTACCACAAGCTCCTCCCTGCCAGCATACGCATACTGTCCCATTGTTGTGGTGCCCTACACCGATGACGACGGCAAGCCCATGCATCTGACCAACAACATCAGCAAGGTGGCTGTGGGTTCCGACGAGTCCAAGTGGGGACTGAAGGCTCTGGAGATCTCTGCCGACCTGGCCTCGTCCTGGGGTGCCAGCCTTGATGTCATCGACGCTGTGCCGGGTGTGCAGGGCATTGACGGTGAGGGGGTCATGGATTCCTATATGGAGGATTTGGATGCCACCATCAAGCCCCTTCAGGAAGCCCACCCGAATCTGAAGATTCACAAGTCCATCGTGCCAGATAGCGCTGTGAGCGCCCTGACCAAGGCCTCCTATGACCATGATTTGGTGGTGGTTGGTTCCCGGGGTCGCGGAGGCTTCACTGGTCTGCTCCTGGGGTCCACCAGCCAGGGGCTGATCCAGCATGCCGCGGGCCCGGTATTCGTGGTGCCGCGCAAGTATGTGGAAGCCGAGCAGCTGCGGGCCGAAGGCAAGCAGGGAGCGCCGGTGGAGGGTGTGGAATCCGTCTCGGTGCAGATGGCCGCAGCGGATCAGGTTGAGGAGCTGGAATCCAGCATTGACCCCATGCACAAATCCGGTGACCAGGCCTGATGCTTAAGATGGCGGGTTGTACACCTAGGCACTCCCGCCGCACAAAGCCAAGCCGGCGCCTGGCTGGCAGCGGTTTAAAGGCGATATGACTGAGGCCGGGACGATAGTATCAATCGTCCCGGCCTCAGTGCATTCTGAGCTGACATGCCCCGGCACCAATAACCCAGCACCAAGGGTGATTGCAGCCCAAGCGGTTACTGCTTGACGGTGATTTCCTCGCTCACCGGCGTGGCATGCTCATAGGTGTGCATAACCATGCAGCTGCGTTCGATGTGCTTCTGCACCCGCTCCTTGAACTTCTCGACATCCTCGTTGTGCAGGCCGGCCGAGCTGGCATCGAGCTCAATCTGCTCCTTGAAACTGGCGAAGCCCTTGAGCTCGTCGTCATAGGTGCCATCCACGGAAATGGTGGCGCCCTTGCCTTCGCCCAGGGTGCTCTCGACCGCGACCTGGCTGGATAGGGCCGCGCAGCCGGCCAGAGCCAGCTTCATGAGGTCGCCGGGGTCGAACAGACCTTGTCCGTGGCCGAACTTGATATGGGCGCCATCGTCGCCGAAAGCATCCCAGGATCCATCCTTATTGCGCTCAACCCACACTTTTTTGGCCATTATGGCCTCCTTCTTCAGGTAACAACTTATAAACATACCGGTTGGAGACCCGAGTGTCCGGGTCTGAGTGGACAAGAACAAATCTAGTCGGTTCAGTGGGCTTTTGCTGGCAGCTGTATCAGGTGTGGTCTTCTTTCCCGTCAGTGAGCTTGCTAGACTGGTCCCCATGGCTTTGACTCCAGAAGAACTCGCACAGATCCGCACCCGCATTCCTTCCCGTCCACAAACCGATATCCCCATGCCCTATGAGGATTTGGTCAGGAAGATACTGACGGAGGGAACGCTCAAGTCGGACCGGACCGGCACCGGCACCATCTCCCTCTTCGGGCAGCAGATGCGCTTCGATCTGGCCAGCAGCTTCCCCCTGCTGACTACGAAGACGGTCTTCTTCAAGGGGCTGGCCTATGAGCTGCTCTGGTTCCTCAAAGGCTCCAGCAACGTGCGCTGGCTGCAGGAGAACAATGTTCACATCTGGGACGAATGGGCGGATGAGAACGGGGACCTGGGCCCGGTCTATGGTGTTCAGTGGCGGAGCTGGCCGGCTCCCACCCCGGAGGACCCCAACCGGACCATCGACCAGATATCCAAGGTTCTTGAACTGATCCGGACCCACCCCGATTCCCGTCGCATGGTCGTATCCGCGTGGAATCCCGCCGAGGTAGACCAGATGGCCCTGCCTCCCTGCCATGCCCTCTTCCAGTTCTATGTGGCAGACGGCAGGCTTTCCTGCCAGCTCTACCAGCGTTCCTGTGACATGTTCCTGGGTGTGCCCTTCAACATCGCCTCCTATTCGCTGCTGACCCTCATGATGGCCCAGCAGACCGGCTTGGAGCCGGGGGAGTTTGTGTGGACGGGCGGCGACTGCCACCTCTACGACAACCACATCGACCAGATTTTGACCCAGCTGGGCCGTGACCCCTATCCCTACCCACAGATTCGCCTGAACAAGGCCGATTCGCTCTTCGGTTACCGGTATGAGGACTTCGAGATCCTCAACTACCAGCATCATCCGACCATCAAGGCGCCTGTGGCGGTCTGAACCGGAAGCTAGAATAATCCCAATCGGATTCCAAGGAGAGTACGAAATGGAGCATGACAGTAGCCGCAGTGGCTATCACGAACCCGTGCCCGGATTTGCCGGGCAGGACGAAGACGAGGATTGGGGCGATGACATCGTCAAGGTCTTCCGGGTCAATCTTATTTGGGCTCAAGCCTCCGGCAAGGACGGTCGTGAAGGCGTCATCGGTTTTGAAGGCGGCATGCCTTGGCATCTGGCCGAGGACATGCAGCGCTTCAAGGAGCTTACGGTCTCCCATCCGGTGATCATGGGTCGTAAGACCTGGGAGTCCTTGGGGGCAAAGTTCCGCCCCCTGCCCAAGCGGGACAATATCGTGATCTCGCGAGACCCTGAATACCGCGCCCCAGGTGCCGTTGTGGTCACCGATTTCGAGCAGGCCCTGGACATAGCCAGGCAGGAGTCCATTCCCGATGACGGGATGGACCGTTCGGAGATTTGGGTGATTGGTGGGGCGCAGATATTCCAGATGGCCCTGCCTCGGGCCAATAGGGCCTATGTCACGCAGATTGACGCGCAGGTGGATGCCGATGCCTACGGGCCTGATATGGAGTCCCTGATCCGTGTGGAGGGTTGGGAGATGACCCAGCAGACAGACTGGCGGCAGTCAGCCAAGTCGCAGCCCCAGGGTGTCCGTTACCGCTTCCTGACCTACGAAAAGCATGATCGCCCCTTTGATGAGAAGGAAGGACGATTCCAGGATGAGTGACCAGAGCAAGGATTTGGCCGGTCAGGGCAGAGGTACGGGAGCCGAACCCTATCGGATCATGACCGTGTGCACCGGCAACATCTGCCGGTCTCCCATGGCTGAGATCGTACTGCGCGCCCGCTTTGAGGAGGCGGGTCTGGGGGAGCGGGTCACCCTGGCCTCCAGTGGGGTCAGCGATGAGGAATACGGCAATCCCATAGATCGCAGGGCGGTGCGGGTCCTCAAGGAACGCGGCTACCAGCTGCCCTCCCGCCATTTTGCCCATCGGATCGACACGCAGGAGATCGCCGAGACCGACCTCTTCCTGCCCATGACCGCCTCGCACATGCGCTCCCTGCGCCGCCTGCTACCAGCCGAGAAGCAGGATGAGGTTCGCATGTACCGTAGCTTCGACCCCAAGCTGCCTGTTCCCACCCCCGGCCGGGAGGACAGCATTGACCTGGTGGACCCCTGGTATGGCGGCCCCGAAGACTTTGAAGTCGCCATCGACCAAGTTGAGGAGGTTGCCCCCCACATCGTTGATTGGGTGGCCGGGCAACTGCAAGCGTCAGGCGACTGAGGGACATAGACACCGAAAACAGAGGGGTTTGGACGATACTTGCGGTATCGTCCAGACCCCTCTTGTCGTGTGTCGGCGGCCATGGGGCGGTCAGTCCGCGAGTACATGCCACTGTCTTGACCCACCCCATGGCATTCGGCCGATCACCAGATGCCGATGACCTTCCACCAGCCCATGCCAACGGTCAGGAAGATGCTGACGGTGATCAGGCCGCAGATCAGGCCGATGCGCAGGAACTCCGATGTTTTGACATACCCAGCGCCATAGATGAGTGCCGCAGGTCCCGAGGCATAGTGGGTCATGGCACCGATTAGTCCCGAAGCCACGCCCAGCATCAGGGCTGCTGCGATGGCAGGGACTCCGGCCGCTACGGCCACACCCACAAAGAGGGTGTAGATCGCAGCCACCTGGGCCAACTCGGATGCGAACATGTAGTGGATGAAGAAGTAGAAGAAGGTCAGGATGGCCAGGACCAGCATCCAGGGCAGGCCATGGACCATATTGGCGATCAGCTTGCCCGCCCAGCCAGTCACACCAAGGTCATTCAGGGGCTGAGCCATGCCGACCAGCACGCCGAAGAAGATCAGGGTGGACCAGGCGGACTTGTTGGAGGCCATGTCGTTCCAGCTGATGATCTTGGTGCACAGGAGGACCGACACGCCCAGGAAGGCCACAGCGGTGGCATTGACGTGGAAGATGGAGCCCGTGGCCCACAGGATCAGCATGACGATGAAGGTGACCATCATGATCCACTCCTGACCGCTGAGCGAACCCATCTCCCTGAGTTCCGTCTTGGCGTCGGCCTGGGCCTGGGGCACATGCTTGATGGTCGGTGGGAAGAGCTTGTATATCAGGGCGGGAATCACGATCAGGCAGAGCAGACCAGGAACGATGCAGGCCAGGGCCCACAAGCCCCAGCTGATGTTCACGCCGGATTTCTGGGCCAGTTGGCTCACCACGGGACCAGCCGCCATGGCGGTAATGAACATGGCCGAGGTAATGGCGTTCACATTGTTGGCCGTCAGGGCCAGGAAGGCACCAATGCGCTTGCGTGACTCATCTGATTTGGGTGTGGAATCCTGCACGTCCGAAACGGAGGTGATGATGGGGAAGAGGATTCCTCCCAGACGTGCGGTGTTTGAAGGCGTCGCCGGTGAGAGAACCAGGTCGGCCGCTGCCAGGCCATAGGAGATGCCCAAGCTTGACTTGCCTAGGAGGGATAGGAAGACCAAGGCGATTCGCCGGCCCAGACCCGTGGAAACAAAGCCCTGGGCGATGAAGAAGGCCGCCACGATCAGCCAGATCGACGGGCTGCCCAATCCACTGAAGGCCGCCTTCTTCACGTCCAATGCGCCAGTGAGCATGCCCACCGTCATGCCGATGATCGCCACCGACGAGGTGGGCAGGGGCTGAAGTATAAGGCCCAGAATCGTCCCCACGAACACGCCAAGCATGTGCATGGCCTGCGGGGTGAGACCTTGAGGTGGTGGTATCAGAAAGATGGCAAGTCCCACTACCACGCAGACAAGCGAGTGTACCAGCTGGTTCGTGTCGAATGTGTCCTTGCCTCCCACTGGCTTTTGGGGGCTTTGTTGTATACCTGTGGTCGACATGAGGTGCTCCTTCACACGGAAACTCAATGACACCATCGGTGTCGCACGGACGTTCGCGCGTCCAAGTCGCGCATCCTTGACGTGGCTTGCGATGGTGTGCCCACCGTATCCTCATGCGAAGCGACGCACAAATAGATGACAGTAATATGGACTCAGCTCCTGAACCGCTTGGCGAGTCTTGCTGGAAGCGCGGCCTTCCGCCCTTGGTCCCGTATTCGAATGCCCTATTTGCAGGTGAAAGTCCGGCTTTTTAGGCTGGCGCTCAGGGAGTCTATACAAGGACGCTAGGCTCCACCAATAGCAAAGGTGAGTGAACAATGACCGGTTTCAATACGTTGAATGATTCATACGTCACCAATGGACTGGGGTATTCCGCACAGGAGAGGGAACGTTTAGGCATAGACGGCCTCTTGCCCGCAGCAGTGCAGACCAACGACCAGCGGGCCGATATCGTCTACCGGCGTTTCCTGCAGGAACCCACCGATCTGGCCAAGCGCATGTATCTCATGAGCATCTGCCGCAGCGATCGCAAACTCTTCTATCGGAGCATGGATGAGCACCTGACCGAGTACATGCCCATAGTCTATGCGCCAACCGTCGCCCAGTCGATCCAGCAGTATGACCAGTATTATTCCGGCTCGGACGTCGCCTACATCTCCATTGAGCACCCCGATCGCATCGGCGCCGCCTTGGAGCAGTATGCGCAGGGCCATGAGATCGATCTGGTGGTATGTACCGACGCGGAAGGCATTCTTGGCATCGGGGATTGGGGGGCCCAGGGGGCCGAGATACTGACAGGCAAGCTGGCCGTCTACACCGCGGCCGCCGGCATAGACCCCTCCCGTGTGCTGCCCGTTATGGTGGATGTCGGCACCAACCGTCAGGCCCTGCTCGACAACCCCGATTACGTGGGCAACCGATTCGAACGGGTGCGCGGCCAACGCTATGACGACTTCATCGAGCGCTTCGTGCAGGAGACGCTCAAGCGCTACCCCAAGGCCTTGATCCACTGGGAGGACTTCGGCAGGCCGGAGGCGGCTCCCATTCTGAAGCGGTATCAGGATAGTATCCTGACCCTGAACGACGATATACAGGGCACGGGCGTCACCATTCTGGCGGCCCTCCTGGCAGCCCGAAAGATCTCAGGCATAGCCCCTGAGGAGACCAGGACGCTCGTGTTCGGCGCCGGAACGGCAGGCGTGGGTATTGCCGACCAGATCGTTGATGACCTGGTGCTGCGTCATGGCATGGATGAGGAGACAGCCCGCAGGTCGGTCATGCTCTTTGACCGTCAGGGTATGGTCATCTCCGACCAGGAGGATCTGACCGAAGGGCAGCGGAAGTATGCTCGTCAACCTGGTGAGTTCCCAGCTGTGAGTGACACCGGTTCCCTGGTTCAGGCGGTGGATGCCTTCCGTCCCACTGTGCTGGTCGGCACCTCCACCAGGGCCGGCGCCTTCAGCAAGGAAGTCGTCAAGACCATGGCCAGCCATGTGGAGCGCCCCCTGATCTGCCCCATCTCCAACCCGACCGAGCTGGCTGAGGCCAAAGCCAAGGATGTCATAGCCTGGACTGAGGGCCGCGCATTCGTGACGACCGGTACCCCCTCGGAGCCCGTCGAGTTCGGGGGCACCAACTACTATATCGGCCAGGGCAATAACGCCCTCATGTACCCCGGCATTTGTTTTGGGGCCATCTGCGCGAAGGCCAGCCGTGTAAGCCGTCAAATGCTGCTCGCCGCCGCCTACGCCATCTCCGATATGATTGATGCCGACCAGCCGGGTGCGGCTGTCCTGCCCGCCATCAAGGACCTGAGGGAGCTCTCGCTGCGTGTCGCCACCGCTGTGGCCCAACAGGCCGTGGACGAGGGCCTGAACCGTGAGCCCATTGACAATGTGGCCCAAAGCGTTGCGGACGCCCGTTGGTCCTTTGAGGACTGACGCACGGCATTGTGCGGCGGCAGGGTCTCACCTGCCCTAGTCCAGGTCGGGCTCCAGTCCCTATTCAGGGTAGGGTTGGAGCCCGGTCAGAACCGGGGCACAGTGTATGCGGGCCTCATTCTGGTATTTGTAGTCAGCTGAACCATGTCAATCCGGTAGACTGAATGACGATGACCAATCTGGACACAAGGCGGTGGTTCCACCCTCGTGCCCCTGCTCCAGGGGGAGGGGCTGGTCGGTCGGTTTACGGAGAGGTGGATGGCCATGGCGCAGATTGAGAACATCCGCGACCTAGAGATTCTGGTTGCTCTTGCCCAGACTCACTCCTTCACGCATGCCGCCTACCAGGTAGGACTGTCTCAACCCACGGTCTCCATGGCCATCAAACGTTTGGAGGAACAGCTGGGCAAGCCCCTGGTGGAGCGTAGGCGCTTCGGTGCGGGCGGCGTGCAGCTGACCGATGCTGGTCTGGTGGCGGTAAGCCGTGCCCAACAGATTTTGGTGGAGCTGGATACCCTTGGTCTGGCTGTGTCAGCTGTGGGGCGCAATCGCATCAGACGCGTTGGCCTGCCGCCCATAATCTCCTCCCTCCTGAACTGCGACCAGGAGGGCGATACGCCCTCGATGCCGTCGGGATTCGTGGGGGTCTCCTTGGAGACCGTGGGCTCCAGCCGGCTGCTTGAGCACATGCGCAAGCACCAGGTGGATTATGGTGCGGTTGCGGCCGTCGATGACCAATTGCATATATCCGGCGTTGAGACCCGCAAGATGACCACCTACCCCTTTGGCCTGGCCGGCAGCCAAGGACTTATGAGCACCTTGGGGGTCGATGTGAGCAGCGGGCTTACCCTTGGCGATATATCAGATCTGCCTGAATCGGTCCGGTTTGTGACCCTCAACCACGACTTCGTCCATGCCCAGGCTTCAGACCAGCTGCTGCGCCAGCAGGTGTCGGTCTCGCGGATCATAGAGGTGGCTGATCTTGATACCCTCAAAGCCATCACGTCCGCAGGCATAGCCTTGGGCTTCATCACTTCCGTGGGTGTGGAGGAGGTAGATGGCCTGGAGTTCATGCCATTCATCGACTCCAAGGCACCCAAGTTCAACATCTACCTTTTCCATGACCGTGACCGCGCCTCCAGTCCCAGGGCTGAGGCCGATGTTCAGGCTTTCGCCCACTATGCCAGGTATCAGCTGGTCTCCGCCCCGCATTAGCCATAAGACTCCCGGCATATTGGGGTGGGCTAAGGTCTGCGGGCATCGTTTCACTTGTGGGCCCGGAGGCAGGGCGGTAGCTATAGGCCCAACTTCACGGACTGATGGACACACCCGTCAGCTACCCGAACTGCACTGACTAGCGGACACACATTGTGGCGTATATCCCAAAACATCAGTCAACGGAATGACAGGAAAACCCCGCAGTCCGAGATTTCTGGGACTGCGGGGTTCATTCTCGTGGCTCCGAGCGGCATCGATCCGCTGACCTCACGATTTTCAGTCGTACGCTCTACCAACTGAGCTACAGAGCCATGGACAATCAAAAACCCGGCAGAACCGGGCACTTGATTTTCCAGCGACCCCGGCCGGACTTGAACCGGTGACCTCCGCCGTGACAGGGCGGCGCTCTAACCAACTGAGCTACGGGGCCGTGGCTTGCTGTTTAAGCAGCCGAGTAGCTATATTACACATATCTGGCCGGTGCGCAAGCCGCAGAGCCTTCCTGCGTGTCGTTGCCCTGCTGCCCAGCTCAGGCCGCTGAAATGGTCAGGTCAGACCAGGAATTGACCGGTGAGCACGTCCAGGCCACCAGTTCCTCCTCGCGGGGGGATTTCCGGCGCTCAAAACGGGTGAATTTGTCATCTTCAAAGGAGTAGTCGTCATCGTCGCCGTAGTTGTTGTCGCTGTAGCAATCATGGGTCTCGCAGTATCGGTTTGCGTAGTCGGTGTCAATGTTGCCGGCAATGAGTGCGAAGAAGAAGACGAAGAATATGAGCACGGCGGAGACCACCAAGGAAAACGCGCTGATGATGGTGCCGGCTATGGCCAGTGCCTTGCTTTCCTCTCCGGTCCGCTTGATCTGCCTCCAGGCGATGATCGATAGTACCAGCCCGGCCGGCGCGAAGAAGAAGGAACAGATGAATCCGACGATGGACATGGCGTTCCAGGAGCCCCTGCGTGGCGTCATATAAGGACTGGTGGGGGGAGGGTATGCCTGGCCCATGGGCATCTGTGGGCCTGGCATGACGGATGGTACCTGATTGTAGGGCTGGGTGTAGGGGTTGGGCACCGGGGCATGGAACTGCGGTCCCATGTGGGCTCCCTGCTGGTAGGACCCATGGGCTTGATCGTTGGATAGGGGCTGCTGAGGCTGATAGGGCTGCTGTGGGGCCGGTCCCGGGTTATTTGTGCTCATGTACCGATTCTACCCGTTGGATATGAATGAAGCGTGAAGCGTATGGAGGGGGTTCGGGCAGACCTTATCGGGTCCGAAGGTCTCCAGGCTGGGCGTCGCTCCTTACTGTCGTTGCCGGAGCGACTGGTCGCGCTCGCGACGACCTAGCAGTCGTTCCGGGTCTTCCCCTAGAGTCGTGTATATGAATGCAAGCGAGATTGACCCCACGGCCAGGCAGGAATCAGATCAGGGACAGGTCGCCCAATCGGCGACTAAGGAAGGGCAGGCTGCTGCGAGCCCCAAGGCGCAGGGCAGGCCCCTCCTGTCCTTCGTGCGCCGGTCAAGTCATTTGACTGACCGCTTGCAGCGGGCCTGGGACTCCTACGCGGACACCTACCTCCTTGATGTCAATGCGGGGGAGGGGTCCTTGGAGGTCGACCCACAGCTGAGCTTCGACCAGGATTTTCAGGCGCTGCACTGGGGCCATGCCCATCCCCTGGTCCTGGAGATAGGCACCGGTCAGGGCGAGAACATCGTGGCCGCCGCGCAAGGCGATCAAAGCACTGACTTTCTGGCCGTCGAGGTCTATGATCCCGGCCTGGCCCATACCATGCTCATGGCGGGCAAGGCCAATGTGGATAACCTGCGTATGGCCCAGGTCAACGCCCCTGAGCTCCTGGAGGCCATCAGCGACGGGTTGCTGGCCGAGGTGTGGACCTTCTTCCCCGATCCCTGGCCCAAGACCAAGCACCACAAGCGCCGTCTGGTCCAGGAGGGGCTGGCCCGGCAGGTCTGGCGGACCCTCAAGCCTGGGGGAGTCTGGCGGATCGCCACCGACATCGAGGACTACGCCCTGCATGTGCACGAGGTCATGGACGGCCTCGACTACTTCCACAATGAAGGTGGCCTGACCGTCAGCCTGCCCACCGAGCATGTGGGCAAGGGCAACGCCGATATGGCCGTGGACTTGCCCCATGCCGATGTTGAGGAGTCGACCCGCTTCGAGGGCAGGGTACTGACCAACTTCGAGAAGAAGGGCGTGGCCGCCGGCCGTAGCATTCATGACTTCTGCTACCGCAAGCTTTGAGGCTCTGGCACGCCTCATACCACGACACGCCGGTATTGCGGCAGGCTTGCTCAGTCCCTACTATTTAGTAGTCGTTGCCCCCTTCGTCTAACGGTTAGGACACCAGACTTTCAATCTGACAACGAGAGTTCGACTCTCTCAGGGGGTACCTATGGCTACCGCGTTCAAGTACGCGGCTTCCCGCCCTTGCTCCGGCCTGTGCCTGGAACCTGGATCAGGTATCTTTCTGCAACTGCTTTGTTTCTGTCGGATGTCGGATCGCGAAATCCCTTATGTTGGCTATTGATGTGATGTGCCTTTTCTTCTAGGAACGTCGTCCGCTGGAGTTTCCCCTGCTCTTGGCGGCGCTGCAGGGTGTGGAATGCGTGCGCTGTCATGATGCCTCAAAGAGGATATTTTGATAGGCAGTGGGCGCAAGAATCCTAAGTATGGGGTGCATTCGGCTGGTATGTCTAAAATCCCGTTTTCGATTCAGGGCCTGCTGGGGGCGCGAGGAATCGGAAACGGGATGTGATGTTGGGGCTGTGGCTTGGGGCCCGCTGTCAGGCCTGGGCTCACCGGCTGCCGATCAGTGGAACTGCATGCCACCGTCGACGATGATGGTCTGGCCGGTGATGTAGTTGGAGTCAGGTCCGGCCAGGAAGGAGACGGCCGCAGCCACATCATCGGGTTCGGACAGGCGCCCCAGTGCGATGTCCTTAGAGAAGGTGCTCATGCCCCACTCGTCGGACTTGCCGGCGTTCTTGCCCACCTGATGGGCGATGTCCATCATCATGGGGGTCTTGACGATGCCGGGGGCGTAGGCATTGGCGGTGATGCCCTCGGAAGCCAGGTCCCGTGCGGCCACCTGGGTGATGCCGCGTATGGCGAACTTGGTGGAGCAGTACATCATCAGGTTGGGGTTGCCGACCACGCCGGCCTGGCTGGAGGCGTTGATGATCTTGCCACCATGACCCAGCTCACGGAACTTGGCGACGGCCGCCTGCATGCCCCAGATGGTGCCGGCCACGTTGACGTGCATGACCTTGTCGAACATCTCCTGGGTAATGGTCTCGATCGGTGTGGTGGGAGCCAGGCCGGCGTTGTTGACGATTACGTCGAAGCCGCCAAACTTGTCGGCCACGGTGTTGACGGCTGCTGCGAAGGCCTCGCGGTCCGCCACGTCAAGCTTGACGGCCATGGCTCGGCCGCCCTCGGACTCGATGGCCTTGACGACTTCGCCGGCCTTGTCCTCATTAAGGTCGGCCACGGCAACGGCAAAGCCGTCCCTGGCCAGACGTTTGGCGATGGCTTCTCCGATGCCCTGTGCGCCGCCGGTGACGAAGGCTACTTTCTTGGTCATTAGAACTCCTTTGATCATGTGGTTATGACGAGTTCATGATACTGCGCGCATATGAGGCATCTATGAAGCCACAAGCATCCAAGTGCTCCAGAAAGGAAGACCGCATTGGTTGACCGGGATATGCGACCCTGCTATTTGCGATGGTCAGGTCGATAGAACCAGGCTCATGCTGGATGTGCTTCGCGCCTGGGGAAGGGCGGTAGGGCGGTGTGTAGGATGGTGGGTTATGACTCAAGAGGACAATCAGAAGATAGATTTCGCTTCGGTGTTCCCCGCCAAGGGTGACCCGCGAAGGCCACCGGATTGGTGGGGCCGGGGGCTGCTCTATGTCGCCATTGCGATCTTTCTGGCCGTGTTCGTGTGGCATGCATGGGGTGCCGTCGAATTTGTCGTCTTCGATGTGGTCATCTCGATCTTCATCGCCCTAGCCATGGAACCCCTGGTGGTCAAGCTGGTGGGCCATGGTTGGAAGCGCGGACTGGCTTCCGCCACCAGCCTGACCGGACTGTGCATTCTGGTCGTCGCCCTTCTGGGTCTGTTCGGCAACATGTTCGTCCAGCAGGTCATCTCTATGGTCAAGGGCGCCCCGGCCCTCTACAGCCAGATAGTGGAGACGGTCGAGCAACACACCAGCTTCAAGATGCCGGAGATCCAGAATCTGGGCGGGGAGATCTTCAAGAACCTGCAGACCTCCTGGGTCACCGATTTCGCCGGCCAGGCCCTGTCGACCACCATGGGCCTCTTCAGCTTCCTCCTGAACCTTCTGACCGTCCTGATGGTCACCTATTACATTTCCGCCGCTGGTCCCAAGATGCGGCGGTCCCTCTGCCAGTGGCTGGGACCGGCGACCCAACGTCGCTTCCTGCTGGCCTGGACCATAGTCCAGGACCAGATATCGGGCTTCCTCTTCTCCCGAAGCATCCTGGCCGTACTGAACGCCTTCTTCATGGCCATCTTCCTTGAGATGATTCATGTGCCCTATTGGCTGCCCCTGGCCCTCTTCTGCGGTATCACCTCCCAGTTCGTGCCCACGGTCGGCACTTATATCGGTGGCGCCCTGCCCGTGGTCTTCGCCTGGGGTTCCAACGGCCTGACCTATGCCTTGGCCGTGCTGGTCTACATCATCATCTACCAGCAGATCGAGAACATGATTCTCTCGCCCAAGATCTCCCAGAGAACCATGGACCTGAACCCCGCCATCGCCTTCCTCTCCGTGCTGGTTTTGGGTGCGGTCTTCGGTGCCCTTGGAGCCTTCCTGGCCCTGCCGGTTACGGCCAGCATCCAGGCCATCTTCAAGGTCTACACCAAGCGTTACGAGCTGGTGGATTCACCCCTGATGTACGACCCGGCTCCGGTCAAGAAATCCAAGGTGGTCGAGGGGGCCGAGGCCTTCAGCGAGCATGTCATCAAACCGGTCAGCGACCATATTCCACGCGCGGCCAAGGGGTCCAGTGCCCGGGTGCCCAGCAGTGACGAGTTCCGGGAGCTGCGCAATGCCCTGTATCGGACTTCGACCTCCCAGGACCTGGACGAGTCGGAGACGGTGGCCATACCCAAGGGGATTCTCGCCGAGCGCCATGGCAAGCCCAGCCTGAAGGGTGTCCAAAGGAATCGTGCGGACTCGGAAGCTGGAGAGGCCAAGGGGCCGAGTTCTGCCGGGCCAGGGTCTGATGGGTCAGAAGCAGGTGGCGCCGGGCAGGCAGAGTCCGACTCTGGCAAGCCTAGGGAATTCAAGCCCAAGTCCAGCCGCCAGCATAACCCCCAAGCCAAGCGAGACAACGATAATCCAAGAAGCAGGTGGCAGTAATGGTATTGCTGAAGGTTCTTGACATCCTTCTGCTGATCATCGGTGGGGCCGGAGTGCTCTACCAGGGCGTCTGCATCGTCGCCTCACTTTTTCATAAGGAGATCCGCTTTCCTTCGGCCCCACAAGACAAACGGTTCGCAGTTCTGATTTCGGCTCGTAACGAGGAGGGGGTCATCGGCAACCTCATCGACTCCATCCACGGCCAGACCTACCCCAGCGACCTGATCGACATCTGGCTGGTGGCCGACAACTGCACCGACCAGACGGCCCAGACCGTGCGAGACAAGGGCGGCCATGTATACGAGCGCTTCAACCAGGAGCAGATTGGCAAGGGTTACGCCCTGACCTACCTCCTGGATTGCATGATCCGTGACGGTGCCGCCGATGACTACGATGCCTTCTTCGTCTTCGACGCCGACAACCGCCTGGATAAGCACTACATAGAGGAGATGAACAAGGCCTTCCAAGCCGGCTTCAAGATCCTGACCTCCTACCGCAACTCCGTCAACCTCTCCGACAACTGGGTCTCCTCGGGTTCGGCCCTCTGGTTCATCCGTGAATCCCGCTTCCTGAACAACTCCCGCATGGTCTTCGGTTCCAGCTGCCACGTGGGCGGCACCGGCTTCATGTTCTCCAGGGAGATCATGCAGCGCAACAAGGGCTGGAAGTTCCACCTGATGACCGAGGACCTGGAGTTCACCATGGATTCGGTCCTGCACGGCGACCGCATCGGTTACTGCGGTACGGCCATCCTCTACGATGAGCAGCCGGTCTCCTTCAAGCAGAGTTGGCGGCAGCGACTGCGCTGGAGCAAGGGCTTCCTGCAGGTCTTCCGTTATTACGGGCCGGCCCTGATCAAAAGGGCCATCCAGCAGCGTGACTTCTCTGCCGTGGACCTCTCCCTGCTGATCTGCCCCTTCACGGTCCTGGGCGTGGGCAGGGCGGTGCTCGGCTGCCTCTTCCCACTCCTCGGCTTCGTCTCCTGGTCCAGCCAGCTGACGGCGTTGATCAATTGGTCGGCCGGCATCGTGGTCAGTATCCTCTCCCTCATGGCCCTGGCGGCCCTGACCATCGTGGCCGAGCGCGGGCAGATAGGCGCCTCCAACAAGGAGCTTCTGGCCTATGTGCTCAGCTTCCCCATCTATATACTTTCCTATGTTCCGATCTCTTTCCAAGCCATCTTCTCCAAGGTCCAATGGAAGCCCATCGAACACAAGGGTGACTAGCCTGCCCAGCGCGGCATTCCAGCTTGTGGATCCCTTGCCATGCCCTGTGACAGTGATGAGATGTGACCGAGCCTTTACCCTGCTTCCCTGAAGACTTGCCTACGGGAGGGGGGGGGGTATCTCATATACTGCTTATATGATTGAGACATTCAGTGATGCTGCCACTAGGTCCGCCAGTGACTCCACCCCCCAAGCCGTATATGCTGCTCCACAGATGGCTCCGGCCATGTCTGCGGCCCCTGGAATGCCACCGCTGAACCCTGCCGCCGCAGTATCCATCCGGGGCCTGTACAAACGTTTCGGCGACAAGGTGGCCGTCAATGGTCTGTCCATGGACATCCCAGTGGGTTCCTTTTACGGCCTGGTTGGGCCCAACGGTGCCGGCAAGACCACCAGTCTGAACATGTTGACCGGTCTGCTGAAGCCAGATGGCGGGTCGGCCATGGTCCTGGGGCAGGAGGTCTGGGCCAATGTCAACCAGGTCAAGCAGGCCATCGGTGTCATGCCGCAGACCGACCAGATCTTCGACCGGCTCACCGGCATGCAGCTCCTGATCTATGCGGGCATGCTTCGTGGCATGAAGCGGCCCGAGGCCATGCGGCGGGCCACGGACCTCCTGGCAGCCTTCGACCTGGCCCAGGCGGCCAACAAGATGGTGGCCGACTATTCGGCGGGTATGACCAAGAAGATCTGCCTGGCCGCGGCCATGATCCACAGCCCCCGCCTGCTGGTGCTTGATGAGCCCTTTGAGTCTGTGGACCCGGTCTCCTCGGCCAACCTCAAGGACATTCTGGTTGAATACGCCTCGACCGGCGGCACGGTCATCATCTCCTCCCATGTCATGGCCCTGGTCGAGAAGATGTGCACCCACGTGGCCGTCATCAGCGATGGACAGGTCAAGGCCGCCGGAACGGTCGCCCAGGTGGCCAACGGTGAGGACCTGGAGGACCGCTTCCTCCAGCTGGTCGGTGGACGCCACAGCGCCGCCCACCTCTCCTGGCTCAACGGCGGTGGAGCGGGCCAGTCCGGCAATTGCGGTCAGGGACCTGTGCCCCAGACCACAGCGCCTGCCATGCCTCAGACACCGACACTGGCGCCACACCCAGCTGGTGATTCCGCCGGTTTCGGGGAGCCCCGATGAAGACGGCCATCACCATCGTCAAACTTCGCTGGGCCCTGACCTGGGCCAACATGCGCAAATCCGTCTGGCAGACCATCGGGTACATCTTCGGCTGGCTCATGGGCGCAGGCCTCATCGCGCTGGTGGCGGCTACCGCCAAAGGCATCAATGCGGAACTGGCAGGTCAGGAATCGGCGAGACACGCTCAGACCATGTCCTTACTGGTGGTCCTGGCCGGCTCCATCATCACTGTGATGGTCGTCATCATCCAACTGCTCTACATCGGGCAGGGCTCCACCCTGAATACCAAACGGTTCGAGCTCTTCGGCATCCCCGACCGGCAACTGCAATTGGGCATCCTCCTGGCGGGTCTCAGCGGAACCCCTGCCATCGCCGGCCTGGTCTCCCTCCTGTGCTGGTCCATGGCCTACCTCTGGCTGGGTCCCTCGGCTTTCACCTTCGCCCTGGTTGCCGCCCCCCTGTGCATCGTGACCATGATGAGTATAGCCAAACTCTGCATCTCCCTGGCATCGACCATGCTGACCAGCCGGCGGGGCAAGAACGTCTTCTATATCCTGATCATGCTCATCTTCATCGCCATGCTGGAGGCTCCGGCCCTGATCGGCGGGGCACAGTCAGGGCCAGATGGGGACCTCCACTTTGATGCCAACCTCTTCTCCGCACCCTCTCGGATTCTGGCCTGGACACCCCTGGGGGCCGCCTTCCAACTGCCCTTCGACGCCTGTGCCGGCAACTGGCTGGCCCTGGTCGGCCGCTTGCTGATGCTGGGACTCACCTGCCTACTGTGTTTCATGGGTTGCACCTGGTGCCTGCGCTATGAACGACTCCATGCGGGAGGCAGTCAGAGGACGGCCGCCATCAAGGGCATCGGCTCCTTCTCCTGGATGCCTGATTCGGTATCGGGGGCCATTTCCGCCAGGGTCTTCACCTATCTGCGGCGCGACCCACGGCAGGGCATGTTTTTGGTCATGCCCCTGCTCTTCGTCCTGATTTTCGGTTTCCAGGGGCATTCGATGGGCAGCAGCGCCATGGTCTGGCAGTCCCTGATCTGGGGCGGCTGGTTCATGAGCATGATTGAAAGCAATGGCCTGGCCTACGACGGGCTTGGCTTCACCATGCAGGTCATCATGGGGGTGTCGGGCAGGCAGGATAGGCGTGGCCGCGTCCGGGTCTACATGCTGACTTCAACAGCCTACCTGCTCATCATGGCGCTTGCCCTCTTCATCTTCACCGGTAGTTGGAGGACCGGCGCGGGGCTGGAGGTATCCCTGACCGTGCTGGGTGTGGCCTTCGCCTTCGCCTTCAGTTCCCTGGGTCTCGCAGAGGTCACCTCCACCACCCTCATGTACCCGGTGCCCTCCATGGATAAGCCCTTCTCCTCGCCCCAGGGGCGGGCCATGGCCCAAGGTTTCATCCCCTTCGTCTACATGCTGGGCAGTCTCGTTCTAGTCATTCCGACGGGTATTGCGGCTGCCCTGGTCTTCGGCCTCCTGGGTGGGAGCTCCTTGTGGATCATCGGTGTGGTTGGTCTCATCAATGGCCTGGGCATGCTGGCTCTGGGCACCCGGCTGGGTGGCAGGCTGCTGGATTCACGGATGCTGTCCATAGTGGCCACCCTGGGTTCCTTCGCCGGCCTGCAGAAGTAGCATGGTCCGGCGGTGAGGAGAGCGGGCTTCGCGTTGACCTGCCGATGCCCTAGCATAAGCTATGAGTGAGCCAGAACCGGCTCCTGGCAAGTGGACGAAGGATGATGACAGGTGCAAGAGGCGGAGAAAACCAGGACTTGCGGCCCTGACGGATCCGGCTGGGTTCGTGCCCACAGGGTCCTGACCGTCAGTCTGTCATCACTCCTGGGCCTGCTGCTGGTCACCGCCTATCTGCTGGCCGATGTGACAGATGCGCTCCCTGGTCCGCTGACCTTGCAGCCCATGGTCGAAAAGCATTATCCGGCTCCGGCCACTGTGGGTGCAGTCAAGAGGCCGCTGACCGGGCCCGCCGACCGCAACAGGCCCATTGACCAATCCCAGGCCCAGCAGCTCGTGGACCAGTTCGCCGCCACTGACGGCCTGGGTGAGGATTGGTCCCTGGCCATAGGAGACGCCCAAGGCCATCTGCTGGTCGAGCATGAGGCCCAGCAGCTGCGCCAGCCCGCCTCCACCATGAAAACCCTGACAGCCCTGGCGGCTGCCTCCGGTCTGGATATGGGGTCCACCCTGGACACCCAGACCTACCTGGTCCAAGCGCCTGAGGGCGATCCGCAGCTGACTCTGACCGGGCATGGAGACATGCTCCTTGGCCGCGGCGACAACGACCCCAAGCACGTCAACGGCCGTGCGGGATTGAGGTCCCTGGCCTTTGATACGGCCCAGGCCTTGGGCCGGCGGGGGATCAGCCAGGTCAGGCTGGCCTATGATGACTCCCTATTCGCAGACCAGCGCAGCCCTGCGGGTATCGACCAGAACGACCCTGACCATATGTTCTTCACCCCTCCCTCCTCCATGGCTGTCGACGGCGGGCGGCTCTGGCCCGAAGGTGGACCAGATGACCCGGACGGCTTGAACGGCTACCCACCCCTGTCCACCCATACCGCCTCGGATGCCGCACAGACCTTCGCAGACCTCCTGGCCCAGGAGGGCATCAGCGTCTTGGGTGCTGTCGAGCAGGGGACCACCCCGGCCGCCAGCTCACCTCTGGCATCGGTCTCCTCGGCCCCGCTCAGCCAGGTCATGGCCTTTATGCTTAGGCATTCCGACAACACCCTCGCCGAGGAGTTCGGCAGGCTCCTGGCCTTGGCCGTTCGGGGCGAGAACACACCGGCCGGGGCTGTGGCGGCGGTCAAAGCCAAGTTGGCCGATCTGCGGATAGACAGCCAGGGGCTCAGCATGGCGGATTGCTCCGGACTCGCGCCGCAGTCCTTGGTCTCCGCCAAGACCCTGGTCGAGGTTCAGGTCCAGAATCTTCGCCCGGGTGCCGGGGTGGCCGCCGCAGAGGGCCTGTCGGTGCCAGGGCTGGTCGGCACCGCGGTCGGCAGGCTCGATGATGGGCAACTATCCGGCCAGTTGCGGGTCAAGACCGGCACCCTTGATGATGTGACCTCCATGTCCGGCAACATATCCAGAAGCAAGGGCGGGCTGCTGGCCTTCGCGGTCATCGTCAACAAACCCCAGGATGCCGGCGCCGCCAAGGAGGCCATCGACCGTTTCATCACCCAGGCAGCAGGATTGTAGCCATGGCATACTCCTCCCGTCTGCGCACCGCCATAGGCGACCTCAAGAGCTGCCTGAAAAGCCAGGGCCTGGGCTTGCAGGACCCCGCCTTCGCCCAGCACGGCAGCCATGAACCTCTGCCGGATGCCCCCCTGGTCCTGGTGGCCTGCTCAGGTGGGCGCGACTCCATGGCCCTGGCGGCCCTGACCTCCACTGTTTGTGCCTCCCTGGGCCTGCGTGCCGGCACCCTGATTGTGGACCATGGCCTTCAGGAGGGATCTGCCCAGGTGGCCGACCAGTGCGCACAACATTGCCGGAGCCTTGGCCTGGACCCGGTCCAGCTGCTGACCGTACGGGTGGCGCAAGCTGGATCCGGACTTGAGGCCTCCGCCCGTCAGGCGCGCTACCAGGCCTTGGTCCAGGCGGCCAAGGCGAAAACAGCCGACCTGGTGCTCCTGGCACATACCAAGAGCGACCAGGCCGAGACCGTGCTCATGGACCTCATGCACAGCTCGGGCCTGGATTCCATCACCGGCATGCCGGCCAGCTTCCGGCTCGACGGGGTTTCCTTCGCCCGTCCTTTCCTGAGGCTGACCCGGGAGGAGACCACAGGAATCTGTTCAGACCTGGGCCTGGAATGGTGGGACGACCCCAGCAATGGGGACGGTGCTGATGCGGGGCATCCTCTACCCGTCGACTACCCATTGCGCTCGCGGATCCGCCACGATCTGCTGCCATATATGGAGGACTTCTTCGGGGGAGATCTGACCTCACACCTGGCCCATAGCGCCAGTCTGGCTGCCCAGGACCAGGAATACCTGGAGCAGCAGGCCCAGGAGCTGATGGTGAGATTGGTGGGTTTTGAGCCGCTGGCCTCTGTTGCCCAATCGCCAACCACCTCTCCGAACAGTGCCAAGCTCACAACCGCAGCGCCTACGTCGGCCGGTCCGCAGGCAGCCAGCATCCAGGCAAGGGGGCTGGCCGCCCAGCACCCAGCCATGCGGCGACGGGTCATCGCCAAGACCATGCTGGCCCTAGGACTGCCTGTGCTCTCTCGGCATGTCGAGGCCATAGACCAGCTCATAGCCAACTGGCACGGCCAAGGTCCCATACACCTTCCCAGCGGATATTCAGCAGCCCGTCAGAAACACGTCATTCATCTGTGCAAATATAGGTAATATGCAAATCGCGGACATCTCAGAAGAAATTGATCACGAACTGATTTCCAAGGATCAGATCGAACACAAGATTGCAGAAGTCGCCCGGCAGGTGAGCGATGATTACCGTGGGGGCGATCTGCTCTTGGTAGGGGTTCTTAAGGGAGCCGTCAACACCATGGTCAATGTCGCCATGAATCTGAGCATTCCGGCGGATATGGATTTCATGAGCCTATCGTCTTACGGCTCCGGCACCGTCTCCACAGGCACCGTCAGCATCCGCCAGGACCTGACCACCGATGTCAAGGGCCGCAGGGTGCTGATCGTCGAGGACATCGTCGATTCGGGCCATACGTTGGACTGGCTGGTCAAGGAACTCGAAGGGCGCGGGGCGGCCTCGGTCGATGTTTTCGTGCTCTTGGAGAAGCCCGCCAGGCGCGAGGTGGCAGTGGACGTAAGATACAAGGGTTTTGAGATTCCCGACGAATTCGTGGTCGGCTTCGGGCTCGACTATGACGAACGCTTCCGCAACCTTGACTCCATAGCGGTGTTGAGACCGGAAGTCTACCAAGGAGAAGAAGCATGACCTACCCTCAAGGTCCCCAGCAGCTCCCGCCCATGGGTGGCGGCAACCAGGGGAATAACAGGCCAGGCAACGGCAACCCCTTCACCAATCCCTTCAACCGTAAGGACGACAAGGGGCCAGGCAAGGACGGAAAACATGGCCCGGACGATAAGCGCCCCGTCTGGCAGAACTCCTGGCTCTGGGCGGCCATCCTGGTGCTGCTGATCCTGGCGTCCGTGATGATGTTCAAGATGCCGGGCGCCAAGACCATCGACACCGTCGATGGCCTGCAACTGCTCAAGTCCACCTGCCAGGTCCACAACAAGGGCCAGCAGGGAATCTGCGAGTCCTATGACAGCATCATCGCCAAGGGCGGCAAGGACGACCGGAAGGGCACGGACAAGAACAAGGACGGCGACAAGAACAGCGAGTCGGCCAAGGCCCAGCTCAGCGCGACCCACCAGGCCGATGCCAGCAAGGGCAACATGGTCGTCCGGGCCAACATCGTCGACAACAAGCAGCAGGTGACCCTGGAGCTGTCCCAGGACTTCAGCAAGAGAAATCCGCAAACGGGCAAGGACATCAACTACGGGAAGAACGTCCAGTTCTACTATGCGCAGGCCCAGGGGCCCCAGGTATCCAAAGCCGTGGAGAACGCCAAGCCCAGCAAGGGTTGGACCTCCAGCATCGAGGAGTCCGGCATCTGGACCAACCTGTTGATCTCCGTGGTGCCCTTCCTGATCTTCCTTGGCTTCATCTGGTTCCTGATGTCCAAGATGATGCCTGGCGGTGCCAGCGGCATCATGGGCGTGGGCGGCAAGAAGGGGAACGGCAAGCTGCTGGAGGGTCAGACCCCCACGACCAAGTTCGCCGATGTGGCCGGTGAGCAGGCCGCCGTCCAGGAGGTTGAGGAGATCAAGGACTTCCTCAAGGACCCCTCCAAGTACAAGGCCCTGGGTGCCCGCATTCCCCGGGGCGTGCTCCTGTATGGCCCTCCTGGAACCGGCAAGACCCTGCTGGCCAGGGCCATCGCCGGCGAGGCCGGAGTGCCCTTCTACGCCATGGCCGGTTCGGACTTCGTCGAGATGTTCGTTGGCCTGGGTGCCTCCCGTGTGCGCGACCTCTTCGAGGAGGCCAAGAAGAACGCCCCCGCCATCATCTTCATTGATGAGATCGACGCAGTCGGCCGCAAGCGCGGTTCAGGCATGTCCGGTGGGCACGACGAGCGCGAGCAGACCCTCAACCAGCTTCTGGTCGAGATGGACGGCTTCGACAACGACACCAACCTGATCATCATCGCCGCCACCAACCGACCCGACGTGCTCGACCAGGCCCTCCTGCGGCCTGGCCGTTTCGACCGGCAGGTCGCCGTGGAGGCCCCCGACCTGGAGGGCCGTGAGGCCATCCTCAAGGTTCATGCCAAGGGTAAGCCCTTCGTGCCCGGTGTTGACCTACATACCGTCGCCGTCCGCACTCCCGGCTTCACCGGTGCCGACCTGGCCAATGTCCTCAACGAGGCCGCCCTGCTTTGCGCCCGCGCTGGTGCTCAGCTGATCGACAACCGGGCCATCGATGAGGCTATCGACCGGGTGCAGATGGGACCCAAGCGCCAGTCCAAGGGCATGGCCCTGGCGGAGATGCGCAACACGGCTTACCACGAGGGCGGTCATGCCCTGGTGGCGGCAGCTCTGCGCCATTCCGATCCGGTGACCAAGGTGACCATCCTGCCCCGTGGCAGGGCTTTGGGCTACACGGCTGTTATGCCCACCGAGGACCGCTTCTCCGAGTCCCGCAACGAACTGCTTGACCAGATGGCCTACGCCATGGGTGGCCGTACAGCCGAGGAGATCGTCTTCCATGACCCCACCACCGGTGCCTCCAATGACATCGAGAAGGCCACGGCCATCGCCCGGAAGATGATACTGGAGTTTGGATTCTCCTCCAAGCTTGGTGCCATCAAGTGGGATTCCGCTGACGCCCAGTCCGACGCCGACAGCCTCAAGCCCAAGCAGTATTCGGACAAGACCGCCGAGATTATCGACGAGGAGGTCCGCAAGCTGGTGGAGACCGCCCACGACGAGGCCTGGGAGATCATCAACCAGAACCGTGACATCCTTGATGAGATGGCCCGCCGTCTCCTCCTCAAGGAGACCCTGGATGCCCAGGAACTCGCCGAGCTCTTCTCGACCATCCGCAAGGCCCCCGAGCGCAAGCTCTGGCTTTCCGACGACCGCCGGCCCGATTCGGACCTGCCCCCCGTCGAGATCCCCGAGGGGCTCAGGCAATCACTGGGCGTCAAGTCCGGTGAATGATGGAGGTGGGATGTGAAGGAGCATGAGGCGCAGGGACTAGGTCCACGATCGGCCTCTGGGGTTGTGGCCGGCCGGGTCAAGGCCCAGGTGACCCTCTCCCTGGAGGGTGCCGAAGGGATCCCAGCGGAGGAGCTCCTGCCCCACCTGCATCTCGACCTGATTGTACATTGTGATGATCCTCGGCTGCCTACCATGGATACCTTGGTCAGGGACCTCACCATCACGCTTGCCCCAGTCGATGGTGGAAGCGCGCAGGACCTCGATGAAGAGGGGTTCTCGGAAGCCGGATTACCCTTTGGCCAGGCCCCAAGTGGGCAGGTCTTTCCTGCCGGCCGGCGTCTGCCACATATGCCGGGCCGTGCCGAATCAGCAGCCGCGCTTGAGGATGGTACCGCAGATGCATCGGCTGCCCAGGGTCAAGCCGCCTCTGCCGATTCGGGTCCTCGGATCGCCGGGTCCGCCGTCATCGCCATGAGTAGCGTGTCCCCAAAGGCGGAGCAGATCTTCCGTTCGGTCATTGTGTCCCTGGATGCCATCCCAGGCAACCAGGTGGACGGCATCTCACCCCTGTACCATGTATCGAATCTGGATGGTCCTGATGCCATGTCGGCTGTCCTGCAAGTCAGCAGCCACCAGGCGGCTCCTGCTCTGGCTGCAACCCTTGAGTCCATTGAAATGGCCCATGAGGGGGCCCTGAGTCTGCACCTGGTCGACATGCAGGGTGGCGAGGCTGATACCAGCCCTGCCCATGGTGGTCCCTGCTGGCAGGAGGCAAGGCACAGGGCCGCCGTGCTGGCACCCTGGCTGGATATGGACCCCGATGCCCGCCTGGGCCCGGATCCGGTCTCCTACCTGCTGGCCATGGCTCCTGACGCGGACCGGGTGGGCCTGCTGTCCGCCAACTGGATCATTGGAGAGACCTTATGAAAGTCCGTCGCACCCCCTGGTGGTACTACCTGCTGGCCCTGGTCATCGGCCTGCTGGCTGGTCTTGCCATAGCCATGGCGGCAGAGCGCTTCGCCCTTTCCCTGATTGGTGCCCCCTGGATGGTTTCCATGGTGCTCCTGATCATGGGCATCGTCATTCTGGTCCTGGCCTTGCAGGTCCACAAGTATGCCACCACCGAACCAGCCAAGCGGCGGAGCGGCATGGACCCCGCCAAGGCCGTATACACGCTGGTCAGCGCCAAGGCCCTGGGATTGGCCGGAGCAGCCCTGACCGGCTGGTATGGCGGGCAGATCCTGGTCAGCCTGCCCCATCTGGATGCGCCCTACTATAAGAGGGCCATCATGGAATGCGCCCTGGCTTTGGTGGTCTGTCTGATTGACATGGTCATCGGCATCATTGGCGAAAAGCTCTGTGAGCTACCCCCGACCGAAGGCCCGGAACATCCCAAGGTCAAGGAAGCGAAGCGCCGCCGCAAGTTGGACATCGCCACTGATGCCGCATCAGGCGACTATCGCAAGCTTCGTCATGATTCCCGAGACCGGCCCAGGAGCTAGCCCATACTTTCTATAGGGCTGTTCCAGTGTTGCCGCTGTGCGCGCAGCAGCCCAGTGGCGCATTTTCTTACGTGAGGCTGCAACCCGACCAAGAATGCCATGGTCCAATAGTCAGTGGCCTATGGGCTCAACTTGCCGCACAGCCGTGCCAGCCCTGCCCATGTGAGTCCTGGAGGCTGTAGGTGGTGGGGACAGACGAAAGGCCCCTATGCTAGTGCCCGCGAAAAGCCTGAATTGGCTCCTGGCGGGCACATGCAATTGAGTGGGCGCAGCGGCAGGTTACCGTTGGGGCACGCGGATCATGGCCTCCTGGCTGATGGCTGCCACCAGCTCACCCTTCCGGTTGTATACCTTGGCTGTGCCCAGGCCGCGTCCATGGGCAGCCACCGGGGTGTCCTGTACGTACAGGAGCCAGTCGTTCACGTCCACATCCTGGTACCACCACATGGAATGATCGATGGAGGCGTAGAAGATGCCGGGCGTGGCGATGCTCAGACCGGCCCTGCGCAGCACCGGCTCCATCATCACCTGATCGCATTCCAGGGCCATGATGGCCCTATGCATGGTCTGGTCAACATCCACGTGCCCATCAGCCCTCATCCAGACCATCTGGCTACCCGAATCCTCTGCAGACGCCTCCTTGTCCGGTCCCAGCATGACGGTCCCGCCCACGTGACGGATGTCGAAGGGTGACTGTTCGGCGTAATAGTCAGCAAAGGCGGATTGCTTGGCGTAAGGGGTCATCAGCTCCTTGGCCGAGGTCAGCTCCTCCGGGTCCGGCAGGCCCTGGGGCATGGGGTCGGCGAACTCCACACCGGTCTGCCCGTGCTCCTGGAAGGAGACGATGGCTGTGAGAATGGCCCCCTGCTCCTGGGTCACATTGACCCGTCGTGCCGAGAAGGAACGCCCATCACGCAGGTTCTCCACGTCGAAGTCCAGATCCTGGTCGATGTTGCCGACCGAGATGAAGTAGCCATGCACCGAGTGAGGGAGGCGGTTACCGTCGACCGTCTGTGCCGCAGCCATCAGCGACTGGGCGATGACCTGACCCCCGTAAACCCGACCGGTAGGGAAGTAGATACTCTGCCCACTGATGGAGGTGTGGGCACCCTCGGCCTGCCCTTGCCCCATACTCAACACCTGGACCAGGTGCTCAAGGGGAGTGGCTTCCTGGGACTGTTGCCTTGCGTGTTCATGAACCTGACCCATGGTCTGGGCTCCCTCGTTGTCTGCTGTCATTGCCCGGCCTCTATCTGTGTGAGTAACGATTACCGGGTATCAGTCTATAGGTATGCACTCCATTTACTGGGGAATGTTCACTGTCTGGTATCTCTCATCTGCATTCTGGGCTCTGGGCAGACCATGGGGTAGCTGTTGAGGAATATCAATACCCGCCGCCGGTGACGAGCTTGGAGGGTGACTGCTTGGCCGGCGGTCTGGCCAGGTGCCGATCGGTGTCAACGACAGCAAGCTTACGGCCCAGCAGTGCATGCAACCGGCAGCATGTCTGCGGTGAAACCAATACGCACCTAGTGAGGAGGGCCTGCCGACAACTCATGCCGGCAGGCCCTCCTCACTGTGTCCCTTCAAAGCGCTGTTCTGTCAATGCCATGTCCCGTTATTACCAGCCAGGCAACAGGATCAGGCACTCAGTCCTTACCTTGTGAGCTTGCGGTGCAGGCGGTGGGGGCGCGAAGCCTCTTCGCCCAGGCGCTCGACCTTGTTCTCCTGGTAGGCCTGGAAGTTTCCTTCGAACCAGTACCACTTGGCCGGGTTCTCGTCGTCGCCCTCCCAAGCCAGGATGTGGGTGGCGATCCGGTCCAGGAACCAACGGTCGTGGGAGATGACCACGGCGCAGCCTGGGAACTCGATCAGGGCGTTCTCCAGGGACTCCAGGGTCTCCACGTCCAGGTCGTTGGTGGGCTCGTCGAGCAGGAGGAGGTTGCCGCCCTGCTTGAGGGTCAGGGCCAGGTTGAGGCGGTTGCGCTCGCCGCCGGAGAGGACCCCAGTCATCTTCTGCTGGTCGGCACCCTTGAAACCGAAGGAGGCCACGTAGGCGCGGGTGGGGACCTCCACGCCGGCCACATCAATGAAGTCCAGCCCGTCGGAGACGGCCTCCCAGAGGTTCTTGCTGGGGTCCAGGCCCTCGCGGTTCTGGTCCACATAGGAGATCTTGACCGTGTCGCCCACAGAAAGCTTGCCGGATGTTAGGGGTTCCAGGCCCACAATGGTCTTGAAGAGGGTGGACTTACCCACGCCGTTGGGGCCGATGATGCCCACGATGCCGTTGCGGGGCAGGGTGAAGGATAGGTCGTCTATCAGTACCCGGTCACCGAAGGCCTTGTGGATGTGCTCGGCCTCCAGCACCTGGGAACCCAGGCGGGGTCCGGCGGGAATCTGGATCTCGGAGAAGTCCAGCTTCTGGGACCTTCTGGCCTCATCCTCCATCTGGTCGTAGCGCTCCAGACGGGCCTTGTTCTTGGCCTGACGGGCCTTGGGGGAGGAGCGGACCCAGTCCAGCTCGTTCTTCAGCCGCTTGGCCAGCTTGGCGTCCTTGGCCCCCTGGACCTCCATACGCTTGGCCTTGGTCTCCAGGTAGGTTGTGTAGTTGCCCTTGTAGGGGTAGAGCTGGCCACGGTCGACCTCGCAGATCCACTCGGCCACATTGTCCATGAAATAGCGGTCGTGGGTGACGGCGATGACGGCGCCCTTGTACTGGTGGAGGAACTGCTCAAGCCAGAGGATGGATTCGGCGTCCAGGTGGTTGGTGGGCTCGTCGAGCAGGAGGAGGTCGGGGGCCTCCAGCAGCAGCTTGCACAGTGCCACCCGGCGGCGCTCGCCACCGGAGCACACGGAGACCGGGGTGTCCGGGTCTGGGCACTGGAGGGCATCCATGGCCTGCTCCAGCTGGGAGTCCAGATCCCAGCCATCGGCGGCGTCGATATCCTCCTGGAGCTTGCCCATCTCCGCCATGAGGGCGTCATAGTCGGCGTCCGGGTCGGCCATCTCCTCGCCGATCTTGTTGAAACGGTCCACCTTCTGGGCGATCTCGCCGAAGGCCATCTTGATGTTCTCGCCCACGGTCTTGTCCTCATCCAGGGGCGGCTCCTGCTCGAGGATGCCCACCGTGTAGCCGGGGGTCAGGCTGGCCTCCCCGTTGGAAACGGACTCCTGGCCGGCCATGATCTTGAGCAGGGTGGACTTACCCATGCCGTTGGGGCCCACCACGCCGATCTTGGCGCCGGGCAGGAAGCTCAGGGTCACGTCGTCCAGAATCACCCGGTCGCCGTAGGCCTTGCGGGCCTTGATCATCTGATATACGAATTCAGCCAACTTCGATTCCTCTTCTATGGGCCTTCCGCAGGCCTGGTCTCTTTGTACAACCGTGTTGAAGCCACGAATGCAGTATGTTTTCTCCGCCCTCCATGCTAGCGGAGCAGGGTGACCGAGTTCAGCGGGGGGAGGCAGGGGCAAGGGTGGAAGCAACAGGGTTTGCGGCCGGCTTACTGGGATGTTTGACAGTATATGGGATAAATGATTCGCTGGGGGCCCTGCGCCTGTAGAATCAAGGGCAATTGATTAGTGACGGCAGGTCGGGGTTCCGGGGCCTGGATCACCAGGGGCGACATGAATGTGGGTGTAAGTCATGAACAAGATACAGGGGTCTAAATCCCAAGATGAAGCTGGGCCGATGCCCGGATTGCCGGAGCAGTCGCAGTCCCCTGCCGCCAGCGATCAGGTGGCGGATGAGTCCGGTCTGCAAACGGAGCGTCTACTGCTGAGACCTTGGCGGATCGGCAATGCTGATGATGTCCAGGACCTCTACCGCTACGCCCAGGACCCGGAGATTGGCCCTTCAGCAGGTTGGGCAGTCCACCGCTCCGTGCAGGAAAGTGCCGAGGTCATCGACCAGGTGCTGGCCCGGCCGGAAAGCTATGCGCTGGTGCTCAAGGAGACCGGTCATATCGTTGGTTCCATGTCCTTTAAAACCCCCTCCAACACAGTGTGGCCCGATGGCTGCACACCTGATCGGACCATGGGGATCGGCTACTGGATAGGGCGGCCCTACTGGGGCCAAGGGCTGGCGGTTGAAGCCGCCAAAGAACTGTTACGTCACGGTTTTGAGGACCTTGGATTGTCGGACATCTACGGGGTTCACGATGTTGAAAACCACAAGTCCGAACGGGTTATGGACAAGCTGGGCATGGAATGGGTGCGTATCGCCGAGCATGTCCGTCTGCCCCTCCTGCCCGGCGAGGTATACCGGGACCAGGCCATCCGTTGCCTGATCCGCCGCCAGTGGGAGAGTCGTCAAAGCTGAGGCTGACGCTCGTGGTCTGTTGCCTGCCGTACGCCGTCTGTTGTCTGTGGTCCGCCGTCTGCAGCCCACCGATTTCTGCCTGGGTCCACTGACGGGCGTTGCTAGATCAGCACTCCCATGCAGTGGTCGATCTCGTGCTGAATGATCTGGGCGGTCCAGCCGATGAAGGTGGCTGTGCGCTCGCGGAACCTGTGGTCCTGGTAGGTCACTCTGATTCGCTGGTAGCGGGTTGTGTGGCGGGCGCCATCCAGGGACAGGCAACCCTCCTCGGTCTCATAGGGCCCGTCCTTCTCGATGATGCTGGGGTTGAACATGGTGGCCAGCCCGCCGGTCAGCTCGTCCTTGAAGACGATGATCCGCTTGCTCTCGCCAATCATGTTGGCCGCCAGCCCCGCGCAGTTCTCCTCATGAGCCACCAGAGTGTCCTTGAGGTCCTGGGCCACCTGCACATCCTCCGGCTTGGCCTCCTTGGACACGCGTGAGAGAAAGGCCCTAGACCGCATAATCGCTTGTTCCATTGCTGGCTCCTCTTCCTCGGTATCGGCCGCTTTCGTTTCATAAGGGTACGCCATCCCTGGGCTGCTGGTGAAGGGCCGGTCCAGCTGCCCGGATACACTGAATAGGTTAAGAGAAGCCGCCAAACAAGAAGACAAGGCAGGCTTCATTGTTTGAAAGGCTATTGTGCCGAATTCTGTTGTATATGCTGATAATTTCATTGATGTCGATAGTGAAGCCGAATTGTTCCAAGATTCATCCCTCCCCGGGTCGTCCATGACCACCGCCGACACTTTCGATGCCGCCGATTCGGAGTCCGGTCTGGAGGCCGACCAGGCCCCCGCATTCTCTGAACTGGGCGTTCCGCAGCCCCTGGTCCGCCTCCTGGCCGCCGAAGGCAAGAAGACCGCCTTCCCCATCCAGGCTGATACCCTGCCTGATTCCCTGGCTGGCCGCGACATTCTGGGCCGTGGTCAGACCGGGTCCGGCAAGACCCTGGCCTACTCCCTGCCCCTGGTGGCCCGACTGGCTGGCGAAAGCCCCTCGGCTGCCGCAATGAAGGACTTCGAGCGCATTCAGGCCCAGGGCGGTTCACACTCCCGCTCCAAGGCCATGCTGCCCCACCCCCGGGCCTTGGTGCTGGCACCGACCCGTGAATTGGTCAACCAGATTGATGAGGTCATCACCCCCCTGGCCAAGGCCTACGATATGACCACCGTCACCGTGTACGGCGGCGTCAAGCAAGGCCGACAGGTCAGCCGCCTGCGCTCCGGAGCCGACATCGTCATCGCCTGCCCCGGTCGCTTGGAGGATTTGCTGCGCCAGCGCATGCTCTCCTTGGAGTCAGTTGAGATCTCGGTCCTGGATGAGGCCGATGAGATGGCCGACATGGGCTTCCTCCCATCGGTCCAGCGCCTGCTGGAGCAGGTCGCCCCCGAGGGGCAGCACATGCTCTTCTCCGCCACGCTCGACCACGGGGTCGACAAGGTGGTCCGTCAGTTCCTGAACGATGCCAAGGTCCATGCGGTCGATTCCGCCGAATCCCATGTGGACACCATGACCCACCATGTCTTCTCCGTATCCCAAGGCAACAAGTATGAGGTCATTCGCGAGCTGGCCTCCGGCAAGGGCAAGCGCATCCTCTTCACCCGCACCAAGTACCAGGCGCAGAAGATGGCCAAGAAACTGGTGGATGCCGGAATCCCGGCCGTCGACCTGCAGGGTAACCTGTCGCAGAACCAGCGAGACCGCCACCTGGGCGCCTTCACCGATGGCCAGGTCCGTGTGCTGGTCGCCACCGACGTGGCTGCCCGCGGTATTGATGTCTCCGATGTGACCCTGGTTGTGCAGACTGAGCCGCCGGAGGATTCCAAGTCCTTCCTGCATCGTTCGGGCCGCACCGCCCGCGCTGGTGAGACCGGTGATGTGGTGACTCTGGTGCTGCCCAACCAGCAGCGGGGAGCCAGGTCCATGATGCGCCAGGCCGGCATCAAGGTCAAGGCTGAGGAAGTGGTTCCTGGCTCGCCGATTCTCAAGGAGTTGGTGGGGGAGCACGCCCCCTTGGTCAAGGGCTGGACGCTGACCGTTCCCGTGGTCAATTCCAAGGCCGGTCGTGGTCACGGTGGCCAGAATCGTGGCCGTGGCGGCTCCCGATCCGAAGGGCGTGGGCGCTTCTCGCGGGAGGACCGGAATTTCCATTCCGGCGGCTCATCCCGGGGTCGTGATGGTCGCGGTCGCAGCTCCGGGGGTGACTTCGCTCGTGGCGATTCCTACGCGGAAGGCCGTTCCGACCGTGATGGCTCACGGTCCGGCAAGCGCGGTTACCAAGGCCGTCGGTCGGATGACCGTCATACGGGCCGTTCCTTCGACAGCAATGACCGTACCGATCATGCCGGCCAGTCTCGTCGTCATCAATCGGGCCGCAGCGACGACCGCTTCCAATCCAGCGCTGATTCCCGTGACCGTCGCTCATCGCGCCGCAACCGCGATTCATATGAATCACGCGGCTCCTACGGCTCTCCTGATGACCGCGGTTCACGTGACTCCTATGAATCGAATGACTCCCACAATTCTCATGCCTCGCATGGCGGTCGCAGCGACTACTACGACAAGGGTGGCCGTGGCGGCAGGGGCAAGCGGAACTATGGCGGGGTACAGTCTGGTCGCAGGACCGGCGGCTTCCGTCACTCCGGCAGCAAGAAGAAGTCAGCCCCCTTCCGTGTAGGTCGCTGACCCCAAGTATCTCTGACATCGGGGAAGGGGAGTGCCCAAGTGGGTCCCCCCCCCCCCTGCATATTCATGGTTGAGTTTGACCGTGTCTACACAGCTGGCCCACCCGTGCGTCTGCGATTCGGTCGGGGAGAGCCAGAAGAGGCCCATGAAGACTATTGCCCAACCATGCGTCTGCGATTCGTCCTCTGCGCCTCTGTCTGCTTGGTTCTCCTATATTTTTGGGCTTCGGTTTTTCATGTGTTCGTAGGTTGATCCACCCGTGTTCATGGCTTGGTCCCCCTTACTTGTGGGTCATCCGCCTGCCTTTCCCCGACTTGTGCTCCTGAACCTCCGTGATTTGGTTCCTTGTGTGTTCATGGTTGGGTTGCATGGTTTGGTGTTGTGCCGGTCTGTGTGTCTGCGGCCTCTTTCTCCTCTCTTTCCATGGCTTGTCTCCCTGTATATCTGTGACTTGGTCCTCTTGTGTGTCCGTAACTTGGCCCCGGCATGCCTACGTGTGGTTCCATTACGTAACCCTATCTCTGTCAGCTCCCGTTTCTTCCTGAAGTCGGACCCTCCTTATGAGCATGCTGCTGCGGCTAAGCTTTTCCTCCAAGTGCGGCTCAGCAAGGGTGTGCGCCACGCGCTGTCAGGCGAATCATCTCGGAGTCATGCCCATCGCGGCAATTGGCCTCATGCCTAAAAGGCATTGATTGGTCAGCAAACAGGCATTGGACCTATGCTGCCGGCGGCTCTACCATAACGGCACAGAGGCAGGATTCGCAGCCCCTCGGGGCTATCGGCAAGTCAGGCACGCGCCGACGCAAGAGAGGGCCTGCTCAGTCAGTGCCATGCAATAAGGAGGCAATATGATTCAAGGTGAAGGACGATTCGCAGATGAAGTCAAGGCTGCAACGTTCGGCATTGGAGATGCCAATGACGCCTATAGTCAATATTTCATCGGTCGGAGTTATCTCAATTCTTTAGTCGCTGATCCGGATATCAACGTAGGTGTGGGCAACGTTAGTTTCGAGCCCGGCTGCCGCAACAATTGGCACAGGCATAATGATGGCTTCCAGATACTGCTGGCCACAGCCGGGCGCGGCTGGTACCAGGAGGAGGGTCAGTCCGCTCGCGAGCTGAGACCCGGCGATGTGGTCGTGGTCCATGATGGTGTCAAGCACTGGCATGGTGCGGCCAAAGACAGCTGGTTCGCCCACTTGGCCATCACCGCAGGCACGCCCGAATGGCTGGAACCGGTCACCGATGAGGAGTATGAGGCCCTGGAGCCCTGACCCAGTAGTGCAAGGAAAGGAATCATGATGCAGAAACAAACCGCTGGTCGCGACCAACTGGGCGAATTTGCCCCTACCTTTGCGGAACTCAATGATGATGTCTTGTTCGGTCAGGTCTGGTCCAGGGAGGATAAGCTTCCGGCCCGTGACCGCAGTCTGATCACTTGCAGCGCGCTCATGGCCCAAGGTCTGTTTCCACAGTTGGAGAGCCACATGCGTATAGCCCGAACCAACGGCGTCACCAAGGACGAGATGGTCGAACTCATCACCCACCTGGCCTTCTACGCAGGCTGGCCCAAGGCCTGGTCCGCATTCGACCTGGCCCAAAAGGTCTTCGGAGAAGACTGACCGCAACTCGTCTCCTTCCCTCCTTTCATCGCGTATCCCATTCCGACCTATTCACACCTCCTACCTCGGTTTCTCCTTCCCATCCCTCATCACCTATCTCTATTTCGACTCATTCCCTCCTTTCATCAGGTATCCCTATTTCGGCCTATTCCTTACTCTCATCATTTCTCTCTATTTTGGCCTATTCCTACCTTCTTCCTCCGTCCCATCTTCCTATCCCATATCCCTCATTCCTCCGCCCTGCCCAGCCAGCTCCCTCAATCTCCCTCACATCACCACCTGTCCGAATTTCCTCATTAACGGCCAACTCGTGAGGAATATTGGACAAAATTTGCCATTTTCTGTCCAATATTCCTCATTGACGGCAAAGTCCTGAGGGAATTCGGACAAATATCGTTTGGTAGGTTCTGAGGGTGCGGATGGTGGGAGGGGAGGGTGACCCAGGGGTAGGGGGATGTTGGGCAGTGAGGGTGAGCCAGGGGTGAGGTAGATGGTTAGGAGAGTAGGGTGCTGTCCGGTTGGGGTGTGATGAATGGGTGCCGGGGTGAGGTGTGAGGGTGTTGAGTGTTTGGGATGGTCCTGAGAGGGGATGATGGTGGGTGGGGGCCAGGTTTCGGCGCAGAGCCGACTGGCGGCTGGTCTTCCGGTTGGTGACCATAATGGGACATGTGAATAAGCAACAGAGTGATAGGCATGATGATCTGAAAGATCCATCAGCCACGAAGGGGCGGAACCCTGGACTCCAGCGTCGCAGCCTGGCCGTGGAGCATGATGGTGGGTCTGTCTCGCGGCGACCGGGTCAGGTTCCCACGGTCATCAAGATTGAGGGTGCCAGGGTCCATAATCTGAGGAACATCAACCTCTCAGTGCCGCTCAACCAGCTGGTCGGCATCGCAGGTGTTTCGGGTTCCGGCAAGTCCTCCTTGGCCCTCGGTGTGCTCTATGCGGAAGGGTCCAGACGTTATCTGGATGCCCTGTCGACCTACACCCGCCGGCGGATGACCCAGGCGGAGAAGCCCCAGGTCGATGCTGTGCGTTTCCTGCCGCCGGCCTTGGCCCTGCGGCAGCGACCGGGTGTGGGCGGGATGCGGTCCACCTTCGGCACCTCCACCGAGCTCCTCAACGTCCTCAGGCTCATGTTCTCCCGCCTTGCCTCCCACCGCTGCCCCAAGGGCCACTACCAGGAGCCGACCATCAAGGTGGCCGCCGAGATGCCCATCATCTGCCCAACATGCGGAACCCAGGTCCAAGCCCCTTCCGCGGAGGAACTGGCCTTCAATTCCCTGGGAGCCTGCCCGACCTGCCAGGGCACCGGAACGGTTCGGGACGTCAACGATGCCGCACTCGTTCCTGACGACAGTCTGACCATAGACCAGGGAGCCGTGGTGCCCTGGCGGACCTTCGGCTTCAATGTGCAACCAGACATTGTCAGGGAATTCGGTGTGCGCACCGATGTTCCCTGGCGGGAGCTGACTGACCATGAGAAGGAGATCGTCTTCTCTGGGCCCTCGGAGAAGAAGCACATCACCATCACCTCAATCAAGGGTGTCCACGATTTGGACTTTACCTTTCGCAACGCCCGTCTCACTGTCACCGAGGAGCTCAAACGCGCCACTGACGAGAAGCGTCTGGCCAAGGTATCCAAGTTCCTCATCGAGCGCACCTGCCCCGATTGTGGCGGCAGCCGGCTCAGTCAGGAGGCCCGCTACCCGCTGATTCAGGGCGAGAACCTGGCCCAGACCACCGCCCGCTCCCTGGAGGACCTGATGGCTTGGACCAGGACCCTGCCGGATGGATTGCCGCCGGACATGCGGACCATGGCCCAGGACCTAGTCGATGCCTTCCAGCATATGGGGCGGCGCCTGATCCAACTTGGCTTGGGCTACCTGACCTTGGATCGGTCCCTGGCCTCCCTGTCAACGGGGGAGCGGCAACGGGCCCAGCTCTCCCGGGCTGTGCGCAACGAGACCACCGGTGTCCTCTATGTCCTCGATGAGCCTTCGACCGGCCTTCATCCCGCCAACCTCGAGGGCCTGATAGGTGTCATGAGGGACCTGCTTGATGCCGGCAATTCCGTGGTCTTCGTCGACCATGACGTCACCGTCTTGAAGGCAGCCGATTATTTCGTCGAGATGGGCCCCGGCGCGGGAACCCTAGGGGGTCAGATCATTGCCCAGGGTAGTCCGGAGCAGATTCAGGCCAATAAGGATTCCCGCATCGCCGGTTTTCTGGCTGGCAAGGAGCCGGTGCTGGTACGGCAACGTCGGACCCTACCGCCTCATATACCCTCGGGAGCCAATGTGCCCGATAATGGGGAAGCGCAAGCATTGCCTACCGGGCAGTCAAATGGGCGGCCGGCTGACATAGAGGCATCAACCGCCACTGAGGCAAAGCCGGCAGCCTCAGCAACAGCATCGGCTCGGAAGGCAGGCGGGGACTGGCTTCATCTCACCACCGGCCCCATCCATACGGTCCACCCCTTGAACGTTGCCATTCCGCGGGGTTGCATGACAGCGGTCTCCGGTGTCTCCGGCTCCGGTAAGACCACCCTGGTCCTTGAATCCCTGATTCCCGCCATTGAGGCGGCCAACGACCTTGAGTTACTTCCGGCCCATGTCCACTCAATTGACACGGCCGGCATCGACCGTGTCCGCTTGGTGGACTCATCCCCAATCGGCATCAATGTAAGGTCCACCGTGGCCACCTATACCGGTGTCATGGATATGCTGCGCCGGGCCTTTGCCGCCACCCCGACAGCCAAGGCCAAGGGACTTAAGCTGTCTGACTTCTCCTACAACACCGGCTCCCTGCGCTGCCCCCAGTGTGATGGGACCGGCCAAATCAGCCTGGATGTGCAGTTTCTGCCTGACGTGTCGATCACCTGCCCGGTCTGCCAGGGGAGTCGTTACCGGGACGAGGTCAAGACCATAGGGTTGACGACCGCAGCCCACCCGGCTGCCGTGAACCTGCCCGAACTGTTGGATATGGACGCCAGCCAGGCGCTCAAGCTCTTCGAGCGGCCCATATCAACCCTCGACAAACGAATCGGTAGGGCCCTCAAGACCCTATGCGACCTGGGTCTTGGTTATCTGAAACTGGGGGAGGACACGCCCTCCTTATCCGGTGGTGAGGCCCAGAGGCTCAAGCTTTCCAATGAATTGGGCAAACGTCAGGACAGCACGCTGTTTGTGCTGGACGAGCCGACGACCGGCCTGCACCCCCTGGACGTACGGACCCTGATAGGAGTCCTGGAACGCCTGGTGGATGGAGGCGCCACGGTAGTCTACATCGAGCATGACCTGGACATGATCGCCAACGCCGATTATGTGATCGACATGGGGCCTGGCGGAGGCCAGGAAGGCGGCAGCATCGTGGTCGCCGGCAGTCCCATGGACGTGGCCGCCGACAGCCAATCGGTAACCGGTCGTTACCTGGCGGACCACCTCTCCTGAGGGCTGTCTAGCCGCTTGATTGGCGAATGGTCACGGTGTTGGGCATATTCCCATAGAATGGAAGGCAGGTGGCCGGCATCGTTGCCGAACCGCCAGCCTATACAGCCATCAGTGATGATGCACTACACAGACAGGTACGATTATGGAATACGCATTGATGACCAAACTCGCGGCGGAATTCGTCGGCACGGCGATATTGATGGTCTTCGGCAATGGGGCCGTGGCCAATGTGGAGCTCAAGGGAACCAAAGGCTTCCATTCGGGCTGGCTGACCATAGCTATGGGTTACGGATTCGGTGTGATGTTCCCGGTACTGATGTTCGGAGCCATCTCAGGCGCTCAGATAAACCCGGCCATGACCATCGCGCAGGCGGTCAACGGAATGTTCCCCTGGAATCAGGTCCTTCCCTTCATCGTCGCCCAGCTCCTGGGTGCGGCGGTCGGTCAGCTGTTGGTCTATGCAGCCTATTACCCCCACTACCGACAGACCGAAAGTCCTGAGGCCATCCTCGCCTCGTTCACCACCACGGATGCCTCCGATTCCAACAGCAACTACTTCATCAACGAGTTCATCGGCACTCTGATTCTGGTCTTGGGGGCCCTCTGCTGCCTGGAAGGGGATTGGGGCTCCAAAAACAAGGCCTCCGCAGCGATCGTGGTCGGTTTCATCGTCTGGGGATTGGTCACTTCCCTGGGTGGGCCCACTGGTCCCGGGTTGAACCCGGCCCGCGATCTGGTGCCCCGCATCCTCCACCAGCTCCTGCCCATTGCGCATAAGGGTTCGTCCCGTTGGGGTGAGGCTTGGATACCGGTCGTCGCACCAATCATGGGCGCCATCGGCGGTGCCTTCATCTTCAAACAGCTATTTGCCTAGGATCTCTTCCGCCGAGCTGGAGTCAGACCTGGTACTGTCTGCATGACCATGGGACGGTCGCTGGTCTCATAGTTGAAGGGTTCATTCAGACACTATCAACGGTACTGCTATCGTGGGAAAGGAATGACACCTAAGAAGTTGAGAATCCACAAGGTGCAATGTCGATTGTGGTATCCCTTTCTGGGTGTCGGTCTGTAGCACAGTGATGGGGGAATAATTGAACACGCGAATTTTGCGCGTCTTTTCGGCGCACTGATTTTGATAAGCCTTACTGGGTTTCTTTGCAACAGCCGCAACGTTGATGGAGGGCATTGTCGTGCCAGTAACAGCCAACGCCGCAGTGGGTCCAGAGGCGACTTTCTCGGCTCAGCTGGTGAATGCCGACACTGATCCTTTGCCGGCGCATTCCGGAAAGATCAAGGTGGAGACAGGCAAATCCGTCTTCTACCTGGTGGTCAATATGGGCTGCCCGGCGGCCACGGGGGCCGAGGAGAGCGCTTGCGGCAAGGTACCGCAAAGCTGACCATCCCTAAGCAGTTCGTTGTCCAAGGCCAGCAAAACGGCGGCATAGCGGTGCCCGCAGGGGTCCGGTTCGGCTATCAGGAGTCGGGAACCACCAATGAGGTCACCCTGGACTGGGACAATCTCATTGAGCCCCAGAACGCCGTCATGGTGCCTCTGAATTTTGCCGAGAACACCATCTACGATGACTACAACGGCAAGGAGACCTCCATCCAGACTTTGGCAGCGTCACCAAGGATGGTGCCTGGGCCAACAGCGGCAGCTAGGATTTCGGCTCCACAAGCATCCCGATTATCCAAGTGGACCATAAGAATGCAGCCGTCAAGTTGAGCAAGACGAAGTGGAGTCTCAACGGCCAGGAGGTCGATCATGTAGCTGTGGACAGCGACGCCGATATCAGCTCCTTGACTCAACTTCAGATCCAATCCAACGCCAGTGCCAAGCTGACTCTGACGGAACCGTCCGCAAGTGCACTGCAACCTGGCTACAGCTATGTCTTTGATGCCTTCGACCTGGAATATCTGACCATGGCCCTGCCTGCTGGTCTCGATTCTGCCAGCTATGGCAAGGGCACCGTAATCTACCAATGCGGGGACCAGCAGTTTCCCGCCGACTTCACGGCCACCCAGGCCGGTGCCAAGGCCCAGGTTCCCGCAGCCTGCTCTGGTGTGACCGGTTACGTCCTGACCTTCGACAATGTCAAGGCCCAATCCACCGTGAGCTCCTTGGCCTCCTTCAAACTTCGCAAGACCCTGAGGGGCAAGAGCGAGCCCGTCGTGACCGCCCAGCAACGTCAAAGTTACTACACTGACGGCGGTGACATCGTAGCCTCCTTCACGACAGGAGAGACTCCGGCGGGGCCGATGCCGTATTTCCGGGATATTCGTGTTGATGCCCTGGTCCCCGTGCCCCAGCTCGACCAGGAGTGGACTTCTGACATACGCCATGACAATAAGGCGGTCAGCGGTTCCCAAGAGCCGACGACGCTGACCCAGCACTTCTATAATGCCGGTCCGGTTGATTTGACCTCCCTTGACCTGCGGGCCCCCAGTGATGGCAGCGAAGCGCTGCTTTATAACGCCATTACCGCTAAGCCTAAACTGACTTGGCCTCAAGGTGCCCAGAAGGCCAAAGTCATCTAGAGCTATTACGACAATGCCCACCAGCTGGTGACCTTGTCGGCACAGACCATCAGCCGGGGCGCCGCTCTGCCTGACCTCCCCGCCGGTGTGGGCTGGGATAGGGTAGCCGGACTCTCCCTGAGCTTCACGGCCACCGTCGGCTCACCCATGCCCAAGGGCTGCACCACCAATGGCTGCAAGGGGTCCCTGGTATACAAGAGACCCTGCGCGACAAGCTTCTGAGTGACAGCAGAGACATCTCCACGCCGCAGCGCTACGAGCAAGCGGTGCCCATGAAAGCGAGGATCAAGGCCACAGCCTCCTTCGGAGCGGAGTCCGGCGACATTGAACCGGTCCAGTCCCAGGAGATGCTCACCAAGCCCGCCTTCGGCGTCGGTGCATCCTCCAAGCCGAGCGGCAGTCCCCGGGTCACCTATGCCCCGACCGGAAAGAACGAGGCCGGCGATTTTTGGAGCCGGGGCAAGAGCTATGGACAGCAGGATTACCATCAGCACAAATTGTCCTTCACCATTGAAAGCCGGAGCACTGATACAAAGACACACGTGGCGCCAAGAAGCTGGTCCTGTCGGATCCCATCCAGGTGGGTTCCAACGGCTATGGCCTGGGATCACTCAAAGATGACTTCTTCAATTTCGCCAAACTCACCTCTCTGAAGCCCAATGGCATAACCTGCAGCAGCAAGCTCTCCTCTGGGGCGGTCACCTGCAAGAGCGAGCTCCAGATCTGGGTGGTGGACAAGGTTGACGGTCCCAGCACCGTAACCTTGCAGCCCTATGCCGCCAGCCTTCCACTGGAACAAATCGTGGGCCTGCAGCTGACCATCACACCTGGCAAGGGTGAGACCCTACCGGCCGATGTCGTCTGCAGCATCGACGCGGGTGAGGTCAAGTGGCGCCAGACCGCTCTGACTGACGGCATCGCTGGGGTGGCAGGCAAGGACGTCAACCCTGACAACTACCCGCACCTGTCTGGTTCCTCGCCGAACGACGAACTGAACACTGGTATGAGGACCGCGAGAACCGCGCCTTCGCCCATAGCAATTCTATGGTCAATGACGGTGATCCCGTGTACAACGCAGACATGGGACATACGGAGATGATCCTCATCGAGCGCCCACGAAGCTCCTACAAGACCATTCCGGAGGACGCAAGCGTGGGCATTGGCGCTCAGTCAGCTGGAGGTGATCTGTCCCCGAGCAACCCCTTCCAGCTGGTCACCCTCAATGGGCTGACGAAGATCGAATACCCCTCACTGGCTGACCATGACGCGCACAAGGCAGACGCCCATCTGCAGTTCTACCTGTGGAAGGGAGGCAAGATGGTCGCGGCCGACGATGTCATCAACATCCCGGATTCCTGACAGCATCAAGCTGGACGAGGTCGTGGGCTTGACTCTCAGCTTCTCCACACCCGGCCAACTGATCAAATCCAGTAGCGACAACAGGGGCATCCTGGTCTTGGAAAACGAGCTTCGTGACAAGGTCAGGTCCGCCTCAACCGGCTACGACTTCACCCAAAGCGGCCATGTGTTCAATCCCGGTGCCTACAACGAGTATGTGGTCTCCCCGCCCTTCTCACTTGATGCCGGCGCCTCCATCACCGGTCCGCAGGATTGTACCGTCAACCCCAAGTGGAACGGCAAGGATTGCATCAACGGGGATGGCCCGGATGGCATGGGGCAGGAGGCTGTGGCCCGGCCCACATCCCCGATTGAGACTACGACCAACAAGGGCAAGGCGGTCCAAGACACCGCTTCTCCTCTGTACGCAGCCTCGGTCTTCGTTGTAGGCACCCGCTACAACGTGGGGGCCAAGGTCGAGGAAGCCGGGGATTCCCAGGTGGCCCGAGACCAGCGGCCGACCTACACCAGCAGGATCAGCGTGACCAATACCGGCAACGCCGGTGCTGATCAGCTTCAGCTATCCACAGCCAAGGAACTGGGTGACAACCCACCTGCGGTCAAGGCCCAGGTCTGGGATCTGAGCCAGCAGCCCAAGGACACCCCCAACTACAGCTTGCTGCCCAACTCCTTCTTCGACACCAACGATGTCCAGACCCTGTCGCTTGAGCTCCCCGATCCATCACAGGCCTACATGACCTTACGTACGGATGACACCCCGGGCACCGTAGGAGGCGGCAAGTGGACCAAGTGGTTCAAGGTGACTTCTGGGGCGGTGACCCTGCCTGCGGGCATCACGGCCAAAGAGATCACAGGGCTCCGTTTGAAGGTCATTGGAGGCACGCCTACGGATTCGGGTCTGATCGAAGCCGGCGATAGCGCGGTCGTGACCATTGAATCCCGTCTTCGCGCCAGTCTGCGGTCCAAGTCCACGGACAAGGCACCCATCGGAGAACCCACCCATATGGATGGGAGCCGGTAGACCTGGTGGGTCCCGATCAGTGTCTTTGGGTAGCTTGTGCTCCAGGTCTCCGGTGGCCTGGCCCAGATCATGGACACCGCCTGCGCTGAGTAGAATATGATCGTCTCCCTAGGGTTCAGCTACCCCAAGGCCTACAAGTTCGTAAAGAACTACGATCCGGCCACCAACATAGGTGATACCGAATCCTATGGGTATCCGGGCGACTATCTAAACTTCTACCTGGTGCTCGACAACGAGAAGCGGGCTGACACGGCCACCATATACAACCCAGCCATCCGTGATTACCTGGACGACCAACTGGTCTACACTCGCGCCTGTGGCAGGTGGCCTACGCGCCAAGCCGCTACAAGGGGGTGAGGCCCGCCCTCGTCGTGGGTTCAACAGGTAACACGGTGAAGACCATGACCTGGACCTGGGGGAACATGACCCTTGAGCCGGGGGAGTGTCTGGTCATCAAGCTGCCACTCCAGGTGGGAACTGGTCAGGCCGCCACTCAGACCAATCAGATCACCGTGGCTGCGGACAAGTCCAAGGCCGGCCTGCCCTCCAGCACGACCGAAACTGTCTGCGACAGGAACTTTTCCGGAACAGGTTCCTGCAAGGTGCAGGTCAGGATCCAAACCCACCAGGCGGCCAAGACGGAACTGGAGAAATACGTCGATGCCGGCGGGTTCTCCGACACCCTGCCCGATGGTAGCGATTGCGACGTGCCCAACAGAATAACCTGGGGCGGTTCCGACTGGGTCAAGAGTCCCTGCCACCGGCAGACGACTCCTGGGGAGGAACTGACCTACCGCATCAAGGCCTACAACGCTGGTAGCTCCGATACTCAGTCCTTCCGGGTGGTGGACGAGTTGCCCATGGTCAACGACAAGGTAACGGTGGTCGATGCCCTCCGGGGCACCACCATCACCCCGGAGTACGTCCAGGGTTCGGCCCGTGTGCTCGCGGACCAGGATGTGCAGGCGCTTGGTGCCCGTGACGATGTCAGTGCCAAGACGGAATACACTTCGGCGACAGACCCCTGCGCGCTCTAGGATTCCGAGGAGAAGACAGGCCGGCTGGTATGTGCGCAGCATGGTGCCATATGGAAGGGTGATGACCAGGGGCTGACCGCGGCGGCCATCAAGTTCACCGTCAGGGCCGATGGCACCAGGTTCAAGCCCGGTGAGTACGTGGTTTTGGAATACAAGGTCCGCGTACCGGCCAAGGCAGCTGAGGGTGATGCCATCGTCAATTCCGCAGCTGTGATTGGTCGGGCCAGCGACAGCTCCATCTGGGGCTCCGCCGAGGAGTCCGTACCGGTTGAGACCAAGGTCGCCAAAGGTTCCTACACCATGCACCTGTCCTATGAGGACCAGCAACCTGTGGCTGACTGGCACATCAATAAGGCCCGGTTCGCCGTCTCCTATGCCTGCAAGGGGCCGAGCTGGACTCCCGCTGGCTACGACGGCGCCAAGCGGGGCACGGTGAACATGGGCGAGTTCACCGCAGTGGACCAGACCTTCTCGTCCACTGTGGATGTCCTGCTCTTGGGTACGACCTGCCAGGTGACCGGTATGGATTACCATCCCGACGGCTACCAGGAGCAGCAGGACCGCTATGGTCAGGCCACTGAAAGCAAGCTGGCTGAAGGCTACGGATACGTCTCCAACGGCGTGCAGACCGTCGTTGGCACCAAGGACGACGGCAATAAGCCCCAGGGCCGGCTCAAGGTCGGGTTCAAGGCCACCTCGGTCAAGGTCAGTAAGCGAGTTCAGGACCAGACCGGCCGCATCGACTCCCATCAGACCTACGGGTTCGGTGCTGACTGCTCCCTGGGCAGCCGCAAGGGATTGCATGAGCGGTTCGAACTGGCGGACGGTGACGAACATGTCTTTGAGGACCTGCCCATCGGTATCAGCTGCCGGGTCTCTGAGCACAATGCCAAGGGGGCCAGCAAGACTGATGCCATCATCGGTGTCGCCTCTGCCTCACTGACTCCGGCCACTCCCAAGCCTGGTGTGATCCCGCCGGCGGCCCCGGTCTCCCAGCAGCCGGCCTCTCCAGTCCCCTCCTCTCCGGCGAAGGGGCAAGCTGCCGGCCCGGCAGACACCAGTCAAGGCAGACGGCAAGGACAGGGTCCTGAAGCTGGACAATATCGCTGGACCCAGCACCGGTTACAAGATGGCGGTCACCAACACCTTCCAGGTCGGCAAGCCACTGACCATCACGGAGAAGACCAAGGTGAACTACGGACCTACTCCGGCAGTCCACTACACGGTAGGGCTCTCCTGCCTGGTGGAAGGCAGCCCAGTCGACCTGACTAAGAACGAGGCTAGCCACAGCTTCGACCTCAAACAGGGTGATGGGCAGGGGTCCTATGTGGTTGATTCCGTGCCAGTGGGCAGTATCTGCAGCATTCGGCAGACAGAGAACGCCGGTGCCCTGTCTACCGAGGTTCAAGACAGCAGCAGTATGGGAAGCACTACTGACGGTCAGGTGGAGATTGGTGCCGGTGACCCGCAGCAGGTGACCTTCATCAACAGCTTTCATGTTGATGAGCCGGTCATCCCGGCACCGGCACCAGCACCCGCGCCTACCCCCGCACCGGTGCCTGGGCCTAAGCCTACGCCTGCCCCCGTGCCAGCGTCCAGACCGAAGCCGGCCACAACCCCTGCGGCGGCCGAGGTCCCCAAACGAGTCCCGAAGCCCGTACCGGTTCTGGCTGCGACCGGTGTGTCAGTCTCGGTCTTGCTGATGCTGGGATTCGTGGCCCTCCTCTCCGCCACCCTGCTGTCCGGGGGAAGGTCCAGGTCTGGTGAAGGCGTGGAAGCCAAGCACAGCAGCATCTAGCGGTCTCTGATTCGCCAAACGGCCATCAGTCCCTGAGAAGGAATTGATGGCCGTCTGCTGTTGGGGGGGGGGGGGTGGAAGGCTCCCAGAGATTGGAAATTGCTTGGGCAAGGTGAAACCGCATGTCTTCCTTGCCCATTGAATTAGGGAGAAAGACAGGCGGTTTCTATGATGCTCGACCTGCTGAAGGGGCGGTCACGGAGCTATGTCTGGGTGCTTGGCTCAAGCGCGCTCATCCAACGAGCTCAGCAGATCCCCATATCCCTCGGCCTCCATCCGGTCCTTGGGAACGAAGCGCAAGGAGGCGGAATTCATGCAGTATCGAAGGCCGCCCAGGTCTGCTGGGCCATCTTCAAAGACATGACCCAGGTGGATGCCTGACTGGGCTGACCGGATCTCGACCCGTGGTCTGCCCGGCAGGCTCTTGTCCTGATAGCCCTTGACCAGGTCAGGGTCGATGGGCTTGGAGAAGGCGGGCCAGCCACAACCGGCATCGAACTTGTCGGTCGAACGGAAGAGGGGGGTGCCGCTGACGATGTCCACGTATATGCCGGGTTCAAATGTCTGGTCGTAGACGTTGTCAAAGGGGCGCTCGGTCGCCGCCTGCTGGGTGACCGCGTACTGTTCTGGGGTCAGCTGCCAGACACGTTCGATGACTTGCTGTCGCTTGCCGACATTGAGGATCTTGGGCAGGGAGATATGGCAGTAGCCGCCCGGGTTCTTGTTCAGGTAGTCCTGATGGTCGTCCTCGGCTGGGTAGAAGTTCTCGAGGGCCTCCACGGCCACCACGGGTTCACGCCGGGTCAGCCCAGCCAGCTCTTTGACGGCTTGTCGGTAGCAGGCCTCCTGGGGCCCATCGGTGAAGAACATGCCGGACCGGTATTGGCGACCGACGTCATTGCCCTGCTGATTCAGAGAGAAGGGGTCGATCACATCAAGGAAGAGCAGGGCCAGGGACCGCAGGCTGAGCCGTTCCGGATCGAAGGTGACCTTGACGGTCTCAGCCGCATCGGTCTCACCGGAACATACCTGCTCGTAGGAGGGCCTGGCCAGCTTGGACTGGGCGTAGCCCACCTGGGTGTCCAGTACCCCATCCATGCCCTGCATGTAGCGTTCCAGACCCCAGAAGCAGCCGCCGGCCATATAGGCTGTCTGGCTCTTGGCTGAACTGGCCTGCCCCGCTGTCGGGTCCTGCCCGACGGCTTGATTGCGGTCCTCTTGCCCTGGCTGATGGTCTGTGCCTGTCATGCTGCCCCCCGTGGCTGCTGTGGTGATGGTCTGCGGCGATTGTGGGTCTTCCCCTATGTTCGCCATCCTGGTGTTGCCAGTATGGCACGGCTCCGTCCACTCAGCCAAGAGAGGATTCACATGCTGACTGGAGGCGGATTCGTCGGGTGCGAACTGATGGTGTGGCCGCATGTGGGGGAGCGGTGCCGGAACTTTGAGGGTGTCCTTTGCCCGCTCCGCCCCAGCGTCCTGGCATCTGCCCGCTCCGGCAGCCTTAGTCCGCAGCGAACAGGGCGATTCAATATTCTCTTGGCCGATACCCTGGCATGGACTAAACTGGGTGAGTTGCCCTACTGGGCCGCAGGTAGCTTGGCGAATGCCGGTGATGGGCGAATCAGGAGAAGGTCGTCGGTCCAGGGCGGCGGGGTGTTTGCATATAGGACGAGAGGGGATTGCGGCAGAGTGGATTGGCATACATCGGTCTATGGGGCACGCACGGGTGACGCCGGGGGCTATGGCTTCCATGCCGATGATGATGAGAATGAGCTGGCTGTCGCCTTCGGACAGCGTGCCATCGTCTCCGATGCGCGACTGCGTCAGCGGGCGGGCAAATCCTACTATCGGGCCTACGAGGTGGTCTCCGGCCACCGGCTCCACAATCTGAGCGCAATCGACGATGGTGACCAGCTCACTCTACGGGGCCAGGTCCGCAATGTCTACGAGTTTGCCGAGGACTATGAGGTCTGGGTCAAGGTCGGACTGCAGACCCGGGACATCACCGACTCCTCCTGCAACTGTCCGGCATTCGGACGCTATGGGGCCATCTGTAAGCATGTGGTGGCGCTGATACTATGCTACAACGAGTCCTCCGAAAACTTCGAAACTGACGGAGTCAACGGCCCTGCTGCTGGCCGGGGGGCTGGTTTTGCCGGGGGGCTGGGTCGGCTGGGCCAACCGGTCAAGCAGACCTCCTCCACCCTCCGGGCCTTCATGCGCCAGGAGGAGGACGAGCGTCGCCAGCAGCGCAGGAACCGCGAATTGGAGCTGCTCAAGGAGGTTGATAATCGGGCAGAGGCCGAGCACAACGGCGACGGCATCATGGCCACACGCCACATGCCCATTGGGTCGGTCAGTCTGCGGCCCAGCCTTGAGGCGGGCATTCACTCCTGGTTCCTGCGCCTGCGCATTACGGTGCCCAGCCGAGGCGTATCCTACGTGGTCAAGGATCTGGCGCAACTGACTCAGGCCGTCCGTCGGCGCAGCTATGTCTCCTACGGCAAGAAGCTGGCCTTTGTCCACTCGGCGGACACCTTCGATCCGGTGTCACGAAGTCTGCTGGACATCATCGACCGGGCTATGGAAATCAGGCAGAGCTCCGACTCCTACAGTGGCTACCGCCGGACCAAGGCGGAGAAGGGGGCGATCTCCCTGTCCCAGGATGAGGTGAGCCAGATACTGGACCACTTTGTGGACGCCAGCCGGACTGTGGACTACCTGTCGCCCGGCCAGTACTCCACACAGCCAGTTCCCGTCCGCGTGGTGGACGGCGATCCCGACCTGGGCCTGGCGATCGAGGAGGATACGGAGGCCGCCAAGGAACCCGCACGGCCCGGCCGGCCGGTACAACCCGGCTACTACATCAGCCATGCCCTGACCATCGAAGGCCTCATAGCGGGCCGTCAGTCCTCCTTTGTGCTGGTCCGCCCCAGCGGCGGCAACCTGCTGGATAGTACCAACAATCCGATCATCCACCGCTGCTCCCAGGAGTTCGCGGCCCAGGGCAAGCTCCTCTCCCTGCTCTGCAAGGGCGACCAGGAGCGGGACCTCTACCTGGATGGCCAGGACCTGGAGGTCTTCTCCAAGACCATCCTGCCCACATTGGTGGCCATGGAATCCGCCGCCGAACAATCTGGCCAGATGGTGGACAAGGGCAATGGGACTGGCGATTCGGCCGATGGTTCAGTGGGTCTGGCCCAACGGGTCAAGCTGCCGCCCGAGCTCAGAGCGATGAAGCAGGACCCCTGCCTCATCGAGATCTACCTGGACCGCAACCGGCGGGGTATCAGCTGCGACCTCCAAGCCAGGTACGGTGACCGTCGCTTCCATGTCTTCGACGGCATCGACCCCGGTGACCCAGTCAGCCGCGACCGTGACACTGAGAATCTGGCCATGGAGGCGGTGCGTCACTACTTTCCGCGGCCCAAGGACGGCCATATGGCCTGGCTGTCGGAGGAGGACGACAAGGCCATCTACAAGCTGCTCACCGAGGGTCTGCCGGTCTTCCGGGGCCTGGGGCAGGTCTTCTCCACCCAAGGATTCGACGGGCTCACCGTCGTATCCCATCCCACCGTCAGGTTGGGGCTGTCGGTTGTATCCGGCCTGGTCGAGGTCTCTGCCATAGCCGACGAGATCGACCCCAAGGATGTGCCCGACCTGCTTAAGAGCTACCGGAAGAAGCAGCGTTTCCACCGGTTGAGTTCCGGGGCATTCGTTGACCTCAAGCAGTTGGACACCAGCCAGGTCGATGAGCTGGTGGCCGACCTGGGGCTCAAGCCCGATGCCCTTGAGACCGGCAGCCTACAGGTCCCGGCCTATGGTGCCTACTATCTGGACAGTCAGGTGGACCCGGCCTACAAGGACCGGTCCTTCAACAGCTATGTGCATGACCTCAGGGTGGTGGACCCCAAGTGCTACCAGGTCCCGGAGGCCCTGAGCACAGTCCTGCGCCCCTACCAGGCCGAGGGCTTCCGCTGGCTCAACACCATCTGTGACAAGGGATTCGGTGGCATCCTGGCCGACGAGATGGGCCTGGGCAAGACCGTCCAGCTCCTGTCGTTCTTGGAGTCACGCCTGCCGGACTCCCGCAAGGTCGGACCCAGCCTCATCGTCTGCCCGGCCTCACTGGTTTACAACTGGCAGGCGGAATGCGGCAAGTTCGTTCCCGACCTGCGCGTGGGGGTCGTGGCAGGCAGCAAGGCCGACCGTCGCTCTGTACTGGAGGGGGCCAAGGGGCAGCAGTCTTCCGCCTACGACCTGCTCATCACCTCCTACGACCTGCTCCGCCGTGACATCGATGACTATAGGGGTCTTGAGGTCTACTGCATGGCCCTGGATGAGGCCCAGTACATCAAGAACCATGCGACCAAGTCCGCCAGGGCTGTCCGCAGGGTCACCTCCCACCACCGCTTCGCCCTGACCGGCACGCCGATAGAGAACCGCCTGTCGGAGCTCTGGTCCATCTTCGACTTCCTCATGCCGGGTATGCTGGGTTCCTACGCCCACTTCCGCGAGCGCTTTGAACAGCCCATCCTCAGTGGGGATCCGACGGCCCAGAGCAAGCTTCAGGCCTTTGTGGGGCCCTTCATCCTGCGCAGGCTCAAGGCCGATGTGCTCAAGGACCTGCCTGAGAAGATTGAGAACGTTATAACCGTTCAGCTGGAGGGTCAGCAGCGGCGGCTCTACGCAGCCCTGGAGAGCCAGATGAGGGCCAGCCTGACCAAACAGCGGGACATCGAGTTCAAGATGGGCAAGATTCAGATCCTGGCCCAGCTGACCAAGCTCCGTCAGGTCTGCTGTGACCCCAGGCTGCTCTATGCCAATGCGGGGGAGAGGAGCGAGGGCTTCGATCGAGAGGCCCTGTTTGCCGGGCAGCCCAACCGAGACCAGACCCCATCCGCCAACGCCTCTGCAGGTGTTCAGCCAGTCGCGGCATCGCTGCCCCCAGGCGAACTGGGTGAGGCCAGGCTGCTGGAGGCCGGTGCCAGTGACCTGCTTGGTGGAGACCAGGAAGGCCAAGGGCCGCTGGAACTTGGGGATGTCATCGGTTCCGCAGGGGCTGGTGATTCCGGTGGGGGCGGTCGGGGCCAGTCAGGTGTCAGCTCGAAGGCCAGTGGAGCCAAGGCCGGTAGGAGCGGCTCCTCCGCCAAGTTGGACGCCATCGAGGAACTGGTTGACTCCTGCCGGGATGCCGGGCGCAAGATGCTGATCTTCTCCCAGTTCACGTCGTATCTTGACCTGATCGCCGAGCGTCTGCGCGGCAAGGGCGTGGCCTATGACATGATCACCGGCGCGACCCCCAAGCGCAAGCGCCTGGAGTTGGTCGACCGCTTCAACCGTGACGACACCCCTGTCTTCCTGATCTCCCTCAAGGCCGGCAACACCGGTCTGAACCTGACCGGCGCCTGTGTGGTCGTCCACGCCGACCCCTGGTGGAACGCCGCGGCCCAGGAGCAGGCCAACGACCGGGCCCACCGGATAGGCCAGACCCAGGACGTCAACGTCTACCAGATCGTCGCCAAGGACACCATCGAGGAAAGGATCCTGAAACTCCAGCAGACCAAGACCGACCTGGCCGCCCGCTTTGTCGACGCTGCCTCAGCATCAGGAGCCGTCGTAGCCAGCCTCAGCAAGGATGACCTCCTCTCCCTCCTGGGCTGAGCCACTCGTATTCAGAAAACGGTTAGGAAGCTCTATGAACTTTCTAGCCAACATCCAGCCAATTCTCCCGAGATGTTCGGACTGTGACTGATAGATTCGATTCGTCAACATACGACGGCGTACACACGACTACACGGGAAGGGGCGCGAATGTATATATTCAGCAACGCTCTCAAGAACCTATGGAGAAACAAGGGCATGAACATACTCTTCGCCATCATCGCCATATGCACCATGGGGTACTGGTGCGCAACGCATCCGGCAGCCTGATCGACGGCTACCAGCAGCAGTTCGGGTCCAAGGTGACCCTGACGCCAGACATGAGCGGCGGCATGAACGCCAAGCCCTCGGCCCCGCCCTCCAACGAGCAGATGATCGAGTTCGGCCAGTCCGATCTCCTGCAGAAGGCCGACTACACGGCCAAGGCATCCATCCTGCCCGACAAGCTCACCATGATCGATGAGATGGACGAGAAGACCAAGGCGCAGACCCATATCCAGATGATGGGCGGCGGACCCGAGGGCGAAGGGCAGGCCTCCGGCCCGGCAAACATGCCCAAGACCTCCCTGCTCGGCTACGACTCGGCCAACATCAGCGAAGACTTCAGCTCCGGCAAGCGCAAGATTGTAGAAGGCAAGGTCTATGCGCCCGGCAATAAGGAATGCCTCATCAGCCAGCAGCTGGCCAAGCTCAACAACCTCAAAATAGGAGACAAGAACAACCTCCTGGGCTTGATCGAGGGGGCCTCGGCTGAATTCACCATCTCCGGCATCTACTCCGACTCCACCATGGAGGGGCAGGCCAAGATGCCCTTCAAAGACCCCTTCATGAACCGCAACAACACGAAATACTGACCTCACAGGACGCGGCCCTGTCAACCCCCTCTTCAACAACTCAGGCTACGTGGACGCCCAGTTCTACCTCAAGAACCCCAAGGACCTGTACGCCTTCCACACGGAACTGACAGCCAAGGGGCTGCCCAAGGACTACAAGGTCACCACCGATGCCTCCGCCTACAAAAAGCTGACCGCACCCGTCGAAAGCCTGCAGAAGCTGGCCACCGTGTTCTTGGTCTTGGTGATTGTGCTGGGGGCCGTGGTGCTGCTGTTCGTATCGCTGATGAACATGCGCTCGCGGACCTACGAGATTGGTGTGCTGCGTGCGATAGGCATGAAGAAGGGCAAGGTCTCCGCAGGGCTCATCTCCGAGGTCCTGGTCATGGTGGCCGTCTGCCTGCTGGCCGGACTGGGCGTGGGCTACGCCGCCACACAACCCGTGGCCGAATCCATGCTGCAGGGGCAGCAGACCTCCTACGAGCAGCAGCAGAAGGACTCCGAGGAAGGGCCTGAGGGCGGTGTCGTCTTCCAGGGATTGCCCGGCCAGAGCGATGCGCCCAAGGACGTCAAGCCCACCAAGATCGCGGCCCGGATGGACGGCAAGTCCCTGGGGCAGATCGTGGGTATCTCCCTGGACATCGTGGTGCTGGCCTCCGCAGTGAGCGTCACCTATATAACCCGCATGGAACCGCGACGGATACTGGCCCAAGGAAACTGAGATATGGTCATCAGTTCCATCAGTTCCTTCATTTCCACGTCCCCTTGTACCGCTTTTACCGCCATAGGAGCAAACGAGGAGTAACGAATATAAGCAAAGCAATGAACCCACTGAGCCCAATCAACCCAATGCGAAGACCTCGGCCAGCGTGCCAACCAAGACGGCCGTGAGGGTCGCGGAGCCGGGGGAGAGCGTGCTGTCCCTCAAGCAGGTCTCCTACCGCTACAGCAAGAACCAGCGGGCCGTGCTCAAGGACATCACGGCGCCTTCGAGCCCGGCAGGCTCTACACCATCATCGGCAAGTCCGGCGCCGGCAAGACCACCCTGCTCTCGTTGATCTCCGGCCTGGACACGGCCACCGGTGGCGAGGTGCTCTACCGGGGGCAGAACGTGGGCAAGCTGGACCGCGACAACTACCGGGCCCATAGCGTCGGCACCATTTTTCAGGGCTACAACCTGCTGACCAACGCGACTGCCCTGGAGAACATCGTCCTCTCCATGAACATCAGCGGTGTCAAGGGCGGCAATAAGAAGCAGACCGCCCTGGAGTTGCTGGAGCGAATCGGCATCGACCGGGAGACCGCCAACCGCAAGGTCCTGCAGCTGTCCGGCGGCGAGCAGCAGCGCGTCGGTATCGCCCGCGTCCTGGCCCACAACCCCGACGTGATCATCGCCGACGAGCCCACCGGCAACCTGGACCGCGACACCCGCAAGACCATCATGGACATCCTGGCCCGCCTGGCCCACGACGAGGGCAAGTGTGTGATCGTAGTCACCCACTCCCAATCCGTCACCGACCGCGCCGACGATGTCTTGGGGATACTGCAGGGAACACTGAGCCGGGTGAGGTAGATGAAATAGCTGCATCCAGCGGCAGGCCATATGAGACTGATTCCGCCGGGTGTACACACATGGGCCGGTTTCCGTTTCTTGCATTAATAGCAAGAAGGACCGGCCCATGTCTTGTATCTCTTGAAGAAGTAGGCCCGTAGTGAATAGCAAGAATGAATAGCAAGCAGGACAATTCCGATGTTTTCGTTTCTGCATGTTGGTAGCAATCAATCGGAGATGGATAAAAGTTTTATAAGGTCATCAACCAGCTGTTGATTGCCTCCGGCCTTATGTAGATCTAGGCTCATCTGCTTAAGGTTCTGGTGAATTTCGGTGGAATGCAGCAGTTGACGGGCTGCCTGACTGATTGCTCTAGGGGCTTGGGGAGGACCTGGCCCAGTTCCAGCTCCTGGACGCGGGCGGCGACAGTGGGCTGGTCGTCGGCCATGGGGACCACCAGCATGGGGACCTGGTAGTAGAGGGCTTCATTGACGCTGTTCATGCCGCCATGGGTGATGAAGAGGGCGGCCTCTTTGAGCACGGCTATCTGGTCGACCGAATCAAAGACCTGAACATTGGCTGGCAGGGTGCCAAGCTTGGCCCTGTCGAAATGACGTCCCACCGACATGACCAGTCGGACCGGCTGGTTGGCGACGGCCGCGATGCAGGAACGGTAGAAGAGGAGAAACGTGCTGAAAAGCGTGCCCAACGAGGCATATATGAGCTGTGGTTGCTGCGACTGTTGTGGTGGTTGTGGATGTGTGCTGGCAGTGTTGGCTGGATTTGTCTCGTGCCTGTCCTGGTCGGGCGTAGTAATTATGACGGTCGATGCGTCAGTAGCCGTCGTTTTGGCGGGAGCAGTATGAGGGGAGCCTGTGTTGTCAACTCTGGTAGGTTCGTTGTATGACTGTTCTGTAGGTTTCCTGCCGTCAGCCTGAGTGCCATCTGATCGAAGGTCCGCCAGATTCTCACATCCACGCCCGTCGAGGGATGGCCCTATGAACTTGAACTTGTCTGCTGGAAAGCTGTCGCCATCAATCTGGAAGGACCGCGAAGTGTAGACGTAGGTCAGGGTCGGATGGTTCTCGGTCATCTTAGTGATGAGGTTGTCGTTTTGTATTAGCCCTCGCTTCTGCATGAGCCGTGACAGGGGTTTCAGCAGCAGGTCGCTGCCCATGAGACCGCTGACATGAAGGCCGCCGGAGCCCGACATCCTCCTGAAGATGTCCCGGTTATAGGCGAAGGTTGAGTAGAAGCGGATGGTGGGGATGCCTAGGCGGTCTGCCAGACACTTGCCATAGGCGAAGATGCCACCCTCATAGAGAAGCGCCGCATAGTCTCCGCTTTCTCCCAGCCGTAGCAGGGTGCGAGGAGCCGCGAAGAAGACCTCCACCGTGCTCTGCGTTTTCGTGGGGTGCTCCGGGTAGTTGTCATAAGGGACAAAGGTCGCACCCGTCTCCTCGATCTCGCGTCTCCATCGCGAATCGCAGATATAGGTAACCTCGAACCCCGCCTCCACCAGCGTCCTTACCGACCCCAGCGTCGGATTGATATGCCCCCAATAAGGCACATTGACCATGAGCAGACGAACAGCATGGCGTGGACGGTCGGTCCCATTGAGCCGGACTGTGTCCGTTGCCTTCTCAACGGTTCTGGTTATCACAGTATCAGTGCCTGTGTCCGTGTCCCTGTTCATCGGGAATCGACTGCCCACATTGCTCTTCATGAGCTGAGCATATCTTCATCAGGTGTGATTCAAACGCAGAAGTTCAAGGTTCGGAACGGTTGACTCACCCTTGAAATCTCCGGTCTTGTATTAAACCGTATGGTTTCGAGATTAATTGATATCAAAGAGATGGGTGTTTAAGCTTTTCCGCTCGTCTACCTAGTTGACCGATACCCGGTCTGACCCTCTGCAAAATCACCTCCTATGGCTTTGACTGGATATTCAGCTCTGGCTCGAGTGAAATTGTTCAGCATGATTTCGCCCCAATCACAACTCAACTTGTCCGCCAGCATATTGTAATTATGTCAGCATACCTATGAAATTATGTGACATCATATTCGGAATGTACAGTTTAAACGAACAAAGGAGGTAACCATGGTGAGAATATCTACCACGACCGTGTGCATAGATTCCGAGTTCAAACTGAAGAATCCAGTCAAATCTTCGAAAACCTCGGACCGTCGCCCTCTGGGGTTAGCGCCATATCCTTCAAAGCCGTGGTGTGGGAGCGAGGGCTGCCATTCGATGTTAAGTAGGTAGCAGATGGTGGGAATATCATAAACAGCGCGGCGAGTACATGAGTATTTTGCCATTATAGACAAATGAAGCCGGGAGGATACGTGACAAGCATCGAGGAGAAAGTCGAAGAACATTTCAAAGCAGTTTTGGATGATTTCGGCATTCGACATTTTGGCAAAACAGAAGGAATCAACGACTCCATTACCAAAGCGCTTAAGGAAGCAGAGTCAAAATCAGGTGGCTCAGGCAAGAACTATCCAGATATTCAGCTTTTACTGCAAAACAGGGCACGTAGGGATATTCCTGTGATGATAGAAGCCAAGGGGACAAAGAATAAGCTGGAGAAATTGACCTCTGACGGTGATATTGAACTGGTATCGAGTGGCAAGAACCCGAATCGCGCCGTACAACAGTTCGCTGTGAACGGTGCTCTGCACTATGGCCTCGCGATTTTGAACGAAGGCACGTACAGCGAGGTGGTCGTCATCGGCATCAACGGCACGACGATGGAGAATGGTAGGGTCCAGGACCCGGAGATCAAGGCATACTATGTGTCGAAGAAGAACGACGAGGTTCCGAAAGAGCTGGTTGGCTTCGACTTCGCTCAGATGAAGGAACCGAATATTGACACGTTCTATGCCGAACTCGACGAGTTGTCTTTGACGGCTTCGGAGAAAGAGAAAATCAAGCGAGATAAAGAGGAATTGCTGGAGCAAAGCATCAAAGATATCCATCAGAGAATCTACGATGACACAAGTCTAAAGACTCTACTAAGCACTAACGCAAAACTATACCTTTTCTGCGGTCTCATTATGGCGGGATTGACGACAGAAGGTGTAAAACCTCTTGAAATATCTGATTTTCATAGCAACGACGACGACTACGACAATGATGGTAGTCTCGTTCTGAACCGAACACAATCCTTCTTACGCAAAAAGAATAGCTCGAGGGATAAAGTTGACATGGTGTTGGACTATCTGAAGCCTGTATTTGAGAAGCGTGATCTTTGGAAGCCTGAGAAAGGCGAAAGCACCATCAAATCTATATATAAACAGATAAAAGCCGATATCCTGCCCCTGTTGGAAGGCAGCGTCCATCTGGATTTCACAGGTAAAATCCTAAACAGTTTGACCGATTGGGTATCTATTGAAAACGACAAGCGGAACGATGTCGTGCTGACTCCGCGTTTCGTGACGAATCTGATGGCGCGAATCACGAGGACGGACAGGGACTCATTCGTTTGGGATACGTGCATGGGATCGTCAGGTTTTCTGGTGTCGGCTATGGAACTCATGATTGAAGATGCAAAGATTTGCATAAAAGATGTTCAGGAGTTGGATGACAAGATCGACAACATCAAACGTAACCAGCTGCTCGGTATTGAGATTCTGGGAAACATCTACCTACTTGCTGTACTAAACATGATCCTCATGGGCGATGGTTCGTCGCAAATCATCTGTGGCGACTCGCATAAGGAAGTTCCACGATTCATTGAGAACCATAACTTTCCTGCGAACGTTTTTCTATTGAATCCACCCTATTCGGCACCGGGCAAAGGACTTGTTTTCGTCCAAGAGGCATTATCCCGTATGAATACGGGATATGGTGCCGTTTTGATTCAGGAAAACGCTGGAAGCGGACAAGGGGACGTGTATTCCAAGCGGATTCTGGAGAAGAATACGCTGATTGCAAGTGTGCATATGCCCTCAGATCTTTTTAATGGCAAGTCATCCGTGCAGACTGCAATCTACCTGTTCGAGGTCAACCGCCCACATGAAGAGGATGACGTCGTGACGTTCATCGATTTCAGCAACGATGGGTATAGTCGTCAAAATCGTAAGAAATCAACGCAAAAAGTCAACCTGAGAAACACGGATCATGCTATCGAACGTTATGACGAACTGACGGCTCTTTGCCTTGGCAAGAAGCCAAAGACCGACTATTACACTGAGGCGAACGGTCTTGTCATCAAGGATACGATTTCGCTAAAAGGCGACGACTGGACATTCGGTCAGCACAAGAAGATAGACATCACTCCGACAGAAGATGACTTCAAGAAGAACGTCGCTGACTATCTCGCCTGGAAGGTGTCTACAATGCTGAAGGGTGAAGATAATGCTGATATTTAAACAGTTTGCATTGGGTGACCTCTTTGAGTCTTCCACCGGCGATATTGATCTGCAACAGAAAGATGTTAATGGTAAAGGTTGTTTCTTGATTAACAGTGGCTTGGACAATCGAGGTATCAAGGGCAGGACAGATAGACCTGCAA
>NZ_PDCG01000069.1 GCF_003315635.1 Bifidobacterium aemilianum | reverse complement strand
AGCGTGGCGCTGACTTCGGCCTGGATGTCTGCTCCGATTCTCGCCCGCTCCGCGTTCCCGGCCAGCCTTCGACGTTGAGCCTCACCCTGGCGCAAGGCCTCCTCGCGTTCCTGCAGGAGCAGGATGCTGGACCCCGACACCCGCCGCCACCCTCCGAGGACCAGGGCGCAGGTGCAGCAGATGGCCGATACCGCCAGGATACCGCCGGCGATGGCAGCGGGGGAACCGTTTTTCGAGACAGCTGGACCCGGACGCTCACCCATGGCCCAGGCCAAGAGGGTGGTGGAGCCGTACAGGACTTCGACTCTCAGCCGCAGGTACATCAACGCCAGTTCGGTGACTACTGTGGCCGGTACCCAGATGCGTGTCCTGCCCCGGCCGTATGCCGTCGCAGAGTAGATGGAGACCAGGACCAGCAGGTTGA
>NZ_PDCG01000068.1 GCF_003315635.1 Bifidobacterium aemilianum | reverse complement strand
CGGGGGCGATCGGGTCGGGCCGGTCACCGCCATGACGGGTGCGCTCGGAGCGGAAGGACGGGCTCCGCCAAGGATTGTTTCCGATCTGCGCAGTGACTCATCGCCCGGGGGGTCGTCGCCGTCCCAGACGATGGTGCTGCACCGGTCCAGCCATCCGTCGACGCCGGCAGGCCGCCAGCCAGGGTCGTCCGCCAGCGTCAGCGGATTGGAACCCGCTTCCATGTCCCGGCCCAGGGCCGCCAGACCCAAGGTCGCTAGGATGCTGACCGCCAGTTCGAACTCGTCTGCGTCAGCATAGGAGGTCCGCCGCCTGTCCAGGTGGAGGAGGAGGGTTTCGTCTGTCTCTGACTCGTAGAGACGGACCAGGAGCCGGCCGGTACGGGCCAGGCCGGCCCAATGCAGGCGCCGCAGGTCATCGCCGGGCCGGTACTCACGCAGGCTGTGCAGGTCCCGTCCCTGCTC
>NZ_PDCG01000067.1 GCF_003315635.1 Bifidobacterium aemilianum | reverse complement strand
CCGGTCATGTCCACGTTAGCTGTCAATGTTTTGTTCAAGCGCAAGCGCTCATGAGAGATGGTGTCCCGTCTCTTGGGCTCGGATATGTGTATGAGAGACAGCGTAGCTCCCCACCTGACCCGGTACAATCGGCTTGAAGGCCGAGACCTCATGGGTCGCCGTGTCATAGAGCTTCAGTCCGCTGGCCCGGGCGGCCAGCGGACTGAAGCTCTATGACACGGCGACCCATGAGGTCTCGGCCTTCAAGCCGATTGTACCGGGTCAGGTGGGGATCTACGTGTGTGGGGCCACGGTCCAGAGCCTGTCTCTTATACCCCTCTCTCTCTCCCCCCTTCCCCCTCCCCCCTCTGCCGTTTTGGTGCGTGATCCTTAGACAAGAGAAAAGAAGTATTACCTGTAACTCCGAAGTCACGATGATGCAGCAGACAATCGGTTCTGTAGACAATGTCATCGACGTTATAAT
>NZ_PDCG01000066.1 GCF_003315635.1 Bifidobacterium aemilianum | reverse complement strand
ATGCAAAATGCATGCAATTTATTTGGTGCAAATGTTTTAAAAGTTTTTATGTATGCAATACTTTTTACGTATGGAAATAGTTTTATTAGAAAAACATTCACAGGTGATCCATCGATCGTTTGAGTTGAATTGAAGTTCAGGTGTGATTACAACAAGATCATATTATGAATTGGGATGTAATTTATATCCCAATCCATTTGTCATTGATTCTATTCTATTCCATTGTAATCATACACCAATACAAACCCATTACACATACCATTACAGCAGTTATAAAGGTAATAATACAGCAGATATAAAGGTATAAAGGTATTTGACATTGGATTTTTCGGCATTTTCTGTCATATTCTCAAGTTTCAGTCAAATTTACCTTCTCTTCACTCAACTTAAACTCAAACTCATATTTAAAGTCTAAAACTGAAACTCACAGGTGTGAAGTGATTTGCAAATCTTCTATTCATTCT
>NZ_PDCG01000065.1 GCF_003315635.1 Bifidobacterium aemilianum | reverse complement strand
CCACAGGCACGGCCATTTTCATGAGCGCCGGCAGGGCCAGGATCGAAGCCACCATGAACGCAAAGGCGACCAGGACGCCGGCCACGCTGTCCTTGCCCGGTTTGAACACGCCGCCGCCGATCATCCAGAAACAGGTAGCGGAAATGATCGATGCGGCGGGCCTATACAAGACGAACGCCACAAGCCAGCCGACAGATTTGTCATACCAATTCATCCCCCAATCGGTGTTGGTCGCGCTTGCCGAAAGCGGCAGCACCCCCGTCATGACTACCGCCATGCCGGTCCGGAAGATCATCAGTATCATCTGAATCAGCGTGCACAGCAAAGACGCTATGCCCAGGACAAGGACCATGACGTCACCGCCGGGCAGGCCGGGGCCGAACACGAAGTCCTTGGGTCCAGCCTTGCTGAACTCCTTGCCGCTAGCCCCATCCAGGAACCATGTGGAAACGGCGACGCCGCCCTTGAGAC
>NZ_PDCG01000064.1 GCF_003315635.1 Bifidobacterium aemilianum | reverse complement strand
TCTTTCAGCGCACTGTCAGGTGCAGTGTCGTATGTGCTGCTGCCGTGGGGGTGATGAGCTAGCATCCCAGGTAGACTGGGGTGGTGTGTGATGAGGTGCACGTGTGGGAGGCGGCACCGTGCATCTGTGCGGTGAGCGTGAGGCTGTCGTGTCTGTACGGCGCGCTGATTGCCGCCCAGAGTCTGAGCACGACCGCCTTGGCCACGAGGATCTGCTCCTGGGGCAGGTCTGCAAGGATTCGGGCGTTTAGGAGCCGTGTGGGCAGGATGGCGGTGTGGCCGGCAAACTTTGCATCGTTGACCAGGCGCGCGATGCTGTCGACGGTTGGCGTTCCGGGGAGTGTCCCGTCGACGAGGCGCCTGTCGGCGACCAAGGCCTTCACGGGCCCCACGGCGTGGGGGGTGGTGTGTGTGGTGTCGGTGGGGGGGTGGGGTGTCAGGTGGGGGTGGGAGTGGGTTGTGAGGGGGTCCCGGCG
>NZ_PDCG01000063.1 GCF_003315635.1 Bifidobacterium aemilianum | reverse complement strand
ATGCGACGCGGGCGGCTGTCTCGCGGGCAGAGGCGCGCTCTAGGATTGGCCGGGCCTCATCAAAGTCGTATTTCTGCATGCCAGCAAGGTCAGCATGGCCTGGGCGGGGTCGCGTGAGCGCAGCTGCACGGGCATGCCCGGCCAGATCCTCGGGGGCTACCGGACCAGGAGCCATGACGGTGGGCCACTTCTCCCATTCCGAATTGCCGATCCGGATCGCAAGGGGTTCGCCTAACGTCTCCCCGTGTCGGAATCCGGCAAGCAACTCCAACTCGTCAGCTTCGAAAGACATGCGGGCTCCTCGTCCCGCCCCGAGACGGCGACGTCGCAACTCCTCGGAAATCTCTACAGCCCCGACCTGGACGTGAGCCGGAATGCCCTCCATCGTCGCGACGAGAGCAGGGCCATGAGACTCCCCGGCAGTGAGATAACGCAGCATAACATTCAGTCTTTCAAAGGCGGGCGTGCTCAGCCAGGCC
>NZ_PDCG01000062.1 GCF_003315635.1 Bifidobacterium aemilianum | reverse complement strand
TGATGCCGGTCTGGTCGGTGATGGTGGGGTTGGGTGTCAGTCCCGGCGCGAGGAAGCGCACGGTGTACTGGTCGGCCTCCCATTTCGCCTTGATGGTCATGGGGGCGTGGACGGGGTCGGTGTCCGGGTTCCAGGTCGTGTGGTCGCTGGTCCGGACCCAGCCGGTCAGGTGGTGCCCGGGTTTGGTGGTCATCAGGGTGCCGATGGCTTGTCCGTCGGTCACGGACAGGCTGGTGGGCGCGCCGGTGCCGCCGTTCTGGTCGATGGTGACCGTGTACGTGTTGCGTGTCCATTTGGCGTGCAGGGTCGTGTTCGAGGACACGGGTCCTGTCCTCCATGGTTGGGTGAGGTTGGTGTCGGTGTACCAGCCGTTGAAGGTGCCGTGGCTCCAGGCGCCCGGTGTGGGGGCGTTCAGGGTGGTGTCCTTGTCGATGGTCTGGGCCGTGATGCTCAGGTCGCCTGCCGCCTGGCCCAGGTCGTAG
>NZ_PDCG01000061.1 GCF_003315635.1 Bifidobacterium aemilianum | reverse complement strand
TGACCGGTTCACCCAGGTAGGACTCCGCGTCCCTCTTGAGCGTCAACAGCACCTGCGCAGAAATCTCCTGCGGGGTCCACTTCTTTCCGTCGATGTCCACCGACCAGTCGGTGCCCATGTGACGCTTGACCGAAGAGATGGTGCGGTCCACATTGGTGACGGCCTGGCGCTTGGCGACTTCGCCGACCAGGATCTCACCGGACTTGCTGAAAGCCACGACCGACGGCGTGGTGCGAGCGCCCTCGGCGTTCACGATGACGGTGGGCTCGCCGCCCTCCAGCGTGGCGATGCACGAATTGGTGGTGCCCAGATCGATGCCTACTGCACGTCCCATATGTTGCCTCCTGGCTCTTGCGGCCCGGTCCGTACGGCCCGGTGCCTCATTTTCCTTGCGTTACGTTATCGCTCTCATCTTTTGGCGATCCACCGTGCCCCTGAACCGGAGAGCCACGGCACAACCACCACTAAAACTTGAGCCTACATC
>NZ_PDCG01000060.1 GCF_003315635.1 Bifidobacterium aemilianum | reverse complement strand
CGGCCAGGCCAAGACCAGAGCCGGCGACCGCACGCACCTGGTCACAGGAAGCGGGCGCGAAAAATCACACAGCAGCGAAGACGCCGAGGCCGGAGAGGATTTCGAACGCAGAGTTGGCGAAGCCGACGACCAGGCCAGATCCTGTCAGGTCAGACTTCGGCTTGAGGTAGGAGGCGTAGGTCACCATGATCCCGAACCCCACCGGTAGCGAGAAAAAGATCTGACCGTAAGCCGCCATCCACACCCGATAGTTGCCCAGCGCACCCCACGACGGGGTGAACAATGCATTAAGTCCAACCGAGGCCCCGTCAAGGGTAAGAGCGACGATAACCAGAGTAATGAACATCACCGCGAGCAGCGGCATGAAGATCCACGATGCCCGGGTAATGCCCTTCTCGACGCCGGTAGCCATGATGGCAAGCACAAAAAGCCATAGCAACAACAATGGCCAGAACACTCCAGACACGAAGTGGAACTCGACGTCAACG
>NZ_PDCG01000006.1 GCF_003315635.1 Bifidobacterium aemilianum | reverse complement strand
CCAAACGCGTTACGAGTGGCTAGGACAGGTACAGGCGCCAACCAAAGCCGACCACCAAGCCTCCGGCGGCAGCGCAAGAGGTGAATACGAGCCAACTTCTCCCCAGCCAGTGAGACAATACAGACATGACCTATGTTTCGGAACACTACTGGCACGATGCCGTCAACAAAGCCACGACCGATCTGATGACCTTTGGCTACAAGCATGTGGTCAAACCCAACTTCGTCTTCAACCACCGCCCCGACGAGGCCCACGACCAGATGATTGAGTTCTGCCGGACCACCCGGCATATGACCCCGCTCATGTGGCTCCTGCGCCAGACCCTGGACTACACCGATCCGGTCTTGGAGACCGAGGTCATGGGGCTGGGCTTCGCCAACCCCTTCGGCCTGTCCGCCGGCCTGGACAAGAACTGCGACATGCCCGTTTTGCTCGACAACGCCGGCTTTGGCTTCGAGACCATCGGCTCCATCACCTCCCGCCCCTGCAAGGGCAACCCCAAGCCCTGGTTCCACCGCCTGCCCGAGTACGACTCCATGCTGGTCCATGTCGGCCTGGCCAACGATGGCAGCGAGCGGGTCATCGACCGGGCGGAGAAGGCCTGGACCCAGGCCAAGACCATGCACATGTCCATCTCCATAGCCCGGACCAACGATGACCATACCGGCAGCATCGACGAGGGCATCGAGGACTACCGCAGCTCCCTGGAAGTGGCGGCCGGCCGCTCCTCCATGGTCGAGATCAACATCTCCTGCCCCAACACCAAGGTGGGCGAGCCCTTCATCGAGCCCGACAATCTGGACAGGCTCTTCACCGCGCTAGACCTGGTCGACCGGCCCCAACCCACCTTGGTCAAGATGCCCCTGGACCTGCCCTGGCCGCAGTTCAAGGAGTTGCTGGACGTCCTCAGCAGCCACCAGGTGGACGGGGTCACCATCGCCAACCTGCGCAAGGACCGGACCGGTCTTGACATACCCCGCGACTGGGAGGGCGGCCTTTCCGGAGGCCCCACCTACGCCCCAGGCAACCAGCTGATAGCCAGCACCTATAGGGAGTATGGCGACCGTTTCACCATCGCCGGCGTGGGCGGGGTCTTCACCCCCGATCAGGCCTATGCCAAAATTCGCTCCGGCTCCAGCCTGGTCATGTTCATCAGCTCCCTGATGTACCGGGGACCCCAGCAGATCTCCGTGCTCAAGCGCGGCCTGGCCGAGCTCCTGAAGCGAGACGGCTTCTCCTCGGTCTCCCAGGCTGTCGGCGTGGACGCCTGACCCATAGGCTCAAGATCCACCCGGCTACTGCTGCCAGCAATCAGGCGTGGGGGCATAACCCAGCCATGGGGGTACGCAAGCCTTGAGGGGTGGGAACCCGGAAGCCGGTCTCAGTCCCAGCATCACATCCTTGGCCGGGCCCATAGGCCCGGCCAAGGAAATCGAACCTGGCCCCCAGACCATCAGGAGCGAGGCCAGAGAACAGCAAGCAGCCAGTGGTGCCCTGCCTCCATGGCCCCGAGTACATTACTCCGCCCGGGCCGGATTGGAGCCTAACGCTGGGGGCCTTGCTGCTGAGGCTGTTGCGGGTTCGGTTGAGGACTGATTCCACTGCCCATGTATCTTGGATCGGCCACCCCATAGGCAGTATCGCTGGGAATGCCGGTGGCCTCAATGTAGGAGCCTACGAAATTCCGCCAGGTGGGGGCAGCCAGGGTCTCACTGCCCCAGTCCCCACGGGTAACGCCGTTAATGGTCTTGCCGTTGAGCGATACCTGGAACTCAGCGTTGCCAATGGCCAGGAAGGCCGCTATCTGATGAGGCACGAAACCACCTGTGGTGATGTAGGTGTCCTCGTTGGTTCCCGTCTTGGCGAAGGTCTTGAAACCGTTTGGCAATTGCGCCGTGGAGGCGACACCACGGACCACCCCCTGGTTCATGGCATAGGCGGTGGTCTGGGCTATCTCCTTGGGGATGGCCTGGTGGCAGTTGGCGGACGGAACCTTCAAATTACGACCGCTCTTATCCACAACCTTCTTCAGGGCAATGGGCGTGCACTCGACACCATCAGCCGCCAGGGTGGCATAGACGTTGGCCATGGTCAGGGGCGAAGCCGGGGCCGTGCCGATGATCATGGGCGCTTGGAAGGAATTGGTTGAGTAGACGTCTTCCTGCCCCAGGGGCGAATTGTGGTAACCAAGGGTCTTGGCGGCATCCGCCACCGCACACAAACCTATCTGCTGGGTCATGGATGCCTGGGTGGTGTTGTGGGACATGACCAGGGCCTGGAGTGGGGACTCGGGATTTACCGTGGTGCCATAGGCGTTATTCACATTCCATGATCCAGAGCCGGTGAAGCGAGGGCAGTTGGTGGAGAAGGTGCTCACTTCATACCTGGTGGAGGTCCTCAAGGGCTGGGTGATGGACTTGCCTGCCTGCATCCAGGCCACCATGTTGATGGGTTTCCATGACGAGCCGATCTGCCACCCCTGGCCACCGCCGTCCTTCTCATCCACCGCATAGTTGATGGCCGTGCGGGTGGGATCGGCTTTGGCCGCATCCGTCGCGTCATAGATCCTGTTCAAGCCGAAGCCAAGCACCTCGCCCGTTCCGGGCTTGATGGCGCCGATGGCAACTTCCAGGCCACTCGGATCATCTACCGGGATGGCGTTCCTGGCCGTGGCCATGGCATTGTTGTTGGCGGTGATATCCATGGTGGTGTAGATGTCAAGGCCACCCTCATTGAGCAGTTTCTGCCGGTCCGCCCTGGTCTTGCCGAACTCCTTGGAATTCAGGACCTGCTTGCTGGCGTAGTCGCAGAAGAAGGCCGCATCACCGGCTGCCTGGCAACCCACATTGACATCATCCTGGATGTTCAGAGTCCCCTGAATGGGCATGGCCCTGGCCTCATCATGCTCCTTCTGGCTGATGTAGTGCTCCTGGAGCATCAGGTCGAGGACTATATTCCGCTGCTTCTGGGCCTCCTCCTGGTTCTCGGGGACCGATGGATCATACTGTGAGGGGTTCTTGGTGATGGCCGCGATTGTTGCCGCCTGGACCACGTTCAGATCCGCGGCGGAGGTGTTGAAATAGCGACGTGCGGCGGTCTCCACCCCGAAGAGGTTGTTGCCGCCGAACTGGGCTATGTTCAGATACCCCTGCAGGATCTCCGGCTTGGTGTACTTCTTCTCCATCTGCACGGCGATGAGCATCTCGCGTAACTTGCGGGCTATGGTCTCTTCAGAGGCGTGGTATTCGGCGATGGGATCGTCCTTCTCCCTGGCCGTGTCCATCAGCACGTTCTTGACATACTGCTGGGTCAGGGAGGAGCCTCCCTGGGTGGCGCCCTTCTTGATGAAGGTCTGGATGAAGGCTCGTATGACACCTTGGACGTCAACGCCGGAGTGCTCGAAGAAACGCCGGTCCTCACGGGCCACGACGGCCTGCTGCATGGGTTTGGAGATCTTCTTCAAGGGCACGACCGTACGGTTCTGGGCATAGAAGGTTGCGATGACCGTCTTGCCGTCCGAGGCGAAGAGCCTCGACTTCTGGGGCAGGCTGGTCACGTCGAAGTCGATCCCCTCGACCTTGAGCGCTGGCATCATGGAACTGGCGGCCTTGTTGGTCCCGACCACGGCCGGCATGAGCATGGCGGCACTGACCACGCCACCTGACAGGCAGAGCAGCAGGTAGGCGAGAAAGAGGGCGAATACCCGGCGACCAGTGAGGGTTTTCTTCTTCGGCATGGTCTCCATTCTAAAGGGGACCCTCTACCAGCGGACCGGCAAGCCGGACTCCCTATAGGGTCAGCGCCGAGAACGCCGAATGAGCATACCGGGCTGGTAGATGATGATGGAACGACCCTCGCGGGCGATCCACCCCCGGTTGGCGAATTCCATCAGGGCCTTGTTGACCGTCTCCCGCGAGGAGCCGACCAGCTGGGCCATCTCCTCCTGGGTCAGGTCGTGGGGCACCTTCAATCCAGCCTCCACAGGCTCTCCGAAGCGTGTGGCCAGGTTAAGCAGGGTCTTGGCCAGCCGGGCCGGCACATCCATGAAGACCAGGTCGGAAATGCGCTCGTTGTTGGCCCTCATACGATTGGCTAGAACCTGCAACATATCGACCGCAACCCGGGGGTACTTGTTGAGCCATAAAAAGAGGTCGTCATGCTCCAGCCAATCCACCTGGGTCTGGTTGGTCATGGCCACAGCTGAGGCGGTGCGCGGCCCACCGGCTGGATCGAAGACCGGAATCTCGCCCAGAACCTCTCCGGGGGCATGGATGCTCAGGAGTTGGACCCGTTTGTCGTTGGACTCGCGAATCAGTTTGACCCGCCCCTCCTCAAGCAGGTACATGCGTTGGTCCGCCGCTCCCTCGCGGAAGATATAGTCACCCTTGTAGAAGGTCTCGTGCTTGAGAAGAGGCAGGAGTTCACCGGCCTCCTTGGGGAAGACGTGCTTGAAGAGAGCGGTTTGCAAGAGGGCATTCTCATCTTTCGGAATACCGTTTGGCTTGGCCGCGTTCATGACACCTCCGACGAGAATTGACCTATTACGTGTTGACCATTATATTCCCGAGGAATCTGGGGCCGACCCGCCGGGCTGAACTGGTCAGAATTCGCGCATACATTGAAATCCTCCCGCTCAGGTCGGCAGCAACATGGCATGGACCGTCTCATCCGCCCACCGCCCGCCCGGCGGCCGATGCCAGCAGGTGCTCAATGATGGCCTCTCGGCTCATATGGGTCTGCGAGCGCAGGGGGTCGACCCGTTTGGATGCCGAGGCCACGGATTTGTCGCTCAACTTCTCCTGAGAGATCCGTAGGACCCTGCCCATGGCCTGGGCATCAATATCATAGGCCATGGTGACATGGTGGAGGACCGAACCAGGACCGCCAGCGACCGGCGGGAAGCGACGCTGGGCCGCTCCACCTATCTTGCCTGCGGACGATCCGATGTCGTTGAGACCAGAAAACCTGACCTCCATCCCCAAGTCTCGCAGCGCATCAAGCAGCCATTGGTCACAGAGCCGGTAGGACTCCTCGATGCCCACGCCCCGTACAAATTCAAGTGGCGCATACAGGGAGTAGGTGATGGTGTTGCCTGGTTGGATGAACATGGACCCACCGCCGGTGCAACGCCGGACCACGCTCATACCCAGCTGCGCGGCAGCCTCCTCATTGACCTGGGCCTGGATGGATTGGAAGTGACCTATGACCACCGCCGGCGACTGCCACTCCCAGATACGCAGGCTGGCGGGTCGCTGCCCTGCCGCCAGCTGCCGGGCCCAAGCTTCATCCAGGTCCATCTGTTCCTGGGGCTGGCGGGGACGATCATGGACCAGCCGCAAGCGCAAGGACCGCCAGCGCCGCCGGTAGTCGACCTCCACCGATTCCGGAGGTGACGGCCGCCTTGCGGGTTTGCGCGTGTCTTCGGTGGCTTTGGACCACTGAATCAGCTGGGCGCTAACTCCTGTCCCCAAGGCCTTTCTGGCCTGTTCGAGCGCACGGTTGTAGGCGAGTTCTATATATCGGGCATCCGTCCCAATAAGGCGAATCCTGGAGTCGCCGCTGAGGACCTGCCCTATCGGCAATCCGGCGGCAAGACGTTGCTCAATGCGATGAATCAGGGAGCGGGCCCGGCCCGCATCCCCACCCTCCACAAAGAAGTCGCCGTCCATATGGCAGGCGTCAATATGCCCCGATGGGTCACATTGCAGCTCTACAGCCACCATCTTGCCTCCGGGGGTCTTGGCCTCGGCTCGATAGGTGAGTGGATGCTTGCCTGCTCCTACTGCTCTGTCGTCATTGACCAGTGCGCTCACTACCCGTCAGTCTTCCAGCTCGACCCCATTGGCATCACGGTGCCAGGGACTGCCATAGGAGGAGCTGAGCACCAGGATGCCTTCGATCAGGCCCCAGATTCCGGCGATTGCGGGTCCGATGACGACTATCCACCCCAGGAGGGTCAGCAGGAGCTGAGCGACGGCCTTGCCGGTATAGCCCAGGTAGAAGTTGTGCACACCGATGAATCCCAGGAAGATGCCCAACAAGCCCGCAGCCAACTTGCTTTTGCGTACGTACCCAAGGGGGGTGACCATGGGTGTGGGACCATAGCCTGGGGTGTAGGACTGCTGGTAGCCGGGCTGGGCGGGCGGCTGCTGATACGGGGAATACTGCTGGTTGCCAGGCTGCCCACCGGTATACTGCTGCTGGTAGCCGGGCTGGGCGGGTTGCGCATAGGCCGGAGCGGCAAAGCCTTGGTAGGCAGGCTGCTGAGCCGGTGGCTGCTGAGCCGCACCTTGCCCGAAATCAGGCTGCTGCGTTGACGGCGGGATTGGCCCAGTTGGTTGGCCCTGCCGTCCGGAGGCCGCAGCGGACTGCGGGGCACTTGGCTGGACCGGCTCTGTCGGCTGATCCTGCTGTCCTGAGATTGGAGTGGGCCGCTGGGTCTGGTCTCCCTCATGCTGCTGGGATGAATCCGGGTTGACGCTGTTCATTGTTCCACTCTCCTGGCTTCTTGTAATGGCCGATACCTTCGTTGCCTACAACCTTCCAAAGGCTAACACATGATCGGGAAGGTCAGCTAGTCTCCGCCCCGGGCATGCCAAGGGCTGCTGGCCCGTATGGCACAGGCTCAGAGACGGGCCAGGATGTCCTGACCGACCCGCTCGGTGGACCGCTGGGTGGAGCCCCGCTCCTCGATGTCGGCCTCTACCGCCCGCTCAATGCTGGTGGCCGGTTCCTCCAGGCCCAGATGGCGCAGGAGCATGGCGGCTGACAGCACGGCGGCTGTGGGGTTGGCGATGCCCTGGCCCGCTATATCGGGGGCGGACCCATGGATGGGCTCGAACATGGAGGGGTACTGGTTGGAGGCATTGATGCAGCCGGAGGCCGAATAGCCCACGCCTCCCACAACCGCACCGGCCTCATCGGTGAGGATGTCACCGAAGAGGTTGTCGGTCACAATCACATCGAAGCGGGATGGCTCGGTGACCAGGAAGATGGTGGTGGCGTCGATGTGCAGGTAGTCGTGGCCGACATCGGGGTAATCCTTGGCCACCTTGTCGACCAGCCGCTGCCACATATCGCCGGCGTTGACCAGCACGTTCTTCTTATGGACCAGGGTGACGTGCCTCCTGCGTTTCATGGCCAAGTCGAAGGCGTAGCGGACCACGCGCTCAACCCCATAGGCGGTGTTGATGGAGATTTCCGTGGCCACCTCGGCCTCGGTGCCTTGGCGGATGGCGCCGCCGGCACCGCAGTAAAGGCCCTCAGTGCCCTCACGCACCACGACGAAGTCGATGTCGCCTGGGTTGCTCAGGGGTGAGGTGACACCCTTGTAGAGCTTGGTGGGCCGCAGGTTGACATACTGGTCCAAGGCGAAACGCAGCTTGAGCAGGAGGCCCCGCTCCAAGATGCCTGCCTTGATACGGGGGTCCCCAATGGCACCCAGCAAAATGGCGTCGTTACGCTTGATGCGCTCCAGCTCCTCATCGGGCAGGATGGTCCCGTCACGCAGGTAGCGTTCGGCACCCAAATCGAAGTTCTCATAGGTAAAATCGGCCAGGCCGGCAGTGGCCTTTTCCATGACTTGCTGGGCCACAGGGATGATTTCCTTGCCGATGCCATCGCCCGGAATGACGGCAATCCTATATGTTCGTGTTTCGCTCATACCCGGGAGCCTACCTGGGGCAGGCAGCCGTCTCACCAAAGTGTCCGATGTATGGACACCCCTCAGCGCAGGCCCAGATCCCACAACATCAGCAAATCAACGGCACCACGTCGGCCACCGGTGGGCCGCTAACCGGTCACCGATCGGCCATCAGCGACCGGCGCCGGCAGAACGACGTCATAGCACGGGCCGGCAAGGAGACGGGACTAGCTGCGGGCCCCCATCCGGTCCAGACACCAAGCGTTCTCGAAGGAGATGTCCTCCCACTGCTTGTAGCGGCCGGAACCACCCGCATGGCCGGCCTCGACCTCGATCCTGGCCATGGCGTCAACGCCGGCGGACTGCAGGCGGGCCACCCATTTGAGGGGTTCCACATAGAGGACCCTGGTGTCGTTCATGGAGGTGGTGACCAGAATCTTGGGGTAGTGCCCGACCCGGCTGTCGCCAGGGGCCCGCGGTGTGTTCTCGTAGGGGGAATAGGACTTCATGTAGTCGTATACCCGCCGGTCGTGGAGGGGGTCGCCCCACTCATCCCATTCGGTGACGGTCAGGGGAAGGGAGGGGTCCAGAATGGAGGTCAGGGCATCAACGAAGGGCACATCCGCTTCAATTCCCGCGTAGAGTTCCGGCGCCATGTTGGCCACCGCGCCCATCAGCAGACCGCCGGCGGAACCCCCGTTGGCCACGGTACGGGATGGGTCGGCAAACCCGTGTTCCTGCAAGGCCTTGGTCAGGTCCACGAAGTCCTCGAAGGAATGCTTCTTCTGCAGGCGCCTTCCCTGCTCATACCAGGCCCGGCCCATCTCACCCCCGCCGCGCACATGGGCCACGACGTAGAGCACGCCCCGGTCCAGCAGACTCAGTCTGGCCACGGAGAAGCCCGGGTCGGAACTGATCTCATAGGCCCCATAACCAAGGATGAACATGGGGATGGAGCCCGCTTCCAGTACCGGGAGTCCTGCCCGCAGAGGGGTCCGCGCCTCTTGAGAGGTCTGGGCCGGTGAATCCTGGGCGCTGGCATCCATCGCAAAGGCACGGCCAACCTGCGGCAGCCGGTCACGCCGCCAGACCAGGGAGACCGGGATCAGCTCGCCATCACGGGCCCTGACCCATGCCCGGTGCTCGGCATAGTTGGCGGCATCGAAGTCACCCAGCACCTTGCCGGCCTTGAGCAGCCGGTCACGCCCTGTCACCGGATCCAACTCCCTGAGCTGGCCTGGCCTGGTGTAGGAGGCGAAGGAGTAGCGCATGCGCGGGGCGTCATAGGAGGGGTTGCCCCCACCTCCGAAGGAATAGAGATGCTCACCAGCCGAGGTAGGGCATGGCTGCGCATGGTCTGTCACACTATCAGCACTGCCAGCGCCATCCACCCTATCCACCCTGTCGGCACCGTCGGCACTGTTGGCGGCGGCCAATTCGCCTTGGTGGCCGGCATTGCCATCCGCATCCCCATCACCCTCGACCGGCACCAGCTCCTTGAAGGCCCAGGGGCGGCCAGCCGCAAAGTCCCGGGCGGCCTGATCCTTGGTCATCAAAGCCAGATGGGGCAGGCTGTCAGCCCGGTAGGAGAGGGTGACGAAGTGCCGATACATGGCCACCCCCTCGATGGCCAGCCCCCTGGCACCCTGCATGATGGCCGGATTGCGGGGATTCCAATAGGGGGTGTTGACCGGCTTGCCGCTGGCCCCGGCCTCGACCCTGTCTCCCTGCTCGCAGCCATAGGGTGACCCTTGGGCCAGGCACACACCCTCTCCCAGCCGATAGGGAGGCCGATGGTCGCGCAGGTCTATCAGGTCGATCTCGAAGTTGGGATTGCCGGCATTATGGTAGACGATGGCCAGAGGAATGTCCTGCCCGCCCGGCCCAGCCCCCTCGAAGGAGGCGAAGGAGGCGTCGTATTCGATGCCCTGCTGGCGGGGGATGAAGACCTGGAAGTCGCCCTCCGGCTGGTCGACCGGCAGCATGCGCATCTCGCTGGTGGTCTTGGAGCCTGTGGAGATGACCAGGTAGCGCTCGTCGAAGCTCAGCCCCAGACCGACCCAGAAGCGCTCGTCCTCCTCCCGGAAGACCTCACGATCCTGGCTGGTCGGGCTACCCACCCGGTGGCGCCTGACCGCACAAGGCCTCCAGGCATCGTCCAAGACCGTATAGAAGACCCACTGGGCATCAGGCGTCAGGCAGGCTCCGGCTATGCCGTCCAAACGGTCGGGCAGGTCCTGGCCGGTCGTCAGGTCACGCAGCCTGAAGTCATAGCGTTCCCTGCCCTGGCTGTCGCTGCCATAGAGCATCCAGCGGCCATCACGGCTCAGGTCCATGCCGCCCAGCTGGTAAAAGTCATGCCCCTCGGCCTCGGCGTTGGTGTCGAAGATGACCTCCTCCCCGGGGAGGGAACCGGGGGCGGCCTGGGCGTCGACCTGGGGTGGGTCCCAGTCATCGGGCCCGGTGATCGGCAAGCGGCATTGCACCGCGTACTGCTGACCTTCGACAACCCGGACGAAATACCAGTATCCGTCCATGCGGGTGGGGACCGACATGTCGGTCTCCTGGGTCCGCTCCTTGAGCTCCTGGAAGAGTTTGTGCTTGATGTCGTCAAGATGGGAGGTCCGCCGGCGGCAGTACTCGTTCTGCGCCGCCACGAATTGCTGGACCTCCGGCGAATCCTTCTGCCGCATCCACTCGTAAGGGTCGGCGAAGATGTCGCCGTGGACCTGACGCTCCTGGGGCTCGCGCCTGGCCTTGGGGGGCAAGGGCTCCCCCACGGGGTCGACGGAAGCGCTGGTTTGGCTCTGCTTGGCGGATTCCTGCCCTTGAAGCTCCAGATTGACTGATGCGGCTTGCTTGTTCATATCTGACATTCTACGTGCGGGCCGACCAGCGCTGTTCACCTCCGGCTGGAGCTCAGTGGAACTGCCGGAGGTAGGGCAGCATGGTCTTCATCAGGTTGGCGCCGGTCGTGCCGTTGAAGACCGGAACGTCTGTGACCGGCATGGGCTGGGTCGCCGCCAACCCCGACATGCGGCCCAGGGGCGAGGACTCGCGCGGGCTCAACTGGCGGATGCCGATGGCCAGAACCCTCCCCGGGTAACGCCGGGCGATGGTGGCGTAGGTGGTGGGGTCCTTCTGCCCATCGTCGCCGATGAGGATGAACTTCATATGCGGAAAGTCGGCCATGAGCTGCTCGGTGAATTCCAACTTGTGGTGGACCCCGGAGGTGATGGAGCTCTTGGGCCTGGGGTCCATGTCGCGCAGGAGCAGGGGGCCCATGGGGTAACCCTGGTCGCCGATGAACTGGCGGATTGACCCCTCCACGTTCCAGGGCGAGGTGGACAGGTAGACGAAGGGCGCCTGGGGGAACAGATCGGCGATCTTGTTGTAGAGCACGCTCATACCTGGTACGGAGACGCGCTTGCGGGGATTGAGCAGGAGGAGGTTGTAGGCGGCCTTCCAGAGGGTGGGGACCTGGGTGACCAGAATGGTGTCGTCCACATCCGAGATCAGGCCGACTTGGGTGTCAGAGGGGATGGCGAAGAGCTGGGAGCTGACCGGCGCCCTGCCTGCCACCTGGTAGGTGACCTCGTGCGGACCGGGTTCCAAACGACGCTCGACCACCAGGTCCAGATAGCCGGAGGCATCAGTCAAAGCCTCATCGGCCCTGCTCCCCTGGCCAGGGTCGACCTTGTCATAGACTTCCAGCTTTCCCACCTGCAGGGTCGAGACCGGAACGCCATCTATGGCCACGGACACATGAATACCAGGAGCCGGGATGGCCAACATACCGCGAATACCTCGTAGAACCCGCCCGGACTGGCTGTGCCTGGGGGCGTATACCGTCCGGCAGACCAGACGGGAGTATTCGTCATTGCCATAGCCTACATAAGGCTCAACCATGGGCCTCCAGTCAAGCTTGCCGGCCAGGGCCGAGGAGAGCCGGACCCAAACCCCGTAGACCAGCGAGAACAGACTATGGGCCAGGTTGTTCTTGGCTGAACGCTGGCCTAGCCTTCGGCGGCTATCGCGCAGACCGAAGCTGGAGACGACCTTGCGTGCGGGAATGGGGACGGTCTCCATATCATCGGCCTGAACCGGTTCCCGATCCGTCTCTTGAGCCATAACTCCACTTCCACCTGGGTTGTCGCCGCCCCATGCCGAGGCAGGCAGCTCTCAGCTGTTACGAACGACGGCCGCGTACTCTTCGGCAGTCAGCAGTTCAGGCTGATCATCATCAAGGTCTATCTTGAGCATCCAACCCTCACCATAGGGGTCACGGTTGATGATCTCAGGATCGTCGGCAGCGTCTCGGTTGACGTACCTGACAGTTCCGGCCACCGGGCAGACCAGGGGCTGAACCGCCTTGGCCGATTCCAATTCGACTACCTCATCTCCGGCCCGAACATCGGTCTCGACCTCCGGCAGATCCACAAAGACCAAGTCACCGAACTGGTCGGCCGCGTATTCGGTAATGCCTACCAGGGCAGGGCTTACGGTGCGGTCCACCCAAACATGCTCGGTAGAATACTCCAGGTGCTCAGGCACCTCAAGATTCTCGGCAGCCTGTTCGCTTGCGTGCTCATTCATAATCATTAGGGTACAACACATTCGGACCGCAGCTTCACCCAGAGGTGAGAAGTGCGGTCCGATGCGGTGGCTGGCCTTCGCGCCTAGCGCACAGGGCCATCCGGCCGAGTGCCGATCACCTGAACAATGGTGCCCTCAGGGCAGTGATCGTAGATCCACTGGGAATCCTGCTCATACATGTTGATGCAACCATGGGAACCCCGGTGGGTCGGGTCTCCGGTGGCTATGCCCACAGGGTTCCAACTGGCCGTGTGGAAGCTCTCACCGCCATTGTAGTAGCTGACCCACTTGACACCGGGAATCAGGTACTTGGACCCATCATTATTTAAGCCGCGCATATCCTGTATGGCATATTTCAGATAGATGGCGAAGGTGCCGGTGTCGGACTCATAGCTTCCCGCCATGCCGGTGCAGACCGGGAAGCTCTTGACCACATTGCCGTTCTGGTAGACGGTGGCGGTCTGGTTGCTCTTGTCCACCACTATGCGCCATTCGCTCTTCTTCTGCTTGACATCGTGCGGGGTCACATCGGCGTCGGCCTTGATATCCGCAGGCTGGTCGTTCTGGAGGGCCTTGAGGATCTGGTCGGCCACGGTGTTGGTGTTCTTGACATTGACTCCGTCGACACCCTTGGTGGTGGTCAGTAGGACGGTGCCCTTATCGTCGACGACGTCCTCCTGGCTGACCATGGCCTGGTTGAGCTGCTCAGGGATGGACTTCGCCGCGAATTCATCAATGGCCTGCTTCTTGTAGTCGATGCTGATGGTACCGGCCTTCAGGTCTCCCTTGGGCTCTATCCAGCTCGCCCGCTGGTCAGCCGGCAGGTCGATGGACTTGGCATTGCCATTGCCGATGGTCAGGTGGAGGGTCAAGCGTTTGTTGGCCTCGTCGGCAGCCTGCTGGGCCTTGTCGACGGCTATGGGCATGGGGACCTGCTCGTAGCTGACCTTGGCTGACTTGGCCTGGCCGGGGTGGTTGATCAGGTCATCAATCTCTTGGCTCACCGGCTTGCTGACCACGGAACGGCCGCCCTTGCCCTCCTTGGCCACGAAGCTGGAGGAGCCAGGGTCGTAGGCAATGCTCGATGGTAGGGCCCGGTCATCCTCACCCACGAAGCTCTTGACCAGGAAATCGTTCAAGGCCAGCTGGTTCACCGTGGCGTCCAGGCCCACATCCTGCCTGGCAAGGGGATTGACATGCGAGATGACCTTGGACTGCTTGGCCTCCAGGAGCTTGTCGGCGGTGTGGTCCACGTTGACCTTGACACCAAGATCCTCCAAGCTGGCCCTGACTACCTTGCCCTTGGCGTCCTTAAGGGTTATGGTCGAGTCCTTGACGGTCTGCTTGACAGTATTGCGGACCTCTTGGGGTGTCTGCCCAGTCACCTTGGCTGAGCCGAAGGACACCCCTGGTGCCACACGGTCCTTGAAGTACCAGTTGGCGCCAAAGAAGCTGGCGAGAACCAGCAGGATAAGCGCCAGCACGATGCCGATGATCACAGCCATCCTTAGCTTGTGCTGGTGGTTATCGACTCTAGGGTTCAGGGCCGCCATGGTTGCGGTTTCATCAGGATCGAAGCCCGCACCGGACCTTCCTTCTTGCGACACCGCCTCCAGGTCCTGTTCCAGCAAGGAATTGGCACCCATGGACGACGGGGCCTGTGCGGGGCCCGATCCCCGCCCTTCTTCCATGCCAAAGTCCTCAAAAGAACCGGTCATGCTGAAAATCCTTCCTGTGATACTCCGATAAGATTAACCCCAAGATATGACTATGCGAGGGAAGCAGATGAGCTGATCCCTCAGCGGGCGTATAGGCAGAGCCTTGTCCATGGCCGCCCGGCAGTAGCAGGGGCATGAGGGTGGCCTGTGATCAACTAACCCTCTGTACTAGGGCCAATAGGGCCTGGGCCAGCTGGTCCGGATGCTCCACAGCGCTGAAATGACCGCAATCCGCTATGCGGGTGAAGACTGGCTGAGTCCCTATCATGGCCTGGGCCAGGGGCTCCATTACTGAGGGCGGGCTGGAGGGGTCAAGATCACCGGAGACGAGAGCGGCGGGCGCGGTGATCCGGGCTAGCTGGTCCATCAGATCCGGGCGACCGGCAGCCATCCGCTGACGCCAGGCGATACCCTCGGGACTCTGGTCCTTGATCCATGCGGTCATGGTCTCTATGAAGGCAGGGGAGCGTTTGACGGTGGAATCACCGCTCTGGGGCTGGGCAAAATGCATGACCGGCTGGGTGGACTGCCCCTCCAGGGCCTGACTGGCAACCCGCAGACGGTTTGCCCTATGCTCATCGTCATCGGCCTTGGCTGTGGTGTCGCATAAGGCCAGACCCGCCACCGCTTCAGGGAAAAGCCGCTGCATATCCATGACCAGGTAGCCGCCCATGGACAGACCCACCCATATGGCCCGCTCCTGGCCTCCCTCATGCAGGAGATTCAGATAGGCCTTGGCCATGGCGTCCAAGGCCTGGGGGTAAGAGCCATCCGCAGCCACCGGTCCCGTGGCAGCTGAATCGGGGACTGGGCTGTGGCCGGAACCGGGCATGTCGGGAGCCCAGATGGGGAAGGGTGCCATGCCTGCCTCGTCAGTCAAGCGGGAGAGTTCCTGGGCACAGGCATCCCACATCCTATGGTCAACAGGAAAGGCATGGACCAGGACCAGCGGCAGGCCTGAACCTTCCCTATAGATGGTGTTGTGCAGGGTCATATTCGTAGTCATACGCTCAATCCTTTCTTTGCATGAAATGACCTTTGATGCGTCGGCATGTCACCCCTGGGCCGCTCCCCCACCTTGACGCCCAACAGCTTGCACGTGGAGCCAGGGCGGGGGCAGCCGCCTGGACACAGGCGTAGATGGCCAAGCTATCTGGCGCCGGTCCACAGCCGGCTGGCGGCCGTCAGATACCCGCCCAGGCCAGCGCCTTACGGACGATGGCTCCATGGCCATCGACCATCTGCTCGATGAAGGTCTCCATCTGCTCACCATGCGGATCACACCATTGGATGTCCAAAGTCTGGTCCTGGGGCTTGCAATCGCCAGCCAGGGGAACCACGTAGCACAGGGCTATGGCATGCTGCCGGGGGTCATAGTAGTCGCCCAGCCCTGGAGTCGGGAAGAATTCCGCGACGGTGAAGGGGGTCATGGACTGGGGCAGGGTCGGCAGAGCCAGCTCGCCAAAGTCCTTGGCGATGTTGCGGGCTATGGCCTCCCGCAGGTTTTCGTGGAAGAGCACCCGGCCGGCTATGAGCGTGCGTTCCAGGGAGCCATCGGCCCGGACCCGCAGGAGTGAGCCGATCTCGACCAGGCGGCCCAGCTCGTCGGTATGGACCGGGACAATCTCCACATAAGGTATGGGCACGCTGCCACGAATCCGGTCTATCTCCTCAGGACCAAGCCAACCAGGGGGATTGCCCTGGGAGGACCCACGCACAAAGTCCTCGGGCGTGATGGCATCAAACTCGCCGCGCTTGCGGCCGGCATCGAAATCACCCTCGTCGGGCACCTCATCATTCAAAACTGGCATGCCCCCATTATCCCTCTTGCATGGGGGGTGTTCGCAAGCCCCCTACCCTACAAGCGGTTCCGAAGCCTGCCCCTGGTGATAGGCCCCTCAAACCAGGGAGGACTCAAGGCTGGAGCGAGGATTGAGGGGAGCTGTGGGGCTTTGCCTGAGAGCTTAGATTGTTGAGAGCTTCTGGGAGACTGTTCATACGTCATACCGGCGCATCCTACGAAAGGAGCTGATCACATGGCAACCCAAGCTGTCAGTGCACAAGACTTTGAAGAGACCATCAACAAGAACAAGCTGGTCTTCGTGGATTTCTGGGCCACCTGGTGCGGCCCCTGCAAGGCCTTCGGCCCAGTCTACGAGAAGGCCAGCGAGGAGAACCCCGACATCGTCTTCGCCAAGGTCGACATCGACCAGAACCAGGAGCTGGCCACCGCGGCCGAGATCCAGGCCGTCCCCACCCTGATGATCGCCAAGGAAGGCCAGATCATCTTCAAGCAGGCCGGGGCCCTGCGCGCCTCCGACCTGGACGACCTGATCAAGCAGGCCAAGAACATCGACTTGAGCCAGGAACCCGAGACGGCCGACAGCAAGGCCTGATGCCTCTGCTGGCTACCGGGCAATGCCCACAGCTCTTCATGAGTGGGCATTGCCCTTCTATAACGTCTTGCGACTTAGGCAGATACATCCAAAGTGAAGACTTCCACCCTTGGTACTAAAATTGCAATAGCTTTCGTCCAGATATCGACAAGTCAGCCAGGTCAATGTGGTTGAATAGCCGTTGGACCAACGCCAGCTGTAGACGGACGATTGTGGAAGAACCACCATCAAGAAGGAGCACCATGTCCAGACACCGCAAGGAGATGCCCACCCTGAGCTCACTGAGCAAGCGTCAGTGGTTGCGGATCGTAGCGGTTGTCGCCACCATCGTCATGGTGGCCGGTGCCGGGGTTCTTTCCGCCGACTTCTACCAGTCTCATCAGAAAGGCTCTTACCTGACCTCTTACTCGGCAACGAGTAGCAGTGCAACTGAGGTTTCCCGCGGCACCAGCCGAGACGATTTACGGGCTGCCAACAGTGGCACTTCCTATGTGAAGGTCAAGATAAACGGCAAGTCCCGCATGGTCTTCGGCAACAACTTTACTGATGTCAAGTCAGTGCTGGACGCTGGTGACATCACCCTGGAACCTGATGATTCGATTAGTCCCTCTCTGAGCAGCAAGGTTAAGGAATCCACAGTAATCACTATTGAGCGTTCAGCAGCAGACTTAGATACCTCCGAGGCTGCCATCGCTTTCAACACCGTAAAGAAGGAGACCGCCGCCCTGCCGAAGGGTCAGGAGAAGGTCCAAACCGAAGGCCAGGAAGGCATCATGGAGACCACCAGCTTGGTCACCAGGTCTAAGGACAAGGTCACCTCATCCAACGTCTTCGCCTCCTATGTAAAGCAGGCCCCGGTCGACAAGGTCATTCTGGTCGGCACCGGGTCCACCAGCAGTGTCCAAGCTGCCGCTGCCAATATCGGCACCACCGTACCCGCCGGTGAAATGCAGCAGTGGGCACATGATTACATGTTGTCCAACGGCTACACTGAGGCCGATTTCACCGCCACCGTCTACATTATCTCCCATGAGTCAGGCTGGAGGGTCAACGCCCAGAATCCATCCGGAGCATATGGACTCCCCCAGGCTCTACCTGGCAGTAAGATGGCTAGTGCTGGTGCCGATTGGGCCAACAACTATCAGACCCAGCTCAAATGGTTCTGGGGCTACTGCGCCCAGCGCTACGGATCAGTACAAGGTGCCTACAACTACTGGTTAAGTCACCACAACTACTAAGTAATTAGTGACCAAATTCTAGGAACACGCTGCAGCTTGAATTGCTCCCAATCGATTGATTATCATCAATATGACCCAGTCCCCCTCAAGACAGCCACTACCGTCTTGAGTAATATTGCTATATCTCCTGTCAATGACCATTTTTGTATGTACGAAACATCGGCAAATTCGGATTGCTGCTGACTTAAGTCACTGCGGCCGGAAATTTGCCAGATGCCGGTTATACCTGGCTTGACCAGCAGTCTAGACGAATACAAGGTCCCATATTTTATTACTTCTTCAGGTAGAGCTGGGCGAGGTCCGACCAGGCTCATATCGCCCTTCAGAACGTTGAAGAACTGCGGAAACTCATCCAGAGAGAATTTTCGAATCAAGCGACCTATTGTGGTTACACGAGGATCTACCTTCAGCTTGAATAAAAGCCTGTCGCCAACACCATACTCGGCTATAAGCTGCTCTTTAATCTGCTCAGCATCTGTTCGCATGGATCGGAACTTATACATATTAAAAGGACGTCCGTAAAGCCCGATCCGCTTCTGTACAAAGAAAATAGGCCCACCATCTTCATGTTTTACCCGCACAGCCACCCATATCATGATGGGAGATGAGAGGACCAAGGCGCAGAAAGATAGTACAATGTCAATCAGTCGTTTCAACACACGTGTTGTAAGAGAATACTGCGATAGCCTCGCAGTCAGAACAGGCATGGTCGGATCATTACGTAACCTCAGGGAAGATCCTCCCAGATCAGCAACCGATACGGACAAGGCCAGTTCGATGCCCATCGCTTCTATGGCTAGAGACAAGGTTCGTGCCGTTTCAGAGTCCCGTGATATCACATCGGCAATCAGGACGGTTTGTGCCTTGAGATATTTAGCTGTTTCAGGTAAGTGGGAATTGAAAGGTAGGACTTGGAGTTTTGCCTCATCCTCGTCTTGGGGAACAAAAACCGCCGACTCGATCCTTTGCTCACCTTTGCCGGCGAAATCACCATCTGCGCATACGATAGGGCACACGGCAATCGGAGCATACCCAATGCTTTTATTGACACGCAACTGTTTAAGAACGGTATGAATACCCTCAGGTGATCCCGCAACGATAGTCGCATATGTGTATTCGTCATTCCTGCGATGCCGATGCAAACTGCGCCTCATCAACCAGCGTTCAACCAAAGTCAGCAAAGTTGTACATAAGGGAACAAATACAGTCATGCTCCTTGGAATGTCCAGCTTCAGAATGTAACTCGCCGTGCTTAAAATCAGAAAATCATAGAAAAGGGCAGTCAGCACCTTTTCATACATGTCGTACCCTCCCCCCATGCTATGCCGCGCATAGATGTGGGTTGCAGAAAGACTAATAATCCAAGCAGCCGCAATCAGCAATAGAAAAACGAATACGTTGTGATCGAATTTTTCATTGCGTAACAGAAATGTGTATGCTTCAGGCCTAATAAGAAAGATAAACGCGGCAGCCCATAGCGACATAAGAATGTCCAAAGCAACCAGTGTCGCATTGTAAAGGATGCTCCAGGTGGGGACCGCATAGTCGAAGATACGTAACTTGGCCCCTGACCTGTTTTGGTCGGCAAAGCGCTTAGTGGATGCTTGTGATAAATATGTGCCATCGAAGAAAGGAGCCTCGGATGAATCGCTTCCGCTTGATTTATCCGAATCACTGTCCAGGTTTATTTGTGTAGACGGCACCTGCACACACTCCTATCCCGCGATTCGCACTTCCAGCTCTGCTGTCGATTACCTACTACAGTGCAGAACGCCAGCAAAGACCTGACCCCCACAGTGTTTTGGCATGTCGTTCATCACATAAGCGAAGACCAAATCCAATTTAAACCCTGGATTGCATTTTGATGCTCTTGGTACTCCGCAACCACTAGTAATACAATGCCATATAGTACCACCACCCCCTATTGGAGATTGTTCGTGGGGTTCGAGAGAAAGGGGGTAGCTACTACCCTTGTGAATATCGGTTCATTCATGAGAAACGAGGCTTCCAATGGAAATAGGCAACAACAGCCTTCGACAGGTATGACTCTGGTCTTGTCCTGCAGGGTGCGAAGAGACATTGAAGGAAGGAGGCGCAATCAGGTTCAATGTCCGAACTAGTTGTTCATCCAACGTGACACCGCTAGTCAAAGTCCTTCAAGGGAGGCCCACAGAAGGCAATAAAGCACAAGCCTTATTGAAAAGTCGAAATGGACTGCAGCTTATCCTTCCATCTCGTGCGGGCAAGCAAATCCTCAACCCAAGCAGACAGGGGCCCTACAACCATAAGATTAAACACAAAGCTGATAACCATAAACCCTATAAAAAGCCCTATGTTCGCGAGTGATAAGAAAACGAATTTGTTTAAAAGCCCCAACGGCTCAGGCCACATATTAACGCTCCGCCACAAGATACCCCACACATTATGATTGCAATGAATCAGATAGACTCCCAAGACCGATGGAGAAAATGTCAACACAATTCTTGATATCAAAGTCTTCCTATGAGTCTCAGCCTTCTGTTTTGGAATATTTACGACCCAGAGGAATATAGTCAGGGCAATGATCAGTGAAGGCGTTGGGGCGCTATTCGCCATTTTAAGATTCCAAGTAAGCAGATTACCGGGATAGCCCATGTATTTAACGATACGTCCTCCGGCGGTGAGCCAGCGCGTGCCGAGAACACACAGAAGGAAGACGACACCCGAGACCATCATTACCATGGCAAAATTAGGTTTTGGTAAATGGTTATTATAACGGGCGATCAGATTGCCGAACAGGTACACGGCAAGAAGATAGCTCACTTCGTTGAAGTATCGAAGGTTCTGGTTGAGGAAAAACCAGAAGAATAACACCCAGACCACTATGCCAGCGAGTATCCATGCCTGACGCTCAGTGATATTATCAAGGAGAACATTGATGAAAGGCCCTATTGCCATAACTACAAAAAAGGCGCTAATAAACCAATAAGCCCGTTGGGTAACGGGGAAAATTGCCTCAAGAGCTGGGTGCCTCACCATTGATCGGGAAATAGGTTCAGGAAGGAGGGAGGCAACCCTACATATCTTCCATAGAATATATAGCGCCAGACTATATAAGAAGACCTGAACCCACAATTTTATCATGCGTGGTATGGGGCTGCTCTTGCTCCTAGCCAAGAAGTAAGCAGAGATGAGCACAAAAAGACAGACTCCTATCTGCCCCGTATTAGTCATAGTATCGAAGATGATGCGTGGCCATGTGTGGTAGGACGACGGACTTCGTTTGACTCGCCAATCCGATGTATTAAGAAAATGCGAAACGAGAATAAGGAACATTGCAAAGATTCGCAAAGCCTCAAAATGCCAATCCCGCGACTTGGCAGTCATGGTTACCTTTCTATACGGATTCACTTATCGCATCGAAAATATACACCAACTTCCCATGATAGTTTCAGATGCTTGATAGATTCTAGAAGTCCCCCCTCCCCCGGCCTCCAGCCGCAAGAGAGACGATGTCGGTGAGAGGGAGACATGCTTGTCTTTCATGAAACTATCTAGACGACAGCACAATATTGTTCCGCCTTATAATCAAGCGTCTACTAAACAGTATCCGATGCTATTATGAATATCGTTTTGATTCGTCTCACTTGTCCTAACGGATGTTCTTAAGGAAACAATCATGCCCACAGAAGCCGCTAGAGTTCGGACACGTAACAGTTCTTTCGAGCTGTTACGCATCATAGCCATGATCATGATCGTGTTCATGCACGACATTGCCAACGGAAACTTCTATACAGGCCGCAGCTTCCCTGTTGATGCGATTATCAGGATAATAAAAAACTTCGGTTCCGTGGGCGACTGTCTATTCTTCGGAATCACTGGCTGGTTCCTATGCATGGCACCTATGCCCAAATTCAAGAAATCGGCCCGCAAGGCCTGGTTGTTGGAACGGCAACTGCTTTTCTACACCTACCTGATTTACTTTGTCTTCCTGTGCTTCCAGCTGACTGGGTTCTACAGGCAGGACTCAGAACAGTTTTTCAGATATGGGGTTAAAACCATAATTCCAACGATATCGGCCATGTGGTGGTACCCTACCAGTTATATCCTTTTTCTTCTTCTCTACCCTTGGATTAATCGAGGCCTACGTGCTCTGGGACGAACATCCCACGGTAGATTGGCCTTGCTGGTATTCATTATCTGGGGTCTGATTCCATATTTTCATCTCAACCTTGGCGGATCGGTTTGGCTATTCCTCTATCTATATGTGCTCATTTCCTACTTACGTTGGTACCATGATGACCTGCTTTTATCAGCAGAACTCAGTCACTGGCTCTTTGGGATTGGCATGTCACTCATGGTAATCGGCAACATCATCGGCGCCAAATGGTTCCCCGGCAGACTGACCACCACTATGCTGGGTTCCGCACGTTTCTTTCCAACTCTCTTTGTCAGCCTAGCCATGTTGATGTGGGCATACCGCACCAGTCAAGACACGCCTAAGAGACGATCAGAATCCACAGACAGGTTCATCAATCTCGTAGCTTCATGCACCCTGGCACCATATCTGCTACTGGTCCATCCATGGATGGTACATTTCATCGAAAAGAAACTACATTTCGTTTTGGTCGGCAATCCGTGGAAAGTATTAGCCTTCCAATTCATTCTTCCCCCCATCTTCTTTACCATCGGAGTCTTCATTGACTTCGCCAGGCAGCTACTCTTCAAGCTCACGGTTGACAGACGCCCTGGACGCCTCTTTGACCGTTTATGGGCTGCTGTGCAAAGCAGCAAATACACATCAATCGTCCGGCAATTCCTCGATGGAGGCAAAGCACCTGTAAGTCGAGAGAAGCCTCCCCACACGGCTTCACAGACCGACGGTCTCTGCAATGTCAAGGAGCAAGGCTGAAACTAGCATTCCGGGCCCGCGCCTTTTTGGAAACTGTGTAGATATACGCAATTCGGAAATGGAATCTGAATGTTGGTGGAATGATGAACAGTTGGATTACTGAGGCTGTGACTACAGGATGGAGTCTTAAATGCGAACAACTAGGGCGTTGCATCAGCGAGAGTCACATGTGAAGAACCATAGCTCTTGGATATGGGCCATCGTGGGAATTCTAGGTCTGGCTACAATACTAGTAGGGATATACGCTTGGACTATGTATTCCCAAGCAAAAGTGGTCCGTAGCCATATGACTAAAGCTGCCAACAGCCTATCATCGGTGGCCTCCAGCAAAGACCTATCCTCTCTGAACAAGGCATCGCCCAAACTGTCATCTGCCCAACAAGAAGTCAACGAAGCCAAGGAAATCACAGATGGTGGTCTATGGAAATTCAGCACCCATCTACCCGCCATCGGCAACGACATTAAGACCTTATGCTCCATGGTCGATACAGTCGATTATCTCATTACCGATCCAATTCCAGCCCTCTTCGACAGTGTCAACACCATCAAGACGGCCCAGATCAGTCAGGGTAACGGGCAGCTCAACCTCACCCCAATTCTCAATGCCCAGAAATCCCTACAAGGTATCAATGACAAAGTCAAAACCACAGTCGCCGAGTACCAGGAATTCCCGCAGCCACGCTTTAGCGTGGTGAACAAGGCCTACCAACAAGGAAAAGAACAACTTACCAGAGCCTCCAAGACCATAGACACCGTGTCCAATGCCATGACCTTGCTTCCCGACTTCCTTGGATCTAACCAACCTCACACCTACGCCATTATGGCCATGACACCATCAGAATCCCGTTCCGCTGGCGGGCTGATAGGTTCTGTCGGCATAATGAATACCAATCAGGGGAAAATCAGCATCGGGGATTTCCGGTCCAACACTGAGTACATTCCTTTTGGCGCTGCCAGCACCACTGCGGATGAACAGCGTATCTTCAACGCTTCCGGACCCCTGAAGATGTCCTTCGATATTCGGGACCTGTCCGCCATGCCAGATACGAAGCGAACTGCAGAGAGTATGCAAAGCATCTGGGAGAAGACCCCATGGGGAGCCTCGAAGGCCCTTGATGGCGTTATCTTGACCGACCCCGTCTTCCTGCAGGAGCTCATCAATGCGTACGGCAATGTGACCTTACCAGATGGAAGGATCCTGACGGGGAAGAACACTGCTGAGTTTCTTCTCAATACCATATACGTAGATTACAGCCCTACAGTTCAGGATGAATACTTCGCAATGGTCGCTCAGGAATCACTGAGCCGTGTATTCTCGAACATGGATATCAACAAGCTCAACACCATGCTGAAACTTAGCAAGGAGATGTCCGAGCAGAGGCATCTATCCGCGTATATGTTCGACGACAAGCTGCAGACCGCCTTCACCAATACAGGACTTACCGCCAGTGCTCCTGACGATGAGACAAAGCCAGAGGTCGGAATCTATTTGAATGAGCAGAACTCCTCAAAAATGGACTGGTACGTGCATCGCACAGCCAAGATAAGTCCAACCAATTGCGTTCAGCACGGCGCACATACCTATCATATCGAGTACACCTTGTCCAATACCCTGACTTCCCAACAGACCTGGGAACTTCCTTCCTACATCTTAGGTTCTGTTAATTCAAACCTCCACAGAAGCTATGCCACGGAGAAAATCCTCTTCTTCCCACCGGCAGGTGGAAGTATCAGCAATATCAACACCTCCGGTAGCGTCCAGAAAGTGGACCAAGAGACTCTCAACGGCAAGCCAATTCATGTTGCTATAGCCAGTGTGGCCCCCGGCAAGTCTGTCGGCTTCTCCTTCGATGTGACTACGTCTGACAAGAGCATAGAATCTCTTTCCATCGACCAGACACCAATGGGCTGGACCGGGACTAAACCGACTGCGGACATGAGCTCCTGCCCAGCTGATGACAAATAGTAATCACCGACCGTCTCCATGCATGACGTGCGATTCCCAGCCAGCACTCTGCCCTTGTGCCGGCAGCTGCTGGCCACCAGCATCTGTTAACAAGGTGAATCCTGCTATCAGCGTATAGTGCTGGATACTTCAACTCGTAGGGAATCGTTGAGGCCTACTGTTGCTATGCAGTGAAATGTTGAGGAGCATGTATGAACAAGCGCTTTAGCCATATTTGGTTGGATAATCGAGGACCTTTCATCATGTTTATACTGCTGGCTTTGATACAGGCTGTCTTCTACCTCTTCTCTGTGGGACCGTTGACCATCCCTGACCCTGACTTGCATGCAAACACCTCCTACGCCCTGGCCACAGGGCAAATTCTTAATCTCCCTGAATCCGACCACGACCGTTATGGAAACAAGGTGAAAAACCAGTCTATCTCCGGCGACTCACGCTATCTCATGACCCAGGGGAGGAACAATGACTTCGTCTATAAGATCATTGGCAATGCCTTCACCCACGATAATCATAAGAACGATCAGAAAAGAAACGATAGGAGTTCAGGTGAATATGTCACAATACCCAATATAAAAGTCAAATCCAACCGTTCCAATCAGTACTTTCCCGTCCTCTACGTTCCCCAGGCCATAGGACTATGGTTAGCCATCCATCTGAACACCAGCCCTTACCACGCCTGGCAAGCTGCAAGAATCAGCAATTTTACTTTTTTCCTCGTCATGTTTTGTCTGTCTATAGCGCTTACCCCTAGGGACAAGTATTTTTTTGTTATCATCGGCACTTTGCCTGCCACGATCTTCTTGGCATCCAGCCTCATGTCTGACTCCTTCTTCTTAGCCGTTAGCGCCTGTTTCCTGTCCCTGGTCTTGTTTCTCGCCCAGAATGGAAAGCCTGTAGGCAAGAAAGCCTTTATCGGGTTGGTCACCCTCACAGCCCTCCTTTTCTTCTCTAAAATCGTCTATGTCGCCATGGCCATACTGGTGCTGGCCTTGCCCAACGCCATACTCAATTGGAAACGAAAGACCGCATATGTTGGGATTGCTGCAGCCTGTACCCTCCCCGTATATACCCTGTGGAGCCACTTATACGGCACTACCTGGGCGATAGCCTGCGTTGATAGCAATGCCCAAGCCCTGCTGCACAACCCAATAAAGGCCACGATCATGATCGTGTGGAACATCTTCTTCCTCTTCCAGAAAGGGCTTGGAATACCCGGTGCACTAACTATGGAGATGACCCTCCTACTTATCTTGGCCTTGCTGGTTCTATTGGCAGGCAAGCAACTACGCAGTCCCCATGGCATGACGTGGCACCAAGCAATCAGCACCAACCGCTATGCAATTCTGGCCTTCATTTCAGCACTCTTGGCCATCGGTGCCACATACGGATATGAGCTACTCATATGGAATCAACTTCCCTATATGGTGCTCACTTCCGAGATTCAAGGATTCCAGGGCAGGTATCTGCTCCCCTTGCTTCCCTTGCTCGCCTGCCTGCCACTTCAGGTCCAAAGAGAAGAAATCATGCCCCTCGCTAGACTCAAGGAAACAGGCACAGTTTCAACCCCTGCACACGATTAAAAACTTCACCCAAACCAGATAGGCCTACAACTACCTGCGTTTCTCACCCAAAAAGAATCACTTCCAACAATGTCAGTGGAAAGGTATGACATATGAATCTACGCAAACTCATGAGCAACCTTTCCACTGCTTTGATCTCCCAATGCGTCAGCCTTCTGCTCAGCATCACGACTTCGTTATTGGTACCCAAGATTCTGGGAATCGAAGAGTTCGGCTACTGGCAGCTCTTCATGTTCTACACCAGCTATGTCGGTTTCTTTCATCTGGGACTCAACGACGGCGTGTACCTCATCAACGGAGGTAAGAGCAGGTCTCAGATTGATAAGGCCAGCATTAACTCCCAGTTCACCGTAGGTATCCTGTACCAAACAATATTCGCCCTATGCTTGGTCTTATTCTCCATACTTGGCCCTTTTTCGGGGCAACGGCAATTCGTGGTCTGCAGCACATCGGCGTTTCTGCTCCTCAACAATTCAGCCATGTTCATAGGTTACATTTTCCAGGCCATGAACGAGACCAAGCTCTATTCGTATTCCGTCATCCTGGATAAGGCATCGTTCTTCATTCCACTAACCTTACTTCTGACCTTTAAAAACACTGATTTCAGACTCTACGTAGTGGCCTATGGGTGTGCCAAAACCTGTTGTCTGCTCTTCTGCTTGTGGAATTTCAAGGATTTTCTCACCTCCGGCCACAAGTGGCCTGCAGCTGCCCTTGGGGAGACCAGGAAAAGCATCGCAGTCGGAATCCGGCTGATGCTGGCCAATATCACAGGCTTCCTCATTCTTGGTGTCATCAGGTTCCTGGTCGACTTTGAATGGGGCATCAGTGAATTTGGCAAATTATCCTTTGCCATATCTCTAGTCAATTTCATCATGACAGCAGTATCCCAAGTCAGTATGGTCTTCTTTCCGGCCCTACGGCAATCTGACGAACATGAACAAACGTCCTTCTTTCAAACAATGCGTACCGTGCTCGCCCTAACGCTTCCCCTAAGCTATCTTGCCTTCTTCCCTCTGGTGGCTCTCCTGAGCCTTTGGCTACCTCAGTATCAGGCCGGTTTCAGATTCATTGCACTGCTACTACCATTGACCGTTTTCAATGGACGGATGGACCTTATTGGCACCACCTACCTAAAAGTGCTGCGCAAGGAGAACCTACTGCTGGTCATCAATACGGTCACCTTGGCATTCAGCGCTCTGGGAGCCTTGGTCGGTAGCTACTTCCACTCAATTACCTGCATGATCATCGCTTGTGTCGTTATAGTAATAGCTCGAAGTGTTTTCACAGAACATCTAGTAGCATCAAAACTCAACGTGGAGGGATCAGCCGTAGACCTGGGGCAGATTGCTCTCACTGTCATATTCTACGTCGCCATACTCCTCTGTCCATCGCTCCAGGCATTCCTCCTAATGACCTTCGCCTATGGAGGCTACCTATATATTTTCAACGAGGAGTTCAAACCGGCTTGGTCGAAAATACGCGAAGCTTTTCTTCGTTGCAGCACTAGGTCTTAGACAAGTAGCTTTATAGTATTCATAATAGATGTTGAATGAGAAAGATGAGCATGAAGAATACAGCAATAGAGCAAAAGATGGTGGATGACACCCGCTTCTACATTGATGATGCCAATATGCGTTATCTCGCCACTCTTCGCATCAAAGCATACGAACTGGGAACCATACGCTTGGGAGACATTCTCAGAGACTATGCGGATGGATTATACACCCTGGACCATACCGTGGTCTACAGGATTCTGGAAAATCCCGATAATGAAGAACTTCAGTCGGAATACCGACTGTATTGCAGCAAGAAACGCAATCAGCTTGGCACGGACGATAGGAATCTTGAAAGCCTGCTCGCCTTAGAGGCATCTTTATCGCAAATGCCTTATGACATCCATAAAGGAGCAATCGTAGTGGATCAACACCATATTATCCTGGAAGGTCAGCACCGTAGCTGTGTGCTGCTGAAACTGTATGGCCCTGATCACACTATTCCAGTAGTGAAGGTGCATAGATTTATCAGGAATCCCAGAACCCGCTTCCGGCTGCTATCCAGGAAGCCTATTGCGAAAAGCGCAATGGATGGACATGCTGAACATGAGTGAGATTAAGGTCGTATATAAAGAGCACGAAAGGCTACGATCAATCGAACGCCAATTGGGCGAACTCGTCAACAGGAGGACCATTCGAAGGAATTCCAAGGCAAGAATACTAGTCCTGTTGCATCTTTACTATGCAGAGGCATGGCCTGAGATTCGCGAGTACCTCCTCAACCTACGACCATATGATGTTGACCTGGTGGCGACCGTGACTGAGGGAAGAGTCACAGATGAGACGATAGCAGACATTGCAAGCTTTAACGGTCGGACAAACACCGTCATCACAGTTCCAAACAAAGGATTTGATTTGGGACCTTTTTTTGAGGCAGCCAGAGGAATAAACAAAGACTATGACTTGGTCTTCAAACTCCATTCCAAAGGAACCAAACGACCCTTCCAATATATATACAATCAGTGTTTCTTCCGCCGCTCCTGGTTCCTGAACCTATATGATGGCATCCTCTCACCCCGCAGGGTCCACAACATCGTCGAAGCCTTCATGGGGGAAAGACGGATAAGTTTGGCAGCCGCCGATAACCTCATCATCAAGGATCCGCTGGAAAAACAGGCCCTTCACCGCAGTATCGCCAACTCCATGGGCCTCTCGCTCAAGGCCGATTACAAATATGTGGCTGGCACTTGCTTCGCCCTTAGTATGGAACAGTTCACAGCAATCAAAAAACTGGGCTATTCAATCGACGATTTCGAGCCTACCTCGGCAACCTCAGTTGAAGATCTAGCTCATTTCCTGGAGCGCTACATATGCACTGTCAATCCCGGTAACGTTCATATGTTGGGCACCCGTACTGCAACCATTCATCGAGCCCTATGCACTCCTCTCTGCGCCATTCTCAAAGTCACCGCGCCTTTTCTCAAAGGAGTTCGGGCCCAACTCAGAGCAGGACACCGATTAGACCACAGCTCATCGGTCTAATCGGTGTCTCCAAGCCTGGAGACGAGCACTCCCCCGAAAGCGGGCGACCAACAGGTCAAACCAGTGCCCTTTTCGCCGGTCAAAGGTAATTTTGAACAGGACTTGCCGAATCATATCCAAGGCTGCACATGCAAGGAAAACCAACAAGCAGATACCTAGCGAGTAAAGTGGGGCGGCAGTGCTGGCGTAGAAGCGCCTGATATCGGCCAGCTGGGATAGCCACTGCCTCATCAGGGGGTATTCGTGAATCAAATATATACCAAAAGTCGTTGAGGCTAGGGTATTGATATAGGACGAGGTGAACTTCACACGGGCTGAGATGAGTATCATTCCAAAAGCAATCAACATAATCGGAAGCTTAAAAGGACCGTGCATCCACAGAAGATTGGCACGGTAGAAGGGGTCACCTGTCCACTTGTATAACTTGTGCATCACTATGATAGATCCCATAATGATCACCACACCCAGACCAACCGCGGCCCAACCCATTCGCGCTGACGCTTCCTTCATATACCAGCGGCAATAAGAGATCAGCACATACTCATAGATAAAACCAACGAAACTGAAGCCGTTGAAATCAAAAAGCCTGATTGGGGTAATACAAGTAGCAACACCCCATATCAGCAATAAGGACAGCACCAACAAGCCATGGCCCTGGCGACCAAGGCCATGCAACCCAGCACTGATGAGAGGGAAGAAAAGGAGGAAGACCACATAACTTGTAACGTACCACCATAGCCCTGTGGCTGTCGGGAATACGGACTTCCAGACCAAGCGAGAAGTCAGACGGGGGCTGTCATAGCACGCAAAGAACAAGGTAAGAATTAGGCTGTAGAAGAGTACTTCGCGTTCGAGTATCCATATACGTTTCCAAGAGCGCAGAATCCCTCCTCCGAAGTTCGTAGGAATTCCCTGCTTCTCGGAGCACAAGAACCAGCAGGATATGCCGAAGAAGACAGCAACTCCCACTGTTCCGGTCGACTCAAAGCAGAAATATATGAACTGGCGTTTAGAAAAGGGCATTGACGAAACCGGAAAGGTATTGTGCCCAACATGGTGATTGACTAGTATCAGAAACATAGCGATGATACGCAAAAGCTCGAAACTAGAGTTTCTTGCACTCGCTGGAGTGGAGACCGGTACCACCCTTACCAGTTCATTTTTGGGTGTGGAAGGCACCAGCAGCTCCTATCCTCAGTTTACTGAATCCATTTCTAGACTCCTACCAGCATAATATAGCGGACAACATACACGATTCGAGGATTAATCTACGGCTAGGAATTCAGTCCCAAAAGCAAGCAGGTGCTCTCAAACATGCTGCATACAACCCCAGTAGGGCTTGAATGAACTGTATGGGAATAGCCTCAGTATGCGTGCTCCTACAGACCACCTGTTAGCCTTTCTTAAGGGGGGGGGGGGAAACGATTGTTTTGACAGGAGCGAAGGTACAGCTGCATATGAGACATGTTTTCATTATTGGTTGCAAAGGCCTACCGGCTAATTACGGAGGGTTCGAGACTTTTGTTGAACAACTCACAGGGCATCGAGTCTCTCCCGACGTTCAATACCATGTAGCCTGCGCTGTGGAAAGCAAACCAAGTCAGCAGGATTTCATAAACAACAATGCTCATTGTCACCGTATTCAGTGGAGACCCTTGGGTTCCGCGCGAGCCATCTTCTATGATCTTGATGCTCTGTCCTGGGCTATAGGATATGCGCGAGATAACCATGTCAAGCAACCGATCTTCTATGTTCTGGCATGCCGTATAGGCCCTTTTATCCACCATTATCTCAAAAGGATACATAGGCTCGGAGGACTTCTCTTCGTCAATCCTGACGGACATGAGTGGAAGCGTGCCAAGTGGAATGCTCCCACCAGAAAATATTGGAAAATTTCCGAAAGACTCATGGTCAAACACGCAGACTTGCTGGTCTGCGACAGCACAACCATTGAGCAATACATACATCGGGAATACAAAGTCTACAAGCCGAAGACAATATTTATCGCTTATGGAGCTAACCTCCACGATGAAGAAACCGAACAAACACGCAAGACCCTTGAATCCTGGTTTAGCCGTCATCATGTGAGCGACCGGAACTATTACCTCATAGTCGGACGGTTTGTGCCTGAGAATAACTACGAAACCATGATCCGTGAGTTTATGGCCTCCCACACCCATAAGGACCTTGTCATCATCACCAAGGCCGAAGGAGCCTTCTTCGTAAGCCTGCAGAATACTACAGGGTTCAAGGCCGATTCCAGAATCAAGTTTGTAGGTACCGTATACGACCAATCCTTACTCCAATCCATCAGGGACCACGCCTTTGCGTATCTCCACGGTCACGAGGCCGGAGGAACAAATCCCAGTCTCCTCGAGGCCCTCGCTTCAACACAGCTCAATATGCTTCTCAATATCGGTTTCAATCGCGAAGTCGCGCAGGATGCTGCTTTATATTGGGACAAGACTATAGGGAGTCTCTCTCAACTGATTGATGCTGCTGAGTCCTATACAACCAAAGACCTCCAACGATATAATAAGGCGGCGAAAGATCGTATTCGCACAACTTACAGCTGGGATTCTATAGTGGCGAAGTACGAACACCTGTTCTTGGCTGCGGATGGGAAAGAATGCTGATTTTTCTACTGCTCGCAATTGAGGTAGCCTTACTGGTTCTTAGTTATCTCATACTCAAGCGTGATATCTTTCAACCCTTCACGGTCATGATGGCAGTCTTTGTTGTCAGCACAACCATTGCTTGTTTTAACTTCAAAAGCTGGCACATATATTTTGCCCCTAAGACCATAGTCATTATGTCTCTAGGGTTCCTGTGTGCACTGGCCGCCAATATTCTGGTCGTTCGTATTCCTGATATTGTAAGAGAGCCAATCTGCCGTCCAGTACCCAAAATTGAGGTCTCATACGTTGCCATTGCTGTTGTTGTTTGTCTTGAGCTCCTGACCCTCTACTTCTATTATCAAGACATCGTCAGAATCGCTGCCATAGATGGTTATACACCCGGTTCCAACTTGCTCTGGCACTACCGCAATGCCACGTCCTACCATGTCATAGCTTCGTTAAACCCTCTGATTGCCATACTAACCAAAATCGTGGCAGCCATCGGGTACGTTTTCACCTTCATCATCATCTGCAATGTACTCGACCGGCATACGCCAGTCTCCAAGATCTGCACTTTGTGCGTTCCTGTAGCACTATTCGCTATTCAGGTTCTCCTGGGCTCCGGAAGGCAAGAACTTCTGCGTCTTGGAAGTTTCGCCATCGTGGTTATATATATACTCATCAACAGCAGAAACGGGTGGAGAAATCAATATTCTAAGAAGTTCATCGCCGGCATCTTGGCATGCATCCCAATCGCTTTTCTGGGCTTCTACCTTGCCACCAATCTGATTGGCAGAAAGACCAGCCGGTCTTTCTTCGTATACATCTCCACCTATGCAGGGGGTTCCATACAGCATTTCAACGAATACATCATGGATCCGTCCCAAGCCAAACCCACCAGTCACTTTGGCGAGGAGACATTCCCTGGAGTTTATTCCTTGCTCTACAAACTCCATCTCACCGACTTTCACCGTCCGGTTCATCTGGAACTGAGACCTCTGGGCATTACCAAAGGCAACATCTATACTTTCTTCCGTCGCCCTTACCACGACTTCGGACTCTTTGGCATGTGCCTGATGGCCTTCCTCGTTCTGCTCGTTTTCTCATGGCTGTATGCCTCCATCAAGGTCAAAGGCGTGAACAACCATACAAATGTGGCGATCATCCGTTACGCTTACCTCTTCTACTGGATTATCCTTGCATCAATCGACCAATACTCCATTGGAATCTTCTCTGCGGGCACAGTGCTCACCCTCATATTGTTCTCCTGTGTCTACTATATGGTTGTTCAATTCCCGGCGAAACCTGACCTTGAATGGCGCTATTTCTTTGAGGAATTCACCAGTTTCACCCATCGAGTTCAGACCCAACTGAAATCGCCGGGGGAAAGCACTCAAGAGACTTGATCGAAAAGCACTCGGTAACACGACGATTAATCGGCCTTTTGATTACAATAGAGGCACAATGACGCAGTCGTAGCCGCCAGCTGTCCAAAATCACATGATTCAGGCGCATAGCTTCCAATCTATATTTTGACACCGGATGGTGTATGCTGGTCAGGTTGCATGAAGGCAAATCTGGGGAAGACTTCCGGCTGACGGATGGTGCCTTCCCAGCCACAGGCACACCATATCCCGCACAGGGAATCACACCAGCGAAGCAAAGAAAAGAAGTGGATCATGACTGGGCATCAGGTCAAGACTACCGGTAGCTGGCGGAACCTCTCCAAGGTCCTGCCAAGTGAGGAATCCTATGTCAACGGCCATCTGTCACGGCCGGCCTTCATCTCCATCGCCATCCTGACCTTCATCACCTTCGTGGGCAACTTCACCCAGCTGCAGCTGAGCGCCGCCCTACCCACCATTGTTGAGGAATTCCACATCTCGGTGACCACCGGCCAATGGCTCACCTCCATCATTCAGCTGGTCATGGGTGTCATGGTGCCACTCACCGCCTATCTGACACGGCGCTTTTCCACCAGGCAGATCGTCATCAGCTCCATGACCGTCTTCACCATAGGCTCCCTGCTGGCCTGGGTGGGGCCGACCTTCTCCCTGGTCCTGCTGGGCCGCACCCTGGAGGCCATCGGGTCGGGTGTCATGTGGCCGGTCCTGCAGATCACGGTCTTCTCCATCTTCCCCATGTCCCGCAGGGGCATGGCCATGGGCACCGTCGGCGTGGCCATGAGTGTGGCACCAGCTATAGGCCCCACCTTCGGTGGCTGGCAGACCGACGCCAACGGCTGGCGGTCCATCTTCCTCTCCCTGGCCATCGTCGGACTCCTGGCCCTGGTTCTGGCCATCTTCGGACTCCACAATTTCGTGGACAACGACAAGACCGTCAAGGCCGACTTCTTCTCGGTGGCCCTGTCCATCTTCGGGTTCGGCGGCGTGATGTTCGGCTTCACGAACATCCAGTCCTATTCCTTCACCAATCCCCTGGTCTGGCTGCCCTTGGTCATCGGCATCTGCGGCATCACCTGGTTTGTCCTGCGGCAGATAGCCAAGGCCCGCCGCTTCAAAAAAGCCGAGAGCAAACTCTGCCAGGGCATCTCAGCTGGCAAGGACCCCAACTCAGCTGAGGCCAACAAGCTCCGCCAGGTCCAGCCGCCCCTCTTGGATCTGGGTGTGCTGAAGAACCACAGCTTCACCATCGGCACCATCTGCGCCTCCCTGAGCTTCTTCGCCTTCAGTTCCGTAACGGTCATCCTCCCCCTCTTCATCCAGAACGACCGGGGCTTCGACGCCACCATGTCCGGTCTCATCATGCTGCCCGGCGCCCTGGGCCAATGTATCGCCCAGTTCATGGGCGGAAAGATGCTGGACCGCTTCGGTGCCCGCCCGGTGGCCCTGATCGGCTCCATCACCCTTTTCGCAGGGACCGTGGCCATGAGTTCCATCAATATCAACACCTGGATCTGGTGGATCTCCATCTTCCAGTTTGTCCGGCAGATTGGCATGGGCTTCGTCCTCATGCCCATCACCACTTGGTCGCTGAACTGCCTGGAGTCCAAGGCCGTCTCCGCCGGGTCAGCCGTCACCAATACGGCCAGGCAGATCGCCGGCGCCATCGGCTCCCCGGTCCTCATCGTCACCATGGAGATGACGGCAGCCGCACGCTTCCAGGCCATGGGCCCCGGTCACGCTAATGAGATTGCCTCCAACATCTTCGGTGTGCAGATGGCCCTGCATGCCTCCTCATTGATCGCCCTGATCATGGTCCTGCTGGTCATCTTCGGGGTCAAGGGGTCCGGGGCAGGATCCACCCATGACATGACCCACCGGGCCCTGGCCCGTATGCACCGGAGCATGGAGGCCAACAAGCGAATCAACGCCAGCTGGAAGAAGGTTCCCGGCAAGTAAGAACCTGCGGTGACATGCTGAAGGCTATGGGGTCTGTGCCGATTGCTTGGCACAGACCCCATAGTTATCTCCCACAGCTGCCTCCACAGGGATGCGAGCGCACCCGTCAAGTATGGATAACTGCTGGTGGTTCCGCTAGTCTTACGGCCGGCACATGCCATTCGTCGTCAGGCCCACAGGCTCAGACCTGGCCAATCACGATCTTCCAGCTCAGGCCTGGCCGGTCACCGTCAGGTAGACCAGCATGATGTTGAGGGCCACAATCAGCACAGCCACCAGAATGAAGATCAGATGCTTGACCATGCCGTCACGGTACTGGCCCATGAGTCCCTTGTCGCGCGTGTAGCGCATGAGGGGAATGATGGCAAAGGGTATGCCAATGGACAGGACCACCTGTCCCACAATCAGAGCGTAGGTCGGATTGGTGGAGAACCAGAGCACCACCAGTGCGGGCACCAGGGTCACCACCCGGCAGGCCCACATGGGAGCCTTGACATGGAGGAGCCCCCGCATGATCTCGGACCCGGCGTAGGTACCCACCGAGGTCGAGGACAGAGAGGATGCCAGCAGACCGACCGAAAAGATTACCCCCACAGTCGGCCCCAGCACTGTGGCGATAGCATGCTGGGCACCCTCGATGGAATCGGTGCCTTCCATGCCATAGAGGGAGTTGGCGGCCAGAACCAAGAGGGCCAGGTTGACGCTGCCGGCCAGAAGCAGGGCCCAGACCACGTCGATCTTGCTGCCCTTGAGCTGCCGCTTGATGGAGGGTTTGCGCTCCCCCTTGGCATAGTGGTCGTTGACCAGGGTGGAATGCAGGTAGATGGCATGGGGCATGACGGTCGCGCCCAGAATGGAGGTGGCCATCAGGACCGAACCTGTGTCCCTAAAGCGTGGTATCAGCCCCTGGACCACTGCCATACCGTCAGGAGGATCAACGAAAAGACCGGCTATGAAGCCAAAAGTGATGACCAACAGCAGAGCGATCACCACCATCTCGAACATCCTATGGGTCTTGCCCCCCTGGAACCACAGGAGGATGGTAGAGACCAGACCGATGATGCAGCCACCCAGAAAGAGTGGCAGATCGAACAGGAGCTTCAAGGCTATGGCACCGCCAATCACCTCGGCCAGGTCGGTTGCGATGGCGATGACCTCTGCCTGCATGAAGAACATATAGCGCCCCGCATCGCTGAGCCGCTCTCCTAGGATCTGAGGTAGCGATTTGCCGGTCACGATACCGAGTTTGGCACTCTGGTACTGGATGAGCACGCTCATAGCATTGGCAAGGACCAGGACCCAGACCAGCAGGTAGCCGTAGCGGGCACCCGATGTGATGTTGGCTGCGACATTGCCGGGGTCCACATAGGCGACAGCCGCCACGAAAGCCGGTCCTAGGATGGATACCAAGGCGTGGCCACCTGATGGGGACTTCTCCTCCTCCAAACCGTCAGCCAGCCGGCTGCTATCCAGGGTTACAGGCTTGGCCAGCGGTCTGACGGGCTGGCCGGGTTCAGACAATGTACCGGCTGGGGCCGATACACCATGTTCCTGGCTGCCGGCATCGCCCTGCCCCGACAAGTCACCCGTCCCCAGCCCAGCCTCTTCCCTGACCATTCCACCATTCACTTTCCAAGCAATTTGGCTCTTGCTTTCTGTGTCCTTCACAAGGGTATAGGTCTTTTATGTAACGCTTTCATGTACCGACACGCAAGACCACAAGCCTCAATTCACCATAGAAATCGACCATCCAAAGGCACCGCTTTCTCCTCCCCCTTTACGAGGAGGGAAGTTGCTGGGCCGGGCATTGATGAAGAACCTTCTGCATAGCAGCCTTCTCCTGGCTGGTTACAGTGAGCCGATACTTGCTTTTGACGCCAATCTGACGGGCCGCATACTCGCAGCGATAGGTAATGTTAGAGGGCAGCCAGTCTGAAGCTGAGGCAGATCCCTTCTCCTGGTTGGCTTGCCCGTCGACTGCCAGAAGATTGTACATGTCGTTGCCGTACCGGTAGCGTTGTACCTGGTCCCACCTGTTTGCCCCAGACTGCCAGGCATTCTCCAGGGCCACTACATGGTCTATCTGCACAGCAGTGCTAGTGTCTTTGCCGCGCACAAAGTTGATGTTTCTGCCGGTGTAGGGGTCGTGGAGAACCCCCGATGCCACCTTGCAATCGCCAGCCCAACGGTAACTGACATTGGTCAAGTCCCGTGCCAGCACATGCTCACGCACATCACAGTCATCGCCATAATTCCTGACCTGCCGGTATCCGAAGGAATCCCGCTTATACCCATACGTAGAAACCCTATCGTTGACCGTCAAGGCATTCAAAGCATCAGCGACCGGCCCATTCACCAATGATTGACCAGTGACACGGCCCACGGGCTCATTCACCCTCGGCAGAATAAGTCCCAGGCTGATACCTAGCACCATTGCCACGATCAGGAGTATCAGCAGCCGTTCGATAGGTGGGTCACCGGGCAGTAGCCTCGGACGAAAACCAGCACACTTGCGCCCATGGCCTTCTCTAGCCCACCGCCCCCTGAACAGGGCACTCCTATATCTCTTCATGGATCACCCACCCTCATTCCCACAACGCATGTCTTCTACGATAGAGCACATCTTGAAGGCCGAGTTGGACAGGTAGAGCGACAACCGGGTTATAGGCGAGCCAAATCAAGACTATGCAATGTGTATAAGCATGCGGTCAGCAGCAATTCGGCAACGCAGCATTAAAGGAAATTGCCTGCATTCAAGGAGGGATTTCCCTCCTTGAATGCAGGCAACTCTGATACAGGGCAACGCAATCAGACTGTTACTTACCGATGGGATTACTGGTCTCGTCGGAATCTATTTCTGAATTGTCCGATAGGTTAAAGAGCTTCACCACACCACCCACCGAACCGCTATCAGCAGTGACCTGAATCTTGTAGCGGACAACCAGAGTGGACATGGGATCCAACACAAAGTTTGGATCATTGGTGGTGAAACCAGTAGGCGATATATCAAATTTGGAAGTGACATCCCATTGCGGATCATCAGCCGCATTGACCTTATGGCTATTGGAAGTAGAGTATTGGGCCACGAAGGAGTCCTTAACCAAGGTCGCCTTGCTTCCCCACGTGTCTTCCACTCTAATCTTTGGATTCTGGAAGCCTGTCCTATCATTGGTCAGAATCTCGTTATACTCTACGATGTCACCCTTCTTTACCTCGGTGCCTTGGAAGGGATAGGCGTTCTTCACAACCTTTTGGTACTTACCGACATTCTGGATACCAGGCACAAAGACGGCTGGCCAAATCGTAATACCAGACTGGTCCCTCGGGCTACCGGTGTAGTAGATCTTGGGTGATACACAGCCGGGAACGCCATAAGCGCAGACCTCAAACTCCTTGGTTGAGCCATAGCCCCAACCACCCAAGGCCGCACCGCCACCATTCTCGCCCCAACTATAAATGGACCCGTCATCCAGATTAAAGTTTGCGGCATCCTTGTTACCGCCGACTCTGATTGCTTTGCGGTGCTGGGGATCAGTGGTCGGATCCCAGACGATGCCTGGTCTATGTTCACTATTCCAGGGTGTAACACCGTCCGGAGCCAGATTGGGTGTATTGGCACCGCCAATGTTGGCCTCGCCCCATCCATAAACGTAACCATCACCGGTGACGAACTGACCTGAATGGTATGTGGCATTCATATCAATCACGTTCGTGCCTTCAATCCGGCTGCCAGTGTCTGTCTTCGCACTGAAGATATGCGGGGTGGAATCCCAGATGGTGTCTCCACCTTGATTTGCGGCGTCAGGCATACCGACACGATAATTGGCTGAACCCCACACCCAAAGATTGTTTTTACTGTCAAGCAAGCTACCGAAGCCATAACCTTCTGCGAATTTGCTGGCACCATTTTCACGAACCACCTTCGTGAGGGAGGGTACCTGGACAGGCTGATAGCAGTATGCTTCATAATAGGTGGTGTTCAACAGCCAGCAAGGCTTACTCTGATCAGCGGAAGACAGGGCCTGAAGTTCGCTGTTTGACAGCCCCGCATTCCCCTGATAATTCCTACCCCAGTACCACACATTATCGTCAGAATCCACGGCGTGAAAACCCTCATAGGAGTTAAACAACTCTTTAATCTTGGTGCCGGCAGGAAACTTCACCTTGGTGGGAACCTGTGCCACACCAGCCTGCTGGTCAACCGGGTAGCCCGATAAGGATCCAGCTGCCCCCGGAGAAGTCCAGCCCCCGGCCGGGCCAACCTTACCGACACCACGTCTTCCGAATGACGGATCTCCTGTCGTCCATACGGTGCCATCCTCCTTGAGGTAGGCGAAGCCATACTCATTGGAAGAGACGCTGATCACCTTGCTGGTGTTCAAGCCGTCCGGATAGGCCGTAGCCAGGGCTCCCTTTGGCAACGGAGCATCGGGGCCGTCTATAGGTTTCCATGTCTTGGGAGAGGCGTTGGGATTGGCCTGATTCACATCATTGGGTATGCCCTCTGGGGGTGCGGTTCCATCCTTATACAGTCCGAACACGCCACCAGTGGTCACCATGGGTGCCGTGAATCCATTTGCAGGATATGCCGCACTTACTGGAACATTGGTTCCTCTCTGGGTGTTGTCTCCCCACCCGTAGAGGTTCCCCCGCTTGTCCACCGCCATTACGGCATAGGCTGAGGCTGCGATGGACGTGAAACCGTTGACTCCTTTGATGATCTGAGGACGATTGTTCAGCTCCCAGGTCTGGCATGCCGGACCCTCCGGGGTGCTCTTGGGGGTATAGGAGGCACCGTTCTTCGAGTTTGGCGAGCTCGCGCCACCCTGTCCAGCATTATCTATGGAACAGTAATTGTAGTAGCCCCAGATCCAAATATTACCGCCCTTGTCGAGCGCAATCTGGGAATCAAGGGCATAAGTGCCCTTGACGCCAGCACCGTCAGCAAAATCCTCCTCTGGAGAGGCAATCTCCACCTGCTTGTGCTGAATATAGGCCGCATCTGCGTTAGTGGCGGACAACGGCAGCAGCATGGCCACAGCCAGAGCGGCTGACAGTGCCAGCGCACCGTATCCGCGTCGTATAATCTTCATCGGGTCTCTCCCTTCACCAAGATGTTCAGACCAGTGGTGGTCCCGTTGTAAACAAACAGCTCGTCCTTGGACAGAGTCGTGTCGATAAATTGTTTGACAATGAAGGTCTTGGTCTGCCCCTTCTGCAAGGAGACGGGAATCTTGGTCTCCAGCCATCCCGGGGCTGCAGGATTGTTCGCCGCGGGATTGCTGGGATCCTCTGCCCCATCTGTCCCCAACTTCCCAGTCCACAACTGCTGCCCACCGTCATATATGGTGAACCGCATTTGAGTGAATAGATCTGGATAGTACGAATAATTTGGTAAGGTCCCAGCAGCTACGGCCGAGGTCGGTACAAACTTGCCCTTGACCTTCAGGTTGGGGTCTGGATCCATGAACTTGAAAGCAATGCGACCAACCTGGTTTTGGGAGGCCGTTACCTTAATATTCCACTGCTGTTGGCCAGAGGAGAAAGGGTCCACCAGCTGGACCTTCACAGGGTCATCAGCGCTTCCCGTACCAGTCGGTTTGGAATTTGGGCCATTCCCGGTCGCCGCCTCCACCTTGATAACGAAGTCGTTGTCAGTCGCTCCCTCCTCACCGGTGGCCCTGCCAAACGGTGTAACGACCAGCGCCAGCAGCGCCCCTACGAGCACAGCTGCCAATCCGAAGACCAGGTATGTTCGTCTTCCACTAAGCCTTAGCATGGCTTTCCCCCTTAACTTGGCATGATTCGTATGCTGATGAAATTTCACTTGTTGCCCCTCTTGGCGGCGTGCCTTACCGCCCACACTTTCCGGTTGTCGATGATGAACAGACTGACCAATAAGGTCAAGACCAAAAATGCCATGGTTAAGACAGCCACCAGGGTCAGATCCTTTTTGGCATCCTGTGGATAGGGAATGGGCTCTGGCATACGTGCCCTGATCCCGGACACCAGGAGCCGATGAGTATTAACACCGTAAGGGGTGCAGGTCATCAGAGTGACTCTGTCCTCCCCCTTCTGAATCCTGAGACTACTGGTGTCGTCAGGTTCTATAACTTTGATACGATCGACTTCGTACGCATTGGTCTTCCCCATGGATGTGATGTAGAAGGGGTCCCCGACCTTCATCTCATCCAAGCGAGTGAACATGAGTGCGTTCACCAGACCACGATGTCCTGTTATGACTGAATGGGTTGATGGACCGCCCACCGGCAAGGATGTTCCATAGAGATGACCAGCTCCAGATGCCAATGCGGCTTCGGACGTGCCATGGTAGATGGACAGGTTCACGGATATCTTCGGAATACGCACCGAACCCATCTGTCCTTCCCCCTGATCGAGTAACTGCTGGTATTGCTTATCCTTTTCAGATTCTGTCTGACTATGTGTCTTCTCAGAGCCAAAAGGGTCCACGACCTCTCCCATGACAGGCTGCCCTGACTGGGCCAACCTAGCATTGTAGGACTTCGCTGCCTTGATAGACTCCTCAGCCTGCGGATAAGGCCAGGCTTGCACCTTCTTGGTGGATTCATCGGAGAGGCGACTCTGCTCAACACCGGATAGGTACTGCCTGACGAACGGATATGATATGACCAACAAGCCGAGAATCAAGATGAGTAGTGACAGCAGCTTCAGCGAGTTTTCGGACAGCAATCTCCTCTTTTTACCGTGCGCATGGGCAGAAGGACGCTCCCCGTCGCCTTCAACGACGACGGGTTCAACCAATGATTCACCCATTGCTTGTGAGCGTCCTTCCATGATGCAACCTACCTAGTTAATCTCAGAGACTCGCAGGAGCGTCGGCAGCGGAAAGCTGACCCTTCTTACGAGCAACCAGGTAGAGGGAACCACCGGCCAACACCAGAATGGCACCGAGCGAAACCAGGAAGGTAACTCCATAGGCACCAGTGAGGGGCAGTTGCGCCAAGCTGGTGACATGCGCCACCTGGAAGATACCGTTCTGGGCATCGATCAGTGTTGCCAAGCCCGGAAGATCCTGACGCGCCATGGAGTAGTCCAGGGTGTCCAGAGTCTTGTCGGCTTTGTAGGTAGCGGCGATCTTGCCATCGAAGTCCTCGGTAGACAGCAGCTTGTACTTGCTGGTCGGGTTACCGTCGATATCCTTGGTGGGGGCCCCAGTCTCCTTGACGGTGAAGGTGCCTTCGCGAAGACCATCAATATGCATCTCACCATTGGCGGGAGAGACAATCTCGGAGACCTTGGTGACACTGGGATCGGACAGCTCAGCAGGCAGAGGCGTGCGATAGGCGATGACAGCACCAGAGTTGTCCTTGATCTCAACGAAGGACAATTGAGCACCATTCAGGGACTTCACCGTGAACTTGGCGCCTTCCAAGGGCCTGGAGGTGATCTTGTCTACAGCGTTGACCTGCAGCTTGAAGGTGTAGACAGGAGTGCTGCCTTCAGGTGTCTTACCGGTGTTGCCACCGTTGCCGTCGCTAGGATCGTTGGAGAATTCGACATTTGCGTCGTTGTGGACGGAACCGGTGGGAGTCGTGGAACCGTTGGGGTAGATGACGGAGATGGCCTCATCATTCAGAATGGCCTTGTAGGTGATGACGATCTGCTTTCCGGCCAGGCTGAAGTCCTTGCTGGTGATCTTGCCACGCATGAAGTTATCGAAGTTGAAGGTCATGGAGACGGGACCCGCGGTCGGATCCTGGGTCGCGGTGGTGGCGATCGTATAATCGGTACCCAACACGAGATCCGTGCCGTCAATCGACACCTTGGGATCCATCAGCGATTCGCTGTAGCTAAGACCCTTGGACAGCTTATCGTTAACGTGCAGCACGTAGGTAGCCGGGTCGTAATTGGTGTAGGTGGGAACAGTGCTCTTAATGGTGAAGTCAACCAAATCACCAACATTGTAGCTGGGCTGAGAGGTGGTCTTCTCAGGCTTTCCAGGATAGTTGGCCTTGATCTTCACCTCATCAGTGACGAAAGGAGGCTGATTGGCATCAGCCACACCACCAATCTTGGTGCTGACCAGGATGGGGAGGGTCGTCTGGGCATCGGATGCTGCAGGTGCGGCATCCTCAATCAGGTAGATGCCATCATCAAAGGTGAATTTGGGTGTTTGGGTGTTGACATCAGGTACAGAGCTAATGGTGCTGTTTGTTACCTGAGTCTTAATGTCAGCGTTCTTTGACAGTGCAGTGACAAAATCACGCAGCTGGCCCGCATAAGCTTCGGGGTCCTTGGAAGTGTCTCCACTCATGTGCTCAGCCACGTAGGCCATGGGATCATCATTCGTCACGGTTGGTGCCAGCACGGCATCCAGAGTGCTCTTGGCAGCAGTCTGGATCGTGGGGTCGGCAACAGTGGCCACCGACACGGCGAAGGGGGTGCTGGATTCATCAACATCAGTGTAATCTGCAAGCTTCACAGCCTTGTAGGTTCGTCCCTTGGCAGCGTCACCAGTGATGGCGACAGAGACCGCCGGACGGTTGGCTGCACTAGCAGTGATCGCACCACCAGCAGCCATGGCGAGTCCTGCCACCACGGTTGTGAGAGAAGCGAGCAGCTTCATACTCCTCGTATTTTTCATTTGCCCTTGTTCCTTTCAACAATGGCGGTATGACCATCGACAAGTCATACTTCCTTCACTTCCGGTGGCCCACTATGTGAATGGGCCACCGCACCTTCCGGTATCCCGGAAGAAGTCTTAGATTTCCTGCCTGCTACGGCGGATATAGATGGCTATGACCACCAGCCCGAAACCTGTGAGCACGAGCATGACCATGGCCATGAGCCGTCCTCCGGTAAGTGGCAGCGTAGACAGGGGATGGGAGAACTTCACCTCAGTACTCGGATTATCGGTTGTTTGCTTAGAAGTCGCCGAGTTCTTCAGGGAAGCCCCCTTGGGGACGTTCGGATGAGCCGTCACATCATAGCTGATGGTTACCACCTCACCGGGCTTGATGCCCGATCTATCCTCCCATTGCAGATGAGGACTGGTAAACGTTGGCTGCGCTAGAACGTGAGTGGCATCAGAGGATGTGGCATTCAGGTGTTCAGGAACCGATGCGTTGGCGAGCACTTGGGTCAGGTCATCAGAGATCTCGGCCCTGTATACGGTCACGCCAGTGGTATTGGTGTAGACGATTTGGTAATGGACCTGTTGACCATTCCCGACTGAGCCAATGCTCACACCGCTTGCATTCTGTGCCTTCTTATCCAGCGAGACGCCGACCAAGGGGTTTGACACCGTGTTTGAATCGGGACCACGATCACCGGTCATGAAGTTCTCCAGGACCAGGTTCGCCCCAGCTGACTGAGCGTCATGGGTATGGATAGGCAAGTTCAACTTCACCGTGGAATGTGCTGCCAGAGGTCCCGTCCAAGTTAGTATCTTATTCGCTTGGTCGTATGAAGTCACTCCAGCAGCTGCCGGATCAGAGGTGACTGCTGATGAGTCGAAATCGACCTTATCCATCAGCTTGCCGAGGTCGTCGGTCATGGTGACCGAGTCCACATCAGTGTCTGTGTGGTTCGAGATGCTCAGCAGGTAGCTGTAATCCTGATCATAAGCCACCGAATTGGCCGTAGCAACCTCGTCTCCATGAGCGTCAAGCAATGTCTTCTTCATATCGACCTTGCCTAGTTTCTGCTCCGTGGAAGGCTGGTCGGTTGACCGGTCACTACTGAAAACATTCTTAATCGTTCCTTGGTAATACAGGGGATCTTGGCTCTTCTTGACCTTGATCTTGTAGGTGATGCTTGCGGTCTTGCGACCAGGGACATCACCGGTCCAGGTGATCTTCTTACCGGCTTGGTCGAATACTGGCGCGGGCCCTGCGGTGGAAGGATCGACTGCCAGGGATGACACCTGCCCACCCTCGGCATAGTCGAGTACCCCCGAAAGGTCATCACTGACAGTGGTGTGTACGGAACTGCTGACCGGATTAGGATTCTCTATCTTCAAGGTATAGGTGATGTCCTGCCCAGGGAATACCCGAGTGCCCGTAGGGGGATCAGATTCCTTAGCCAGATTCAGGTTCAGTTGGTCCTCGAAGTTGTAGACATAATCCCCACCGGTTACCAAAAGGCGCTGATGGTATTCATCATCGGGGTTGCTCGCACCAGTGTTACTGGTATAGGAGTAAGGAACAATGGCCCCACCGAGCAGACCCATGGATCCGAATCTCGCATCCACACCGTTGAATCGCTTCAAGGTCTGACGCAATTCCGGACCGTTCTTGGTGACTGCATATCCTGCGACGAAACCTTCTGGATTCGCGGGCTGGCTGCCATCCTGTCCCTGATAGGAAACATATAAGGTGTCATTGCCCGCCGCTGACTTGCCGACAGCTACGGAGCCTCCCACATATGAAGCCCCAGCGGGATCAGTGATCTCGATGTCCTTGCCGGCAGCCCCAGAAGTGGTATCAAAGACTAAGACACGCCCGACCTGATTATCTCCATCAGTCCCCCTATCCCAAGACGGGTCGCCTGCGTAGATGGTCTTCCCATCTCCGCTGAAGGCCAGGGACCGGCCCAGTCCGGCACGGCTGCTTCCTTCCGCACGTGGGTATGAACCGACACCCGTATCAACCGTCAGGTCATGGGACAGACTTCCAGCCTGGTCGAACAACTGGACCAGACCGGTTATACGAGGGGTGCCCGCAATTTCGGTGATGTACCCAGGAGCTCCAATAGCATAAGCGGTTTTGCTCACCGCAAGAGCCTGACCTGCCAAGGCTCCTGCCTTGATTGAGGGGTCCTGCTTGGGAGCCAGCAGCGGTTGGGGAAGGGAGGAGGGATCAGAGAGGTCAAGGGAAAACGCCATACCCGCGTCTTCAAGGTCATCGACCTTAGAGTTCGGGGCACCGATCAGCAGTGTGTCGCCATCGGCGGCAATCGACTCGGCAAAATTGCCAATGTGGTACCTGGCTGTATCCACCGGCTTGCTGATGGTACGCAGCAGGCTACCAGTCATGTCGTAGACGAAAATTTGCTGAGACCATTTCGCCGACACGATAAGACGGCCATGGCTCAGGGCTACCCCGTAACCGAACCCAGAGGCATCAGATGGAGCGGGTATGACAATCGTGCCGGGTAGAGTCATCCCCGACCCATCGTATTCGGTATTGCCAGTCCACTTGCCAATATCAATACTTCCTGGCATGTAGGAGCCTTGGAACGTCTCCAAGGCCACTGAACCATCGCCTTGTTGGCCTGAAACACCCTGCTGCTGAACATAGGCCAGGTACTGGCCTTCAGCCGCGGCTCCATAACCCTGCCTGTCGGCATTGGCAACACCGAAACGAGCCGTCTGACCCAAGGTCGGGAAATCCTCACCAGCACGCTTAACGCTGGCCTCACGCGTGAGTTTGCCACCAGACTGTGGCTGTGTCACGCCAAGACCAGCGCTGAACCCGTAGGCCACCAACGAAAGGCACAAGACCACCACCAAAGCGATCAGACCAATCACCGCCGGATGAAGCTTGCTCCGCAATTCTGCGTGTTTTACCATTGCCTACTATTCCCCCAGTACCAACAGATGTGTCGAACAAGGCACATCCGATTACAACTCGGATATGCCAACTTATGTGAGACAGTGGGTAACAATCAGTACCCTGCCAGAGCTTGCGCGAACAGGCATCATAACATTGCCCAAGAGGTCGTCAACGAATGACCAACCCGGAGTGGATACGCGCACGCCTAAGAAAGAGAAGAAAGTTGTATCAAGGATGCGGAATGTGCCATTCTCCTGCCAGTGACCTCAGTGTCGTTGTGGAAATGGCAAGAGTTGGAAATGCGATATGCATCCGTGTATGAAGTGCCGAAAGCACATACGTGCGCGGCTCAAGATTAGTAATCATCGAATGAATCCCCCAATTCATCCACTTTGAGATAGAATGCTATCTCAAAAATTGTTCCTCATGAAGCCCAAAGCTGCACTTCCAAGAAACTCACAGTTTAACTCTCACAATAAGAGCGATTAATATCACTATAACATATTCTGTGACTTTTGTTAAATTGGCGTGTTTCACTGAGTCAGAAGTCTCTAGGTTCCTGCTCAGGCATAGGAAAAACTAAGCGGATCATGCCCGGCTCGGGTATCTGAATCCAGTGCCGTAAGGGCCTGATGCTCGTCAGGACTCAAGGAGAAGCAGAAGAGATCCAGATTCTCTGCCTGCCGACTGGCATGGACTGATTTGGGGATGATGATGGTCCCGTTCTCAACATGCCAGCGAAGAATCACCTGGGCTGGGGAGACTCCGTGCCGCCGGGCCAGCTTCTCGATGAGCCCTCCCCCTGCCTCGAGATCGGCTCCGCGCGCCATGGGGGAGTACGCCTCCACCGCGATGCCCACCCCCTTGCAGAAGTCCACCAGCTCTCGCTGCTGCCAACTGGGGTGCAATTCTATCTGGTTGACCGCCGGCCATTCACCAGTCTCAGCATGCAGACGCTCCAGATGCTCAGGCAAAAAGTTACAGACGCCCAGGGACCGCACCCGACCCTCAGCACGGAGCTGGTCGAAGGCCTTCCATACCTGGTTGGCCCGCCAGTTGAAGGGCGTGGGCCAATGAATCATATACATGTCCACATAGTCAAGCCCAAGCAAGGACTGCTGCCTGTCAAAAGCCCTCAGAGCACTCTCGTAGCCTTGCTCCGAGTCCCTCAGCTTGGTGGTTACCCACAGATCACGCCGCTTGTACCCCCGGTCATAGCCAGTGGAGGCTAGGGCCCTGCCCAGGCCACCCTCGTTCTGGTATCCGGCAGCGCCGTCCAGATGCCTGTAGCCCAATTCCAAGGCGCTGGTGACCACCTGGCTGGTGTCCTCGTCATCAATCCGCAGGAGGCCAAGGCCCACCTGGGGAATACGATTGCCATCGTTGAGCCGAACGGTCGGCATCGACGTGCAGGGGCTGCCTGAATGGTTCGTCTTGGGGGCATCGCCCTGGTCGATAGCGGTCATGAGCCAATTCCTTCCGTACGGCGCTCCCGCTCAGTGTAGCAAGCTCAGAGGGTCAGGACCTGGTCAGCGATCCGCATGGCGGAGGGCCGGTGGGAGACCATGACGATATCGGTGTTGCCACCGTCAGCCAGCCGCTTGATGGATTGGAGGATCACCGCCTCGTTGAGGGCATCCAGGCGACTGGTCGGCTCGTCAAAGAGGACCAGCTGGGCTTCGCGCAGGAAGATTCTGGCCAGGCCGATTCGCTGGCGTTCCCCCTCGGACATACGGCCACCCAACTCTCCCACATTGGTCTGGAGACCATGGGGCAGGGAATCAATGAGGTCAAGGACCGAGGCTTGGCCCAGGGCCCGACGTAGGTCCTGGTCGCCGGCGCCCGGGCTGGCCAACAGCAGGTTGTCGCGGATGCTGCCGTCAAAGAGATAGGTCTCCTGGCTCATCAGGGTCTGGACCTTGCGGCGGTAATGAGCATCAATCTGCGGCAGGGGCTGGTTGGAGAAGCTGACCCTTCCCTGCTGGGGGTCCCAGTAGCGCATGAGCAGCTTGAGGACCGTCGACTTGCCTCGGCCCGATGGACCCTGAATGCCCAGGATCGCCTGGCGGGGCACGGTCAGATCGAAGTGGTCCAAGACCTGATGGCCGGAAGAGGGCATGGTGGAGTCTGTGGAATTGGCGGGCCTGGCGGAATCATAGGAGAAGCTGACCGCCTCCAGTGCCATGCCGGTGTATGCCGGCTTGCCGCTGCCACGCTCCTCAACAGCGGGCACCTCATCCAGGAGGGCGAACATGCGCCGGGCGGAGGCGAAGGTCTGCGTCAGGCTGGCCGGCAGGGCGCTCAGGGCGCTGGTGGGGCCGAAGGAGCTGGCTATGAGGACTATGGCGACCAGACTGCCGGCAGCAGAAAGACCCTCCTGCCCAATGAGGACAAGCCCCAGCCAGGCTGCGGCCACGGTGGAGACCATGACAACCAGGGCGGAGATACCCTCGAAGTTGCCGTTCTTTCGGCTGAGTCTGGCCCGTCGGGCCCAGAGCACACGAGTCCTATCCAGAACCTGGGAGAGACGGTTCTTGCCCTGGCCAAAGCGGATGATCTCACCCAGACCCCGCATATCGTCGAGGACGCGGGCATCCAAAGCCGCGGAAACACGGCGAATCTGCTTGCCGATACCCTGGAGGTTGCTAGCGAATAGACGGGGAACCACCAGGCCCATGACCAGGTGGGCCAGCACGAGCAACGGCACGTACCAGGGACTGATGAAGGCCAGGGCCAGGACACAGAGGACCGTGGTCAGCAGGGCGATCAGCACCGGGGAGATGGTGTGGGCGAAGAAGATCTCCAGCAGCTCGACATCCGTGGTGATCAGGGCGACCAGGTCACCCTTGCCCGCCCCGGAGAGCTTGGCCGGGGCCAGGCGACGCAGGGCCGTGAAGGCCTTCTGGCGGAAGAGGGCCAGCAGGCGGAAGGCCATGTTGTGGTTCATGTACTGCTCACCGTAACGCATGAGCCCACGGACCAGGGCGCAGGCGGCCAGGGCAAGGAGGGCACTACCTGTGCCCATGCCCCAGACAGGTCGCCCCAGTTGGGCCAGGAAGGCGAAGAGCCCGAAGACCGGCAGGAAGATGGCCGACATGTGCCCGATGACACCGAAGATGCAGGCGGCCAGCATGATGGGGGTCAGGCTACCAACCTCCTTGAGGAGCCTCTTGACCAAGGCCAAGTTGCCCAGGTCAGCCGCCGGGGACTGCCCGGCAGGCCCGGATTGATCCAGTGACTCGGGATCACCAGCATCCTCCGGCTGCCCTGCCTCCTCGTCCCGGCCATCCATAGCCTCGGCCTTCTGACTGAGTGGCTGCGGGGCCTGCCGTCCTTCGCCCAGGTCCTCTACGGCCTCCTGGGCCCTGTAGAGCTCCCAGTAGCGGCCATTGGCCGCCATGAGTTCCTGGTGACTGCCGGCCTCGATGGCCCTGCCCTGGTCGAAGACAACGATTCGGTCGGCATCGACCGCGTTGGCCAGGCGGTGGGTGATCATGAGCACCGTCTTATGGCGGGCCAGCTCATGGATGGATTCGAGGATCAGGGCCTCGCTGCTGGGGTCAACGCTGCTGGTCGCCTCATCGAAGATGTAGATGGAGCCATCGTGCAGGAGGGCCCGCGCTATGGCTATGCGCTGGCGCTGGCCGCCGGAGAGATTGGAGGCCCCCTCCGCGATGGGCATGTCAAGCCCCGCCTGCTGCCGGTAGACGAAACCGTCGATGTGGGCCAGGGCCAGGGCCTCCCAGAGCTGGGTGTCAGTGGCACTTGGCCTGGCCATGAGCAGGTTCTCCCGCAGGGTCCCGGCAAAGAGGTGGCTGTGGGCGCAGACCAGGGTGACCGTTCTGATCAGGGAGTCCGCCTTGAAGTCACGCAGCTCGCAGGATTTGGCCATGCCCAGTTGGTCGTAGTGGAGGGTCAGGGAACCCGAATAGCCGGTCAGGGTGCCGGCCAGAATGGCCGCTGCGGTGGACTTGCCCGAACCGCTGGAACCGACTAAGGCCGTCAAGTGGCCGGGCTCCATCCTGAAGGAGACTCCCTGCAGGGCCACCGGGGCCTTGCCTGCCGGCGACTGGCCCTGCCGAACTTGCTCGCCCGACTGACCCGTTTGGTCTGACTGCCCGGCCAGGCCCGGTCTCATCTTGCCATCGGCCTTGATTGGCTGCGGGTAGACGTAACCGACCTGGTCAAAGACTACCGAGAGGCTATCATCATCGGCGTCGATCTCCTCCCGGCCCTGTTGGGCCTCCGGCGCGTCCAAGAGGGCGAAGATACGACGGGTGGAGGTCATCCCGTTCATAGCCACATGGAAGTAGGTGCCCAGCTGGCGCAGGGGCAGGAAGAAGGAGGCGGACAGGAGGATGATGACCAGACCGGCGGGCAGTCCGATATGACCGGCGGCGAACTGCCAGAAGGCCACAGCGATGCCCGCCGCGGTACCGCCGTATGCCACCAGGTCCATGGCTGACAGGGATTGGAGTTGAATCTGCAGGACCTTCATGGTCATGACACGGAAGGATTCAGCCTTGTAGTTCATGGTCCTGGCCGCACGTTCGTCCGCGTCGAAGGCCTTGAGGGTCTCCAGGCCCTGCAGGTCGTCGAGGAAGCTGGCCCCCATGTCCGTGTACTTGCCCCAGTAGCGCATGAAGATCTTGGAGGTCCTCTTGCCGATCAGACCCACGATGGCCACAATCAGCGGTGCGCAGACCAGCAGAACCAAAGCGGCGGGCACATTGATGGGCAGCAGGACGACAAAGAGTGTCAACGGAGCCAGGATGGAGAAGAAGAGCTGGGGCAGGAAGCGGTCGAAGAAGCTCTGGATCTGCTCGATCCCCTCCCCCGCCGATTGGACCACGTCGGAGGTACGCACCAATTGGGAGTATGCGGGACCCAAGGCCAACATCTTGCGGTAAAGCCGCTCACGCAGGGCGAACTTGACCCGTTCGGCGGCTTCGGTTCCAAAGTGAGCCGCAGCACGGATGGCCAGGTATTTGATCAGGGCGATGAATAGGAGCAGGATGGTGAGGTAACCGTAATCACTGGGCTGCCACTGCATGGATGCGGGAGGGTCCACCGTCTGACTCGTGCCACGCAGCAGGGTCAGTGGCAGCAACAGCTGGCCCAACAGACCCACCAGGGTGAAGACAAAGGCGATGTCCACCAGGAGCGAGACCCACAGGCAGACGACCTTGGCTGCGACCAGCCGCCCAACGCCCGGTGCCAGTGTGAACAAACGCTTATCTACCATTACTCATCTCCGACCTTTTCACAAAACAGATACCAGCCTAACGGAATATGCCCCAATAGAACAGTGTGTCTTTGACCACCAACGTCATTCTTGACAGGTCCGGCGCAGCGGGCCGGGGTTCGCGGAGGGACTCAACGATCTGTGGAGCTTTGGCCTCAGCTGGGGGCCGGGTACCGGCAGCTATGCAACAGTGCCGACCTGCCTTGCAGCAGATCGGCACCTGCCTGAATCCTTGACCACTATGGCCACAACCTGGGCGACCAGGCGCATCAGTCCACCGGACCTTGCGCCACTAGGTCACTCAGCCACTCGGTGACTCAGTGGCGGTTGTCCAACCTGTGGACCATATCGGAGAGCTCCAGTTCTCGCTCGAACTGGCGGAGCTTGGTGTCCTGGTCGATGACGGCCAGCTCGACCCCAGCCATGCGGGCGAAGTCCTCCCAGGCCTCACGACCCACAGAGGTGGTCATGCAGGTGTGGTGGGCGGCGCCGGAACGCAGCCAGCACTCGGCCGAGACCTTGAGGGAGGGCTGGGGCTTCCAGAGGGCGCGTGCAGTCGGCAGGACCTTCAGGGAGCCGCCGGGCTCGACCACGTCGACCACGTTCATGACCAGGCGGAAGCGCTCACGCATGTCAGCCATGGAGACCACCACGGCGTCCTTGTGGGGGGCCACCGAGAAGACCAGACGGACCGGGTCGGCCTTGCCGCCGATGCCCAGGGGGTGAATCTCCAGCCTGGGCTTGGCCATGGATCCAACGGAGGGCGAGACCTCCAGCATGTGGGAGCCCATGATCTCCTCCTGGCCGGGCACGAAGTTGTAGGAGTAATCCTCCATCAGGGAGGCGCCACCCTCAAGGCCGGCACCCATGACGGCGCCGACGCGCACCAGCATGGAGGTCTTCCAGTCACCCTCTGCCGAGAAGCCGAAGCCGTACTCGGAGGGCAGCCGCTGGGCACCCACGCCGGGAAGCTGGGACAGGGTGCCCAGGTCCTCGAAATTGTCGACGGCGGCGGTGGCACCGTAATCCTGCATCATGTTCACCATGCCGCACTCCTCTTTGGCGGCGGTGTAGAGGGAGTCGTAGCGGGCGTCCAGGAGCTCGGGGGCCACATCATACTTGTCCTTGTAGTCCCCGATCACGGCCTTGACCTGGTCTTCGCTGACCTTGTCCACATAGGAGACCAGCTCGTTGACGGCCCAGGTGTTGACCTGGGTGCCGAAGACACGCTCGGCCTCGGTCTTGTCGCCCTCGGTGACGGCCACATTGCGCATGTTGTCGCCCCAACGCATGACCCGCATGTTCTGTGCGGCGTCCCAGCCGGCACAGGCGCGGGCCCAGGTGGCGACCTTCTCGGCGACCTCCGGATCGGTGTAGTGGCCGACCACTATCTTGCGGGCAATGCCCAGCCGGGTAAGGATGTATCCGAACTCACGGTCGCCGTGGGCGGCCTGGTTGAGGTTCATGAAGTCCATGTCGATGGTGTCCCAGGGGATCTCGAAATGGTGCTGGGTGTTGAGCTGGAGGAGGGGCTTGGTCAGGACCTCCAGGCCCCGAATCCACATCTTGGCCGGAGAGAAGGTGTGCATCCAGGCGATCACCCCGATGCAGGCCTGGTTGGAGGAGGCCTCGGTCATGAAGGCCTTGATGCCGTCCGAGGACTTGAGGGTGGGCTTGAGGACCAGCTTGACCGGGATATTGCCGCTGGCGTTCAGGGCTTCGACGATTTCGGCGGACTGCTGGGCCACCTGCCGGAGGGCCTCCTCACCGTAGAGGTCCTGGGAGCCGACCCCGAACCAGATTTCCTTGCCTTCAAAAGGATGTGCGAATGTCATGATGCTTCCTTTGCTGTCTGCTGTGACTCTTGTTGGATGCTTGGGTGTTGCCGGTCTGGGGCGACCATTGCGCCAGACCGGCAACACTACTTGTTACTGCCGTTTGGACCCGCTCCGCTCAGTGTTGGCCGTAGACGTTCTGGTAGCGCTCGTTGAGCTTGTCGACATCGGCCTGGTCGATCTCGATGATCTTCCCCAGCTGTCTGGCCGCCCACATGGTGTGGGCCACCTCCTCGGTCATGGCGGCGGCCTTGACCGCAGCCTCCGCGTCCTTGCCGATGGTGAAGGGCCCGTGGTTCTGCATGAGCACGGCAGGCGAGCGCGGGTAGTCCTTGAGGGTCTCGACCACGCCCTTGCCGATGGCCTCGGAGCCGATCAGGCGGAAGGGGCCCACGGGCACGGGTCCGCCGAACTCGTCGCCCATCATGGTCAGGCCGCAGGGGATGTTCTGGCCGGTGGCGGCCCAGGCGGTGGCGTAGGTCGAGTGGGTGTGGACCACGCCGTACACGCCGGGCATGTTGCGGTAGATGTAGGCGTGGGAGGCCGTGTCCGAGCTGGGGGCCTCGGAGCCGTCGACGAGGTTGCCCTCCAGGTCGGTGACCACCATGGAGGCGGGGGTCAGGTACTCGTAGCGCACGCCCGATGGCTTGATCACCATCAGGTCGGCGGTGCGCAGCCGCTGGGAGACATTGCCCGCCGTCCACACCACCAGGTTCCACTTGAGCAACTGCCCGTGCAGGGAGGCCACCAGCTCCCGCACCTGCTTGACCTCAGCCCGGGTCCGCTCCGAATAATCCGCCAATGTAACCATTGCATTACCTTCTTTCCGCTCTAGGCCGGCCCTGCGGCGGGTCGGGATGCATACTTTTACTTACCATGTGTCCTGGCTTTCATTACAGACGGTATCAGCCCGCCTGCTCCGGTCCCCGGACCTTGCGCCCGGCGGCCGCCACCGCCGCCCACCGGCCACAGCCCTGCCGGCCCTTCAGCCTTCCAGAGGGATGGCCTTGATGGCCGCCTCCTCGATGGGCAGCCCCGTGTTGAAGCGCCCGAAGAAGTCCTCAAAGCCCTCCACGTCCCGGGGGTCCGGCATCTCGACCGTCGATTCCGATCCGGCGAAGACCCTCTGGTCCAGGTAGTCGTCCAGGGGCATGTCGGCATGCCCCAGGTAGTCGGCCAGCACCGCCATGCCCCAGGCGCCGCCCTCGGCTGCGGTGGACATGACTTTGATGGGGGTATCGAAGGCCGCAGCCAGGATCTTCTGGGCCACCTTGGGGGTGGTGAAGATGCCCCCGTGACCCACCAAGCTGTCGACCTTGACGTGCTCCTGCTTGGTCATCACGTCCATACCGATCTTGACCGGCGAGAAGGCGCCGAAGAGTTGGGCCCGCATGAAATTGGCCAGGCTCATCCTGGCCTCGGGGCCGCGTGCGAACACGGGCCGGCCCTCCTCCAGTTCTGCCAGGAACTCGCCGGAGTAGAAGCAGTAATTGAGCAGGCCACCGGCATCGGGGTCGGCATCGGGGCTGATGGCCGCCCGAAAGAGGAGCCCATAGAGCTCGTCGGCGGGCAGGTCCAGACCGGCCGCCTTGGCGAACTGGCCGAAGATCCTGACCCAGGCGTTCAGGTCGGAGGTGAAGTTGTTGGCGTGGCTCATGCCGGCCAGGTCGCCGGCAGGCGTGGTCACCAGGTCCACCTCGGGGTGGAGGGCGGCGGGCTTGTGATCCAGGATGACCGTGGCGAAGATCGAGGTCCCGGCCGACACATTGCCGGTCCTCACGCGCACGGCATTGGTGGCGACCATGCCCGTGCCCGCATCGCCCTCGGGCGGGGCCATTGGGCTGCCGGCCTGCAGGCTGCCGGTCGGGTCCAACAGGCGAACCCCGGCCTCGGTCAACTTGCCGGCCTCCTGGCCAGCCACCAGGGGTTCAGGCAGGATGTCAGCGATGGACCAGGGCTGGGCCACCACGTTGGGCAGGGCCGAGAACCGGTCCAGGAGACCCTTCTCCCAGCTATGGGTCCGGGGGTCGATGGGGAACATGCCGGAGGCGTCCCCCACACCCAGGACCTTGCGCCCGGTCAGCTGCCAGTGGACATAACCGGCCAGGGTGGTGAAGAAGTCCACCTGGCCCACATGGGCCTCCTGGTCGAGGATGCACTGGTAGAGGTGGGCGATGGACCAGCGCTCGGGAATGTTGTATTGGAAGAGCTCAGAGAGCTGCTCGTGGGCCTGGTGGGTATTGGTGTTGCGCCAGGTGCGGAAGGGGACCAGGAGCTTGCCGGAGGCATCGAAGGCCAGGTAGCCGTGCATCATGGCGGAAAAGCCAATGGAGCCGATGCGGGTCAGGGGTTCGCCGTAGAGCTCCTGGACCTGCCGGGCCAGCTTGGCGTAGGCGTCCTGCAGGCCGGACCAGACCTCCTCCAGGGGGTAGGTCCACAGGCTGTCCTCCAGGTGGTTCTCCCACTCATGGTCACCCAAGGCGATGGTCTGGTAGTCCCTGTCGATGAGGACGGCCTTGATACGGGTGGAGCCGAACTCGATGCCCAGGGCCGTCTGCCCCTGGCTGATCGCCTGCGCACCGGCGGACCGGCTCGACCCGTCGATTGTTGCTACCATGGTCATGCTCCTTCACCTAGAATCAACCCAAGCCGAAAGCTCTTGACTGCTTGCCGCGGGCGTTACACAACCTCGTTGTTGATGATGGCTCCTCATATGATAGTGGCTCCACGAGTGTTAGCGCTCACATAACTAACTCATAGTCTAGCTCCCCAGGAAGGAGATTTCAAATCGCCACGCCCCTCAGCGAGCCGGTTGGGACCAGGCCGCAGACAGGCGCCGACAAGGCCGGAAAGCTCCTACTGCCTGTGGGCAGGACCCAGGGAGCTGCGGCGGATCACGATGGCTGGCACCAGCCCCACCCCGTGGGAGGAGGCTGGATAGCTGGGCTCCTCACCCTCGCCCAGGAGCCGCAGGGTCTCCTTCATAGCGGAGATGCCCAGTTGCTCGAAGTCCGGGCGGACGGTGGTCAAGGGAGGGTACATGTTGTCCGTGGCCGGCATATCGTCGAAGCCGACCAGGCTGATGTCCTGGGGAATGCGCATGCCATGCTCGTGCAGGGCCCTGGCCACGCCCACGGCCTGGGCGTCGTTGGCCGTGACCACCACTGTGGGCAGGCTGGAACCCGACGCCCCCAATCGTTCCATGACATGGTTCATACGGGCGTAGGCCTCCGAGGCGTCCCAGGTCTTGGAGGAGACGATCAGCGAACGCATGGAGAGTGCCACAGAGGCCTTCTGCCAGGCCAGCAGCCGTGTAGCCGCGTCCCTCCATTCGTGGGGGCCGGCCAGGTAGAGGGCCGACCGGTGCCCGTAGTGGGCGACCAGCTTGGCCATATCGGCCATGGCCCCCCACTGGTTGATGCCCACAAAGGCCGTGCGCTTCTGGGCGTCCACCCGCAGGAGGCTGATGCCCTCCCGCATGCTCATACCGCCGTGGGTGGAACCGATGATCACCCGGGGCCGGTCCACCCGCACCCGGCAGGCGTGGGAGAACATGACATCGGTGGGGGTCAGGAAGAGGTAGGCATCGACGTTCTGCTCGTCGAGGGTCAGGCACATGGACTCAAAGTCAGCCTCGGAACACTGGGCCTCATGGACCATGGAGACCGTCAGGTAGAGGCCGTGCTTGCGGGCCATGGACTCGATGGCGGAGATGGTCGATATGGGGCCATAGAAGTTACGCCCCCCCGCGATCAGCCCGATGGTCCGCGACCTGCGTGAGGCCAGGGACCGGGCCGAATTGCTGGGGTGGTAGTCCAGGGTCCTGATGGCCTTGAGCACCTTGGCCCGCGTGGCATCAGAGACGTCCGGCGACTTATTGATGACCCGGGAGACGGTCTGGTGGCTGACACCGGCCAGCTCGGCCACCTCGAACATGGAGGGTCTCTTGGTGCTCCGCCGCCTGCCTGCCATGGTCCGACTCCCTCCTGGTGAATGTGCCCATAGCGGCCGAAAGCCGCCGCCGGGCGCTTACCGTCAGTCTACCCTTGCCTGGGCCAAACTCATGAACGCTCACAGCCCGCCCAGGCCGCGGGCAGATGCCAGCAGCGCCTCAGTGGTCAACAGCGCCCCAAGGCCAGCCCAGCCCACACGCGGTCAGGTCAGGTGCCAACTCGTCCGGTGAAGGGGGGTCGGGCCATACTCCATGATGGCCTCCCGGTGGTCCTTGGTCCCGTAACCCTTGTTGCGGACCCACTGGTAGGGCCGGTAGGCATCATTGCCCTGGGCTATGGAGACCATGAGCCGGTCTCGCGTCACCTTGGCGATGACCGATGCCACCGAGACCAAGGCGCAGGACCGGTCGGCCTTGACCCTGGTCCTCACCACCAGGGGCTGGCTGAGGCTTGGGGCGTCAAAGGTGTCGCAGGCCTTGGATATGTAGTCGTAGGGACCGTCCAGAATACCGCAGATACGGCCGGGACCGGCGGCAGAGACCGGGCTGCCGAGACTGCCGGGCCCCTCCCCCAGACCCAGCTGGGCTTCCAGGTCCTTGATGGCGCGTAGGGCCGCGATGCCCAGGGCGTAGGTCATACCCCACTCGTCAATCTCGACATTGCTGGCTTGCCCCACGGCATGGGCGGCCGGCCAGGCGCAGAGTTCCTGAAACATGGCTTCTCGCCGATGCTCGGTCAGCAGTTTGGAATCAGCGACCCCGGCCGGCACCATGACCTGCGGCAGATCCTTGGCCCAGAGAGCCGCGACACCCACCATCACCGGGCCGGCCAGGGCTCCCCGGCCCACCTCATCGAAACCGAGGATCAACTCATGGCCCTGGGAGGCCAGCTCCCGTTCGAAGTCCAGGTTGGGCACACTGAGACTGTGGGCGGCCACGCCTCCTAGGGGTTCGCGCCCCAGCTCCTGACCATGTCCCTGTTCCGGCACCAAGCCACCGTCACTTGGCCGACTGGGCACCGGGCACATCCTTGAAGACCTCGTGGTTGGAGTCAACCATATGGATATGGTTGAGGGGCCAGATGATGGCCAGGCCGGTCGAGGCCACATTCTTGATGGGAACCAGCCCATGGTGGCTGTCGCCGGTGTGGAAGCGTGAGTCCGACGAGTTGGAACGATTATCGCCCATGACGAAGATGTGGCCAGGGGTCACCTTGACCTTGAAGGGCACAGAGCTGGGTTGCACGCCAGGCCGAATATAGGGTGTCTCATCGACGGGCACCCCATTGATGGTCACGGGGGCACCCGATCCATGGCACTCAACGACGTCTCCCGGCAGGCCAATCAGGCGCTTGACCAGGTAGTCACTGGTCAGCCCTTTCACACCGGCCAACCAGTTGTCGGGGTCGTGGAAGATGACCACATCGCCGCGCTTAAGGCCCGAAATCTTTGGGGTGACCATGCTGCCGGCCACATGGTCACCAATTTGCAGGGTCTCCAACATCGACCCCGATGGAATCTCGTAGATGCCCAGAACGAAGAGACGGATCACAGCCACCGTCAGGACCACGCAGACAGACCAGATGGCCCACTCCTTAACGCCCATCTCCCCACGTTCACGGGCACGGGCCTGGGCAAAGGGCTCCGGATCTAAGGCATGCTGGGCCACAGCGAAGGTATGGTAGTCCTGGTCCGACTGCTGGTAGCCTGCGCAGGCCCCATCCTGGCCCAGAGCAGGTTCGTCATACTTGCGCCTGCCGTGTCGACTCACCGCATCACCACCAACTTCGCTTTCCTCACCATCAGTCATCATTCACCAACCTGCCGCCAGCTGGAACTGGCCTGTTACCGCCATATACGAAGATAGCCCGGCAACCCCGCAGGATACCAGGCCATCCTCAACGCATGAAACCGACCGCGTCTCAGTCCTTGTCGCTGTTGTCACGACGCTCGACAATACGAGCGGCCTTGCCGCGCAGCGAACGCAGATAGTAGAGCTTAGCCCGGCGCACACGGCCCTTGCGAACCAGCTTGATGGAATCAATGACCGGGGAATGCAGGGGGAAACGACGCTCCACACCGCAGCCGAAGCTGACCTTGCGGACCACGAAGGTCTCGCGCAGGCCCTTGCCCTGGCGGGCGATCACCACGCCGGTGAAGGCCTGGAGACGGGAGTTGTTGCCCTCTTGAATCTTAACGTTGACCTCGACGGTATCTCCCGGGCGGAACTCGGGGATGCTGTCGGACGGCTTGATGTGCCTGGCTTCAAAAGCCTCAATAGCATTAACCATTGCTATCTCCTGCCGCTGCCGCATACCAGCGTACTGTCAGGGGCTGGGGATGCGAACCTTGCGGCCCATCCAGCCCATAACCAAATTCCCAGGAGTCTGCCCCTGGAAAGCCTGCCGATTCGCCGATTTATGGGCAGTTACCCAGCCCTCGACTGAACCTGGTGGAAGAGCGGCCTATGCGGCGGCCAGTCTCCCGACATAGCAAGACCTCACTATAGCATCCGCCCTAGTCGACAGTTAGCCCCACCCTCCGCTCCTATCCCATCGGCATCATCCGAGATAGCCCTCCACCCTCCACCCCGAATCCAACCATCCAGTATCCCCAGTGTCGCGCCCCTGATTTGGATACACCCTAACCAGAACCGTCCGGCATCCATAGGGTCGTCCCCTGAATTGGATACCCCCTCCACCCCGTCACAACCATCCAGTGTTCCTAGTGCCATCCCGTGAATTGGATACCCCCCCCCCACCTGACTACAGCCACCAGCAGCACCCCGACTCATCAGTTTTGTCCGAAATCCCTTAATATCAGGATCCACCTAAGGAAATTCGGACAGAATATCGTGTTTTCTGTCCAAAATCCCTTATTAGCAGGAAACTGGTGAGGGATATCGGACACAGGGGTGGCCGACTCGAATCCGGTTGACCTCTGCCGCACTGGCGGGGGCTCGTGGGGGATGTGGTGCAAGACCGGGGAGGAACCCGGCGTTCACGGCCGGCGAGGAGACAGGAGGATGGTCCCGCCAAATCCCTTTGCATGGAGCTGGCAACCAGCGGCGGGTACGATTCCAGCGGTCCTGGGATGGTGGTGAGCCGGACGGGGATGTGCCGCCAGCCGAATCGAAAGCAACCACCCGACACTGAACCCACTTGGCATGCAGGGGCATGTCAGCAGTCACCAGGTCCGCCGGCAGGTTCCAAGGGCCACAACCCACAGCTACTCGACTCAGTTCGAGGGATTTGACCGCCGCCAGCTTCCAGGAAGACACAGCACCCGTGCCAGGATCGACCTTTGGTGGCTTTCGGGTTGACAAAGGGCTGGCATGTCCCTAGGCTGTGAGGCGTCGGTAGGCGAGGCTACCGCATGGATACGGATTACTGCCGCAAAGCAGTGGAGACACTGCACGCTGGTTAACAGTCCTTGTCGGATCAAGGCAGGGACTAACGTAAGGCCAAGCCATGCGAAGCTGAAGCTTGAACAATGACTCGAACTGGCGTATCGAATAATCCGCCCCTTCTACAGGTCAGCACTCAAGCAAGCCATCGACGGCGGAGCTGACAGACTTCCAAGCATGCGGATTAGAACCGGCATCAGTCCCAGGCGAGTGAAGCGACCAAGCGTGCGTGAGAGCACCTGGCTTAAGGAGGTGGGTTATGGACAGCGGACCTGTATCTTGTATGGCGCGGACTTCGGCGAATATCGCCGGTAGCATCTTCGGCCAGGCCGATGACGACTACCACTCTCCCCTCCTCCCCACCGACCTGCCCGGCTGGGGTCAGCAGTAACCGACCTCTGGCTTGGCCAGTCAGCTGATCATTCCTCAAGTTGCTCAGATGGTGGCGAGGATCGAGGCTTTGCCCATCACCCCGCCCTCAAGGCTGCCAATGTTGGGGGACTCTGCCTACCAGCCTACGAGGCCCGGAACCGCGGCCGCGAGCGCCGACCGCATACAGTAACTGTCGTCGCGCTCAGGCATCGTGCTATGCCTTCCAGCCAGTATGAGCACAGCCAGCAGCGCTAGTGCAGGACCAGCAGCACGGATGCGGGGACGGGCCAGCGGCACAGACAACAGTCCAGCGGCAGGGCACAATGAGGGCAGCGTGAGGATCACCAATTGCTGAGCCGGTGGCGAAGAGAGCTATCACGGCCTACGGGCGCTTAAAACAGAGGCTTAAGCTGGAAGTGGCTTGCCTCATGTCAATTGCAAGAAGGTTCATTATGACCTCAATGTTCACCAGCGCGGTCAGCCGCCCGGGTCCAGGTGGAGGCAACCAGCCCCGACTGCGCGTACGTATTCTCTCGGACCTGGTCGTGGCCGCAGGGGTCCTGGCCGTGTTCGGCTTCGTGGCCTACCTGTTACCCGGTGTCGACGCGCCCATAGGCCCCCAGGGCATACCCTCCCATGTCACCACGGACGTCTGGGACCTGCCCTACTACGCCATGCGATCGGTCTTCCGTATGTTCATCGCCCTCTTCTTCTCCCTGGCATTCACCTTCCTCTATGGGCTGGCGGCCGCGCGCTCCCGGCTCATGGGCAAGGTGCTGGTGCCGCTCCTGGACATCCTCCAGTCAGTGCCGATCCTGGGCTTCCTGTCGGCCACCATCACCATCTGGCTGGTCATCTTTCCCCACTCCATGTTGGGGGTGGAGGCGGCCTCCATCTTCGCCATCTTCACCAGCCAGGCTTGGAACATGGCCTTCTCCTTCTACCGCTCGCTCCTGAGCGAGCCCAAGGAGTTGGACGAGGCGGCGCGCTCCCTGCGGCTGACCCGCTGGCAGCGCTTCTGGAAGCTGGACGTGCCCTCCTCCATGACCCCCCTGCTCTGGAACTGCATGATGAGCGTGGGCGGCGGTTGGTTCTTCCTGACCGCCTCCGAGATGATCTCGGTCAACAACAAGACCTACGCCCTGCCTGGCCTGGGGTCCTTCGTGGCGCAGGCCTCATCCAATGAGGAGTTGGGCAAGGTCGGTCTGGCCATCGTGACCATGGTGATAGTGGTGCTGCTGATCGACTTCCTGCTGTGGAAGCCGCTGACCGCCTGGGCGGAGAAGTTCCGGATCACCCAGAGCGAGTCTGCCGAGCCCAAGAAGAGCCTGGTGCTGACGGTTATCCGTCAGTCCCACCTCGACGATCTGCTGGGGAGGGCCTTCAGCCCCCTGGGTGAGCTCCTTGACCGGGCTGGTCGGGTCTTCGGACGGACCGGAGCCCGTTGGGAATCCACGGGCACCCGCCGCAAGCTTGGCGACTGGATCTTCGACATCGTGCTGGGCATTCTTCTGGTCCTGGGGCTTGCGGAACTGGTCCTGTCCATCAAACGCAGCGTGGGCTTCGCTGAGATGGGCCAGGTCTTCGGCCTGGGTGGTCTGACCTTCCTGCGGGTGGCACTCCTGACCGCTGTATGCTCCATCGTCTGGGTGCCCATCGGGGCCCTGATTGGCATGAACCCCAAGGTCTCGCGCTTCATGCAGCCCATCGTGCAGGTTCTGGCCAGCTTCCCCGCCAACTTCATCTTCCCCTTCGTCACCCTCTGGTTTGTGGCCTGGGGCATTGACATCAACTGGGGGTCGATTCTGCTCATGGCCCTGGGCACCCAGTGGTACATCCTCTTCAACGTGATCGCCGGGGCCAGCGCCATCCCCGACGACCTGCGGGAGATGGGCTCCAGCTTCCAACTGACCGGCTGGCTCAAGTGGAAGCGGCTGATTCTGCCGGCAGTCTTCGGATCCTGGTGCACAGGCGGCATCACGGCGGCGGGCGGGGCCTGGAACGCTTCCATCGTGGCCGAAATCGTCTCATACGGTAGGACCGAACTGGTCGGCAAGGGCCTGGGCGCATACATCACCCAGGTGACCGAGAGGGGTGACGGCCCGCGAATCATTCTGGGCGTGGCCATCATGAGCTTCTTCGTGGTCGTGGCCAACCGGGTCTTCTGGGCCCCCCTTCAGAATCTGGCCAACCGCCGCTACTCGCTGAACTGACCACCATGGTCCACCCTGACCAGCCAAGCCGAGTCCTACTGGGAATCAGAAGGAGCCGGCCAGGACTGCGGCAGCCACCAGCACATCATCGGCAGACAAGAGCACATCGCAGAAACCTCAGGGCACAGGCCCACACAGGTTATACACATCTAAGGAAAAGCATCATGACCATGGCAAACGAGAACAGCATGAACCTGTCCACGGCGGCAGCCCTCAAGGGGCAGGGGGCCAACCAGCGCAAGAGCCAGGCCTACGGCCCAGGCCAGGCCAGCAAGAACCTGGGAGACAAGGGGCTCACCCCCATCATCGAGGCCTCCCACGTCAGCCAGAGCTTCACCTCCGACAAGGGAGTGGAGCTGGACGTCCTCAAGGACATCTCCTTCACCCTCTACAAGGGCGAGATCGTCGCCATCCTGGGCCGGTCGGGGGCCGGCAAGTCCACCTTCCTACGGAACCTGGCCGGACTTGCCAAACCCACCGAAGGCTCCGTCTCCTACCTTGGCAAGGAACTCACCGGCCCCAACCCGGGCGTGGGCATGGTCTTCCAGACCTTCGCCCTCATGCCATGGCTGAGCGTGCAAGACAATGTGGAGCTGGGCCTGGAAGCCCGTGGCGTGCCCAAGAAGCGTCGTGCCCGCCAGGCCCTGGAGGCCATCGACTCCATCGGGCTTGACGGCTTCGAGTCGGCCTATCCCAAGGAACTGTCCGGCGGTATGCGCCAGCGGGTGGGCATCGCCCGGGCCCTGGTCCTCAAGCCCTCGGCCCTCTTCATGGACGAGCCATTCTCCGCCCTTGACGTGCTGACTGCGGAGAACCTGCGCCAGGAGGTCCTCAAGCTCTGGTCCAAGCAGGAGAGGGACATCGAGTCGGTGCTGATCGTGACCCACAACATTGAGGAGGCCGTGCAGATGGCCGACCGGGTGGTGGTGCTGGGATCCCATCCCGGCCACCTCATCGCCCAGGTGTTAGTGGACCTGCCCCGGCCGCGAGACAAGCACAGCGCCGAATTCGAGGCCATGGTCGACAAGCTCTACTCCACCCTGACCGGGCACAGCCAGGCCCAGGAGCATGAGCTGGAGATGAGGGAGCTTGCGGGGGCCCAGGCGGGCGCGGCAGGAGAGCGCATCCAAGCCGATGGGGCCGGGCTGTCGTCTCAGGCCTCCAACGGGCTGGCGCAGGCTCCGACCGGTGGGGCTGCAGGCAATGGCCAGACCAGGCAGCCGGGCGAGGTGGCCAGCGGGGCAGTCGGAATGAGCGGCCAGGCCGGCAACATCGACGCCAGCAACGCCATCAACAACACCGCTGAGACTGGAAACGCCGGCAACTTCACCACCATCAACACCGCCAACACTGGCGACACCGTCAATCCCGGCAACACCGAGTGGCCAAACAGCGAGGAGCAGCTGCTCCCCAACGCCACCCCTGGCGGACTGGCCGGCCTGCTGGACGCCATCCTCCAGTACCAGGGGGCTGTCGATCTGGCGGATCTGGCTTCGGACCTCTCCTTCGAGGTTGATGACCTCTTCCCCCTGGTCGATGCCGGCGCCCTCCTGGGCATCCTCACGGTCGACGACGGCAGGGTGCAGATCACCGACACCGGCAAGGCCTGGCAGCAAAGCGACATCCTGGAGGCCAAGCAGATCTTCGCCAGACTGGCCATGGACCACGCTCCCCTTGTCCGAGCCATCGACCAGGCCCTGCGCCGTAACGATGACGGCAAACTGCGCGGCAAACTGGTCCGCGACCGTCTGCGCTCCAGACTCACCGATGACCAAGCCGACCAGCAGTTCGAGACCGCCGTCAACTGGGGCCGTTACGGCGAGCTCTTCGACTACGACGCTGACGACGACACCTTCACCCTCGACGAGGCCAACGCCTGAACCCAAGCGACCAGACCTTGCCTCGCCCCCTGTACGGCCCCCGTGGGCCCGCTGGACACATGAGGCGCATTCCCAGCCCTATCGGCCAACTGTCGCGCGGTATTGGTCGTCAGGATAGAAGCCGACGAACGGATGCCTCAGGGGGCGCTGTGAGAGGAAACCATGCACATATACAGAAGGCTCTGGACCAACCATTGGCTGGTCCAGAGCCTTCCTGATTTTGCCGTTAACGACCTGCACAGGCCGGCGGCTCGCTCACACTAGAACTCGCGCTTGGCCCGGTAGAACCTAATCAGGGCCTGGGTGGAGGCATCCTGCTCGGCAAGGGCGTTGTCGTCCTGGGAGATGGCGGGAGTGATCTCCTTGGCCAGCTGCTTGCCCAGCTCAACACCCCACTGGTCGAAGGAGTCGATGCCCCAGACGGTGCCCTCAACGAAGGTGATCTGCTCATACAGGGCAATCAGCTCACCGACGGCGAAGGGGGTCAGGGAGACGCCAAAGATGGAGGTTGTCGGGCGGTTGCCGGAGAAGACGCGGGCGGGCACGATCTCCTCGGGGGTGCCCTCAGCGCGCACCTCGTCGGCGGTCTTGCCGAAGGCCAGGGCCTTGGTCTGAGCCAGGAAGTTGCCTAGGAAGAGCTCGTGGACGTCCTGATCCCCGTCCTTGTAGGGGTTGGGGGTGTTGGCGAAGGCGATGAAGTCGGCCGGAATCAGCTGGGTGCCCTGGTGAATCAGCTGGTAGAAGGCGTGCTGGCCGTTGGTGCCAGGCTCGCCCCAGAAGATCTCGCCGGTCTCGGTGGTGACGGGGGTGCCGTCCCAGCGCACGGACTTGCCGTTGGACTCCATGGTCAACTGCTGCAGGTAGGCCGGGAAGCGGTGCAGGTACTGGTCGTAGGGCAGGACCGCGTGGGAGGCGGCCTTGAAGAAGTTCCGGTACCAGACGTTCATCATGCCCATGAGGACGACCACGTTCTTCTCGTAGTCGGTCTCGGCGAAGTACTTGTCGACGGCATGGAAGCCGGAGAGGAACTCCTCGAAGCGGCCAGGGCCGTAGACGATGGCCAGGGAGGTGCCGACGGCGGAATCGACCGAGTAGCGGCCGCCGACCCAGTTCCAGAAGCCGAAGGCGTTGTCGGGATCGATGCCGAACTCGGCCACCTTCTCCAGGTTGGTGGAGACAGCGATGAAGTGCTTACGAACAGCCTCGGCCTTCTGGTCGGCGGAGTCGTCGTTGATGGCGCCCTTGGCGTTGAGCTCGTTCAGCAGCCAGGTGCGGGCCTCGCGGGCGTTGGTCAGGGTCTCCAGGGTCGTGAAGGTCTTGGAGACGACAATGAAGAGCGTGGTCTCCGGGTCCAGGCCCTTGGTCTTCTCGGCCAGGTCGTTGGGGTCGATGTTGGAGATGTAACGGGCGGCGATGCCGGCGTCCGCATAGGGCTTCAGGGCCTCATAGACCATGACGGGGCCCAGGTCGGAGCCACCGATGCCAATGTTGACCACGGTCTCGATCTTCTTGCCGGTCACGCCGGTCCACTCGCCGGAGCGGACCTTGTCGGCGAAATCGTAGATGCGCTTGAGGGTGTCGCGTACATCCTTGACCACGTCCTGACCGTCAACAATCAAGCTGCCAGCCTCCTCGGCCGGGCGGCGCAGGGCTGTATGGAGGACAGCACGGTCCTCGGTGTTGTTGATGTGAACGCCGGAGTACATGTCCTTGGTGCGCTCGGGCAGGTGCACGGCCTTGGCCAGGTCGGCGAACAGCTTAAGGGTCTCGGGCTTGATCAGGTCCTTGGACAGGTCGATATGGAGGTCGCCCAACTCGAAGCTGAGCTTCTCGGCGCGCTCAGGATCATCCGCAAACCACTGCTTGAGGTTGATGCACTCATCCTGAAGCTGGTCGAAGTGCTGCTGCAAGGCCGCCCATTCAGGGGTCTTGGTGGCATCCACGGGAGGATTGATGGCCATGTGCTAGTCCTTTCGTTCAAATTCCAGTATCTCTGTGTTCCACTCGTCATTGTCTCATTACTCATTATCGACCTAGGGCCATACTGGCTGCTTGAACCCCGGGGCTGTTCACCTTCGGCTCAGTGCCAGGCAAGGGCCCGCCATTCGTGGAGCCGATCACCTGACGGTAAACCAAACGCGCCACGCAGACATATGGCGGGCCTATCAAGGGCCGCAAGATGACTTGCCCCCATGATCCACCCAAGTGGTGAAGGATACCTCTGCTCACAAACTACTCACAAAAGAGGACAGAACCACACACCACACCCAGCCAGCCAGACCAGCCCACCCCCACACTCCGACTCACCCCAAACCCAAGTGCATGGAAGCCAGGCCTGATGCATAGCTAGGGGTTAGTGGTTACTAGCCGTTGGGGTGTGAGGGTGTAAGGAGAATGGATTTCGGGCCAAGGCTTATTGGGGGCATTCTCCTTTGGGGTGAGTCGGGTGGTGGGCTCGGAGCGCCGGAGCGGCTGACGGCGGGAGGCAGCAGCCATATTCGGCAAGGGGTTTTGGCGCCTGGAGGTGTGCCGAGGGGCGGCTACGGAGAGGGGAAAGGTCCACCAGGCAGTGTCGGATTTGGAGAAACGGCCCTTTGCCGGTAAAATCTAATATTTGTGCGCGAGTGGTGCATACCACTCGGGCAACTTGCCGCTTTAGCTCAGTTGGCAGAGCGTCTCACTCGTAATGAGAAGGTCGACAGTTCGATTCTGTCAAGCGGCTCCCTTTCTCGAATGATTTTAACTCTTTATACCCGCCCTCTTGAACTTTCCATCACATTTGCCGATAGGAAAATCGCCCCGTCGCGCCCTGTCACAAGGTAGGCTTGCAGCAACACGCTTTGTCAGCTCCACGCTGGGTCTCACCTTCCCTTGGAGCCCTTCATGCCATAGACGGTTGCGGACACTACCGCCCATGAGACAGATCAGCCCGCAGATGGCAGGCATAGGCCTGGCAAGACACACAGCGACAAGACACACAGACACAGACGGGGACCACCAATGACCAAAGCCCGAATCACCCTAGCCGCAGCCCTGCTACCAGTGATCATGGTCATGTCCGCCTGCGGCCCGGCCACCCCAAGCAGCCAGGCACCGGACCCCAAGGCCATCATCAGTGTCAACACGGTGGAACCGGCCTCCCCGCTCATACCCAGCGGCACCGACGACACCGCCGGCTGGAAGGTGGTCACCCAACTCTTTGAGGGCCTGGTCAACTTTGACAAGAAGGGCAACCTGGTCTACGCCAACGCCCAGTCGATCACCCCCAATGCGGACGCCAGCCAGTACACCATCAAGCTCAAGCCCGGCCTGATCTTCAGCAACGGCGAGAAGATCACGGCCGCGACCTACGCCACGAGTTGGTCCTTCGCAGCAAACGCGGCCAACGGCCAGCTGGGTGCCTCCATATTCTCGACGATCACCGGCTATGACCAGATCCAGGACCACCATGGCGACCCCAAGGCCGGCCTGTCTGGACTTACGGTTGTCGACGACCTGACCCTTAGAGTCGATCTCAAGGCCCCAGACTCCTCATTCCCCTACAAGGTCGGGGACGTGGCCTTCCTGCCCCTGCCCTCGGTGGCCTACAAGAACCTGGGGGAATTCGGCAAGCATCCCGTGGGCGACGGACCCTACCGGTTTAAGTCCTGGGTACCCAACCAGGGCATCGTCATCGAACGGAACCCGGACTATCAGGGGCCCCGCAAGGCCAAGAATGGCGGCATCGAATTTCGCGACTACCAGAGCCTGGACGCGGCCTACGCTGATGTGGACTCCGGCCATCTTGACATCCTTGACTCCGTGCCGGTCTCCAAGCTACGGACCTTCCGGGAGGACAGTGATGTGCAGGCCCTCATTGACGCTGGCCCCTCCTTCCGCTCGCTGACCATCCCCCAGGACCTGGCCCACTTTGGCGGTCAGGAGGGGGCCCTGCGCCGGCAGGCCATCTCGCAGGCCATGGACCGCAAGCAGGTGACCGAGAAGATTTTCCAAGGCTCCGTGACCCCAGCCACCGATTTCACCGCGCCCATGATCAAGGGCCACACGGACAAGCTCACCGGATCGAAGGTACTCAGCCGCAATGACGACCAGGCACGCAGGCTCTGGAAGGCCGCCGACGCCATCTCGCCATGGTCAGGAACCTTCCGCATCGGCTACAGCGCCGACGGGACCGACAAGGACTGGGTGGATGCCGTCTCCCACAGCATCTCCTCGGCACTGGGCATCAAGGTCGAGAGCGACATTTTCCCCACGGCCAAGGAGTTCAGCACCGCCATCAACAAACGGCAGATCCATTCGGCCTTCAGCTCGGGCATCCAGTCCGACTACCCCCACCCCGAGGGTTACCTGGTCCAGGGATACAGCTCCTCGGCGGCGGACGGCAAGGGCCTCAACCATGGCGATTATAAGAGCCCCGACTTCGACGCGCTCATGGCCCAGGCCGCAGCAGAGACCAGGCTGAAGGAATCCATCCGCCACTATCAGGCCGCCGAGGACCTGCTCCTGAAGGACCTCCCGGTCATTCCGCTCTGGTACCGCAATGTCAACGCCGTGGCCGCCAAGCAGGTCAAGGCCGCCCCATTCGGCTACATGGGCCTGCCCATCTACAACGAGCTAGCCAAGTAGCGAGCAAGCCGCCGAATGACCATGGCCCGGACCCTCCACTAGCTGGAGCAGGTCCGGGCCATACTGTCGGAGCAAAGACCGCGATGGGCTCTATTCCTCAGCGCCTACATGTCCTCAACAACCAGATAGGTCATGTCCAAGGGGCCGTGGACACCGACCACCAGGACCATCTCGATATCTCCGGTGTTGGATGGGCCAGTGACGAAGTTGATGTTGGATGTCTTGATCTCACCCGAGGCCAGTGCCGGGGCATAGTAGTCCATGGCCTGGCGGGTGCGGGGCAGGATATTCGACTTGCGGATGATACTCAGATAGTGGACCGGCAGGAAGTGGAAGGCCCTCCCCTGGCCCGGGGTGGTGGTGATGGTGATGGTGCCCGACTCGGCCAGCAGAAAGTCGGCGAAGGCGATGGCCGCACCGGCACGCTCGGCTGTGTCAATGTTGGCATCGCGTCCGGCTCCCGGCATCCAATAGGTGGGTTTGGGGTCCGTCAGGCCATCTCGCCAACCCTCAAGGTCGAAGTCCTTGTACAGGTCCGAGCTTGGCAGGAGCAGGTGGTCATGGCCGTTGGCCTGGTAGGGGTCGTCCTTGTTATCGGTCAGTTTGGCCTTGATGAAGGCGTTGAGGGCCTGGGGCAGATCAGCCTTGGAGGTGGTCTGGAAGGTCACGTTGACCTTCTCGCTGTTCTCCTTGGCGATGGCCAGCAGCTCGTCCTGGGTCTTGCCCGACAGGGTGGATTCCGGCAGGTCGTTGATGGGGACCAGGGGGTTGTCCTTGAGCTGGTGGCGGGGGCGACCGCTCTGCTCGGCCAGGTGGTTCAGAAAGGTTTCGCGATCAGTCATGGTTCCGGGTTCCTTCCTGCTGGGCGGCGGCCTTGGCGATGTCGTCACCATCAATGTGACTGCCGGCGGGTACGTTCTCTCCAGCCAGCGAGGCGGCATGGTGCCCAACACGACTTGGCGCCTTGGTCTGAGACTTGGCGTGGGCATGGGCCTCAGTGATGGGGTGGCCGTTCTGGTGGTAGCCATCGGCCCTGAGCACAGGTTCGCCGGTGGGCCTGAAGGCATTGGAGTTCTTGGGTGCCTGGGGCACGGCGGCCTCCAGCCCTCCCTGCTTGGCCTGCTCCTTCTTGTGCTTGGCAAACCAGGAGCGGAAGTTCTTGGAATGGGCCGGCGGATCGGGCAGGTCACGGACCTTGGTCCAACCGCCGAAGACGAAGGGCATCCATTCTAGGTGCTTGCCGTTGGAGTAGAGGTTCTCAGCCACATCGGGATTCTTCCTGGCCAGGGGCGCCAGGGCCATGTGGTCCATGCCCAGGGCCGTGCGGAAGAGTGAGGAATGGCCGGTGCCAAGTCCAACAACCTTCATGACGGTGTCGTCGATGATGTTGGCCATATGCTTGTCGTCCATCTCGATCTCGCGGTGCTTGATCAGCAGCTTGTGCAGGGGGATCTTGACCGGACAGGTGGCTGTGCAGGCCGAACAGAGGCTGCAGGCATAGGGCAGTTCTGAGAAGTCGTCATAGTTGCCCTGCAGGACCGGCGAGAGGATTGAACCGACCGGGCCCGGATAGATGGACCCGTAGCCGTGGCCGCCGATGTGCCGATAGATGGGGCAGACGTTGAGGCAGGAAGCGCAGCGGATGCACTGGAGGATGGGCTCGAAGTCCGTGCCCAGGGCGTTCGAGCGGCCATTGTCGATGATGACCACGTAGAACTCCTCGGGACCATCTGTCTCGCCATCGACCTGCTTGGAGGTGAAGGTGCAGTAGGTGGTGATCTTCTGGCCGACGGCGGACCGGGCCAACATGCCGTCCAGAACCTCAGCCTCCTTGAGGGAGGGAACGATGCGTTCCATACCCATGCAGACCACCTGGATCTTGGGGATGGCCATGCACAGATCGGCGTTGCCCTCGTTGGTGTCCAAGTTGATCATGCCGTTGTCGGCGATGGCGAAGTTGCAGCCGGTGATCGACATCTCGTTCTTGAGGAAGCGTTCGCGCATGACCTTGCGGGCGAAGCGGGCCAGGTGCTGGGGGTCGTTGTCTCCCTCATAACCCAACTTCTTGATGAATACCTCACGGACCTGGTCACGGTTCTTGTGGAGGGCGGGGAAGACCAAGTGGGTTGGCTCATCCCAGTCGTCCTCCTGGAGGATGAACTCAGCCAGGTCGGTCTCGAGCAGGTCCAGACCGGGAATCTCCAGTAGGGCCTTGTCCAGGCCGATCTCGGAGGTGACCATGGACTTGGACTTGACCACCTGCTTGACCTGCTTCTCGATCGCCAGGTTCTTGATGAACTGCTGGGCCTCCACGTCGGTTTGGGCGAAGAAGACGTGACCGCCGTTCTTCTCGACGTTGTCGGAGAACTCCTCCAGGTAGTCGGGCAGGTAGCGGACCACATGCTGGCGAATCTGCTCGCCCAGGTTCCGCCAATCCTCCCAGTTGCCCAGGTCCCTGCGGGCGCTCTCACGCTTGATCCACTGGGCGTCCTGGGCCTTGGCCACGGCCCGCTGGGCGAAGGTGTCCTGCTCGGACTCCTTGACCCGGGTCAGAAAATCATGGTCGCTGTTGCGAATCATGGTTGCGGTTTTCAGGCCGCCGTTCTTGGCCTTGCTCATGCCATGACCTCCTCTTGGGATTCGACGTACTTGACCCGGGCCAGGTCCACATTTGTATTGAGGACCTCGGCCAGGTGCATGATCTTCATGGGCTTGCCCAAGCGGTTGAAGCGGCCGCCAATGTTCATGAGACAGCCCGGGTCGCAGGAGATCAGAACGCTGGCATCGGTGGAGATGATGTCGTTGACCTTCTCGTTGACCATCTGCTTGGAGATCTCCGGCTCCTTCATGGAGAACATGCCGCCGAAACCGCAGCAGTTCTCGATGTGGGGCAGGGGGATCATCTTCAGACCCTTGACGTGGTCCAGGAGCACAAAGGGGCTGGTGCGCTCGCCCAGGAGTCGGGTCATATGGCAGGAGCGATGGTAGGTGGCCACGGCATCCAGCTCGGCTCCGGCATCCAGCACACCCAGAATCCGGTACATGAACTGGGAGAACTCGTAGGTCTTGTCGGCCACCTGCTGGGCCTTGGCCGCATATTCGGGGTCGTCCTTGAGGTCGTGGGGCAGCTCCTTGAGCATGTTCACGCAGGAACCGGCGGGACCGACGATATAGTCGGCGTCAACGCTCAGGAGGGCGTCGACCTCATTACGCATGACATGCTTGGTTTCCTTGATATAGCCACTGTTGTAGGTAGGCTGGCCACAGCAGATCTGCTGCAGGGGCATGAAGGTCTCGCAACCGAAACGCTCCAGCACCTCGACCATGGCCTTCCCCACATTGGGAAACATCAGGTCGACCACACAGGTGGAAAAGATGACCACTCTCATGTCTTTTCGCTCCTTCTCAGCAATAGGCGGCCAGCAAGAGCAAGGGAAACCGATGCCCAGCCAGCCTCACAGTGGGTTCTTGGCCCGGTCGGAATCGACCATGTCCGCTTACAGCACTGAGCGGCATTCGTCAAGAGTTTCCTATATAAATCTTCTCACCAAATTCCCCCTGACACCCCAGAAAGAGCAAATCTCCATAATTATTATCGCCGGCTCCAGTTTTGCCCAGCGCGGCAGGCAGACACAGGAATGAGCTAAGGCCGGAAAATATCCTCAATGGTCAGACCGAAGGCATCGGACAACCTGAAAGCCAGGGGCAGGGACGGGTCGAAGCGGCCTTTCTCAATGGAGATGACGGTCTGCCTACTGACACCGAGCATGTCAGCAAGCTGCTCTTGGGACCAGCCACGGGACTTACGGAGCTCGGCCAAACGGTTATCCACGAGAGCCAAACCTCACGACCACATAGACCAGTCCGAAGATCAGAACCATTCCCACAGCCACAAGGAAGAGGGCCAGGGCAAGCTGACCCTCACCCAAGACATCGCTCACCAAGGCAGCGAGCGAAACCAAGATGAGGCAGACCAGGTAAGAGACCTGGGCCGCCTGCCGCACCCAGCGGTTCTCCACATTCTCTTCAGCGTACTGGTCCGCGCCCTCCACGGTGGACCTGTCCACGCACAGCACCCAGGCCAGCGCGCTGACAGTCGGGAACAGCGCGACAGCCGCCAGGAACGCCTTCAGCCCCCAGGCCATTGGCTGCGGCATGAGGGAGGCCGCAATCATGCCCAGCACCAGGGAAATCACCAGCCCTGCAGCCAGTCCAACTGGCAGCGCAGGAACACTGCGGCCAGCTAAGCGGACTCTGCCAAAGGAACTCTTGCCAACCTTTTTCTCCAGGGTCTCGGACTGATTGGACTCAGCAGTCGCCAGTCGCCGCTTTCGGTCTTCAAGCTTGGCCATGACAATTCTCCATTCCCTCCGACGATGATTATCACAGCATAAAGTAAAGTTAGTTTTACGTCAAGTTTGCTTTACATAAATACAGAAGCCGACAAGATGACCAACACATCGAAAGACCCGAAAACGGGCGGGCAGCGGCAGTCACTGGTCCCCTTACGGCAGCATCAGCACTTACCTCCAGACGTAGAGTCAAAGAGGGACGCGATATAGGACCATCGCCTGAATCAGCAGCATGGCATGAACTTTCGCCCCGAAAGCCACATGAGGCAACAGAGTAAGCCCGGCCTTGCCGTCGGCATACCCGGCAGGAAGACCAGAGGGATCCAACCAACCTTGCCAGCCACCTCTCTCAACATGCTCAAAACCGGAATTACCATCAGCTAGCTCGACCAACCAATTCCCCGCAAGCCCGCGTTTTGCGCGGCGACTCAGCCAGTCCACGGCAATCGTGACAAGTGCCTTGGATAGAGTGAGAGCATGAAGATTGATATTGTGTCCGTGTTCCCCGAGTACTTCGATGTGATGAATCTGTCGCTGCTGGGCAAGGCTCAGGAGAAGGGCTTGGTGGAGGTCAAGGCCCACAACCTGCGCGACTGGACCCACGACGTGCACCACTCAGTGGATGATACGCCCGTGGGCGGCGGGGCTGGCATGGTCATGAAGCCGGAGGTCTGGGCGGAGTGCCTGGACCAGCTGCTGGGACTGGAGGCACGCGACCTCCAAGCGGGAGAAGTCGGGGGGGCGATCCACAGCTCTCGAGAATCACGACAGGCAAAAGGACTGACGAACGCGGCACCGAGATTAGCCTCACGTTCAGCGGACCCAAGCGAGGCCGCTGACCACGAAAACCCCGATCCGCAATCAGACCAAGGCCCAATCCTCATCTTCCCCAACCCCTCGGCCCAACTCTTCACCCAAAAGGACGCCACCGAACTGTCCCACAGCAGCCACCTGCTCTTTGGCTGCGGCCGCTATGAGGGTTACGATGCCCGCATCCCCGACTACTACCGGGCCCAGGGCGTGCAGGTGCGCGAGTACTCCATAGGCGACTACGTGCTCAACGGCGGCGAGGTGGCGGTCTCGGTCATGTTGGAGGCCATCACCCGCCTGATTCCCGGCTTCGTGGGCAACCCCGACTCCATCGTGACCGAATCCTATACCGGCGAGGAACCCCTGCTCGAATACAGCCAGTACACCCGCCCGACCAGTTGGCGGGGCTTGGAAGTGCCGGCCATCCTCACCTCGGGCGACCACGCCAAGGTCGACCGTTACCGCCGCGACGAGGCCTTGGAACGGACAGCCAGCATCCGCCCCGACCTGGTCCAGGCCCTGGATTGCAAGCGCCTGGACAAGAAGGACAAGGCAAAGCTCCACGACCTGGGTTGGAACGTGGACGGCCAGCACCCTGTTCCCGATCCCATTCCTACAAAGGCCGGACCATTGGAATACCGGCTATACGACCACCTGCCCCAGGGCGCACGGGATATCCGCACAGCGGTCTTCATGGAGGAGCAAGGCTTCCGGGTCGAATTCGACCAAACCGATGACAGCTGCTGGCACCTGCTGGCCTTCGACAAGAACCAAGCAGTCGGCACCTGCCGCTTCTACCCGACCAGCCATGATCAGGCCAAGGACTTCACCATAGGGCGGGTCGCAATCGTCAAAGACCATCGCGGGCAGGGGATCGGCGCCAGCATCATCAACCATGCAGAGCAGGCAATCGCCAACCTGGGCGGAAGGGTAATACGCCTTCACGCCCAGGAGCAGGCCATGGGCTTTTACCACAAACTCGGCTACCTGGCCCAGGGCCCCCGCGACTACGACGAGGACTGCCCCCACCGTTGGATGGTCAAGGAACTTACGCCCGCCAGCCACCCGCAAGCAAACGTGAACCTGACCCACACGGGCGCAAGGGCCCTGACCGCCAAGGACTAAACTGCACCCAACCCTGACAGTTTCAAGTACATGCTGCTGCCCGGAATGGGCCTAAAGCCATAGTGGCCGTAAAACGGCAAGCCGTATCGTCATATGGTTCAACCACCAGGGCCCGCGCCCCAAGGGTTGGCTCACCAACAAGGACCTGCGTATTGCATCCTGAAGGAGACGTCAGCCCAGCCCCTGACCCTGGAAGCTTCGGCCGACCCCCAGCATCCCCAGGAGCACCGCAGGAATATGCTCGGCAACATTCCTTTTCGGCCAACCAACGGTTAAGGATTCCCACACCAGACCAAAGGCGCTCAGGGTATAGAAACCGGCGCACCGCCCCTCGGCCCAGAGGGACACATAGGGCACAGCGGTTCCCTGTTGCCCACAGTTGATGGCCCTATCATGAAACCAGGAATCAATGGGTTTATGACCGCATGTAAAGTCCGTGAAATCTATATCGGATTCATGCAAGTCCCTAGGATGGCCGCCCACCAACGTCTCCTGGACATCATCTCTCTGTCCGCCCTCTAGCGGGTTGGCTTTCACGAATAGGCGAGGACGTGCGAACGTGCCTGCCGCCTGCTGATTCCCAACGCTGGCAGCCGGTTTCGATTGACCCGAAGCAGCAACATCCTCTATGACCACTGCTGATCTCTAGCCATGAGTTCCACACCATCACGGGGCTGAGGCTCTTCCGGAGCGGCAAGGAAGTCATCAAAAGCAGCGTTGGATAGGCGAAGGGTGGCCGCCTCCTCAATATCCTGACGGGCGGCATCAAGCCAGATGGCTGGCGGTCCATTGGGTGAGCGTGGACCCCTTGGGGGATGCTGCCCACTCAATGAGCTGGCGCTCCTCACGGTTCAGCCGTATATCCAGCCTGGCTGGTTTTGTTGATGCGTGGTTGCCATGACCCACCTGTACGACAAAACTCCGTACAGAGCTACCGTCTATTGAACGCATGTCAGACCGCGGGCTGCCAGCCGCCGAAAACCAAGGACGAACAGCTAGACCTTCTGGTGGGAGCGTATGGAGGCGACAGCAAGGACGACTGCCAGAAGGAGGGGGCAGGAGAGCAGAATTATAAAGAGGGTCGATTCTCCCGCTCCAATGGAGCTGAGGAACCCTAAGACATCGCCCGGTCGCAGGTCCATGTCGACGCCTTGCAAGACCTCCTTGCCATCGAAGGTCTGCGCGATATTCCCATCACTAAGCGTGACTGTCATAACTGCCTTTCTAACATACTCTCGGTATGTTTAGGGGATGCTGAATGATCTCTACGGTGTTTGGTTGGTTTGCTGGTTGGTTGTTAGTTGTTTGCTGGACTGCCTGGCTGATCAGCCTGGCTTGCTTGGCTCCCAGCTCTCGTCCCTACGCCTTGCCAGCCGCGCGGTTACTGCCTTGCAGGCCGCCGTAAAGGTCGACCGCAGCCTGGATGACTCCTTCATCAATGACGGGAACACCGATGCCATCGAAGATGGTCTTGAGCAGCCGGAACTTACGAGCGACCTCCTCCTTGGCCATGGCCGTCAGACGAAGGCCGATCCACATGTTCAGGAGCAGGAAGAGCACCTCGGCCACATCGTCAGGGTCACAAGGCTCGATGGAACCGTCCTCAATACCCTCCTGAATGTAGGGGCCGATCACTTTGGCAATCCGGTCCATGCTGTTGAGGTACATCTCCCCCACCATACGCGGGCTTTTGAGCATGGCCTGGGCCGAATAGACGACCTCATGGCGGCTGTAGGAACGTAAGGATATGACCAGTTCGTTGCGCAACTTCTCCAGGCCACTGTTGCCAGGCCAGTCGGCCCGCCAATCCTGACCCAGGAAGTCATCGTCGGCCATCCGCTCGGTCACGGCCTCAAAGATGGAGGACTTGGAGGGGAAGTGATAGTAGATGGCACCCTTGGTCATACCGCCCAGGCCGTCGACGATGTCACCGATGCTGGTGCCGTCGTAGCCCTTCTCCAGGAAGAGCCGTTGAGCCACATCCAGAATCCTCTTGCGGTGACCCTCAGGGTCCTTCTGCGTGCCCATCCACTACCTCCATGCCTGGCAGCAGCCACGATTGCCCAAGGGCTGCCACTTGAGGTGGAGGGCCCTTGCCTTCATACAACATACCATTGGTATGTTCGTCTTGATCAGGCTAGCACTGATACCCTTCTGCTCAAAACTATCGAGTGCCTGCTGCCATCAGGAATAGTTCGATGAGGAAACCAAGGACCCAGCACACAGCCGACAGCAGGTTCCCCTTACCAGACAGGACAAAGGCTCCTCGCTGGTCACCGTGTGCGAGCCTGCGGCAGATAAGCCAGTACAGTACAGCCAGGAAGGCCAGCAGCGCAATGCCCGCCACCGCCATATACCTGTAGGCCCCTGGCCCCCAACCCGCTTCAAGGAACTGAACGACAGCCACGGCAAAGGCCGCCAGATAGACCATATAGACGGAAATCCGCGCGCCCTGCTGCCCCACCATGGTGGCATAGGTGCGCTTACCGGAACGCCTGTCGGCATCAATGTCACGGTAGTTGTTGAGCATGAGCAGACCGACGGCGTTCAGGCCCGCGCTGACGGCCCCCAGCACCCCAGCCATGGTCACGCTGCCAATCATGAGGTACTCGGTGCCCAAAGTCGCAACCAGGCCAAAGAAAATAAAGACGCTGACCTCACCCAAACCCATATAGCCGTACGGATGCTTGCCTCCGGTATAGAACCAGCCAGCCAAGAGGCAGGCAAGCCCGACGAGCACCATCCACCAGGCTCCGCTCAAGGCGAGGGCCAGCAGACCAAAGACGCAGGCAGCCACAGCGCTGACAGCAGCAGCCATCAGTACCTTGCGGGGGGCGACGCCAGAGGCGACCAAGCGCTGGGGCTTACCGGAAACAAGCTCCTGGTCGCCCCGCTGGTCATCCGTGCCCCTGATGCCATCCGAATAATCATTGGCGAAGTTTGCGGCTATCTGAATGCAGAGGGCAAGCAGAATGCAGCAAGCAAGGATTATCCACATACGCGGCCCCACAGCCCGCTGCAGCAGCATCCTGGACCCTTCCGCATCACCGACAGAGCCGCCGGCCCGACCATGGTCCTGCAGGGCCTGCCCTATCGGCAGCAACGCCGCCGCACCACCAATCAACACGGGTGCCACCGACGCCGGCAGGGTCTTGGGCCGCAATCCGTTGATCCACAGTCTCACATTCATGTCGGCAGCCTCCATCGCACGCTTTCATCCATTAGCCTGGCCGGAACCCCGACCAGCAGCCCAGCCAGCATCTCACCAGCCCCAGGCCGTCTCAATACTAAAACCGGCCGCCAACAGCCCCCTCCTGGCACCCATCGGATCACTCTCAATGCTCAGCGGCAGCCCGCATGGACTTCCGGTAGATCGCAATCTTCGTATCCAGGAACGCCTGCTGCTCCGCAAGCATGTGCTGGCGCCCTTCCAACAGCCCACGCTGCTCCTCAAGCATTTCCAGCCGCTGGCGCATAGTGCCATCACCCTCCTCACGCAGCCGGGAGTACTCATCCACCTGCGCCAATGGCATGACGACTTGCGGGATCCGATGCATGAAGGATATCCACGCCACATCACCATCGCCATAGTCCCGGTAGCCCTCCGGCGAGTGCTTGGGTTTGAGGATGCAGCGCCGCTCGTAGTACCGCAAGGTGGATATGGGCATGCCCGTTCGCTACGACACCTCATGAATCCGCATGGAACCCCTCCGTTTTGCCCTGAGCCTTGGTTCAGACCATACACTGTGGAGCGTTTGGCATATCCACACTTAAGACAGAACAGGAAAGAAACATCAGCATGGAACAGTCACGCTTTGAGGAAGGGTTGGCAGCGCTCGCCACCCTCGACGGTGCAGGCGGGCAGAAGGTCATTGATTCCCTACAGGACATTGCTCCGGATCTGGGACGGCGGATTGTTGAGTTTGTCTTCGGGGACATCTACAGCAGGCCAGGGCTCAGCCCGCAGCAACGCGAATTGGCGACCTTGGGCAGTCTTGTCACGCAAGGTGACACAAGCCGCAGCACAAGGTGCACATCCAGGGGGCCTTGGATGTAGGCCTGCGCAAGGACTCAGTCGTGGAGACCATTCTCCAATGTGTCTCCTACGTCGGCTTCCCCCGCGCCATCAACGCCATCACCACCGCCCGCGAGGTCTTCAGCGAGAACTCAGCCCTCATCAAGACCGGTCGGATGCATTCCCGAACGATACAAGTCCACAGGCGCAATTGTTAGTTTGAGCACATTGGAGGGGTGCTGACAGCGGTATGAAGGCGGGACTGGGATTCCCACACGAAAGGTTGGTATATTGGTGGGGATTACTTGAAATTGTGGACTAGGGATCGGAATCGGTATGGGTGACGGGCAACGGCAGATGTTGCGCAGGGGCATGCAACGGGTCGTCGAACGGCTTGAAGCGGAGGAGACCTCCGTGGAACCCTACAAGGATGTCTACCGCCAGCTGCTCGGCAATCACGGCAAAATGATTCGCGCGTCCCTGGTCCTGCTCTTCGCCAGGGCCCAGGACGAGGAAGGTGGCGGTTCCGCTGCCAGACCGGCCACAGACCAGGCCCTCCACGCCTCAATCATCAGCGGCGCCGCAGCCATTGAGATGCTCCACCTGGCAACCCTGGTTCATGACGATGTGCTGGACGACGCCGCCATCCGCCGCAACCAGCCCACAGCCCACACCGTCGTAGGCAACAAGGCGGCCATCTATCTTGGCGACTTGATTCTCTCCCGCTACATGGAGATCATGGCCACCATCGCCCCCAGCACCGAATTCGTCAGGCAGCAGGCCTCTACCGTCTGCGAGATCGTCGGCGGCGAGCTCCTCCAGGAATCAGCCCGGCACAACACTTCCATCAGGACCGACTACTATGGTCGGGCCATTCGCGGCAAGACCGCAGCCCTCTTCCGCCTGGCCTCCCAGACCGGCGTCGAGCTGGCTGCTGGTGTATCCGGCGCGAATCCTGCCTTGCTGGATACCGCCGCCCGCTTCGGTGAGCACTTGGGCATGGCCTTCCAGATCATGGACGACATCAGCGACTTCGACCTGGCCCACGATTCCGGCAAGCCCAAACTGGAGGACATCAGCGAGGGCATCTACACCCTGCCGGTCCTGCTGGGCCTCGAGGCCGAGCCGGCCTTCGCAAAGACCCTGGAACGGAACGACCCTCAGCTGGTCGTCGACTACCTCCAGGCCCACCCCGATTTGATCGCCTCCAGCAAGGACGCGGCCCGCGGCCACCTGACCGATGCCAAAGACCTCCTGTCCAAGACCGCCATCAACCCCGGCACCGCCCAGCTCCTCACCAGCTTGGTCGACAAACTCACCAAGCAGCTCTGAGACCTCCCGGCGTCATACGCGCTCCGCTATCATCAGCGTCCCATCCCACCCCCGCATGGGCTACATGTAACAACATACGTGTCAAGCCCCCACTAGCGTACGTTTTGGCACAGTAAGGTGGGCGGAAATCGCTCTTCGTCAGCATTACCTCAACAGCGCATTTCCAGTGTGACTTTCAACGTATTACACATGGGCGTTTCTTATCATCAAAGTTCGACACACCGTAAAGCATAAGGGAAATGCGACAATCACCGGCTTCGGTAGGTCCAGATACCAGCATTGACAGAATATGCAAAGTGTGATTCTCTGAGTACCTACGTTCACTGAAACGAACGCAATCAGCATCACAGCAATGACACAAATAATAATAATTCAACGGCGCATTGGCACCCGAGAGGAAGATACCATGACTGGTATTCAACGTTCTGAACCAGGAGAACAGGTACTGACCACACCCCCTTTGGATGCTACGGCCAGTGCGAACCTAGCTCCCGACACCGGCAAGCCCTTAAGTAAGATTGCGAGTATTCGCTTTGCCTCGGGCTTCGCCCTCGTTTCCATTCTGTGGGCGCTCCCGTTCTTCATGGGTTCAAGCGTGTTGCTCCCACACATCTTCGACGGCATGGCCGGCATTTCAGCAGAAGGGGCTATCGGCACAGTCAACTCGGTCAGCGCCATCTTCTCCCTGCTGGCCAACATAATATTCGGCGCACTTTCCGATATGTCTCGCTTCAAGATAGGCAAGCGCACGCCTTGGATTATAGTGGGTGGCATCATCTCCGCAGCAGGCTACGCCATCGCCTTCAACAGCCAGAGTTTCATGATTATAGTAGCAGGCTGGTGCGTGGTCCAGGTTGGTTTGAACTGCATCATCGCCCCCGCCGTCGCCGTGCTCTCTGACCGCATACCCGAGCTTACTCGTGGCACATTCTCCGCCCTATACGGAGCGGGGATGATGGTCGGCCAACAGATGGGTACTTTCGTAGGGTCCTTCTTCCTGTCGAATCCGAACGCTGGCGCAATCGTGGGCACGACAATCTTCTTCTTCTCAGGCATCATCGTCGTGTTGGTCTGGCCGCGCGAGACCTCAGCAGCCTCCAACGCCACACAGGTGTCTACCGGCAAGATCATCCATTCCTTCGTGCCACCCACCAAAAGCTGCCGAGACTTCTACCTGGCTCTGGGTGGCCGTCTTGTATTCATCATCGGCACATTCATGATCTCCGGCTACATGCTCTTCATCCTGCAGAAGTACACTCACTTGAGTTTGGAAGACTCACAGACCGCCCTGCAGATTATTGCCGTCATCACGCTTATCACGACAATCGCAGCCGCGGCAGTATCAGGCCCACTCTCAGACTTCCTCCAGCGCCGCAAAATCATCGTCGCAGCAAGCACCGTGCTATTCGCCATCGGCATGGCTTTCCCCATCTTCATGCCCACCGCCACCGGTATGTATATTTACGCCGCCCTGGCAGGCATCGCCAATGGCTGCTACATGTCGGTGGACCAGGCCCTCAACGTGGACGTGCTGCCAAACCCTGAAGAGGCCGGTAAGGACCTGGGCATTTTGAACCTGGCGAACACGATAGGCCAGGTGCTTGCACCGGTCTTCACCACCAAGGTCATCGCCATAACTGGCGGATACCAGATGGTCTTCCCAGTAGCCATCGTCTTCCTACTGATAGGCACCTTCTTCATCATGGCTATCCGCAAGGTGAAGTAGGGAAAACCCGCAGCCATCGAGGAATGCGCCTACACTATATCCCAGTATTCTTTAAAGAATCGTATTTTAGCAGCACTCCCCCGGATCCTGAGAGCAATACAGCTCGTAGCAGCCAGGGGGCAGAAAGGAACATCATGACTGAACAGACACACGTGAATGTGACTGACCTGAGCCTGCAGGATGAGGCATCACTGACGTCCGGCTCGGATTCCTGGCATGTCCAAGGCCTGCCCGAACAGGGCTTGGAAGGCTACATGATCACTGACGGCCCTTACGGCCTGCGTAAGGCTAAAGACTCAAAGTCCAATGACGTGTACGGCTCTGTGCCAGCTACATGCTTCCCACCAACCGCAGGCCTGGCCTCCTCCTGGAATCCTGAGCTGACCGAGCAGGTTGGTCAGGCCATGGGAGAGGAATGCGTGCAGGAGAAGGTGGCCGTCATTCTTGGGCCCGGCGTGAACATCAAGCGCAGCCCCTTGGGTGGACGCAACTTCGAATACTGGTCGGAAGACCCGGTGCTCACCGGCCACCAGGCCGCCGAACTCGTCAAGGGCGTGCAAGCCCAGGGCATCGGCACCTCGGTAAAGCACTTCGCTGCCAACAACCAGGAAACCGAGCGTCTGCGCTCCAGCTCCGACATGGACGAACGCACCCTGCGCGAAATCTACCTGCCAGCCTTTGAATACATCGTGAAGCATGCCAAGCCCTGGACTCTCATGTGCGCCTACAACCGGCTCAACGGAGTATTTGGCTCGGAGAACCGCCGACTACTGACCGACATACTGCGCGATGAATGGGGCTTTGATGGCATCGTGATGTCTGACTGGGGGGCCGTCCACAACCGTGCCGCAGCGCTTGCGGCAGGCCTGAATCTTGAGATGCCCCCCTCCAGCAGCGATGATGAGGTGGTAGCAGCTGTGCAGGCCGGCACACTGGGCAAGGACCAGCTGGACGCAATGGCCCAGGGCATGATTGACCTGCTGGAAAAGGCCAAGCCCGCCATGTCTCGAGAGGGCTACCGCTACGATGTTCAGGCCCACAATCAGGTTGCCCGCCAGGCTGCCTGCGAATCCGTGGTCATGTTGAAAAACGATGACGGTATTCTACCCCTGCACAAGGGCGAGAAAGTGGCGGTTATCGGCGAGTTTGCCCGCACACCCCGCTACCAGGGCGGCGGTTCCTCCCACATCACACCCACCGTCGTGACCAATGCCTTAGACGCATTCAAGAGCGCAGGCTGGAATGTTGACTTTGCTCCCGGCTTCACCCTGGACGATGCGCCCCAGAGTGAAGATTTGACCCAGGAAGCCCTGTGCGTGGCACAGTCGGCGCAGAAGGTCGTGCTCTTCCTGGGCTTGCCTGAAGATGCCGAGTCTGAGGGCTTTGACCGCACCAGTTTGGATATGCCGGCCAAGCAGCTAGAGCTCCTGGCCAAGATCAGCGAGGTCAATCCCAACACTGTGGTGGTGCTCTCCAACGGTTCCGTGGTCAGCCTGACCGAGTGGCTGCCCCAGGCCAAGGCTGTGCTCGAAGCATGGCTCCTGGGCCAGGCCGGCGGTCAGGCCATAGTGGACTTGCTCACCGGCGAGGCCAACCCATCGGGCAAGCTGCCACAGACCATTCCGGTCCAGCTCAGCGATGACCCCACCGTCATGAACTTCCCCGGCGAAGAGGGGCACGTGCGCTATGGCGAAGGGGTTTTCGTGGGCTACCGCTACTACGACAGCTTCAAGAAGCCGGTGCTCTTCCCCTTCGGCTTCGGTCTGTCTTACTCCAGCTTTGAGCTCAGCGACATTACTGTTGAGCACACTGGCAAGAATGCTGTGCAGGTGCGGGCTAGGGTTACGAACACGTCGGCGGTGGATGGTGCACAGACCGTGCAGGTCTACGTGGCGCCCGGAGCCTCCCGCGTTCAGCGCCCCTCTCACGAGCTCAAAGCCTTCCAGAAGGTGTTCCTGAGGGCCGGTGAGTCCAAGACTGTGTCTATGGACTTGAGCGAACGCGACTTTGCATACTGGTCGCGGACCATGAACGACTGGCATACCGAGGCCGGTAGTTATGGCATTGAGCTGGCCACCTCTTCTCGTGCAATCGTCAAGCGTGTAGATGTGACCATTGAAGGCGACGATAAGGTCTTCCGCTTGAACGAGGAATCCAGCATGTTGGAGTGGGAGGAGGATCCGATTGGGGCTCCCATTCTGAGCAAGAAAATGGAGGAATTGGCAGCGGATGGCGTTCACCTTCCAGACGATCCCAACACCATGATTCTCTTCCGCACGATGCCCATGGGCACGGTCGTCACCTTCAGCGGCGCTGACGGTCGCCAGGTTACACGCGACTTGATAGCCTCCTACAAGGCAGCAATGTCTAAGTAACCAGTGACTCACTCAGCGGGTGAGTCCAAGCAGTAAATAAGGTGAGGCCTGTTGCAGCACATGCAACAGGCCTCACCTATACGATGGAACCACCTTGCTCCTCACCACCCATTAGGCAAACTCACCAAGCAACTCTGACTGTTGCCGTATACAGCCAGCAGATTCAAGGGTTTGCCGTATTTCTAAGATCAGCGAAATGTGTTTTGCTAATTGAATTCGACCCAACACGCCAGGATTCTTCCACCTGTCTTATAAACTTGGTACGGTAATCGTCATCGTTCGGCCCGGCTTTCTTTACGGAAGCTGCGGGCCGGATCTCTTTCGTGGCCAAGAGGACCGCTGAAACTTGACAGCAAGCCCTATGCCAGTCTCGAGGAGCAATTGGTCATTCTCGAACGACACGGTCTCAATATTGATACAGACCCTTTGCCGAGCAATGGCTGTCGGCCGTTGGATACTATCGCTCAGCGGATATTCGTACCCTTTCAGGAAAACCAACCCTAAGCATGCAAACGTCAGGGAAGAACCAGAACGGCTTGAGGCATTCGAACCGGGAACATGTTGTATGGATATTGCATCCTTGTATGAGTTTGACAGAAAACCCCGCACACTTATACACGACGGGATAGAGCGCGTCTAAATTGGTATGCCTGCCCATTTATCGGACGTCCTAGGGAGCCACGATCCACTAGCTCACGAATCTGCCCGCTTCCTAAGACCTGGATTCAACTACATTGATTGGAAGCAAAGCGTCATTTCTAAACTTAGTCGCAGCGCCAAAAGCGACGAGGCGGTTAAGCATCATATACAGCACTATGATTCGGCCATTTCTGTCTGGCTGCTGCTCGAGGTGGTCGATTTCCGTGATTCATCAGTGCTCTTTACTGGTTTGACTGACGATGACCAACAGGCCGTCACCACTTCCCTTGGCTTGTGTATCCATTACAACGACCCAAGGCGCAACCCATTCTCCTCATGGCTCAAACAGCTCACCATCGTCCGCAATACGGCCATGCATCATGCTCGCCTTTGGAATCGCGGTTTCATCCCCGTCAGCTCAGCAGCATTCTCATCGACCCCAGGCTTTTACGTCTTGCCAACCGGCCAAAGCGAACATATCCTCGGCGCTTTGACAATGATTTCACACCTGCTGGCAATCTTATCACCACAAAGCAGTTGGCCCGCAAGGATAAAAGATCTCATCACCAACGATTTATCACATATTCCCCATAGGTATGATACTGAATTAGGATGCACCAGCAACGGGGCTACCAGTCAGTTATGGCAGTAGTTCATTACCGTGACACCTGGGAAGGCTTTGGATAAACACAGCACTCTTAATGGCCTCATGTAGCCGATGAATGTTGCAATTCCTCATCCGACAGACTCGAAAGCTGTTCAGATTCAAAATCCACAGCTTGTACAGCATACGTTTGAGACATGTTTCTACTGGCTGTTATGAGCAAAGTGACTAGACCCGCTAAAGTACAATTTCCTTCTGTCTCAAGCGTATGTTCTGTTGTCATTCAGCCTTTCGTTTATGCGTATTTTGCGACGTTTAGGTGCAAGACCAGCCGAGACGGGCTGGGGCTGGACGAACTGTTTGGGCTCGGCTTAGCGACTCAGGTCGCCTACGTCCAGACGGTAGAGTTCGCGGAAGCGGGGGTTGGTCCGGTAGAGGTCGGCGGGACGGCCCTGCATGGCAATGGCTCCGTCCTCCAAGAAGATGACCTGGTCGGCTGATTCCAGGCCTTGCAGGTGGTGGGTGACCCAGACCAGGGTGCGGTCCTGGCAAGCCTTGAAGACCATGGACATGAGCTGGCGCTCAGTGATGGGGTCCAGGCCGATGGTGGGCTCATCAAGGAGAATGACCGGATTCTCCTTGAGCACGATTCGGGCCAGGGCCAGGCGCTGACGCTGACCGCCTGAGAGACGCTGACCGGATTCCTCGACCGGGGTGTCGATGCCCAGGGGCATGGCGGCCACCAGCTGACCAAGCCGGACTGCCTTCAGGGCAGCCCAGACCTGCTCGTCACTGGCCTCAGGGGCACCCAGGCGCACATTGGCGGCGATGGTGGTGTTAAAGAGGAAGGGCTGCTGGTTGAGGTAGCCGAAGATGTCCGGTCTTTGCTCTTGCAAGGCGGCAACTGACACCCCGTTGACCAGTATCTGGCCACTTTGGGGCTGCAAATCACCCAAGAGCAGCTGCAGAATCGTCGTCTTACCCTCTCCGCTGGGTCCCAACAGAGCCACTTTCTCCCCCGCCTTGATATGCAGGGAGAAGTCTTCGAGCAGGGCCGGCTGACCAGGGCCGTAAGAGAAGGTCACATGGTCGAAGTCCACGGTCTGGACGGGGCCGGACAGCTGCTGCTGGACCACAGGCTCCAGCTGCCTGGATTCGACCCGGTCGCTCAGGTCATTCAAGTGGCTGAGGGAGTCTGTATAAAGCGGCACCTCGGCCACGGCCTGGGCGACCACAATGAAGCAGTCGATCAAGGGGAAGAGGGCCAGAACCACGGCGGCCGAGTAATCAGCCAGGGACTTGGAGGAGGTCATGGTCAGGTCAGACCCAACCAGCAACCCCACGGCCATAACCGCAAAGATCATCTGAATGACACAGTTGCGCCAACGCTCGAAGCGCTTCTGCCGGGCCTGGGAGGCCAGGGCTGCGGCGAACTCCCCGGCGCCGGTCTCCATGAATTCCTGCTGCCGGTGGGTGATGACCCAGTCGGACAGGCCCAGGTAGGACTCGGTCACCTTGGTGTATTGGCTCTGCTGCAGGGCCTTCTCGCGGGCGTAGAGCCCATCGGAAAAGGCCAGGGACACCAGCGGAATCAGTATCAGTACCAGGGCGAAGAGCACAAAGAGCAGCAGCGAAGCCGTCCACGAGAAGACACCGACCGATATGGTGACCACAATCCAAACCAGGTAGGCCACGATGGTGGGGAAGATGGTCCGCAGGTAGAAGTTCTCCAGATGGTCCAGGTCATCGGCCAGCATGCCCAGTATGGAACCGGTCCGCTCGTGCTCAGTCAGGAAGGCGGCATCTTTGGAGAGGGTCCGGTAGAGCTGGACCCGCAGCTTGGAGACCACTTGCAGCACCCAGTTGTGGCTCTTGATACGCTCCAAATACTTGAAACTGGGGCGACCGATGCCGAAGGCTCGGGTCAGCACGACCGGCACGTAGACGGCGAAGATATTGAAAGGCTGGCGGGCCGACCGGTTAATCAGGAAGCCTGACGTGAACATGAGTCCTGCCGCGCACACGAAGGTGATGGTGCCCAGAAAGAAGATGAGGGCCAGCAAACCCTTGTTCTGCTTGAGATAGGGCCAGAACCAGTGGTCCTTGTGCCAGATGCGCAGGTAGTTGGTCCGGCCTTGGGACTGCTCTTCCCCGGACGATGTGTCTGGGGGAGTAGGTGCGGCCATGGGGTCCTTAGATATTGCGGTATCCGTCAATCTGGTTCCCTCCCATCTCGTCGATCAGCTGGTCCAGGGGGCCGCCCTGCCCAATCAGTTCACTGGGTTTGCCTTGGGCCACAATCCGCCCCCGGTCCAGCATGATGACCTGATCCACGTCGGCGAGCCAGTGGAGCCGATGGGTGGCGAAGATGACCAGGTGGTCCTCCATAATGGGCAGGAGGGTCTGTTTGAGTTCGTATTCGGTCTCGATATCCAGGTGGGCCGTGGGTTCGTCGAAGAGCAGGATGCGGCGGGACTTGTCCAGGATGACCCTGGCCAGGGCGATTCGCTGGGCTTGGCCACCGGAGATGCCACGGTTTCCTTCCCCGATATGGGTCTCAAGCCCCTCAGACAGGCTTGCCAGCCAGTCGCCCAGCCCTGCCTGGTCGGCAGCCTGCATGACCGCCTGGTCGTCGGCATTCTGCACATAGAAGCGAATGTTGTCGGCGATGGAACCGTTGAAAATGTATGGGGCCTGGGGAATATAGGAGATGTGCTCCTGCCAGGCCTGGGCGTTGAAACTCTCCAGCCTCTTCCCATCTAGCCGGATGCTGCCGGACTGGGGTATGTTGAAGCCCGCGAGCAGATTGACCAGGGTCGATTTGCCGGCGCCTGACCTGCCGATCACAGCCAGCTTGGTATAGCCGTGCAGACTTAGGTTCAAGCCTTCCAGGGCCCCGGTCTGTATGGGAGCCGCGGCCTGCGCCCCGTCACGATCACTGAAGATGACCGGCGTTGGAGCCGCCTGGGCTTGCTGTTCAGCAGCCTTGCCACCGGTAGCCGCGATGACCTTGTCGGCGATGGTCTCCTGGGCAGACTCGTGCCCGGTCATGCCTGTGTCGGCTGCCCTACCTGTCTTGCCGGTCACTGGCTTCTGGTCGTTGCCAGGATGAACATCCGCTTGGGCGCCGACGTCTTGGCCACGTTCGCCACTTGCCTCAGTTACTAGGCTGTGGCCGTCAGTGGATTGCTGTGGCCCACCGGACACCTGCGGCTCATCAGCCGCATGGGTCCCACCAACTGCGGGTACCGCATCCGCGTCTCCAGCCGTTCCCTGGGCAGCGGCAATCGCCCGACCGGCGGCATCCCGGCTGACGCCGGCACCCTCACCCACCCCTGCGGATTCGACCTCGTCTCGGACAGGGTAGGCGAACGACAGGTCTTGAATCTCCAGGTTGCTATCAGCCTGCCAACCATCCCAATCCAGATTCCTACGCTCCGGTTCAGGCTGATCGAGCAGGGCCATCATGTCACCCAAGGCGTTCTTGCCGTCGAGAGTGGCGTGGTAGTCGTCGCCGAACTGTCGGATGGGCAGGAAGTAGTCGGGAGCCAGAATCAGCGAGAGCATGGCGGGGAAAAGGGCAATGCTGCCATTGATCAGGTCATTGCCCAGAAAGACGGCCACAATGGCGATGGCCAGGGTGGTGAAGAAGTCCAGGGCAAAGGTCGATGTCAGGGCCACACGGATGACGGACATGGTCCGCTTGCGGAAACGCTCACTGACATTGAAGATCTCGTCCTCATAATCCTGGTTCACACCCAGCATCTTGAGGGTGGGCAGGCCAAGGATGGTATCGACGAAGCGGGTGTTGAGCTCTTGGAACTGGGCGTATTGCTTGTTGGATCGGTCCCTGGCGGCCAGCCCCAGGATGGCCATGAAGAAGAAGAGGAGGGGCAGCATGAGGAAGAGGACCAGTGCGCTCAAGGGGCTCTGGGTGAGCACCACAAGGAGCACCATCACCGGTATGAAGGTCATGTCCATCATCTTGGGCAGAACCGTAAAGATATAGGTCTTGACCTCGTCAAGACCGTCAATGAGCATGGTGACCGTGGACCCGGTCCCCCGCTGGCTCAATCCAGCAGGTCCAAGGGCGAACACCTTGCGTTGGACCCTTGGCCGCAGCTCAGCCACGATCTGATCGGCATAGCGGGTGGCCACATGCTGCTTGGCCACCTCAATCAACTGCCGCAGACCAAAGGAAAGGAAGAATACAAGAACCGGCCAAAGCAGTGAGTTCAGTCCCCTCAGGTTCCAAATCTGCACCAGGACCCAGGTCAATCCGCTTGCCTGCCCGCCGATGCTGAGCCCTTGCCCTATGGAGAGCAGGGCCAGCAACGACAGGGTGCGACGGATGCCGGCGAACTGGAACAGACTTTTATCAATCACTGAAGCTTCCTTCAATCACACTGATTCAGCCGGTTCTATCGCAACGGCCTTATGCCGTTATGCCCGACCACTACCGTACAGCGGCAGCCTTGCGTACAACTTCGACCTTCTCCTGCTTGGATGCGTCATCGGGGACCAGGCGCTTGCGCTGGATGTAGTAGCTCCAGACAATGTAGGCCAGGACGATGGGCAGCAGGCAGCACAGGACGACGGTCATGATCTTCATGGTGTAGGGCGAGGCCGAGGCATCCTTGATGAGCATGCTCATGGAGTCGTCCTTGGCCACCATCACCCGCGGGAAGATCCCGTTGAAGATGAAGGCGATGATGGACATGAGGGTCAGCCCGGAGCAGGTGAAGGCCCAGCCGCCACGCTTCTTGAAGGCCGCCACATGGCCACCAATGGTGAAGGCCAGGATCAGGACCGTGATCAGCCAAGTGGACAGGGGCCGCTTGCTATAGAAGTCGGTGAAGACCATGGACAGGATCACGAAGACCACCAGGGCGGGGTAGGCGATCCAGTAGGCCTTCTCGGTCACGTTCAGCATTCGGCGGGAGTCGTCACGACCGAGCTTGAGGCTCAGGAAGTGCAGACCATGCACGAAGCAGAAGAAGACCACGGCGATGCCGCCCACCACAGAGAGCCAGTTGACAACACCAAAGAAACCAATCCAGGCGTTGCCTTCCTTGTCCATGGTGACCCCCTGGATCATGGAGGTCAGCATCATGCCCAGGAAGAGGGGGGCACACAGGGAGCCGATGAAGTTGGCCATCTGCCAGACCCCACGCTCCCTATCGGTCACGGCATGCCCGGCGAACTCGAAGGAGACACCACGCAGGATCAGGGCGACCAGCACCAGGAAGAGGAGGATGTAGTAGCCCGAGAACAGGCTTGCGTACCAGAGGGGGAAGGCAGCGAACATGGCTCCGCCTGCGGTGATCAGCCAGACCTCGTTGCCGTCCCAGTGGGGGCCGATGGCCCTCATGTACAGGGCGCGCTCGTCGCCGTCCTTGGCCACCACACGGGTTGCCATGCCGACACCGAAATCGAAGCCCTCAAGCAGGAGGAAACCCGCGAACAGGAGCCCGATGACAAAGAACCATAAACCTTGCAGGATGGTCATGCTAGTGCCACCTTCCTTTCAGAGACGGAGGCAGGAGTCTTGACACTGATGCTTCCATAGGCGTCCCCGCTTTCGTCATAATCCGGCCCCTGATGCAGGGTGCGACGGGTGTAGAAGATCATCACCGCGCCCAGAACCAGGAAGAGCAGGAAGTAGACGATGCAGGTAAAGAGCAGGCCCGGGACCGTGGAGGTCGGCGAGACCGCATCAGCGATGGTTTGGTAGCCATAGACGATCCAGGGGTAACGACCAAGCTCGGTGACCAGCCAGCCCGAGGTTGTTGCCACGAAGGGAGAGAAGGTCAGGATACCCATGACCCAGAGCTTCCAACGACTGGTCCAAAGCGTGTTCTTCTTCTTTCGGGTAAACCAGAGCACCAGAATGGAGACGAGGGCGAATCCGAAGCCGATGCCGACCATGAAGCGGAAGACCCAGAAGAGCACGGTAACAGGAACGTAGTAGTTCATGTCCTTGCCGAACTTGGCATCGTACTTCTCGTGCAATTCCTTGTTGACGGTCTCCATGCCCTTGACGGCGCCACTGTTGGTGCCGTAGGCCAACTTGCTCATGGCGCCGGGCACCTCAATACCCTTGACCGTGTGGTCCTTCTCGTTAATCAGACCAACGAAGGTCCAGGCGGCGGGATCGCCGGTGTCCTTGTAGATGGCCTCGGTGGCCGCCAGCTTCATGGGCTGGTCGTGGACGATGTACTTACCTTGCAGATCGCCGTAGGTGATGACGCAGATGGATCCAATCAGACCAAGGATGGCGCCAATGCGCAGGGACTTGGTGAAGAGGTCGACCTTGGCTGCCTGGCTGCTGTCGGCTTCGACGGCTGCGACATCCTTCTTGGACTTGACATGCATGCGCAGGAGGCTCCAGGCGGCGCAGCCCATAAGGACGAACGCACCGGTGCAGACCGCCGCGAAGAAGACGTGGGGGAACTCAATCCACAGCTGCGGGTTGGCCAGGACCGCCCAGAAGTCGGTCAGGCGCACGTGGCCTGTGGCCTGGTTGATCTCAAAACCAACGGGGTGCTGCATGAAGCTGTTCGCAGCCAGAATCCAGATGGCGGAGCAGGATGACCCCAGGAAGGTCAGCCACATGAACGTCACGTGGACGGCCGGCTTGAACCGGTCCCAGGTGAACATCCACACACCGATGAAGGTGGACTCCAGGAAAAAGGCCAGCAAGGCCTCGATGGCCAGGGGGGCACCAAAGATGTCACCCATGAACCGGGAGTAATTCGACCAGTTCATACCGAACTGGAACTCCTGGATGATGCCGGTGACGACGCCGACGGCAAAGGACAAAAGGAAAACCTTCGACCAGAACTTCGCCATCTTCTTATAGACTTCATCCTTCTTCACTACGTAGATGGTCTCCATGATGGCCACAGCCAGAGCCAGACCGATGGTCATAGGTACGTAGAAGAAGTGGAAGATCGTCGTCATCGCAAATTGAACTCGCGATAACCCTAGAACTGTCATTTCTTACTTCTCTCTGTTATTACTTGATGTCACATCACCGCAGTGAATGATGCGAGTGTGACGATACTCTGTCACCGTTACTCCAGGCCCCCCACTCAATGCGCGGAAACCATAATATCGTGGGCCGGTCTACCTAACGAACAGCACAGACCGGCGAGGTTGGCCCTAGTTGCTCTCCAGCATATTACTGACCTTGGCCAGCTCCAAGACAGAGCGATCGTTGACGATCTTCTTGACGACACCGACAATCGCGCCTTTGAGCTTCCAATGCCCCATCATATGGATGTCGGCGATGCCGGCCTGGGGGCCCAGTGAGCAGACGGTGCCCACGGATTTGAAGTCGAACTTTGAGGTCTTGCGACCTTCGAGCAACGCCGCGAGATTGGCCGCTGCAGTGTCGGCCTGGGCGATGGAAATCTGCGCCGTGGTCGGGTAGAACCTACCAGTGGATGGGTCGGGGACTGCACTGACGTCACCGATCAGGAACTCCTCAGGGTGGCCCTCGACGGAGAGGTCATCCTTGACCACCACGCGGTTGCGCTTCTGGTCGTAGCCGGAATCGGCGATAACATGGCTGCCACGCACACCGGTGGTCCAGATGATGGTGTTGGCCTTGAATTCCAGACCATTGCTGACCACAGAACCAGCCTTGACCTCAGTGATGGGTGTGGAGGTATGGAACTCGACCCCGCGCTTCTTCAAGTAGTCGACAGCCCAGGCCACCATCTTGTCATCAAACATGGGCAGCACCTTGGGGGCCGCCTCGATGCAGTAGATCTTTATCTTGTCGGCGGGCAGGCCATAACGCTTGACCAACTCGGGCATCCGGTACACCAACTCACCCAGGTACTCGATACTGGTGAATCCAGCGCCGCACACGGCAATATGCAAATCGTTCTCGTCATGGCTGTGACGGTAGGAGGCCAGGGTGTGTTCCAAATGCTCTCGTGCCGCAAGGGCCGTGTCGATGTCGATCAGGGGCCAGCCGTTCTCCTCGGCACCCTTGATGCCGAAGGTCTCGGACTCGAAGCCCAGGGCGTTGACCAGGTAGTCATAGACCAGGGACTCGTGCTTCTTGAACGTGACGACCCTCTTGGCCTCGTCGATGCTCACGACCTCGTCAAGGATGAATTCGACTCCAGCCGGAAGGGACTTCTTGATGTCGAAGCTGACGTCAGCCGGTTCCTTGGTTCCCGCAGCCACCTGATGGAGCTGAGTTGACTCATAGTGGTAGGGATTCTTGTTCACCAAGACTATACGCGTGTTAACATTCGAGTGTGCCAATCGTTTGACCGTGCGCAGACCCGCATAGCCAGCGCCTAATACTGCAATCGTCTTCATATAATTCACCTTTTGATAAACACCGTTGTCATGGCGAATTCGCGGACCTTCAGTGCAACCGATACCAATACTGCACATAACAATCCACACCGTCATGACCTAGCTTACAGTATATAGGCTCGGCCATTGGAGTATTCGAGACAGGCCCCAGGTTCATGGCAATATAAGCTTGTTTGTGATATATGACACATTGGCCGGCAGATGATGCGCTGCATCTGACGCATAACTGCACACTCACCCTTACGGTACATGCAAGCGGTGCGCACAGGGGGGCTCGAACCCCCACGACCGAAGTCACAGGAACCTAAATCCTGCGCGTCTACCAATTCCGCCATGCGCGCCTCAGCCAACAATCTACCATGCCGGACGGATTGCAGCGTCATCTGCAGCGACGACGGCAGTGCCGACTGCCCTGAAGGCACCAGCCAACATCCGGCCATGCGCTGGACCTGGCAGCCACTGGCGGCATACAATGGCCAGCCTTCGCCCCAAGTACAGGGTGGAGGTCAGGGCACGACCCCAATTTTGCATACAGTTCCGAGGTCACCAACCACATTGGGCGGAGATCAGACTTGCACAAGTAAGGAGACAGGGTGGAAGCAATCATCCAGCCAGCCGTCATGCTTCTGATCGTCGCCGCCGGCTATGTCCTCAAGAGGATGGGGCTCTTCAGACCGGACGATTACCGGGTATTGCAGACCGCTGAGTTCAACCTGGTCCTGCCGGGCACCATCATCTACTCCTTCGCCACCAACGAGCACGCGGTCAATCTCCTGTGGATCTCGGCCTTCGCCCTCCTGGCCGCCCTGACCCCGACCCTACTTATCTACCTGGCCACGGTGAGGCGGCCGGTGTCCGACCGGGCCTTCCTCATGCTCAACGGGTCAGGCTTCAATGTTGGCTGCTTCTGCTTTCCCATGCTCCAGTCCCTAGTGGGGCCGGCGGCCCTGGTGCCCGCAGCCATGTTCGACATCGGCAACAACATCATGGTTGCGGCCGGCACCAATGTCATGACACAGACCTTCCTGCATATCAAGCCCGGCAAACCCCTGAGCGAGCAGAGTCCTGGCAGCGCGCCAACCCTGCCCCACAGTAAGCCCAAAGACAGGGATGTCCGAAGGCTCCAAAGAAGGGCCTTGGTAGGCAACATCGCCAAAGGGTTCCTTGGTTCGCCATCCTTTGACGTGTACCTGGTCATGATCCTGTGCATGGTCCTTGACCTGCATCTTCCCCACTGGATGGCCCTGGTCACCCAGCCATTCTCTGCAGCCAATGCCCTGTGCGCCATGCTCATGGTCGGTATGCTCATGGAGTTGCCCGACAGCAAAGGGGACCTGTTGTCCGTTCTGGAGGTCCTCGCGTGGAGGCTGCCCTGCGGTATAGTCTTCGCTGCCTCGGCCTGGTTCCTCCTCCCCTTCGACCCCATGACCAGGCAGGCCGTGGCCCTGTGCTGCCTGGCCCCGACCGCGGTCTTCTCGACCATGTTCACCGACAAGGTGCTCGGCAACGCCAAACTGGCCGGGTTCACCCTTGCCCTGACCGCAACCATCGGCATCGTGACCATGACCCTGGCACACCTGCTCATGGGTTGACCCTTTCAATCACACGTTTTCATCCACAAGGCAATTCCCTGCTTGCGTGCGAACACTGATGTTCGCCATACCGCCGCTTTGCGATCCGACTAGATATTGCAACCGCCTTATCGTCATAACCAGCATGTCGCTAATACTCATACCACAACGGGCGATGTCGTTTCCGATGGATACATGATTCATCCTTGGCAAATGTCTCAACAAAGTCTTTAAACCATTTGCTAAATCACTGTGGCCACCAAGGTGGCCCACTTGAACACGAATCTACTTAGACACCAGCGTGACAGGAAATACGTACAGCCGTATACAAACCGGCGGACGCATAGCGTCCTTGTCGTCTCCACAAAAGGAGATGATAATGAATAACATAATCGAATTCTGTGAATTGGTCTTCAATGTTTTCTGTGAGCTAAATGGTCTCGACACCCAAGACAGCTGGCAGCAGAATATCATACTAATGATCATGGCGTTAGTCAGTGATTTCATCCATGACCTCATCCGAAGCTTTGTTCGCCGCATACACTCGTACCTGCACACTCTTCTGAGACAGCGCAGGAGGAATTCCATTCGGGCTCATCACGCAACTCGGAATAACTGAATTGGCGGTGAGCGGGGTTGGTAACGACCCTGCTCACCGGCACAATCATGCTCCAACTATCAGGTTCTTGATGGCTGGCGCCAAGGCCTTAACGGCTTTGCCACGGTGGGAGATGGCGTTCTTCTCGGCCGGGGTCAGTTCGGCGGAGGTCAGGGACTCGTCGGCATCCTTGGCCCGTGCTGGCTGGTCGTCAGGCACGAAGATGGGGTCATAGCCGAAGCCTTGGTCTCCTCGCATCTCCCTGATGATGAAGCCGGTCATGCGGCCCTCCTCAACCGTTTGGCTGGCCACGGCGTATACGGTGCCGCCATCTGCGGAGCCCTCCTCGGCCTTGGGGACCACCAGGGCCGCCGCACAGCTGAAGTGGGCCTGGCGCCGGCCGTCGGGAATGTCTTCGATCTGGGCGAGTAGTAGGGCCATGTTGGCACGATCATGGCCGTGGGCACCGGCCCAGCGGGCCGAAAGGATGCCCGGAGCGGCACCCAAGACATCAACGACCAGGCCGGAGTCGTCGGCCACAGCCGGCAGACCGGTCCGCAGGGCCACATCCTGGGCCTTGATCAGAGCGTTTTCCTCGAAGCTGACACCGGTCTCCACCGGATCAGGCAAACCAAGGGAACCAGCCGAAACCAGTTCGATATCAGCTGCCGTATCTCCCAATTCATCCTGGAGGATATTGCGCATCTCCACCAGCTTGCCCTCGTTATGTGTCGCCACAACAATCTTCATGACCGCTTCCTTCCTTATTAATGCCAGTATCTATGTGCTTACCCGACATTCGCCTTGCCAACAGTCAACTGCACCATCCCGGTCAGAATCTGATCAGCCAATGACGGCCAAACCACCGGATCGCAGCACCGCGCGTATGCCGAGCCACCGACTGCCGATTGGTGAATCGTCAAACTTCCGGGCCACCGAACCATCGACCCCCACAAACCAGCGACCTCCGCACCGCCGGCCACAGACCAGAGGGCTGATTACCGGGCATAAGGCCACTGGCTTCCAAACCCCTAACCACCGGACCAGCGACCGCTGCAATGCAGGTCCAGACCAAATCGCCAGATCACCAGGCCGCCGGGATTCTGAACCACCAGGCCAGCGACCACCAAACCAGTGGACTACCAAACAGCGGACCACGAACTGCCGGACCACCGATCATCGAACCACTGAATGCCAACCGGCGAACGATACATCGCCAACCGGTGAGCAGCAAGGCCGTAAAACCTCCATCATCCCACCAGAACCGGCAGGCTCAGTCCTTGGCGAGCGCAGCCCTTTGGGCCGCCTGAAGTTCCTTGTTACCCTTCTCCGCCAGGTCAAGTAGGGTCCCCAGCTCCTGACGGTTGAAGGGACGATGCTCGGCGGTCCCTTGAATCTCAATGAAGTCGCCGGAACCGGTCATGGCCACGTTCATGTCCGTCATGGCCTGACTGTCCTCAATATATGGCAGGTCCAGCATTGGTGTGCCGTTGATGACACCGACCGACACAGCCGACACAGCATCCTTGAGCACCTTGTCGGCGGAGTGGATCAGCCGCTTGGATTCGGCCCAGCGAAGGGCGTCGACCAGGGCAACGTAGGCTCCAGTGATGGAAGCGGTGCGGGTGCCACCGTCGGCCTGAAGAACATCGCAGTCCATCTGGATCTGGTTCTCACCCAAGGCCTTGGTGTCGATGACGCCGCGCAGGCAGCGACCAATCAGCCGGCTGATCTCATGGGTGCGACCACCGATCTTGCCCCTGACGGCCTCACGGTCCGTCCGCTCCGAAGTGGCCCGGGGCAGCATGGCGTATTCAGCCGTGACCCAGCCCAGGCCGGAATCCCGGCGCCAACGGGGCACGCCGGCCGTGAAGGTGGCGGTGCACATAACGCGGGTGCTCCCGCACTCGATCAGGACCGAACCTTCCGGGGCGTCGGTGAAGTGGCGGGTGATCCGTACCGCGCGCAGCTCGTCAACCGCCCGCCCATCGGGGCGGATCACCTGCGAAGTCTGCAACATATCTTTGATTTCAGCCATACTCCCAACCTATCACCAAGCTCAGCCCGGGACTCGGACCAGTATCGGCCCCAAGACCGCAGAAAAGCAATACGAAGTCGAGGGTCAGCGAACCCTTCCCAACAAGGGTTTGGCCGGCAGGATATGGTCAATGAGGAAGGCCACCAACCCCAGACCCGCACAGACCGCAAGCAGCTCAAAGACGTTGATGCCGAACTGGATCCACCCCAGGGCCGGAAGATCAATGAATGCGTAGGGATAAGGGCTGCCACCGGCCGCTGGTCCAGAATGTGGCCACAGCTGGGCGCGAATGACGACGAAGGCCAGGTAGGCCGGAAGGTAGACCAGCCAGCTGAAGGTGTAGTGCCACTTGAAACGGCGGTGGGGGTCGCACAGGAGGAAATCAGTGAGAGTCATGATGGGCACAACATAACAGAGGACGGTGGTGGCCATGATGCCCCAGACCAGAGGTAGGCTTTGCTGCTTGTCCGCCGGCATGAGGAGCAACGACGCCAGCAGGGTAAGGATGGCATAGACCGTTAGGCAGCCCTTGAGCCAGGCCGGGGGTTGGATTCCTTTGAGCAGGCTGGCGGCACCGGCCCACAGCATGACCAACCCCAGCAAGAATCCGGCTTGGAAAGAGAAATAGGTCCAGCGCGATGGCGTCTGCCAGGCCTGGTAGGTCCCCACAAAGCACAGGGCCGCGATGGCCAGCCTCCATAGTCCCGCAAGAAATCTCATGCAATCCAGCATAGGGCAGGGGCCACGTAGGCCGGCACAATCCACCCCGCTCCTAACCGACTCACCATAACTCCCTATATTCATCCCTAGCCCGCACCCGCGCAGGCATACCTCACCCCCCTCCAACGACTCACCCCAACCAGGCCACGTCCCAGCCGACACGTCCCAACCGAGCACCTCCCAGCCGACTCACCCCAAGGCCAAGTACCCAGGGCCAGTTGGCTTAAACGCTAGGAGTCAGTGCTGGTACTTGAGATTGGGGTGAGCCTACGACCGCGAAGAGAGGGCCTGCCACAGGATCAGACCCGTCAGGACTCAAGCCGGCTCGAGACAAGAGACGCCTCAGTGCTGCAGACTCGGCTGCCACAGCAGGCACGCTAGCGCTGCAAACCCACCAGATATAACGAACACCTGAGCGTTGGGAACACACTTGCCACAGTAAACACGGTGCCCCTGTAAACATTTCACAAGCACAGGCACGACAGAGGTGCCCCCATTCGACTCACCCCAGGGACGAGTGGCTTGGGCCGGATGGCCCAAGCCATGAAGGCCGGTGGGGATACTTGGAGTTGGGGTGAGGCTGGCGCCGGCAGGTGGCAGCTGCCGCTCAGCTCCTACCGGAAATCACCTGAGGCAACTAGACTCCAGATATAAGGAGAGTTCAATCCGGTTCAGGGGTTGGCAAGGGAAGGCATTGGAATGGTCGACTATTCACCGGCGTTCATGACCGATATGTATGAATACACCATGTTGGACGCGGCCTTGCAGGACGGCACCGCCGACCGCAAGTGCGTCTTCGAGGTCTTCACCAGGCACCTGCCGGAAGGCCGCCGCTACGGGGTGGTCGCTGGAACCGGCCGAATCCTCGACGCCCTGGAGCGCTTCCATCTGGATGACGAGGACCTCCGCTTCCTATCGGACCGGAAGATCGTCAGCCGCAAGACCATCAAGTGGCTGGAGAGCTTCCACTTCGACGGGTCCATCAAGGGCTACCGGGAAGGCGAGATGTTCTTCCCCAACTCGCCCATCCTCCAAGTGGAGGGGACCTTCGGCCAGTGCACCCTACTGGAGACCCTAATCCTATCGGTCCTCAATTACGATTCGGCCGTGGCCTCGGCCGCTTCCCGCATGGTCTCGGCCGCCAAAGATCGCCCCTGCATGGACATGGGAGCCCGGCGCACCAACGAGTGGTCGGCAGTCGCGGCCTCAAGAGCCGCTGTGATCGGAGGATTCCAGGGCACAGCCAACCTCCTGGCCGCCCAGTTGTACGGCCTCAAGGCCATCGGCACGGCGGCCCACTGCTTCACCCTGGTGCACGACAACGAGGAGGAGGCCTTCCGCTCCCAGGTTCAGGCCCTGGGCAAGGACACCGCCCTCCTGGTCGACACCTACAACATTGAGGAGGCCGTCAAGACCGCAGTCAAGGTGGCCGGCCCGGACCTGGGCGGTGTGCGGATTGATTCGGGAGACTTGGCCTCCTTGGCCCAACGGGTCCGCAACCAGCTGGACGCCCTGGGAGCCTCCAAGACCAGGATCACGGTCACCAATGACTTGGATGAGTACGCCATCGCGGCCTTGCAGACCGCCCCGGTCGACTCCTATGGTGTGGGCACCCAGCTGGTCACCGGCTCCGGCGCCCCCACCTGCGCCATGGTCTACAAACTGACCGAGCGCGAGAACTCCCAAGGGGTCATGGAACCCGTGGCCAAGAAATCGAAGAACAAGGCCACCGTGCCAGGCCGCAAATTGGCCTACCGCTCCTACGAGTATTACCTGGCCGAGACCGAGCACATCATCTCCGGGTCCGAGGAGAAGCTGGCCGCCTTCCAACCGGACGAGGATTGGAAGGACCTGTTGGTTCCCTACGTGGACCATGGCCGGATCGACAGCAGCCGCCAAGGCCACCAAGCCATCATGGAAGCACACGACTACCGGGCCCAAGCCTTGAAGGAACTACCCATCACCGCCCAATCACTGATGAGAGGCGAAGCGGTAATCCCCACCGAAACCCAGGTGTTGTAAAACCGCCCAGACTCAGCGGGCCTTGGTCATCTCCTCGTAGATGCGACGGCAGTCCGGGCAGACGGGGTACTGGGAGGGGTCGTGCTTGGGAACCCAGATCTTGCCGCAGAGGGCGACCACTGGGCGTCCGGTGAGCCGGGATTCGTTGATCCGATCCTTGGAGACGTAGTGGGCGTAGCGGTCGGCATCACCGTTGTCGGAGCGTTCGGTCTGCTCCTCGGCCTGGGGCCGTTCCAGAACCGCAGTGCCCGCGGCGGAATCGGGGTCCGACGACAGCGGCGACACGGGGTCGGCCTGGTTGTGAATAAGAGTCATTCCAGTAAACATCACAGCGTCCTCAAGCATCCCAACCTCCGTATCTCCCGACCACATCTGGTGGTCAATCTTTCCGTATGTTCACCTGGTCTCCATCATAGGTACTGGCCACAACTTCCGCTGTCGCACCCCGGCAGACCAATCCGACCCGGCAGACCGCCGGCCCATTCGCCAGGCTCCCCGCATCAGGGCGGCGACTTGACCCGACTGGGCGCTACCCTAGACCTATGACTATTGCAGTATGCCCCGGCTCCTATGACCCCGTGACGGCCGGTCATCTGGACGTGATCGAGCGCAGCGCCGGATTCTTTGAGGAAGTGCACGTGGTCGTGGCCGTCAATGCCGCCAAGACACCGCTGTTCTCCGAACAGACCAGGGTCGGTGTGATTCGCAGGGCCCTGGACAAGGACGGTTTCAGCAGGGTCAAGGTCACTTCCACCGACGGGCTGATTACCGATTACTGCAAGAAGGTAGGGGCCACCGTGATCGTCAAGGGCCTGCGGCAGAACGGCGATTATGAGGCCGAGTTGGGCATGGCCCTGGTCAACCGCAAGCTGGCTGGCGTCGAGACCCTCTTCCTGCCAGCCGACCCGGTGCTGGAGCATATCTCCAGTTCAATCGTCAAGGATGTGGCCCGGCATGGAGGCGATGTGACCGGCATGGTGCCCGATTGCGTGCCGGCCATGCTTCAGGAGGCCTTGGGACTGCAAGCCACAACAAACCAGTAAGCTGGAGCCAAGCGTCAACAGCGAGGCCCGGCGGTATGCAAGGCCATAGGGTCGTACAGCGTACGGGGAAAGGACGAGTCATGAGTTTTGAGCAGGATGCCGAGCACAGGGGCGACCAGGGGGATGACCTGATGATCCCTTCGGACCAGATGGACCCGGCGGAGGACCAGGACATGGATGACGTCCATGCCGACCAGCCCCAACCGCTCTTCGCCATGGAAGGGCTGCCAGACTTGCGCGAGAGCGCCGAGGACGGGGACCCGCTCGACCCCGAGGATGAGAAGAGCAGGCAGGAATTCACCACGGTCTACGACATCATCGACCACCTCGAAGAACTGCTGGACCAGGCCAAGGGCAGCCTATTCGCACCCTCCAGCGTCAAGGTCGACCGCCGGGAGTTCGCCGACCAGTTGACTGAGCTCAAGAGCATGCTGCCGGTGCAGCTGGAGCGCGCCTCATCGCTCATGCGCGAGTCAGAGCGGCGTCTGGAGAACGCCCAGAGCCAGGCCAACGCCATCATCAGCTCGGCCAAAAGCCAGGCGACCGATACGGTCAATGAGGCCCAGGAACAGGCCCAGTTCCTGGTCAGCCAGGAGAACGTGACCGCCCTGGCCCAGCAGAAGGCCCGGTCCATGCTCGACCAGGCCCAGGCCAAAGCCACCCACCTTACGCAGGGAGCTGATCGCTATTGCCAAAAGGTCATGGGTGAGCTAGAAGAGCAGTTGGGCAAACTCAGCACGGATGTCAAGGCCGGACTGAAGGTGCTCGAGGAACGTCAGGAAACAGAAGCCGTCCAGGTCCCGCACCTGGAAGCCAGCGATTACCCGGAGGTTTGATTAGTGCCACGTCCAGAAGATTCAGCATGGGCCATACCCGTCGCCCAGGTTTCGTCGCGCCCGGGGCAGAGCAAGGCCGTAGACATGGTCTTCCCCGCTCCCAGCGGCATTGGGGACAAGATTGTAGGCATTCAAGAGGGGGCGGACGTAAGGCTGGTCGGCTCGATTGATTCCATTGTGGACGGCCTGCTGCTCACCGGGCACATCACAGCGCCCCTCCATGCCGAATGCACCCGCTGCCTCAAACCGATCAACAGGGATTGGAAGGTCGATGTCACCGTCTTCTTCCCCTATGAGGCCGAACAGCCCAAGGACTCGTCCCATAGCCGCAGCCAAGGCGGGGGGCGGGCCTCCAAGGAGGAGGAGATCGACATCATCGCCGGCGAGGAGGAAGGGGGCGACAGCTACCCCCTGAGCCAGGATGGCGGTTTTGCCGATGTCGAAGCGCTCCTGCGCGATAACCTGGTCGAGTCCTTGCCCCTCAAGCTGCTCTGCAAGCCAGATTGCCAGGGTCTGTGCCCCCAGTGCGGCATCAACCTCAACGAGAACCCCGGCCACCAGCACGAGGTCATCGACAACCGCTTCAGCCAATTGGAGGCCCTCAAGGCCGAACTTGAGGCCGAGGAGGCTACAGGGCACTCAGGGAACTGAGGGCTCTGGGCGGCACCAGGCAACACTGCACGACAACAGGGACCCTGAGGATACTGAGAGCACCAAGGGCCTGAGTTCCACCGAGCGAAACTCAATCGGGCAAGCCTGAAGACGTACTGCCCTGGCGAGTACGCCAAGGACCCTTGCCGGGGTGTGCTCCCGGAGCAAGGCCTCGTTCCCGCATGCCGACAGGGCCGACGAATGGCAAATGTACGACCGATGCGCTAATATACAGAACGCTTAAGCTGAATCGTTCGAACGAAACAGAGGAATCATCATGGCATTGCCAAAGTACAAGACTTCGCGCGCCAATACCCACTCGCGTCGCGCCAACTGGAAGGCCTCGGCCGTGCAGACCGTCGCTTGCCCCAACTGCGGCGCCCCCAGCCTGCCCCACATGGCATGCCCCAGCTGCGGCAATTTCCGCGGCCGCACCTACCGTGAGGCCATCCGTCCGGGTCACAGCATCTGATTGACGGACCGCTGAGTCTTAAGCCCTGCCATCGACGGATGGTGGGGCTTTTTTCATATTCTCACGCTGGCGGGGGGTGTGGGTCTTGCGGCATGGCCGACCGGGTCAGGAGGAACTGATCCGTATTGCCTGCTGGCCGGAAGCTGAGCGGAGTCTCAGCGATAGCAAAAAGGTTGACATTATATAGCAAAAAGTTAGCACCCAAGTTTTCGCATGTAATTCCAACATTTTAACCGCGAGTTGCTAAGCTAAGACCTCGTTATAGAAGTGGGCATGGTTTGTTGCACCCAAGCCCGGTTGCCCAGAGTCATGCACAAGAGTCTGGGCAACCGTGTTCATGACGCTTCGTCATGTGCAGCAAGCAGAACAAGGAGTATGACTTCAGATGACAGACAAGAAGACTTCCGCAGCGAAAGCGGCTACGGCAGCAACAGCCAAGACCGAAGCAACCCCATCCACTGACTCTGCCGCACTTGCCAACGCTGCTCCAGGAGACCCCACCAAGCAGCTTCTGGAAGCCCTGGGAGCAGATCTTGAGCCCAACCTGCTGATTCAGGCCCTGACCCACCGATCCTTCTCCAATGAGCACCAGGGAGCCCTCAACTATGAGCGCTTGGAATTCCTGGGAGACGCTGTGCTGGAACTGGTCACCACCGAGACCCTCTACAAGAGCCACCCCGATATGAGCGAGGGCCAGCTGGCCAAGATCCGAGCCAAGGCGGTTTCGGAGGAATCCCTGGCCGGAGTGGCAAAATCAAAGCTCCACGTGGGCCCCTACATCTTGCTGGGCAAAGGCGAACGCAAGACCGGGGGTTCACAGAAGGACTCCATCCTGTGCGACATCTTCGAGTCGCTGTTGGGTGCCGTGTTCGTGCAGCATGGCATCACCAAGGCACGCGCCGTGGTCCATAAGCTCCTTGATGAGACCTTGGAGGAGGTTGCCAGCGAGGGGCCGGAACTGGACTGGAAGACCGCTCTGGTGGTCAAGGCCCGCGAGATGGGCCTAGGTGAGGTTGAATACCGCATGTCCGTCTCCGGACCCGAATTCGCCCAGGTCTTTACCGCCGAGGTGCTCCTGGGGGGCAAGACCGAGGCCATCGCCAAGGGCGAGGGCAGCAGCAAGCGCAAGGCACAACTGAACGCGGCGGCCTACTGCTGGAAGAAAATCAAGTCCTTTGAGGACAAGTCGCCCAAGCCTATCAAGAAGACGCGCAAGGCCCCCAAGAACACCACTATCAGCGCTGATCAACTGCAAGCGGCCGCCGCCGGTTGGAAGTCGATTGACTGGGAGAACTCCTATAAGCCGGAGGAGCCAGGGGAGGAATCGGCGGTCACTGCCGCCGTTGAAGACAAGCCGGCCAAAGAGGTCAGGGAGGAAACCGAGGAGGAGAAGGCACTGACCAAGCAGCGTCTTGCTGAGATCCAAGAGAAGAGCAAAAAGAACCTGCAAGCCCAAATGGCCGTTGCCGCAGCAGCCCGCAAGCGGTCTGAGGAACGAAAGAAGCAGACGGCCACGGCCGGGCCCGCAGCGAAGACCGATGACGCAGCAGCGAGCGCAGGGGAAGCCGGTACCATAAGCGCGGTTGGGTCCCCTACGGAGTCCACTGCTGCCAGCGAGACCGACCAAGCCAACCAGGCCTAGCTATCGGCGCTCAGCCGACGAGGACGACGAAGTCCATTCCCATCCTGTCCATATGCCAGCATGTGAACAGGATGGGATATTCATACCCGGCAATCAGTAGCATGACGGATACGCTGCCATCGTTTCCCATGGTCACAAGCCCAAGGAGCGGTGGTGCCGGTACGCATGTGGAAGCCAGACCAGGAAATCCACAGGGCTGCATCAGCTTCACCGGTTGTCAGCCAGCCGCATATGATCACCATATGGCGCTGTGACACAGACGAGAAGTAGAGGGAACCATGGTTTCACCAACACCCTTGCAGGCCTTCAGCAGCCTGCCCAAGACCGCCGGACGCAATGAGACGCAGTCCATTGCCGGAGAGCGCATCAGCGGGGCTCAGGCCCTGATCCGCTCCCTGGAGGACCTGGGTGTTCGGGATGTCTTCGGCATTCCCGGCGGCGCCATCCTGCCGGTTTACGACGCCATCAACGACAGCACCGCCTTCCGCTTCATCCTCACCCGGCACGAGCAGGCCGCAGGCCATGCCGCCGAGGGGTACGCCGTGGCGACCGGCAGGGTGGGCGTGTGCCTGGTCACCTCCGGACCTGGAGCCACCAATGTGGTCACGGCCATCGCCGACGCCAACATGGACTCGGTGCCCCTGGTGGTCATCACCGGCCAGGTGGGGGTCGAGTCCATCGGCACCGACGCCTTCCAGGAAGCTGACATGGTGGGCATCACCTACCCGGTCGTCAAGCATTCCTACCTGGTCACCAAGGCCCAGGACATTCCCCGGATCATGACCGAGGCCGTCTACATCGCCCAATCGGGTCGGCCCGGCCCGGTGGTGGTCGACCTGACCAAGACCGCCCAGGTCGAGAAGATGACCTACTCCTGGCCCCAGCAGATGATTCTGCCCGGCTACAATCCGGTCGAGAAGGCCCATGGGAAGGTCATCTCCGACGCCGCCAAACTCCTGGTCCAGTCCTACCGGCCCGTGCTCTACGTGGGCGGCGGGGCGGTGAGGTCCAAGGCCGGGGCTCAGATCAAGACCCTGGCCGACCTGACCGACGCACCCATCGTGACCACCCTGCCAGCCCGGGGCATCGTGCCCGACAGCGACCCCAAGGTCTTGGGCATGCTGGGCATGCACGGCACCGTCGCAGCCAACGGGGCGGTCCAACGTTCCGACCTTCTGGTGGCCATCGGCGCCCGCTTCGACGACCGCGTGACCGGCAAGCTTGACGCCTTCGCCCCCACGGCCCGCGTGATCCATATCGACATCGACCCGGCGGAGATCGGCAAGAACCGGCAACCCGACGTGCCTATCGTCGGCGATGTGTCCACAGTGCTGGATGACCTGATTCCCGCCGTCCGAGCGGCCCAGGCCTCCCATGGCAAGCCGGTGCTCAAGCCCTGGTGGGAGCAGATCAACCAGTGGACCGAGCAGTATCCGACTTCCTATGATGAATCGACCGATGGCAGCCTGGCCCCCCAGTGGGTGGTCGAGCAGTTGTCGGCCAAGGCCCCGGACGACACCATTTGGGTGGCTGGCGTGGGCCAGCACCAGATGTGGGCCTCCCAGCTGGTGGACTTCAAGGGCCCCCATTCCTGGATCTCGTCATCCGGCTTGGGAACCATGGGCTTCGGCCTGCCGGCGGCCATAGGCGCCAGCGTAGGCTCGGCCCGCGACTTCGAGGGTCGCAAGCCGGTTTGGCTGATTGATGGCGACGGCAGCTTCCAGATGACCTCCGAGGAGCTGGCGACCGCCTTCATGGACCACACACCCATCAAGATCGCGATTCTCAACAACTCGGTCTATGGGATGGTCCGCCAGTGGCAGACGCTCTTCTACGAGAAGCACTATTCACAGACCAACCTCCATGACGGTGACCAGGGGAAGGGCGGAGATCCGGCCGGAAGTGCGGAAACGACAGGCTCAGCGCTTCCGCGAGCGACCGACACGGCCATGCCGGTCGACGTGCCTGATTTCGTAAAGCTGGCCGAGGCATACGGCTGCGTGGGTCTGCGGGCCTTCAGCCAGGAGGAGGCCCTGGCCGCCATCGACAAGGCCAACGCCATCAACGACCGGCCCGTGCTCATAGACTTCAGGGTCTGGAAGGACGCCATGGTCTGGCCCATGGTCGCCGCCGGCCAATCCAACGACGAGACCACCTACCGGCCCGGCATCAAGCCGCTCTCCTCCACAGCCGACCAGGCCAAGGAAGCTGTGGGGAAACAGGCTGCCGGCAATCAGGCCAACCAGACCAACCAGGCCAAGGCCTAGGAAGGGGAGGGACACCATGGCAAACTATCCTGCGTCAAAACCCGGCTCCCAGCGGCACACCCTGTCGGTCCTGGTCGAGAACCGCCCGGGCGTGCTGGCTCGGATCTCCGGCCTGTTCGCCAGGCGGGCCTTCAACATCAACTCCCTGTCGGTCTCCCCCACCGAACGGCGCGACATCTCGCGGCTCACCGTGACGGCGGACGTTGACGACGTCCCCCTGGAGCAAATCATCAAGCAGCTCAACAAGTTGCTGCACGTACTGAAAATCGTTGATCTGAATGCGGAGACGACCGTTGAACGCGAGCTGGTGCTGATCAAGGTCGCGGCCGATGAATCCAGCCGTTCCGACGTGCTGGAGATTGTGCGGCTCTTCCGGGTGCGGGTGGTCGATGTCAACCCTGATTCCCTGACCATCGAGGCGACCGGTGCCGAGGGCAAAATCGACGCGCTGCTGGGGCTGCTGGAGCATTACGGGGTCATTGAGCTCGTGCGCTCCGGAGCCGTCGCCATGTCGCGGGGCCCCCATGCTTTGAGCGAGAAGGTCATCGGCTCCACCATCAGCGAACGCTGAGGCTTTCTGCCGTACGGTCTGGCTACTCGACCTGCTCGGATAGCTCCATCCACTCGGCTTCCAGCTCGCCGGATTCATCAGCGATGGCGGCCAGGTCCTCATTGAGCTTGTTGAGACCAACATAGTCATTGGGGTCGTGGGCGGCCATCTGCCCCTCGATGCCGGTCTTCTGCTCCTCCAGCTTGGCCAGTTTTCGCTCGATGGCGGCGATACGGCGCTGGGCGTCATGGAAGGCCTTACCGGTCAGCTTGCCGCCCTCCTTGGCTGTGGACCCTTCACCAGCTGCCGCCGCCGAGCCGACGGAAGCTTGGGAGGCCTTGGGATTGGCGTCGCTGCCGGATTCACCTCCAGCGCCAGCATTGCCAACACCGTCACCCCGCCAATCCTGGCCGGCCTTTATGCGCTCGATCATCTGCAGATAGTCGTCCACGCCGCCGGGCAGGTGCCGAATCTGGCCGCCAATCAGGGCATACTGCTGATCGGTGACCCGCTCCAGGAGGTAACGGTCGTGGGAGACCACAATGAGGGTGCCTGGCCAAGTGTCCAGCAGGTCCTCCATAACGGCCAGCATGTCGGTGTCCAGGTCGTTGCCGGGCTCATCCATGATCAGCACATTGGGCTCGTCCAGCAACACCAGGAGCAGCTGCATACGGCGCTTCTGCCCGCCGGACAAGTCACGGATGGGGGTCATGAGCTGGGCGGGTTCAAAGCCCAGGCGCTCCATGAGCTGGCCGGGCGTGACCTCCTTGCCCTCAATCTCGTAGCTGGGCTTGTAGCGGCTCAACACCTCCTTGATCTTGTACTGGCCCAGTTCCTCCAGCTCATCCAGGCGCTGGGAAAGGACCGCGAACTTGACGGTCTTGCCAATATTTACCCGGCCCACGGTTGGGGTGAGGCTGCCGTCGATGATCTTGAGGAGGGTGGACTTGCCGGCCCCGTTGGCACCCACGATGCCGAAGCGGTCACCGGGGCCGATCAGCCAGGTGACGTCGTTCAGGACCTTGCGGCCGTTGATGGTGACCTCTTGCGCAGAGGAGATCTGCGGCTCAATCTGCCCGTCGCTGGGCTCTGCGGTGCCACTGGCACCAGCTGGGCCAGCAGCACCAAGAGCCTCAATCACGCCGGCAGCGCCAACAGCACCAGGAGCCGCCTCGGTCCTGACACCACCTGCAGATCCGCCCTCTCCCCCGGCATGATCTGAGCCAGCCTTGCGGCTGGAGAGGGAAGCCGAGGCCTGAGCGTCTCCCAGCCTCACGCCCGCATCAACCAGACGTTGGTCATCAGGGGAATCCACGGCAATGGTAACGGACCCGTAGGCCTTGGGTTCCTGGTAGAGGGCCGGCACCACATCAACACCTCCGGCACTGGCACCACCGCCACCACCGCTCTCCTGCGAGGCCCCGTCAATCCCGGCAGCTTCGCCCGGCTCGAGGCCCTGCTCGTGCGGGAAGACCTGGGTCACGTCAATCAGGTCCACCACTTGCTTGCCCAGGCGCGAGGTGGCCATCTGCTTGAGTTCCAGGCTGTTGCGTACGGGTGGCACGTCAGCGATCAGGGTGTTGGCCGCCTTTACATGGAATTTCTGCTTGGTGGACCGGGCCCGGGCGCCGCGGGAGAGCCAAGCCAGCTCCTTGCGGGCCAGGTTCCGGCGGCGTTCCTCGCGCACATCGGCCTGGCGGTCTCGCTCCACCCGCTGGAGCATGTAGGCGCTGTAGCCACCCTCGAAGGGGTCAATAAGACCGTCGTGGACCTCCCACATGGACTGACAGACCTCATCGAGGAACCAGCGGTCGTGGGTGATCAGGAGCAGGGCGCCCTGGCTGTCTGACCAGCGCTTCTTCAGGTGCTCGGCCAGCCAGTGGATGGTCACGATGTCCAGATGATTGGTCGGCTCGTCCAGGGCCAGGATGTCCCAGTCTTGGAGGAGGAGCCTGGCCAGGTCGGCCCGCCGGCGCTGGCCGCCGGACAGAGAACCGATCCGGGCGTCAAGACTGAGGCCGCCCAGCAGGGCCTCGACAATCTCTCGGGAACGGGAGTCCGCCGCCCACTGGTAGTCTTCACGGTTCTCCAGGGCGGCCTGGCGGACTGTCGCGGTGTCGTCCAGGGGGTCGCGCTGGTCCAGCACCCCCATGGTCAGACCCGAGCGCCGGGTCACCCGGCCGGAATCCGGTTCCAGAGCACCGGACAAGAGCCGGAGCAGAGTGGACTTGCCGTCGCCGTTGCGGCCAACGATGCCGATGCGGTCACCCTCGAAGACCCCCTGGGTCACGTCGGTGAAGATGGTCTTGGTGGCAAAGGCGAGCGAAAGGTGTTCAACACCCAAATCATAAGTCGGCATAATGTTTCCAGCTTAGCCGAGACCCCAGAAGGCCGGGCGGCACTTGGCCGCAGGCGTCTAGGGATGGCCAGACGCAATCACAATCACCATCGCGGCGAAGGTGTCATATTCTGACATCTTTGGATACGAACAGTTTTGCGCCTGAACGTAAGAGAAACGCCTCACTCGGTGCAGGTCCGGGACTGTCCATAGGTCTTGCAGCGAGCCGCAAAGGCCGAGAAGACCTGCTCCGCCAAGGGCTGGACTTGGGGATTGTAGGTCTCGAAGTCGTCACGAATCCTGGCGGCCTGGCTCTTGCCGATGGCCTTGACCATGGATTTCTCACTCAACCACTCGTCCAATAGCGTCGCCGTGACCTCCAAATGGAAAAGGAGCCCCAAGGCGGTGCCGATGCGGAAGGCCTGGTTCTCAATATGCTGGGATTTGGCCAGCAGCTGCGCGCCCTTGGGCAGGGAGACCGAGTCCTGATGCCATTGGAGGACCGGTTGCTGCTTGCTCCAGCCGGCGAAGTAGTCGTTCTTCTCTGTGCTCTTGACTGGCCGAAAGCCAACCTTTAGCTCCTTGCCGTGGATGACTTTGCCGCCCAGGGCGGTGGAGATCAGCTGCTGCCCCAGGCAGACGCCCAGAACCGGCATCTCCGCCTTGATAACCGAGCGGATCAGCTTCTTCTCAGCCTGGAGACCTGGGAAGGCATCAATATCCTCCGGCCCCATCGGCCCGCCCATGACCACCAGGCCGGAGATTTGGGACAGGTCCGGCAGGTCGGGCTTCTTGCACTTGGCCACGTTCAAGGTCAGGGTAGGCAGGTCCAAATCCTCCAGATTCTCCAGAATTCGGCCAGGCTTTTCCCAAGGGGCATGTTGCATGATGAGCACTTGCGCTGACGACATGGCACCATTGTCTCACAACGACAGGGATGGGGAGAACGGGCGTCGGCCCGGAAAGGACAGGAAACATTCAGGATTGGATGGTATAGTCACACTCAATTAGTCCTGAAGGACCGGTGGGTCTGAAACCAAGGGGGATGTTTCAGACGAGTCCGTGCTGGAATCATGGCCATGCCCGCCACACGAAGGTAGGAGCCCGCCATGCGCGCGGGCCGGTCCACTGAGAATCATGTAGTATTGCAAAAGGAATCCGGACACCAATGTTGAACACTGTCATGCGCATCATTACAGCGGGCCTGCTCTGCCTGGGCATCGCCGCGCCCAATGGAGCAAATATCACCCCCCCCCCCCCTAGAGGAATCTGAATCCCACAGAGGCGTTTCCCCAACAGACACATATTCCGTCAAACCCGAGCGGCAGAACACCTCAACGACGAGCAGGGCCACAGGCCGAACCCACCAGACCGCCACAAACACGACCACAGCAGGTAGGACCACCGGGCCCCGGTCACTTCAAGATCATGCGGAACGAATCCGTCCCATCTCAAACACACAAACCACACCGGACCACAACCCGGGGCGCCAAGCGCAAGCCTCCCCCTCCGCCCGGACACCCGCCGACAACAGCGACCCTGGCACACCAAGCACTGCACCCCCATCCCCAGACAGTTCAGACGGCCCAACCGGTAAGAGCGCTGACTCCAATAGCGACACGGACAGGAATCCCCAGTCCTCCCAGGACGAAGACACCGGCAACAAGCACACCCCCGCCACACCCCCCACACCCCAGGACAGCCAGCCGGGCCCGGCCCCCAGCAACAGGCTCGGCCTGGCACCCGAGCGGAAGCTGGGCCTGGCCCAGAACGGCCTGGGCCTGGCACCCCGGGACGCCCCCCTAGTGCGCGGCGGCACAGGCTGCACGGCCGGTTCCAACACCTACAGCGAATGCTTCCCAAGCCCCAAGATGGCCAAGGCCATGGCAGAGAACCGACACGGCGGGCCAGGTGCCGACCCGGACACCACCATCATCACCGCTGCCGACCTGTCCTCTACCATCATCAACCTCAGATACCAGCACATCGACAACATACAGGGCATCCAGGCCTTCACCGAACTCACTGAACTCGACCTCGGCGACAACGACATCACCGACGTCAGCCCCCTTGCAAGCCTCACCAAACTCCAGAAACTCTGGCTCAACAACAATCACATTGAAAATCTGCGCACATTGGGCAACATGTCAAGCGAAGCAGGCGCTAGCCCATTGTTACCAGCATTGTCCTATCTGGATGCCTCAGGACAGAGTATCTATCTAGCTGATGCCCCCTTGTCCAGCGGGATGACCGTCACTTTCCCCTCATACTGGGCAGGAGAAGGCATGCAGGCGGGCGCCAGCAGCGCTGCGAACAACATACCGAACACCGCACGAGGATTTATACCAACAACGCAAGGCTCTTTCAAACTAAGGGGGTCTGGATCGTGGGCTTGTTACTCTCTTTCAGAACATCATGCAGGTATCGACCCACTCTACGGACCGGAGAATATCGACGGCTGCTTTCAAACATCAGGCTTTAGACGACGAACCATCGTTCCTCCTTTTACAGCAAATCTGCTTGCACCTATTTCTCCCGGTACATACCGGTACGGCTTTCGTTCACAGGGAGTACAACATAGAGGTAACTCCTTCTTGATGAGTCCAAACCAGTACTGGTCCGCTGTTACAACCCCAGCTGGTGGCCCGGGCACGTTCATCTTCTCCGGTATAATCGAGCAAACACTCTATGGGTATAAGGTGACCTATTACCCGGGGAATGGGGATCCCACCTGGGAGGAGCACCTCACCAGCGACTACGCCACCCTGCCCTCGCCCGACCCGGTCAGGCCCGGCTACCAGTTCATGGGCTGGTACACCAGCGGCGGCAGCCAGTGGAACTTCGGCACCAAAGTCACCGCCGACATGACCCTGTACGGCCACTGGCAGAAACTGCCAGTGGTGACCTTCCATCCGGGCAACGGGGATCCCGACACCACCGCCACGGTCCCCAGCATCGGAGGCGACATCAGCACCATCGCCCCCACGCCCACCAGGCAGTATCATGACTTCACCGGCTGGTGGACCGCACCCACCGGTGGCACCCAGTGGAGCACCGGCACACCCGTGAACACGGACATGGACCTGTACGGCCAGTGGAAACACCGAACCCACACCGTGACCATCGACCCCAACGGAGGATCCGGGGGACCTCCCTCACCCATCACGGTCAACGAAGGCGACCCGGCCGGCCCCATCAGCCCGACGCCCACATGGGCCGGGCACTCGATCAGCGGATGGACCACCGGTGGCGGAGCCACCTGGAACCCGGCGAGCGACCCGGTCCTGGCCGACATGACCATCAAGGCGAAATGGGAGGCCGACCAATACACCGTGCGCTTCCTCGCGCCGGGACTGACACCCAACCCCACCATCACCGACCAGACCGGCATCAACTACGGCACCGGCCTGATAACCGACCCGGGCACCCCAACAGGCACCTTCCCCAACGAGGCCACACCCACCTTCAACGGATGGTGGACCACACCAACCACCGGCGGCCGCAAGTGGGACTTCACCACCAGCCACATCGGACCCGACGAGATCAACGACACCAGCCACACCATGACCCTATACGCCCGATACACCCACCGCGTCACCATCACCTACGACCTGGGAGACGCCACCGGACAGGTACCCCCCATCACGTCCCAGACCATCGACAAGAACGACACCCTGCTCGTGAACAGCCTGCCCACACCAGGCGTCTGGACCGGGCACACGTTCCAAGGCTGGCACACCGACACCAACCTCACCCAACCCTGGAGGACAGGACCCGTGACCAGCAACACGACCCTGCACGCCAAATGGGCCACCACCCACACCGTCACCGCCCACGCCAACTACCCAGGAGCCAACCCAGCCACCTGGACCCTGCACGTAGGCGACGGCGACAGCGCCATGAGCGCCCTGTACGGTGAGATAACCATACCCACCAGGACCGGATGGTGGTTCGACGACTGGTACACCGACCCAGCGGCCACCACCCACTACAACAGCCAGCCCATCACCGCCGACACCGACCTATACATGGGATGGACCCGAGCCGCCTACACCCTCACCCTGGACCCCAACGGCGGCACCTGGCCCGACGGCACCACCGGGAGCAAAAACCAGACCGTCACCGAAGGCGACCCGGCCACCATGCCCGACCCACCAACCAAACCCGGATGGATCCTGACCGGATGGACCAACAACGGAGCCGACTTCGACCCCACCACCACACCCATCACCGACTGGACCTACCTCAAAGCCAAATGGGCACCAGCCATCACCCAACTCCCCCTCACCGGAGGACCACTGGGAGCCTGGACCCTACCCACCCTCGGCACCCTCCTACCCCTGACCACCCTGACCGCCATCGGACTCACACACCGCCGAAAACAAACAGGACACAACCTCAGACACTAAACCAACAACACACCGGCCCCCATCCCGCCAACACGAGACGGGGGCCGACACACACCCAACAACACACACCACAAGCAAGAAGGAACGCTTGCGTACCAAGACGCCGATTCACGCTGAGCCTAAGGTGGAGAACGTGAACTGTTACATCCTTCAAGCAACCGTGTGAACAGGATCACTGCTTCCTGACAGCTCTGCGTGATCCACGGACAACACCACTGCCGCCCTTCTGACAACCGGAGCTGTCGATACTGGAGGGACCATGTCTGACAAACCCCATAAGCTGGGACTATGACCACTGCTCCAAAAGCCCCTGATTCCAACAGTCTGAGTGCGCCTCGCCTGGCCCGGGCGGCCAGCGGACTGAAGCTCTATGACACGGCGACCCATGAGGTCTCGGCCTTCAAGCCGATTGTACCGGGTCAGGTGGGGATCTACGTGTGTGGGGCCACGGTCCAGAGCTCACCACACATCGGGCATATCCGCACGGGCGTGGCTTTCGACGTGGTCCGTCGCTGGCTCCTACGGCTGGGTTACCGGGTCACCTTTATTCGTAATGTGACCGACATTGACGATAAGATACTCGACAAGGCCAAGTCTGCCGGCCAGTGGTGGTGGGAACGGGCCTATATCTACGAGCGTGAGTTCAGCAAGGCCTATGAGAGTCTGGGTGTTCTGCCTCCGACCTACGAGCCGCGGGCCACCGGGCATATCACCGACATGGTGGAGATTATCCAGCGCATCATCGACCGGGGCCACGCCTATGTGATCAAGGCCGAGCAGGGGCGGCCGACCGGCAACGTCTACTTCGATGTGGCCTCCTGGCCCAAGTATGGGCAGCTGACCCACCAGAAGCAGAGCCTGGATGCCGCTGACCCGGCCAGCCAGGTTGACCATGCCGCTCTTGAGGCCGACCGGATGGGCCCCAGCGTGGATGCTGCCGGAGCCGACAAGTACAATCCAATCGACCCTGCCGACGCCTCACCAGACAAGCATGATCCGCGCGACTTCGCCCTCTGGAAGGCCTCCAAGTCCTCCGACCCTGCCACGGCTTGCTGGCAGACACCCTTCGGCACCGGTCGACCCGGCTGGCATATCGAATGCTCGGCCATGAGCCACCGCTACCTGGGAGACATGTTCGACATTCACGGGGGTGGACTTGACCTGCGCTTCCCCCATCATGAGAACGAGATGGCCCAGACCCTGGCCGCCGGCTGGCCTACAGCCAACCGTTGGATGCACTCGGCCTGGGTGACCGCCAAGGGCGAGAAGATGTCCAAGTCCCTGGGCAATGGGCTGTCCGTGCCGGCAGTGCTGGCCGAAAACCCGGCCTGGGTGGTCCGCTATGCCTTGGGGTCGGCCCAGTACCGGTCCATGCTGGAGTGGTCGGACCAGAGCCTGGCCGAGGCCAAGGCCGCCAATGAGCGGATCAGCAACTTCATTGAGCGGGCCGGCGAGGCTGCGGGCGGCCAGCCCAGCCGCGAAGAGGTAGAGGGACTGAGCGCCGACCAGCTGCCGGAGGAGTTCGTGGCCGCCATGAACGACGACATCAATGTCTCCGGTGCCCTGGCCGCCATCTTCACAGCCGTGCGCGAGGGCAACAGTCTCATGGCCCCAGGGTCCGGGGCCGGAACCGAAGCCTCCCAGCCCGCGGTCCGCGAGCGCCTCCTGCAGGTCCGCGCCATGCTGGACACCCTGGGCCTCGACCCCCTCTCCCCCGTCTGGTCCGCCGCCGGCTCCGCCACCCAGGACCAGGCCTCAACCCGCGAGCGCGAGACTCTGGACGCACTGATTCAGAGCCAACTCCTCGCCCGCACCCAGGCCCGCTCCAACAAGGACTTCGCCCAGGCCGACGCCATCCGAGACGCCCTCAACGCAGCCGGCGTCGAAATCGCCGACGGCCCCGATGGCTCCACCTGGTCCCTGCGCTAAGCAGACCGGTACCCCAGCCGCGCCGCAAGCCACGCCAGTAATCCGACCCAAATCACAAGATATGGGACATTTTCAGGCCCCAAAAATATCCCATATCTCGCGATTTCGCGTAAGCGGCGCCGGTATCAGGCGGGACTAGGCCCAGAGCGGGGAGACAAGAGCACCGGCTGGGGCTGGAGGAGGTGTTCGCCCACTTCTCCCTACGAACCGCTAAACTTGGGTGCATTATGGCAGCATTTTCTTCTTTGACAGACAGGCTCTCCAACGCCTTCAAGCACCTCAAGGGCAAGGGCAAGCTCTCCGAGGCCGATATTGACGGGACCATCCGCGAGATTCGCCGGGCCCTGCTCGACGCCGACGTGTCCCTGGAGGTGGTTCGCTCCTTCACCGGGCGCATCCGCGAGCGCGCCCTGGGCCAGGAGGTCTCCGAGGCCCTGAACCCGGCCCAGCAGGTCGTCAAGATCGTCAACGAGGAGCTGACCGGCATTCTCGGCGCCGGTGTTGACCGTCCGCTCAACTTCGCCAAGAACCCGCCCACCATCATCATGCTGGCTGGTCTGCAGGGTGCTGGTAAGACCACTCTGGCCGGCAAGCTGGGCTACTGGCTCAAGGACGCTGGTCACACACCGCTGCTGGTGGCCGCAGACTTGCAGCGCCCCAACGCCGTCACCCAGTTGCAGGTGGTCGGTGAGCGGGCCGGTGTGCCCGTCTACGCGCCCGAGAAGGGCGTTCAGGCCGATGGCGGCGAGGCAGTGGCCTCTCCCGGCCTGACATCCGGGGACCCGGTCCAGGTGGCCCGCGACTCCATCGAGCTGGCCAAGTCCAAGCTCTACGACACGGTCATCATTGATACCGCAGGCCGTCTGGGCGTGGACCAGGAGCTCATGCAGCAGGCCCGCGACATCCGAGACGCCGTCCAGCCCAACGAGATCCTCTTCGTCATCGACGCCATGATCGGCCAGGACGCGGTGCAGACCGCCAAGGCCTTCGACGAGGGCGTGGACTTCACCGGCGTGGTCCTCTCCAAGCTTGATGGCGACGCCCGTGGTGGTGCGGCCTTGTCCGTGGCCTCCGTGACCGGCAAGCCAATCCTCTTCGCCTCCAATGGCGAGGGACTCAAGGACTTCGAGGTCTTCCACCCCGACCGTATGGCCTCCCGCATTCTGGACATGGGCGACATTCTGACCCTGATCGAGCAGGCCCAGAAGCAGTTCGATGAGGAGCAGGCCCGGCAGGCCGCCGCCAAGATGTCCGAAGGCACCTTCGGCCTGGATGACTTCATGGCCCAGCTCCAGCAGGTCCGCAAGCTCGGTTCCATGAAGAGCCTCCTGGGCATGATTCCCGGCATGGCCCAGCACCGCAAGGAGCTGGAACAGTTCGACGAGAAGGAGATCGACCGCACCGAGGCCATCATAAACTCCATGACCCCTGAGGAACGCCGCAACCCCAAGATCATCGACGGCTCCCGCCGCGCCCGCATCGCCTACGGTTCCGGCTCCACGGTCTCGGCCGTCAACGGCCTCCTGCAACGCTTCGAGCAGGCCTCCAAGATGATGAAGCGCATGTCCAACAAGGCCGGCCTGGGCGGAATTCCCGGCATGGGCGGCCCGGCCATGGGCGGCGGCAAGAAAGCCAAGGGTAAGGGCAAAAAGAACAAGAAGGGCAAGTCCGGCAACCCCATGAAGAGGGAGGCCGAGGAGAGGGCCCTGCGCGAGCGCCTGTCCGGCAAGGGTTCCGGCGGTTCTTCCGGCGGCTCCGCCTTCGTCAAGCAGCCTCAGAATCCGGCCTTGCCTGCTGGTCTGCAGGACATACTGGCTCAGAACGATGGCGAGCTGCCCCCCAACCTGGGTGGTGGACTCTCCGGACTGCTGGGCTGACGGCTCCCGCCTCCTGGCGGACCTATTACTCATACGAGTGCAGCCGTATTAACACCCCAACTCATGCCATAACCGACAGCTCTGTTTTCAGATTGAAAGTCTGGTATCGTATGCCTTCGTTCATGGTCTGGCTTCTGGCAGTGCCGCTGGTCTGCATTGCTGGCTGGTGGAGCCTGCGCTTCCTGCCGGTGGCGCTGGCGTGGCACAAGCCCCTGCCCTATGCGATTGCCCTGGTTCGTTTTCTCTGGCTACCAGCCCTGCTGCTGGCCCTGCTTGCTGGTCTGACTGGCCACTGGGTTCTCGCGGGGCTGGCCCTGATGGAATGCCTGGTGGTCATTGCTGGTTTGAGTCCCTATTTTCGGCGCATCCTCACGCCTCAAGGCCATCTTGACGCCTCCTATGAGACTGCCGACGACCTGACCGTCATGACTCTCAACTGCCGGTTTGGCCAGGCCCGAGCCAGAGACATTATAGATGCCCTTCTCCACTACGATGTGGACGTGCTCGCCCTGCAGGAGTTGAGCTCTGACCTGGTGAAAAGCCTGGAATCGGAAGGCCTGGGCAAGCTACTGCCTTACCGACAGTTGGGACAGGAACTACCCGGCGACAACGGCGGATTCAATGGTATCTGGACCCGTCTCGAGACCATCTCCAGCACACCAAAGATACTTGACATTCCAGCTGCCCAGTCACCAGCCATCACTGTCCACCTCAACCGGGTTGATCAGAGCGCACAGGTCGGTAGGGCCGCAAACCTTGCAGCCACCGGAGCGACTTCGGTTCAAGTCCTGAAACCCCAGAACGACACCGAAATCACATTGGTCTCCACTCACCCCAAATCCCCCATGCGCGGGTTGAGGCATTGGTCCGATGGCATCACAGGTCTAGCCAGCCTGGTCCACGGACCTAGCGGCACCCGCAGCAGCACCCAAGCCACCTCCCTCATCGTCATGGGAGACCTCAACTCAGGGCTGGACCACAGCAGCTTCCGCTCACTATTAGCAGCCGGCTTCACCGATGCCAGCCTGGCTCAAGCACAAGGTTTCACCCGGTCCTTTCCTTCCTGGATCCCCTGGCCGCGACTGGAACTCGACCATGTTCTCACCACCGGACCCCTGTCCACCGAATCCATCAGGCCCCTCACCATCCCCGGCAGCGACCACCTGGCCCTCATCGCCCGCCTTCGGTTCGGCTGAAATACCCACACGCGTGACTGTTGCTCAGCCGCATAAGCTTGTTGAAAGAAAACTTGATGTACAGGGTATACTTATAAGTACAGGTCGGCGAAAAGAATACCGTGGGTCTTCTTCGCCTCATCGGAGTTAGTCGACCTATACTTTTCCCCACGGCAACCATATTTCATGCCCCATGAGGTCTTTGACATACCGAGTGAAATGCCCGCTTTTCTCTCCGTCGGAAACAGCATGTCTCTGAATAGCCCATAGGCCATAGGCCATAGGCCATAGGCCATAATCAACCACCTGTAGTCCAAAGCTTGATATCGAATACCAGATACTCGGTATCACTTGAATCATTGGGTTGTTCATCTGTGCACAAACATCTTCAACTGCCTGCCGAACAGCCTCAGCCCCACCGTTGAGGTCTATACGAGCAACGACAATATGAATATTCAGTCGTTCCCCTTTGCTCTGCTCAGACAAAAGACTGACGACGCTGCGGACCAAATCGTATAAGGTCCATTTGTAGAGCCGAAGCTTTCCCTTGGCTTTGCAGGTGTATATGCATTTAAAGAACTCTTGTTTTGTATCGTTATTCCTTCAAGTAACGCCTCCTGTCCCAAACTGTCCATTGCGCCATTACAACATGCATTACTCATGGAGCAATGCGTATCTTCTGCCAAGCCAAGGATTGGTCAACTCGACCATCCCTTACAAACCGCTAAATGCAGCTATTGAAGTTGCGACTGGGCGGCGGGTTTGAGCGTCCATACCTATGGGCTATAATTGTGCTGTTATTCACGCGGGTGGGCCCTCTCATACCACTCGACGCGAGGAACAGGTGGTCTTCGGTCTCCACGCCCCACGTAGAGGTCGGAAATCACACCCTAAAGTAACAAGGAGAGCCATTTTGGCAACCAAGATTCGTCTGAAGCGTATGGGCAAGAAGTTCTATGCCTTCTACCGTGTGGTCATCACCGATTCTCGCAACAAGCGCGACGGCAAGTCCATCGAGGAGATCGGCATCTACGATCCCAACAAGCAGCCTTCACTGATTCAGATTGATTCCGAACGCGCTCAGTACTGGCTCGGTGTCGGCGCACAGCCGTCCGAACCCGTGCTCAACCTGCTGAAGATTACCGGTGACTGGCAGAAGTTCAAGGGCCTGCCCGGTGCTGAAGGCACCCTGAAGACCCCGGAGATCGGTCCCGACGCCGCCGCCCGTGTGGAGGCAGCTGAGGCTCAGGCACAGAAGCTCAAGGCCGCCCAGTCCGAAGCCAAGGCCAAGGAAGCCGCCGCTCAGGCTGCTGAGAAGGCTGCCGCTGAGGATAAGGCCGAGGTCAAGGCCGATGCTGAGGCCGAGAACCGCGAGCAGGCTGATGCCGCCCAGTCCGAGGCCGACAAGGCCGCAGAGCAGGAAAAGGCTGACTGATCATGTTGGTCCAGGCTGTTGAACATCTGGTTACGAACATTGTCGATTTCCCTGACGATGTGTCGGTCAAGTCCCATGAGAGTCCGCGCGGCGAACTCATTCGCGTGCGGGTAAACCCAGAAGATATCGGCCGAGTCATCGGTCGCGGCGGTCGTACGGCCAATGCCCTGCGCACAGTGGTTCAGGCCCTGTCTGACCACAAGGTGCGCGTCGATATCATGGACGTTCGCAAGTGAACACAGGTGGTCAACTAGCATGATGCAGCAGACAGAGCATCACGAAGACCCTCAACAGGTAGAACTGTTGAGGGTCTGTCGTATAGGCAAGGCTCAGGGTCTCAAGGGGGAGGTCAATGTCATGGCCTTCACCGACGAGCCGGAGCGTCGTTTCGCGCCCGGTGCGGTCCTCTACAGCAAGGACGGAAGCCATGAGTTCACGGTCCTGGGCTCACGCTCCTTCAAGAACCGGTGGATCGTGCTCTTCGAGGGCGTGAACAACCGAGACAAGTCCGAGGCCCTGCGCGGCGTGGAACTGTACGGTCCGGCAGACGACCCGGAGGAGATGGCCGAAGAGGACGCCTGGTACCCCAAGGACCTGATTGGTCTGAGAGTCGAATTGGCCGAAGACAACGGTTTGGGTCTCCCAGTCGGCCAACTGGTCGGCACAGTGGTGGATGTAATTGACGGACCAGCCCAGTCCCTCCTGAAGCTGCGGAGAAAGACCAAGGCAACGGAGACACAGGCCACGGCGTCGCCGGCCACCGAAGCGGCGGAAAGTAAAGAAACGTCTGAGACCCCCACTCCTGTCGAGACAACGGCCCTGGTGCCCTTCGTGGACCAGCTGGTACCTGACATCGACCTGTCCGAGGGCTATCTGACCCTCGATCCACCCGGCGGCCTGATTCCCTGGCTGTAGCCCCGCACATCAAGCGGCACCGCAGAAGCACCAAGAAACGCAAGTGGCGGCTGACAAGAGCAATCTCCTGTCAGCCGCCACTTGCGTTAGTAAACCGCACCATCGTATGCGGCCACCCCGGGCGCTTCAGGTCCCTGGCAGCTGCCTCCAGCCCCTACCAGCCCGAGCGGCCCATCAATCTCAGAGTCCCAGCACCTTGACTCGGTCAGCGGCCGCCTTTCGCTCGGTGTTGCCGGTGTCGCTGACGATATCGCCAAAGGGCATCTCAGCCAGGAGCTGCCAGCTTTCGGGAATGCTGAAAGTC
>NZ_PDCG01000059.1 GCF_003315635.1 Bifidobacterium aemilianum | reverse complement strand
CCGCCCGTCTGTGCGGCAAGCGACGCACGCGCCCGCTGCTGGGGCGTCGGCCGTGGACAGTACAAGCCCGGCAGGGTCTTTGACCTGCTCGCTGACCGGGCCGGTCATGTCGAAACAGCCCACCTCGTCGGGGGGGCCAAAGCGGTTCTTGGCTGCGTGGAGCATGCGCAGGGCCGTCTGCGCGTCGCCCTCGAACTGGCAGACCACGTCCACCAGGTGCTCCAGGGTGCGCGGGCCGGCTATGGCGCCGTCCTTGGTCACATGTCCCACCAGCATGACCGGTATGTCGTAGGTCTTGGCCAGGTCAATCAATGCGGAGGCCACCTCGCGCACCTGGGTGGAGCCGCCGGAGATGCCGTCTACGTCCTGGGATGTGATGGTCTGGGCTGAATCCACAATCGCCAGCGAGGGTTTGTTCTGTTCAATCAGGCGCAGGACCGTGCACAGGCGGGGGGTGGAGGCCGGCAGGAGGGAGTCCGCGACCGCGG
>NZ_PDCG01000058.1 GCF_003315635.1 Bifidobacterium aemilianum | reverse complement strand
ACCGAACGGTTCCGGACTGCGGCGCACCGCCCGGCAGACCTGGTCCACCATGTCGAAAAGCCAGGCATGCATCATCGATACCTCGTCGATGACCAAAACGTCGGCTCCGCCGATCTGCCGCTTGCGCCGGGAACGGATGCGCTTGAGAAGATTGGCGGTCATGACCTTGGAGATGCCCACACCCGACCAGGAATGAATGGTCTGTCCGTCGATATGGGTGGCGGCGATGCCGGTCGAAGCAGTGACAGCCACTGTGGCCCCGCGCTTGCGGGCACGTGCTATGAACTCATTGAGCACGTATGTCTTGCCTGCGCCGGGCGCACCGGTTATGAAAGCATTGGCGCCTGCGTCGAGAATGGTCAGGGCTTCGGATTGCTGCATAACCTCCTGCTGCCACTCGTGCGGTAGAGTCCAGATAGACAGAGGCTGTGACCGTATGACGTCTTGCGCTTTGAGACAAAACATATCGACAACTCATACATCGATACCA
>NZ_PDCG01000057.1 GCF_003315635.1 Bifidobacterium aemilianum | reverse complement strand
CCAACGATGTACTCGTGTCGCTGCTCATGAGCAGTGGGTGGCCGCACGGGTGTCACGCAAGAGCGTGCGTTAGGGCACTGAGCATATATACGCGGCTGAACTGGATTATTGTTTCTTGTGTGTGTAAGATCGCGCAAACACCAGATCATACACCTAAGGCTTCGTCGGCAGGGTCATATGAGTATAAGGGACAGGATCAGGGGGGGGGGGGCTTCGGCTCATGTGCCCGACTGACCTCAGGGCGCGGGTGCCGACCGCAAGATAGCCCTCTCCCCCGCGAGGGGCTGCGGCAAGGGCATTGCTGTCTCTTATCCACCTCTCCGCCCCCCCCCGAGAGACCGAGGCCGACCTCGTATGCCGTCTTCTGCTTCAAAAAAAAACATACGCCCCACACACTCAACCACCTCACCTCATAGTCCTCTCACCGCTCATTCCGGCACCACCCTCCACCGACTCAGACGATCTGAGCAGCACCGAGCCACAGCATCTAC
>NZ_PDCG01000056.1 GCF_003315635.1 Bifidobacterium aemilianum | reverse complement strand
GTGTCCAGACCGGCACCGGCAGCCCATGCATAGCTGGCCTCGGCAAAACCAATGTCGAGATCTCGGGGACGCTCAATGCGGTGGTCACGCTCGAGCAGACCAATTTCGGCTCGGACCGCCCGCAGTTGTGACTCCGCCGCTTCGCTCTTCCCATCGGGCATGCGATGAAGGTGGCCCCGGTCCCCCGGCCGCGACTCGTGACCGCTGGGCGACAACACCGCCGCCAACTGCGGACAATCCAGGCCGTCAAAGACGCCTCGCCGAAGTGCCTCAGCCGTCACCAAGTCGAGTTCGGAATAGATCCCCAAAAGCATCCGGCCAGCGTCCGTGACAGTATCCCCACCCGTACCGAGGTATCCCAAAGCCTCCAGTACCAGCACAATTCGCTCAAACTGGGTGGCAATCGACGTCGCCTTCGCGCGTGCTTTCGTCAATTCCCTCTCACTGCGACGGCGAAGTCTCATGGCACGTTCAGCGAAACGCGCATGGGACTCGCG
>NZ_PDCG01000055.1 GCF_003315635.1 Bifidobacterium aemilianum | reverse complement strand
CCCGGCTCGGCTCGGGCCGTCACCCCACACCGGCCGCCGCCCGGCGCGTATTCGCACTGATGGATGAGGAACCCGCCGTTCGCGAGAGCGAGTACGGCAAGCAGGTGGACGGATTCACCGGCATTGCCGCCAGCGGGCTCTCCTTCACCTACGCCCCGTCAACGCAGTCGGTGCTGGACGGAATCAATCTGAGTGTGGAACCGGGCACCATCATCGGAATTCAAGGCTCGAATGGAGCCGGCAAGTCCACCCTCATCGACCTGTTGTTGCACTTCCGAGAACGCACGGACGGACAGCTGACAATCTCCGGGCAGCCGATCGAGCAGGTTCGTCCCTCCTCCCTGCGAGGGGTGGAGACGCTGGTGAGCCAGGAAACGTTCATTTTCTCGCAGTCCCTGGCAGACAACATCTCCATCGCTCGCCCCGAGGCTAGCCGGGAGGAAGTCGAGGCTGCAGCCCGTCAAGCATGTCTGGATGATGTCATCAACCAACTGCCGC
>NZ_PDCG01000054.1 GCF_003315635.1 Bifidobacterium aemilianum | reverse complement strand
GACGAGGTCCGCCTCGGTCGCGTGGGCCACGTCGAAGTCGCCGAGGTCGTCGATGGTCTGGAAGGCCATGCCCAGGTGCTCGCCGAAGTCGTGGGCGGCGGCCAGAAGGTCGGGGGAGGGGTCGGACGTGCCCAGCTTGACGCCGGTCGTGGCCGCCAGGCGGAAGAGGGCGGCGGTCTTGCCGCGGATGGCGCGCTCGTAGTAGGCGCGGGTGACGGCCGTGTCGCCCCGGGCGGACTCCTGCAGGAGCTCGCCGCCCACGATCTCGCAGACCGTGCCGGCCTGCTCGCGGATGAAGGCCGTGTCCGGAGCGATGGAGGCCATGATCTCCATATAGCGCGAGAGGATCAGATCGCCCAGGTAGATGGCGGCCTTGTTGCCCCTGGTGGTGTGGACCGTGGGCCGGCCCCGGCGGGTGTCCGCGTCGTCGAGCACGTCGTCGTGGACCAGGGTGGCCAGGTGGAGCATCTCGATGGCCGCGGCCCCGGTGACCAGGGGGCTGTCGG
>NZ_PDCG01000053.1 GCF_003315635.1 Bifidobacterium aemilianum | reverse complement strand
TCCAGCTGGCCCTCGTACTTGGCGCGAACATCTTCGATCCGGTCGGTCACATTCAAATGGACCGGGTAGGGGGGAACGCCTTCCTTGATCATGAGCGCCCGTTTGGCCACGCGCATCTGCACCTGCTCCGGGTGGGCCGTCGGTCCGAACTCGTGGTTGGACGGGTCGATGGCCTCCTCCAGCTCGGCACCCTGCTTCACCCGGGACGCGATGGCCTGGTCCTGGTCGAACAGCATCTGGGCCCGCTCCACGGTGGACATGGCGGTTTCGGTCTCCGGCGTTTCCTTGCTCCGGTCGGCGTTCTCATTCAGGTCTGTCATAGCTGTACAGTGTACGCAAGTGCCGGTACTTACTGCCGCCTGTCCTGCCCGGCCCCACCGACCCAACCCGCCGCGCGAGTGCTGGCGCTTGGTCGCCGGTCAGTGTACTATGGTGAACGTTGTAGCGGGGTATAGCGCAGCTTGGTAG
>NZ_PDCG01000052.1 GCF_003315635.1 Bifidobacterium aemilianum | reverse complement strand
GCAGTGCACAGCCGCCGAAAATCACCAGGACGGCCGTGGAGCCCAGAGGGTTGATCAGGATGAAGACACCGGCGATGATGGAGACCACCGCACTGAAGATCGCCCAACCGGAGTGGGGCACAGCCCAGGACTCAGCCAGGGTCATGACGTCCTCCATGATCCATCCCAGGCCCACCATCAGGGGGACCAGAACCAGCAGTGTGGAGGCGGACAGGGTCGTGTTCTTGACGATCACCACGCCACCGATGGACAGGAGGGCGCCGACCAGGACACCCAGAACCCGCCATCCGCCGGGAAGGCCTTGGGCCACAATCGAGGTGATGAGGCGGACCAGTCCTGAAACGATGAAGTAGACACCCAGGGCGACGGTGAAGACAATCAGGGTCTTGCCTGGCGCGACTAACAAGGCCAGGCCTATGATCATCGCAACTGCG
>NZ_PDCG01000051.1 GCF_003315635.1 Bifidobacterium aemilianum | reverse complement strand
TCATGGCCCTGGTAGGCGTGGAAGCTCAGCAGCCGCAGGGCGATGCCGTCCGTGGCCACAAGCTCCTCCAACCGCCCCAGGTGCTCCCTGCAGTAGCCCACCTCGGCCCCCACGACCGTTTCGAGCCCAGCATCCCCGGACTCCTGGCGGATGAACTCCATCTGCCGGGCAATCTCAGCGAAGTCGGGAACATCATCGCGCCCGTCGTCAACCGAGTTCGCCAGTTCAAGATGGTCAGTCGTCAGCAGCAGGTGGTTCTCGCGGTCCAGATAGGCCGACAAGGGTGAATCGCTGTCGAACGAGTAGCTGGAATGCACATGGAAATCAGCCGGCATACCGCTCTCTTCCCCGTCCTGGGCGAATTGATG
>NZ_PDCG01000050.1 GCF_003315635.1 Bifidobacterium aemilianum | reverse complement strand
GTAGTAGACGCGACCGATCTTGCCTTCCTTGCGGATCTCTATCTTGGCCGGGATGGGCAGGATTGAGGAGGTGGAGTGGTTGATGTAGGAGATGGAGCCTGTGGGTGGGATGGCCTGGAGGTTCTGATTGTATATGCCGTCACGGATGATCTGCGCCTGGAGCTCCCGCCAATCCTCAACCGAGGGGATCTCGATGCCGTACTTGTCGAAGATGGCACGCACCCGCTCGGTCCTGGGCTCCAGCGCGCGCCGTCCATCCGTGTACTTGTCGAAGTAGTTGCCCTGGCCGGCGGGCTTGGCGTAGGCGGACCTGGCGAAGGTCGCGAAGGCATGCCCCCGGTCCACCGCGATCTGGTGGGAGGCCCGGTAGGCATGGTATGCCACGGTCATGAAGTACATGTCCGTAAAGTCCAGCCCCTCCTCGGAGCCGTAGTGGATGCCCTCGCGGGCCAGGAAACCATGGAGGTTCATCGGCCCGAGGCCGATGGCGTGGCCCCCGTCATTGCCTCGCGTGCTGGGAGGGACGGCCTCGACGGTGGTGTGGGGGGCCAGTGGGGTCGGG
>NZ_PDCG01000005.1 GCF_003315635.1 Bifidobacterium aemilianum | reverse complement strand
AGGTCGGTCAGGTGGTTCTGATCCAGGCACAGTCTGGCCAACAAGGTCAGCGAGCCCGTGCCCAGGGGCGCCAGGCTGCCGTCCCTGAGATCATTGGACCCCAAATCCAGACTCGTCAAACGGGTGAAGCGTTGGAGTCCTTCAATGTTGCTGATGCCTTTGTTGTTGAGGTTGAGGATGTTGGTGGTGGTGATGTCGGTGCTGGTCAGGGTCTGGCTTACGTTGGTGTTGCCGTGCAGGGTTTGGGCCATGGCCAGGGCCAGGTTGGTGTCGGGGAAGCAGTCGCTTAAGGGGCTGGAGCCCACCGCACAACCGGTTCTGGGTTGGATCACCCCGCCGCGCATCAGCCAGGGCTTGTCTGGTGTGGACTGCCAAACCGGTCCTGCGGCCGAGCCGGACAAGGGGGCGATGGGGTTGCTTGTCTTGTCTGAGGGAGTGAGCGGGGTGGACCCCTTGGGTGAGGGGGCCTGCCCGGACGGCTTGTCTGCTTCCGATGACTTCCCTGGTACCGGGCTCTCTTCTGTCTTCTCCTTGTGGGGAAGGATGGGATTATCAGAGGGTGTGGGGGTTGGGGACTGCCGGCTGTCCGCCGGCTTGCTCTGGTCGTTCGTGCCATCTGGTGCCGGTGTGGTGTCTGCTATGGTGCGGGTCCGGCCAGCGCGACCGGTGTCCGCCGATCTGCCTGTGCTGGTTCGTTTGATGTCCGCAGTCCTGCTGCTTGTGCGGTTGCGTGCGGTGTCCGCCGATTCGGTCTCGGCGGTTTGGGCGCCGCCGGTTACGCTGGCCCTGGGTGCGCCGGTGTTGCTGGTGTCGCCGGTTCTGCTGGTCCCGTTCGTCTGTGAGGGGCTTGCCTGCCGGTCCGGTTGGGTTCTGCTCGTCATTGAGGAGAGCTGCCGCAGGGTACTGCTGATGTGTTCTGTTGTCTGTTGTGCTGTGCTGCTGTGAGGTTCAGATTCGCTCACGGGGGGGGGGGGGTCGGATTCTCCATGCTTGTGCCGGCCATGCCCAGAGTGAGCAGTCCGGCAAGGATGGCGCGCAGTGCGGTGTTCAACATCGGAATTGGTTCCTTCTCAATATTCGGGCCAGCACACCGCAGCCACGGACGGACACCTTCAGATGGGTCCCGGGTCTCGCTTGGTGTGATTGGTCTGTCTCTCCCTGCGACTTCCCCCAAAGTCCAGTCAAGAGTACTCCCAAAAGACTATCTGCTTTCGGATAATAACACCATTGCATGAGAAGACCCTGTACAAGGAGTTCATACCACCCATCTGAGAGAATAATGGCAGTGCCTTGGTCTATTAGGAGTAAGAACGCAGCTGGTACCGGGCAGGTGCCCAGGATTAGGGTGCCCATGCATCGCCACCATAATGGAGTGGCAGAGAAGGAGAGTGGCATGATGAGTGGATTGGTCATTGGCTTGGTGGTTGTTATAGCCATCATCGTGATTGTGGTCATATGGGGCATCGGGGTCTATAACAACCTGGTGACCCTACGCAACCGTGTGGGCAACGGCTGGGCCCAGATCGACGTGCAGCTTAAGCAGCGCTTCGACCTGATTCCCAACCTGGTCGAAACGGTCAAGGGCTATGCCAGCCACGAGTCCACCGTCTTCACCCAGGTGACCCAGGCCCGGTCCAACGCCATGCAGGCGGCATCCGACCCCAACACCACACCGGCTCAGCGGGCTGCGGCCGAGTCGGCCTTGAGCCAGTCCCTGGTCAACCTGCGGGCCACGGCCGAGGCTTACCCGCAGCTGCAGGCCAACCAGAACTTCCTTGACCTGCAGGGCAAGCTCTCCGGTCTGGAGCAGCAGATCGCCTACGCCCGCCAGTTCTACAACGACGTGGTCCAGAAATTCAACACCAAGATCGAGACCGTGCCCAGCAACATCATCGCCGGCCTCTTCAACTTCCACCAGGCCCAGTACTTCCAGGCCGACGAAGCCTCCCGCCAGGTGCCCCAGGTTAAGTTCTAGGAAGCTCGGAAGGAGGCCGGTGCCATGGAGGCTCAGGCTGCTGCTGTGAACAGTGCGAACCCCGGTAAGGCGGATCAGGAGGTCAAGGCGCCCCGGCATTGGTGGCGGGCCCTGGGCCTGGCCCTGCTGGGTACGCTGGCCATCGCCTTCGTGGCCCTGCTGGCCTTCTCCCTCCACGGCTCCGCGCCCGACCTCAGCTACCGGACGGACGACTATGAGGCCCAGGTGCTGGAGAACGGCGACATGCGGATCACCCAGCATATCGACATGCGCCTGCGCGAACGGTCGGATGACGGGCATACCAAGCCTTGGAGGCAGCTTTACCAGCAGTACAAACTGGACCCGAAGCAGATCCGGGGCATCACCGATATCAGTGTGAAGAATGTCAGCAGCGGCGAGGTCTACGAGGAAGACAGGGCTGTTGACCCAAGCTCAATAGGGAGCGATGAGGTCTGGAACAAGGGCTACGCCGGAGGTTGGTACATCACTGAAGGGTCGGCCGACAATCCCTCCGAGTATGACCCAGACCGGCCCCTGACCTCTCCCAAGACCGTGGAGATCGGCTGGAACATACCGGTGACCGAATCCGCGGACAGTCTCAAGTTCGACGTGACCATGACCATGAAGGGCGTGGCCATTCGCTACGACGATGTGGCCACCTTCAAGTGGGAGCCCATGGGCGACGCCAACCAGGTGCCCATCGGCAGGATGACCGCCAAGGTTAGCTTTCCCAAGAGCGTGGGCAAGGACCAGGTCAAGGCCTGGCTTCACTTCTCCGGCGCCTCCACCACCGAGCGCGGCTCCGGCAACAGCTTGGTCCTGACCGCCCAGGACATCCGCTCCGGCCAGCACGTGGACCTGGTGACCATGTTCCCTGCCAAGGCCCTCAAGGACCCGCCCATTACCAGGCAGGGCAACCAGAAGGAGGCCATAGTCAAGCGGGAACGGCAGGAGGAGAGCTGGAGCCGAACCAAGGCCCGTATGACCCTGGGCCTGTGGATACTCCTGATTGTGGCGGGGCTCGCCCTGGTGGTCTGGGCCCTCTACGCTTCCATGGCCAGCGGGCGCTATGGCTACCGGGGGACGGTCGACTACCGGCGGATTCCCCCGGACCTTGATCCAGCCAACGCCGGGCAGCTGGAGGACATTCTGGATAACGGGAGCGGGGCCGGAGACCTTATGTCTCGGCTTACGGCCGCCACCCTGCTGTCCCTGGCCAGCAAGAAGGCCCTGGCCATTTACCCGGGGTCGGCGGACATCTACCGGGGCATCGATATGCTCCAGACCAATCCGGTCCAGATCAACGGCATGGTCACCGCCGACCCAGGGCGGGCCAGCCAGCTGCAGGCCAGCTCGACCCTGGTCCTGCTGCCGGTCGCACTGCAGCAGCCGGCCACCCTGCCCCTGACCCCATCGGAATCGGCCCTGCTGAATCTGTTGGTGGCCGTCTCCCGGGACATTGGTTCGCCGGTCTTCGACCTCAAGCAGATGGGGGAGAGCATGAAGGACCAGACCGCGACCATCAGTTTGCAGGAGACCTTCACCACCACGGTCAAGAACCAGTTCGCCGTCTTGGGGGCCAGCCGACGGGTGGATGGACAGGCTGCGGCGGCTGGTCTGATCGGCCTGATTGCCGGAATCGGCATCATGGTGCTCGGCTCCTTCGTCTCCACCACCGTAATCGGATTGCTGGTCGGGGCACCCATCGTCTTCTGCTCCTTCCTGGCCTTGTTCCTGAAGGTCAAGTACGGGGTGACCGAGCCTGGGCAGCCCCTGGCCGGTCAGGTCTTGGGATTCAAGGCCTACATGGAGGACTTCAGTGACTTCTCCGACCGGGGGGCAGCGGATCTGATCCTCTGGGACCAATACCTGGTCTACGCCACGGCCTTTGGTATTTCCGACAAGGTCCTGCGCCAGCTGGCCCAGGCCTACCCCCAGATCCAGGATCCGGCCTGGCTGGACCAGTACGCCTCCAATTCCCTCCTCTACTTCAACTACCGTCCATACCGTTGGTATGGAAACGGCTACAGGGGCTACGGTGGCATTTCCGGGCCCCAGGGTGCCATGGGCGGGGGCGGGCCTGCCATGAGCGCCAACTTCGGCGACCTTGGAGCCCAGCTCTCATCGGGATTCGGGCAGATTCAGTCGACGATCTCCCAGGCCAGCTCCTCGTCCGGTTCATCCGGCAGCTTCTCCGGCGGCGGTGGCTTCTCCGGGTCCAGCGGTGGCTTCGGCGGCGGGTCCTTCGGAGGTCGCTGACTCAGTGTGACCACGCTGGCTGATCTAGGTGGATGTGCCGCCGGGCTGTGGACTGTGCCTAGATTGCTTGCCAGACCACGCCAGTCTGTCTAGGCTGGAGTCAATGGGTGTGTTTCGGTTGCGGCTACGTGCCTGGTCTGGCCGGACCGGCCCGGGGTGATGTTGAAGTGATGACTGGGCAAGGACAGCCCGATAAGGAGACGATCATGGTAGCGCAAGGCAATCTGGGACCATATGGGACCACAAGGATCGGCTTGGGGGAGATGCCCCTGACCTTGGAGAACAACCTGGGTTGGGAGCAGGGCATTGAGACCATCCATGCCGCCCTTGGCGCCGGCTGCCGGCAGATTGACACGGCCTGGTCCTACTACTGTTCGGGCGGCCCCGAACAGACCGGCGAGAAGCTGGTGCGTGAGGCCCTGGCTACATGGAAGGGCCCGCGCGAGGAGGTGCTGGTGGCCACCAAGGTCGGCCACTTCCGCAACTTCACCGACGGCAAGCCCACCTGGGATGTGGACGGCAGGCCAGAGGCCCTGATCCAGCACGCCAAGGAGTCGGCCAGGGAGCTGGGCGTCGAGGCCATCGACCTCCTCTACTTCCACCGGCCCGACCCCAAGGTGCCCTACCAGGAGTCCATTGAGGCCATGGCCGAGATTCTCCACCAGGGGGTCGCCAAGCAGATCGGCATATCCAACGCATCGATGGAGCAGATCGGCCTGGCCCGGGGGATTCTAGGGTCCAGCCTGGTGGCCGTGCAGAACCAGTACTCACCCATCTACCTGAGCACCCAGGACACGCTGGATTACTGCGCCCAGGCTGGTCTGGCCTTCGTCTGCTGGAGCCCCCTGGGCGGCTACCGCAAGGCCAAGGACGAGACCAAGTTCGACCCCTTCCGTAGGGTCGCGCAGGCCCATGCCGTCAGCTACCAGCAGGTGGTTCTGGCTTGGGAGCTGGCCAAGGGCAGCCATGTCTTCGTGATTCCCGGCGCTCACCGGCCACAGACCATTCTTGACAGCCTCAAGGCCGGTGACCTGACTCTGAGCCCTGAGGAACTGGCCCAGCTGGGCTAGGTCCGTGCGAGGTGTCACAGGGCTTGGGGCCTACCCGGCCATCGTCGCCACCCCATCACCGCCCTTCACCCCTAGTACCGAAGCAGAAGTGAGGGAATGTGGGCTTTGCTCCACCATACCCGCATGGGGGCCAGTTCGTCTTATAGTGGTGGGAGCAAGTGAGCTGAGCTGACGGTGGATGTCATGCTTGCGGATCTTCGCCCGCACTGACCTATGGTTTGCGTAGGCATGGGGCGCCGTCACGCCAGAGGGTGGCGTGGCGGTTGGGCGCAGGTTCAGGCAAGAAAGAAGGGTGGAGGCCTTGGGAGTCACAGGTAAGGGCCAGAGCGGCCGTTCTGGCAACGCCTCTCGACAGACCCAGCGGGGAGGGCAGTCCACCTCGTCGTCTGCTCGTGGCTCCCAGGCCGGCGTTCAGGAATCCGAGCCGACGGAGGCCAGGAACCGCCCCCGGGTCGGCCTCAAAGACATAGCTCAGGAGCTGGGCATATCCCAAACAGCCGTCTCCTTCGCCATCAACGACAGACCAGGGGTCTCGGACGAGACCAAACGGCGGGTCAAGGAGGCTGCGGCTGCCATGGGCTGGAGTCCGGCCTATGCGGCCCAGGCCCTGGGGTCGTCCAAGACCATGACTGTAGGATTTGCCCCGGCCCGTTCCGCCGACGGCTTCCAGACCGAAAGCTTCATGCTCCATTTCATGGCCGGCATCCACTCCTCACTGAGCACCAAGGGCTACGGTCTGCTCTACCGGCCCTGCGCCAGCCTGACCGAGGAACTGGCCACCTACCGGGACTGGGCCAGGCGCCGACGGGTAGATGGGGTCATTCTGGTGGACCTGCGTGCCGATGACCCACGCCCAGCCCTCCTCACGGAACTGGGCTTGCCAGCTGTGCTGGCCGGCGGCCCCGACCCGGTGCTGAACATACCCTCCCTCTCCATCGACGACTCCCGGACCATGCGGACCATCCTGGACCACCTGGCCCAGATGGGCCACCGGTCCATAGCCTACCTATCCGGCGATGAGCGCCTGGACTACAGCCAGGCCCGCGTCGAGGCCTTCCGCAGCTTTGCCCACAAGCATGCCCTGGAGGCCAGCTCCGTGGACTTCACCGACTTCGATCCGGCCACGGCCTCCGCGCTGACCCAAAGCAAGCTCTCCGGCCCGCACCCCTTCACCGCCTTCATCTATGAGAACGAGACCATGGCTGCCTCCTCCATGCGGGTCCTGGCCGAAGTCATGATTCGTGGCGACCGGGGCGGCTTGGGTGGCAAACGTTTTCCCCACGGCTTGCCGGCCATGGTCAGCTTCGAGGACAGCTTCGTGTGCGAGGCCACCTATCCCTCCATCACCGCCGTCCACCGTGACGCCGGCCAATACGGCACCAAGGTGGCCAACCTGCTCTGCCGGCTGCTGGCCGGTGAGCCGGTGAGCGGCAACCGCAGGATCCTGACCCCCAAACTGGTGGTGCGTGAATCCACCAGACTCACCGTGGACCCGAACCACCTGGACCCGGTCTTCTGAGCCCCAGTTTCGACTCCTGCCGCCCCAGTCTTGACGTTCGGTTCTTGGGCAGGGGATGGCCCACACCTTGGCGGGAGAGTCCTTTGCCGCTGGTCACTGGGTCTGGTGTGTGGTTGAGATGCTTGTCGTCAGGGTGGTCTGGCAGGGGTTGGGTTAGGGTGGTTCCATGTCTTCTGAAGCTGTTGATGTGTGGGCTGGTCAACCCGGGGACCAGGCCATTGTGGATAGTTCGGCCCTGTCGCCGACTGATAAGGCGGGTAGGGCCATTCCGGTCACCATTCCCATTGCCCTGGCGCCGGGTGTCAAGGTGGTCTATACCACCCGACTGGGTGGGGTGAGCCAGGGGGATTTCGCCTCCTGCAACCTGGGCGGTAAGGGAGGGGAAGACCCGGCCCTGGTCCAGGCCAATAGGGAGGCCCTGGCCCAGGAGCTGGGGGTTGACGTCGCCCTGGTCAGCCAGGTTCATTCGGGCCGGGCCGTCGATATGGACGAGCTGTTGGTCTCCCCGGCAGCAAAGGTCTCCCCAGCATTCAGCAGCCCTGCCGAGGGTGTGGACGGCCCCAGACTGATCGACCATTCAGGCGGCGCTCTGGCCGCTGAAGCCTCGCCTGTCAGCAGCGGCCAGAGCCATCAAGACGGCAGTCCAGAGCAGATGCCGGGAGCCGGCAGGGTCATTGAGGCCGATGCACAGGTCAGTAGCCAGAAGGGTCTGGCCCTGGGAGTCTTCGCCGCCGATTGCCTGCCGGTGCTGCTGGCGGACCCGGAGGCCGGACTCATCGCCGCCGCCCATTGCGGCCGCAAGGGTCTGCAACGTGGCATCATCGCCTCCACCGTCGAGCTCATGGTGGCCAAGGGTGGCAGGACCGGACGTATGGTTGCCACCCTGGGGCCCTGCATCTGTGGGGACTGCTACGAGGTCGGTGCCGACCTGGCCGACGACTTCGACGCCCAGTTCCCCGGCAGCTTCGGACTCAGCCGTTTTGGCGGCCCCAGCATCGACCTGGCCCTGGCCGCCCGCCAGGGGTTGGCCAAGGCGGGCATTCCTCGTGACAGCCTCATTGATTCCTCCCGCCGGGTCGCCGCCGCCACCCAGTATCTGGCGGCAGACCAGGAGCTGGCTGACCTGAGTCGGCAGGATGGCGAGGGCATGCCCGACCTGGCTGAACGCCTGGGAGAGATTCACCACAGCCTGTGCACCCTGGAGAATCCCCTTTGGTACTCCCACCGCCGGGCAGCCTTGGCCCATAAGCTCCGGGAGGGTCGTATGCTGGCCCTCATCGTGCGCGAGGACTGACCAGCAAGTCGCCGCTTCCATGCCGGTCGGTCAGGTCGGCGAGCAGGGCGGTCTCCGGCTCCGTGTCCCGGCGCAGGTGGTCGTGGGCAGCTACACTGGTACCTATGCAAGAGATCAAGGTCGTGATTTCCGGATTCAACCCCTACGAGGGCATCAAGGTCAACCCCTCCTACGAGGTCCCCAAGGCCATCGCCGAGCGGGGACTGCTTCCTCTGAAGGCCTCCGACCAGGACTTCGACGACCCCCTGGCCGACGTGAACCTGACCATCAACTCGGTCAGCCTGCCCATCAGCTTCGAGGATGCCTGGTCCAACCTCCAGGAGACCATCGAGGCCACGCAGGCCGACATCATCATCGCCACCGGTCTCAAGCGGGCCGCCCGTGGCATGCTCCTGGAACGCTGCGCCACCAATCTCATGGACCGGATAGCCCCGGCCCAAAACGGCATCGCGGACGGCAGCCAGCCCATCACACCCATCAAACCGGAGGGCCCGGCCGCCTACTGGACCCGCCTGCCTCTGCACTCAATAATGGATGACTTCAACGGGCGTGGCATTCCGGCGACCCTGAGCTCTGACGCCGGCACCTTCGTCTGCAACTCCCTCTTCTACAACCTGCTGGACTGGACCGCCGGCCAGAAGCACAAGCTGGCGGGCTTCCTCAGCTTCCCCATTGTCAACGAATCGGCCCATTCCCAGCACGGCCTTCCCTTGGACCAGCAGATCCAGGCCTGCTCCGACCTGGTCAGGCAGACGGTGCGCTACTACCTGCAGCCGTCTTCCGGTGCGATTCTGCTCTCCTGACCCCAGTGGCAGGCAAGGCAGCCGGAACGGGGCACGAGCCGGTCGCAGAGTATCTGTGTGCATTCTGTATACAGGGGTTTCGGCCGCCCTGGGTGCGCTAAAGTGCATATCAGGCGCCTTGTGCGGCCAGCCCCAGCCCCAGCGTCAACCTTTGCTTTTCAGGCAGACATATCAGGTGTGTGCCGGCAGGCTTGTGAAAGGAATGCAGTATGACCGATCGTTTTCCAGTGGCTTTGCGCGGCTATGAGAAGGAGAGTGTCGACCAGGCCTTTGCCAGCGCCCAGGAGACCCTGAACCGCTTGCGAGAGCAGGTCAGGACCAGCGACGACACCATACTTCAGCTCCAGGCCCAGCTCCAGGAGGAGAAGAACAACGTCCGCAAGGCCAACAAGGACAACTCCTTCGCCTCCCTGGGTTCCAATGCCCAACGTATGTTGGCCTCGGCCGAGCAGACCTCTGTCGAACTCCTCAACCGGGCCAAGCAGGATGCCGCCTCAACCAGGTCCGCGGCCCAGGCCCAGGCCCAAACCCTGGTCAACTCGGCCAAGCTTGACGCCCAGCATATTCTTGACGACGCCAAGGCCAAGGCCCAGACCCTGCTCAACAATGCCAAGGCCGAGGCCGAGTCGACCATCGGCAGCGCCGAGGAGGAGGCCGCGCAGCTGCGCTCGCAGACCGCCAAGAACGTGGCCGAACAGCGCGAGACCCTGGAGGTGGAGCTGAGCAACGCCAGGGAGGAGCACAAGAAGCGCCTGGCATCCGAGCGGTCCACCCAGGAGCGTGAGCTGGCCGAGATGAAGGCCGCCGCCACCCAGCAGATCGCCGAACAACGCAAGGCCGTCAACGAGGAGGTCGCCAAGCTCAAGGGCGAGGCCAACGACCAGATCGAGGCCGCCCTGACCGAGGCCAACAAGAAGCTGGCCGATGTGCGCGAGCAGGTCTCCCGTATGACCACGGAGGCCCAGCGCAAGGCCGGCGAGATCACCGATGCCGCCCAGGCCAGGGCCCAGGAGATCGAGGACCAGGCCAAGGTTCAGCAGGCCAAGGTGCTCAGCCAGGTCAACGCGGAGGTGGAGCAGATCCGCAAAGATGTCTCCGACCAGCAGGATGAGGCCTCGGCCAAGGTCAAGGATCTGCTGGCCCAACTGGAGGAACGCCGCGCCGCAGCCAAGGAGGAGGCCGACCAGCTGATCGATGAAGCCAAGACCATCCGCCAGGAGGCTGACGCTTACAGCGCCTCCAAGCGTGAGGAGGCCGACCAGCAAGCCTCCAATATCATCAGCAAGGCCGGCCAGGACGCCGATCAGGAGATCGAGAAGCGCCGTGCCGCCGCCCAGGCGGAGCTGGAGGGACTCAAGGAGCACCTGGCCCAGCTTCAGGAACGCGAATCGACCATCACCCAGCGGGTGACCGAGCTGAGGTCCCTCTTCTCCAATGCCTTCGCCGACTTCGGCACCGACCTGGGCCAGGATAATGCTCCCAAGACCGACCAGGGGCTTGCGGCAGTCAAGCTTCCCCTTATGAACGCCATCGCCGAGCCCGGACATGGGCAGGGCGGCAAACAGGTCGCTGCAGATGACGAATTCGAGAATGCCCAGGCTGCCGGCCAGGGCCCCGAGCAGGCTGGTGACGCCCGTGACGCTGATGACAGCGGTGACGCCAACGATTCCGATGACGTCGACGATACCGATGACATCAGGGACATCACCGGCGCGGAAGCCGCCGAAAGTGCCGATGCCGCTGGGGCCGCAGAACGGGATCAGGCCGATGGATCCCAAGCGGGGGAGGCTGGAGATGATGACCCCATGCCGGTGTCCTTCGAGCCTGGCTCAGGTTCCCTGCATCGCGGCCAGAACTGACGTTCGCCTCCCGCGGACGTGGGCACCCTGCGATAAGGTACTGGTGTCCCTAAGTGGCCCTGCCTGCCCCGGTGGGCCGGGCCAGATCTGAAGCAATCGAAAAGGAGTATCGGCGAGCATGAGCGATATCGCACCCTTGGGCCAGCAGGAGCTGGAGACCCTGCGCACGGATTTCGATAAGGACCCGGTCAACCGCATGTCCATGAACGCCGTGACCGCTGTCGGTATCGACAAGGTCGCCCACAACTACGACCGTGCCCGCCGCCTCCAGCGCCGCTTCTCGGTGACCGTCGACAACGGCGAGGCCACCAACCAGAACCATTCCGGCCGCTGCTGGCTCTTCAGCTCCTTGAACGTGGCCCGCTTCGTGGCCAAGAAGGCCTTGGGTCTCAAGGAGTTCGAGTTCTCACAGAACTACGCCATGTACTACGACAAGCTGGAGCGGTCCAACTACTTCCTGCGTGATGTGGCCCAGCTGATCCGTGGCGGCGAGCAGGTCGACTCCCGCCTCATGCAGCATCTCCTGTCAGACGTGATGGGAGATGGCGGCCAGTGGACCATGGCCATGAACATCTACAAGAAGTACGGCGCCGTTCCCAAGGACTTCTTCCCCGAGACCGCCTCCTCCACCGACACCAGCCAGATGAACACCGAGCTGCGTTCCCTCCTGCACACGGCCGTGGCCCACATGTACGCCAGTCAGGCCGAGATCGACCAGATCGTGGAGCAGACCATTGCGGCCGCCCACCGGATCCTGACCATCCATCTGGGTGAGCCTCCCAAGAGCTTCGACTGGGAGTGGACCGATGAGAACGGCAACTTCCACCGCGACGGTGAGGTCACTCCCGTCGAGTTCTGGCACAAGTACGTCACGGCCGGCCTGGAGGACTACGTTTGCCTGGTGGACGACCCCCGCGCCGAGCACCCCAAGGGCAAGAAGATCGGCATCGAGCACCTGGGCAATGTGGCCGGAGGCGACCCCACCGAGTACCTGAACGTGCCCAACCGGTTCATGAAGGACTGCGTGCGTAAGCTCCTGTCCGAGCAGGGCATTCCGGTCTGGTTCGGGGCTGACTGCCACCCCATGATGGACCGGGAGTCCGGCGCCTGGGCCACCGACCTCTTCGAGTACGGCAAGGTCTACCGGGTCAACTTCGACCTGGACAAGGAGGAGCGGGTCCGCTTCGCCGATTCCGCCATGAATCACGCCATGGCCTTCGCGGGTGTGGATGTGGCCGCCGACGGGACCACGACCCGCCGCTGGCGTGTCGAGAACTCCTGGGGCTCCAAGGTCGCCGACAAGGGCTACTTCACCATGTCCGACGACTGGTTCAGCGAGTATGTCTACGAGGTGGCCGTGCCCAAGTCCATGCTGCCCGAGGAATACCGCAAGGCCCTGGAGGAGCCCGCCCAGATGCTGCCGGCCTGGGACCCCATGGGTGCCCTGGCCTGACAGGCGAACGCCGCCCCGCTGATGGCAGGGTAACCAGCCGGTCTGCATACCACTATGTAGACCGGCTGTTCGTTATCGTGGCAGGTGCGACTAGTCTGAGTCAGACATAGGAAAAGCTGAAGGAGCGGACCATGGAACAGCGGCGAGGCCCAGGCAATGGTGAAGACCGGCAGTCCCTGGGAGAGCGTGCCGTCTTTCCAGAGACGGTTGATGTCAATATACGCCAATTGGACCCGATTCCAGCCCCCCGGACCTTCCTCAAGGAACTGCCCCTGACCGATCAGATGTGCGATCTGGTCCTGCGTTCGCGCCAGGAGATCCGCGATGTGCTGCACGGGCGTGACGACCGGCTCCTGGTCATCGTCGGCCCCTGCTCCATCCATGACACCCAGGCCGCCCATGAGTATGCCCAACGGCTGGCGGCCGTCAACGAGCGGGTCAAGGACCGGCTGCTGATTGTCATGCGCACCTACTTCGAGAAGCCACGGACCACCGTGGGCTGGAAGGGCCTGATCAACGACCCCGACCTGGATGGCCGTTTCAATATTCGCAAGGGCATGTGGATGGCCCGCAAGGTCCTGACCGATGTGCTGACCATGGGCCTGCCTACGGCCATCGAATGGCTGGACCCCATCACTCCGCAATACCTGTGTGATCTGATTTGCTGGGGGGCCATCGGGGCCCGTAACACGGAGTCCCAGGTCCACCGGGAGCTGGCCTCGGGCTTCTCCATGCCCATCGGTTTCAAGAACTCCACCGACGGTTCGGTCAAGGCCGCCTGCGATTCCTGCTACGCCGCCTCGGCGGAACACCACTTCCTCTCCATCAACCTGGATGGCAAGGTCATCTCGGCGGAGACCAAGGGCAACCCAGACTGCCATATCGTATTGCGCGGGTCCAGCAGCGGCCCCAACTATGACCGTGAATCCGTGGCCCAGGCCCTGGAGGACCTGCGGGCCTCCAAGCTGACCGGCCCTGGGGTTGAGGGACTGGTCATCGACGCGGCCCACGGCAACTGCGGCAAGGATGAGGTCCGTGAGGCCAAGGTTTTACAGGAACTTGCCGGGCGGATCGCCCAAGGCGAGCGGGGCATCCTAGGGGTCATGTTCGAGAGCTTCCTGGTGGGTGGCCACCAGGCCCCGGCCCCCCTGGACCAGCTGGTCTACGGGCAGTCAGTGACCGACTCCTGCGTGCCTTGGGAATCCACCGAAGAGATCCTGGGCACCCTGGCCGAGGCCGTGACCGCCCGGAGGCAGCTGGCTGGCTGAGGCCTCGTGCCTGGTGGCATGGCTGTAGCCAGGCATGTGCCAGAAGGTTCCGGTAGTGGCTGACGATTGACAGTTGGCACGTTTGTGTGTTTGCGGCCCTCAGCGGGCTATCCTTGAAGAAGCGCTATCAAGGAGACAAGACCATGCAGGATATGCAAGATGGACCGCAGGGGCAGACCAGCCCGGCTTCCTGGGAAGCTATGCAGAGTCCGGAGCAATTGCAGGCCATCCATCAGGCCATGAGGGAGGGGAGGGACCCCCTTGCACAGACCGATGTGCCCCGCTGGGAGGACCAGGTTGGAGTGGACCGGATCATCAATCGGCGGGTTCTTGAGCTTGACCCCCTACCAACCCCGGCACAGGTCCTCTCCGACTTGTCCATGTCAGACCAGGCAAAGAGGTTGGTCGCTGAATCCAGGGACGAGATTCGCAACTGCATGAATGGGCGGGACGACCGGCTTCTGGTCATCGTCGGTCCCTGCTCCATACACGACCCCAAGGCCGCCTTCGACTATGCCGAACGCCTGGCCGAGCTCAAGGACGAGCTGGGCGACCGCCTGCTCATCATCATGCGGGTCTACTTCGAGAAGCCACGGACCACTGTGGGTTGGAAAGGCCTGATCAACGACCCCGACATCGACGGCAGCCACCAGATCAGGAAGGGCCTACTCCTGGCCCGGTGGATACTCTTGGGCGTACTGGACAGGGGACTGCCCGCCGCCACCGAGTTCCTGGAGCCGACCTCGCCCCAGTTCATCTCGGACGCGGTCAGTTGGGGGGCCATCGGCGCCCGCAACACGGAATCCCAGGTCCACCGGCAGCTGGCCTCCGGCCTCTCCATGCCGGTCGGCTTCAAGAACGGTACCGACGGCTCGGTCAAAGCGGCGGTCAACGGCTGCTACGCTGCCGCCCAGCAGCACACCTTCTTCGGCATCGACCATCTGGGTCGGGCCTGCGCCGTCGAGACCCTGGGCAACCCCGACTGCCATGTGGTCCTGCGTGGTTCGGTTCATGGGCCCAATTACAACCAGGCCTCGGTCGCCACAGCCATGCAGGCCATCCGGGACGAGATGCCCGCCGATTCGGCCGCCTGCCGGGGGCTGGTCATCGACTGCTCCCACGGCAACTCCGGCAAGGATGAGGTCCAGCAGGCCCGGGTGGTGGAGAACCTGGCCGGACGCATAGCCCAAGGTGAGCCGGACATCATCGGAATCATGATGGAAAGCTTCATCGAAGGGGGCAACCAGCCCGAAGGGCCCTTGGGTGGCCTGGTCTATGGCAAGTCCATCACCGACCGCTGTATCTCCTGGCCGCAGACCGACCGGCTCCTGCGCCTGCTGGCCGACTCGGTCAGCGCCCGGCGGCAGGCTTGAGAGGCTTATTGCGGGGGCCGGGCCTGGCCGCCCCAGCCATGGCCTTGGGTGGGCTGCAGGATATGCTCAAAGCACACCAATCGTCGCACAGTAAGGAAGTGGCATGACAAGCGTTGCCATCATCGGAGCCCTTGAAGAGGAAGTCGACCACATCGCCAGGAGCCTGGAGCAGGTCAGCATAGAGGAGCGGGCCAGCCTGAAGGTCTACCGGGGTTCCATCACGTCCAATGCCGGTGAGGACATCAGCGTGGCGGCAACCGTGGGCGGCATGGGCCTGGTCAACGCGGCCGCCACCACCCAGTACCTGATCGACAGCATCCGCCCCGATCAGGTCATCTTCTCCGGCATCGCCGGCAGCCTCAACAAGAGCCTGCATATCAACGACGTGGTCCTGGGCGGCACCCTGCGCTACCTGGATTCCGACATGCGCATGATCGCCCAGTGGAAGCCCCAGACCGAGGAGTTCCACTCCGACCCGCGCCTGCTCGACCTGGCTCAGGCGGCCTTGGACGATATGGGCATCACCCACATCGTCGGGACCATCGCCTCCGGCAACAAGTTCGTGGGCGACCCTGAAGCCGTGGCCCAGGTGGCCGAGCAGACCCATGCCGACGCCGTCGAGATGGAGGGGGCCGCCGTGGCCCATGTCGCCGCCCGCAACGACGTGCCCGCCCTGGTCATCCGTGCCCTGAGCGACAACGCCGACACCGAATATGAGACCTTCAAGGACTTCGACGTGTCCGAATACGCCGACACCGCCGCCAAGCTCACGGTGAACATCGTCCGTCGGCTCTAATGGCAGGAGCCGGGCAGTTTCCTTCAATTCGGCCTGGGAATATGGCTCAGTCATCTCTCTGACGGGCTATGAATCCCCTCGTGCCGGCAGGTCGGCTGGCCCGTCATGTGTGCGGAACGGCATGGGCAAGGATAGGTCCCGATTCGTTGCCGAGGGTGCAAGGCCGGGGCTGGTAGTGCCCGTTCGGTAATCTTGAAGGGTGATTGTGCAAGACAAGGGTAAGAAGACCAAGGTCCGATTGCTGGCCGTCGCCTGTGCTGTGGCCGCCACGCTTTCCCTGGCCGCCTGCGGTGACAATGTTCCCCAAGAGGCCAACGAGGCATCATCCGCTGGAAAGTCCAAGATCTCCGGTGAGTTCCAGGGGGCTGGAGCCTCCTCACAGCAGGGTGCCGTCGAAGCCTGGATCGCCATGTACCAGCGGCATAACCGTGACGTCAAGATAGCCTACAATCCCACAGGGTCGGGAGCCGGGATCTCCACCTTCCTGACTGGAGCCACGGCATGGGCCGCCACCGATGCCCCCCTTGATGCGCAGGCCATCGAGCAGTCCAAGAGCATTTGCGCGGGCGGGGGCTCCGCCTTTGATGTTCCCGTCTACGTCTCCGGCATCACCGTGGCCTACAACCTCAAGGGCCTATCAGGTCAGGACAAACACCTGAACATGGACCCGGCCACCATCGCCCGGATCTTCGACGGCAAGATCAGCAGCTGGGATGACCCGGCCATCAAGGAGCAGAACCCCAAGGCCAACCTGCCCGCCAAGCCCATCACCGTGGTTCACCGGTCCGACAAGTCCGGCACCACCAAGAACTTCCTCTCCTACCTCAAGGACACGGCCGGCGAGGACTGGCCCTACGAGGCGGGGGAGAACTGGCCCAACGATGTGGGGCAGGGGTCCAAGGGAGCCAGCGGGGTCGCCTCGACGGTTGGCCAGGCCGACGGCACCATCGGTTATGTGGATGCCTCCAAGGTCGGGACCCTGGGCACCGTCAGCCTGAAGGTCGGCCAGGCCTACGTGCCATACTCGCCCCAGGCCGCCTCCACCGTGGTTGACTCTTCCAAGATCGGCCAGGAGGCTTCAGGCCCCGGGCGGCTGGTCATCGAACTGGACCATGGCACCCAGGCCGCCAACGCCTACCCTCTCCTGCTGGTCTCCTACGATGTGGCCTGCCCGGCCTACCAGGATGCCGACACGGCCAGGTTCATCAAGTCCTGGTTGACCTACGAGGTCAGCCGTGACGGCCAGCAACTGGTCGCCGATAATGCCGGAGCCGTTCCCCTGAGCGCGGCCACCCGGGCCAAGGTCATGAAGAGCATCTCCTTGATTTCCGTCTCCTCGCCATCCTCGCAAGGCCAGGGCAAATGAGGGAGGAGTCGGACGTGACCACCGAGCAACTGGACCAGCCGGTCAGCGGCAAACGGGCCGATGCCATCTTCAAGGGTGTGGCCTACGCCTGCGGCATCATCATCCTCCTGGCGCTGGCGGCGGTTACCGTGTTCCTGCTCTATAGGGCTTGGCCGATCATCGCCGGCGACCGGCAGGCCAAGGTCGAGACCATCGAATCCTTCACCGGCGGGCGCGCCCACAACTTCCTGCAATTCGTGGGGCCCCTGGTCTTCGGCACGGTTCTGGTGGCAGGGCTTGCCCTCCTCATCGCCTTCTTCGTGGCCATTGGCATCGCCCTCTTCATCACCCACTACGCGCCCAAGTCCCTGGCATCAGCCCTCAACTACATCGTTGACCTGCTGGCGGCCATCCCCTCCGTGGTCTACGGCCTCTGGGGCGGCATCGTGCTGGTGCCGGCCATCGAACCCTTCTGGGCCTTCCTGGCCAAATACCTGGGTTGGATTCCGATCTTCGCCGGTCCTGTGGCCAATCCGGCCCGTACCGTAGGCACCACCGCAGTGGTCCTGGCGGTCATGATCCTGCCCATCATCACCTCCATGTCCCGTGACATCTTCGCCCAGACCCCCAGGCTCTACGAGGAGGCTGCCCTGGCCCTGGGAGCCACCAAGTGGGAGATGGTGCGGCTGGCCGTCCTGCCCTTCGGCAAGTCGGGCGTGGTCTCGGCTTCCATGCTGGGGCTGGGCCGAGCCCTGGGTGAGACCATGGCTGTGCTCATGATTCTCTCGCCCGGACTCAAGTATTCGGTCAAGCTCCTGCAGGCCTCGCAGAACCAGACCATCGCGGCCAATATCGCCGCCCAGTACCCGGAGGCCAACAGCCAGGGAGTCTCGGCCCTGATCGGCACCGGCCTGGTCCTTTTCCTGATCACCTTCCTGGTCAACTATCTGGCCCGGCGCATCACCAGAAAGCAGGTGGCCAAGTGAGCGACAGGCGCGATCAACGGCTGCCAGGGCAGTCCCAAGAGCTTGCCGTGGGTGGGGTCGCGGATGCCGACAAGGCTATGCCCGACCAAGCCAGGCGGCAAGCCGTGGCGACTGCCGGGGGCGGCCAGCCCAACCGGGTACAGCCTTCGGGAACCGACGACGCCGCCCCGGTCATCGACTTCGACAAGTTCAAGCCCACCCGTTCCTTCATCGCGGCCCGCAAGCGCAAGGACCTGCTCATGCGGGTCCTGGTCTTCCTGGCCTTCCTGATGGCGCTGATACCGCTGATCTCGGTTCTGTGGACCACCCTGGCGGCCGGCATCAAACGCCTCAACTGGAACTTCCTGACCTACAACATGTCAGGTGTCATCGGCGGCTTGCAGACCCCATCCGGCGGCTACGGTGGCATCGAGCACGCCATCATCGGCACCCTGGAGGTCACCCTGGGGGCCATGGTCATCTCCGTGCCCATCGGCCTGATGTGCGCGGTCTACCTGGTTGAATACGCCCACGGGGGTCGTCTGGCACGGGCCATCTCGCTCCTGGTCGACGTGATGTCTGGCATTCCCTCCATTGTGGCCGGCCTCTTCGCCTTCTCCATGTTCTCCATCGTCTTCGGCCCCGGCACCATCAATGGTTTTGAGGGGTCGGTGGCTCTCTCCCTGCTGATGATCCCCACCGTGGTCAAGTCCAGCGAGGAGATGCTGCGGATCGTGCCGGGCGACCTACGTGAGGCCGCCTATGCCTTGGGCGTCACCAAGCAGCGGACCATCACCAAGATCGTCTTGCGGACGGCCCTGCCCGGCATCGTATCCGGTGTGATCCTGGCCATCGCCCGAGTCATCGGTGAGACCGCACCCCTGCTCATGACGGCCGGCTTCATCTCCTCCACCAACCTCAACCTCTTCTCCGGCCAGATGACCACCCTGCCGGTATACGTATACCAGGAATACAGCAAGCTCACGGTCACCTGCCCGGCGGACGGCGGGGCGGGCTGTGTCAGCAGCATCCCCATGGAACGGGCTTGGGCCGCGGCCCTGACCCTCATCATCCTGGTCCTGGTCCTGAACCTGATCGGCCGCCTGGTGGCCCGGGTCTTCTCGGTCAAGACGGAGCGCTAGCGGGGGAGTGGGGAAGATGGTTGCAGACAAGGCCATGGGGCAGGATATGACGAGCAGTACAGCAAGCAGCAGTAGGGCGGAGAGGTAGCAATGGGACAGCGGATCGACATCGAGCATCTGAACATCTTCTACGGCGATTTCAAGGCCGTGGAGGATGTGAACCTGAACATCCAATCAAACCAGGTCACCGCCTTCATCGGCCCCTCCGGTTGCGGCAAGTCCACCGTCCTGCGGACCCTGGACCGCATGCATGAGATCATTCCCGGAGCCCATATCACCGGCAAGGTCCTGCTGGAGGGGCGTGACCTCTACGGCAAGCGCGTGGACCCTGTGGCTGTCCGGCGTGACGTGGGCATGGTCTTCCAGCGGGCCAATCCCTTCCCAACCATGTCCATACGGGAGAATGTCCTGGCAGGGGTGAGGCTCAACAACCGTAAGATTTCCAAGTCAGACGCCGACGACCTGGTCGAATGGGCCCTGCGTGGAGCCAACCTCTGGAATGAGGTCAAGGACCGCCTGAACAAGCCGGGTGTGGGCCTGTCGGGAGGTCAGCAGCAGCGGCTCTGCATCGCCCGGGCGGTAGCCGTCCACCCCCAGGTCCTGCTCATGGATGAGCCCTGCTCGGCCCTGGACCCCATCTCCACCCTGGCCGTGGAGGACCTGATCAACGAGCTCAAGCACGACTACACCATCGTGATAGTCACCCACAACATGCAACAGGCCGCCCGCATCGCCGACTACACGGCCTTCTTCAACCTCAAGGCCGTGGGCAAGCCAGGCCACCTGGAGTACTTCGCGGACACCACCACCATGTTCAACAACCCCCAGAACGAGGAGGCCGAGCGCTACATCTCCGGCCGTTTCGGCTGAGTTCGCCGCCCGCCGGCCTGTGTCGGCCCAAAGAATTTGACTGAAGGGTCAATAGGACATAAAATTATTTCATCAGTAAAATAAACGTTTAGGAAATTCGATGAAGAAAAAAGTAGGCGTTACTCTCACTGACCTGGCCAAGGAACTGGACCTGTCGATCTACACGGTTTCGCGTGCCATCAACGGTCTCAGTGGGGTTTCCGACAAGACCCGGGCCCATGTCCTGGAGACGGCTGATTCCTTGGGATACATTCCCAACGCCAACGCCCGCGACTTGCGAAGGGGGGTCCACCGGTCGGTGACCCTACTGACGGCAGGCATGTCGAACCCCTACTATCTGGATCTGATCTCCGGCATCGAAAGTGTATTCCAGGCCCGGGGAGAGAACCTGTTGATTGCTGATATGGCCGTCAACGGGCGGTATGAGGAAAGCAGCGAGCAGGAACTTCTACAGCAGGTCATGGAGAATCGGCCGGGCGGGATCATCTCCACCCTGGCCCTCAGTGACGTCAGCCGCAAAAGGCTTCACGACTGGAGGGTGCCGGTCGTCTTCGTGGATTCCGTGCCCGGCGATGCCGCCGAGGATTTCTCCTATGTGACCACCGACAACGTCGATGCCTCAGCCAAGCTTGGCGACCACCTGGCCCATCACCACTTCAAGCGCTGGCTGCTGGTCATCTACCCCTCGGTCTGGAATAGCCGCTATGTGCGAGAGGAGGGGCTCAAGGCTGCCGCCCAGGCATGTGGCGCTCAGATCGAGGTCCTGGAATGCGGCAACGATCAGGGGTCCGCCAAGATGCAGATTGACCGTTACCTTCGCGGCCACAAGGAACTTCCCGATGTGGTCATAGCGGGCAACAACCCCATTCTTCTCGGTCTGATGAAGGCATTCAGCCAGAGGAGGCTTTCAATTCCACAGGATATGGCCTTGGTGGCTTTCGATGACTTCACCTGGTCGGATCTCATCTCTCCGGGCATCACCCTGGTCGCCGAGGATTCCTATGGAATCGGCAGCAAGGCGGCTGACCATCTACTTACCCTCATCGAAGGAGAACAGGAGGTATACCAGTCAGGGGAGGGGTCGGCAGAGTCGTCGAAACCCATCCATCAGACCATGAGGGCATCCCTGAGAATAAGGGAGTCCTGTGGTTGCCCAGCTCATACGAGTTGATGGGCGCAAGACATATCGAACAAAGGCTGTTCGGTATATCGAAAGGAAACACAATGAAAACCAAGAAGATTGTTGCGGCCTTGTCCGCCCTGCTGGCGGGAACCATGCTCTTGTCTGGATGCAGCAATGGCGACGAGGAGCATAAGGCAGTGAACACCCGCACCGAGATCAAGAGCATCGGACTGATGGTCCAGGATATGTCCAATCCCTTCTTCTCCTCCATGGACAAGCAGGCCAAGGTTCAGGCCAAGAAGATCGGTGCCAAGCTCAACGTGCAGGACGCCCAGCTGGACCTGGCCACCCAGGACAATCAGATCTCCTCCTTCATTGAGCAGAACGTCGACCTGATCATTGTCTCGGCGGTTGATGAGAACGGTCTGCAGCCCGCCATCACGAGGGCCCGTGATGCCGGCATCATCGTGGTCGCCGTCGACACCCCCGCCAAGGGGGCGAACGCTGTGGTCACCACCGATGGCGTACAGGCCGGTGAGAAGTCCTGCGAATACCTGGCTGAGCGGCTTGGCGGCAAGGGCAACATCCTCATCGTCGATGGAACCCCCATCCAGACCATCACAGACCGCATCAAGGGCTGTAAGCAGGCGCTGAAGAAGACGCCTGGCATCAAGGTGGTCGGCCAGCAGGCATCCAAGAATGATAGGGCCACGGGCCTGACAGTCACCACCGACATGTTGACCGCCAACAAGGATGTCCAGGGTATCTTCGGCATGAACGACCCATCGGCTCTGGGCGCATCCCTGGCTGTGGAGCAGGCTGGCCGCCAGAAGGACATCGTCGTGACGGGGGTGGATGGAAGCCCCCAGGCCGTCGATGAACTCAAACGCGACGGTTCCCCCTTCGTCGGTACAGCCACCCAGAATCCTGCCGAGATGGTCCGTCAGGCTGTCAAGTACGGCCAGGATACCGTCGAGGGCAAGGCTCCCAAGAAGTCGACCATCCTTATTCCCAGCGTCATGGTCACCCGTGATAGCGTCAAGGATTACAAGGGGTGGTGAGGATGGTGGAATCCAAGAAACCCTTGCTTGAGATACGTGATATTCGTAAGAGCTTCTCAGGTGTGATGGTCCTCAACAGCGTTAACCTAAACCTTTATGAACATGAGGTGCTGGCTCTGATGGGAGAGAACGGCGCGGGAAAATCCACGCTGATGAACATCCTCTCAGGCAATCTCAAACGAGACTCCGGGCAGGTGCTCATCAATGGGGAGCCTGTGGATATAGAGACCCCCAAGGATGCGGCCGAGCACGGCATAGCCATCATCCATCAGGAGCTCAACGTGGTCCCCTCCATGACTGTGGCCGAGAATCTGGCTCTGGGCAATGAGCCCAAGAACCGATACGGCCTCATCGACAAGAAAAGGATGCGGCAGGACGCCTTGGATAAGCTGTCCCCCATCAAGGCCTCCATTGACCCGGGGCAGATGCTGGGTGAGTTGGGCGTTGGTGAGCAGCAGATGGTGGAGATCGCCAAGGCTTTGGCCCAGCATGCCCGCATCCTGATTCTTGACGAGCCCACTGCCTCACTGTCCAAGGGCGAATCCGAGCAGCTGTTCCGGCTCATCCAGGAGCTGTGTGAGCAGGGTACCGGACTGATCTACATATCCCATCGCATGGAGGAGGTCTTTGCCTTGGCCGATAGGCTGACCGTCCTTCGTGATGGGCACACAGTCATGACGAAGGATATAGCCCATGCCGACCAGAACGAAATTGTGGCCAAGATGGTGGGCCGTACGGTTGAGAAGCTCTACGAGCATCCTGCCAGGGAGGTCGGCGCGGAGGAACTGATCGTTCAGGACCTCCGTCTGGAATCCGATGGCCCGGCTGTGTCCTTCACGGTCCATGCCGGGGAGGTGGTGGGCATGTCCGGATTGGTCGGAGCGGGCAGAACGGAGATCGCCAGGGCCATTATCGGCGCCGACCCCCATGCCTCCGGCACGATCAGGCTGAAGGGCAAGGAGTTCCGGTTCAAGTCGCCCAAGGAGGCCATAGGCCATGGTGTCGCCTACCTTCCTGAAAGCCGCAAGACCCAGAGCATCTTCCCGGTGAGAAGTGTGGAGGACAACATCTCCATCTCCTCGCTCGATCAGTACCTCACACCCTTGCGTCTCATAGCGAAGGGGAAGCTCCGCTCGGATGTGGTCGCTTCCATGGAGTCGGTCAATATACTCAAGCGGCTGCAGCACACGCCCATAACGAATCTCTCCGGAGGCAATCAGCAGAAGGCCATCTTCGCCCGCTGGCTACTGAAGGATTCGGAGCTGCTGATCCTTGACGAGCCCACCCGTGGTGTCGATGTCGGAGCCAAGCAGGAGATCTACGAGCTGATTAACGACTTGGCGGCCAAGGGCAAGGCCGTCCTGGTCATCTCCTCCGACCTGCCTGAAGTGCTTGGCATCTCCGACAGGATCCTGGTGGTCCGGCAGGGAGCCATCGCCGCCTGCCTGTCCTCCCAGGAGGCCACAGAGGAAAGCGTTATGTCCTATGCCACTGGGGTGGCGGCCTCGCAGACCGCGGATTCCATGGCATCGGGGACGAATTGATAAAGGAGTCATATATCATGAAAAGCAAGAACATGGACTGGGCCTCGATCTGGGAGAAGGTCGGCATGCCCTTTGTCCTGGTCCTTCTGGTGGTCTTCATGCTCATCAAGGCACCCAACTTCGGCACCATGAGCAACCTCTTCAACGTGGCCAGGTCCATATCCATCAACGCCATCCTGGCGGCCGGTATGACCATCGTCATCATCACGGCCGGCATCGACCTGTCCGTCGGATCCACCATCGCCGTCAGCGGCTGTGTGGCTGTACTGGCGGCCCAGTCGGGCATGAACCCGGTCCTGGCTGTCCTCCTGGGCGTGCTGGTGGGGGCAATTGCCGGCTTCGTCAACGGTTGGCTGATCGCCTATTGCAAACTGGCCGCCTTCATCGTGACCTTGGGCACCATGACCTTCCTGCGGGGCCTGGCATACACCATTACCGGAGGCCTGCCGATCGTCGACAACAACCTCTCCTTCAGGGCCGTGGGCAACGGGTATATATGGAAGGTCCCCATTCCCTTCGTCATCATGATCATCGTGTATCTCGTGGTCTGGGTCATGCTGGACAAGACACGCTTCGGCTCCCATGTCTATGCGGTCGGAGGCAACCCCGAGGCCGCACGATTGGCCGGCATCAACGTCAAGCGCGTCCTGCTGTCCGTATATGTCATCGCCGGTGTGTGCGCCGGTCTCGCTGGCTGCATCTTCGCGGCCCGTGTCGTTTCGGCCCAGCCAACCGCGGGAACAGGCTATGAGATGGATGCCATCACCGCCGCTATCCTGGGCGGAACCTCCATGGCCGGAGGCAAGGGCAAGATCTCCGGAACCCTGGTCGGAGCCGTCATCCTCGGCGTGCTCACCACGGGCCTGGTCCTGATGAACGTGCCCTTCTTCACCCAGCAACTCATCAAGGGTGTGGTCATCATCATCGCCGTGCTCATTGACGGCCTCAAGCAGAACTCCTTCTCGTTCAACCTGCTAGGGCGTAAAACAGCCGCACTCAGTGACTAAGGAAGAAGACATGGAATTGGAATCCTCTCGATACTTCATCAGCGCACCAGGGGTCAGCAACGCGCGTCCCCAGCCCTTGCGGGTCCGTGGTCCTGCTGGCTGCCAGGCTTCTGTGCTCTTGGGCATAACCGCCGGCGGGCAGGAACTTGTCTTTCAGCGGCTTGTTACGGAAGGCGATGCGGAACACCCGGTATACCTCGGCATGGTCAGGATTGAGGATGGCGATCGACTCAGCTTGCGTGAGCCCACCGAAGAGGAGTGCGATTACATGCAAGGCATCGCAACACTTCCCTCCACCAAGGAGGAGGATGCCTTCAGACGGTTGGATACCGGGTATTTCGATATTGAACTGTGCCGGGGCACCGGGCGTGGAGAAGGGGCATCCAAGTGGGGCATACGCCATTTCGCCCGCAAGGAGGAGGGGGTGGATCTGCTGCAGAGCGGCAACAACGCCATCGGAGGATTCTACGGTCCCTTCTTCACCCCGGAAAACGGTCTCATCAACCCTCCCGAACACCTGGTGGCCGACATCCGTGTGCTGGAGGAGGGCCCGGTGGTCCACCGTTACCAGCTGTCCGGCCGCATTCCCGACGGCCTGCTGCCGGAACTTAGGGCCAAGCACTTCAGCGTTGATTTCACCTTCTACCACAATGCTGATTTCTTCGACCGGGTCTACCAGGTGGACTCCTTCCAGACCCGGGTCAACGGGCGAAGCGTCACGGACTGCATCACCGTGGGAGATGAGTTCGAGGGTGGGCAGGGCCGTCTGGTCTTCGACCGCTTCGACTCCTACAGCAACGCCTCATACCGGGCTGGTGATCCATATGCCGAGTGCCTGAAGGAGGAGGTGAAGGAGACCATAGCCAGCCAGGAGGAAGACAATCCCGCCGACCCTGATGGCAGCCGCTACCAGGCCTTCAGAAAGCTCCTCAACCGTGATCTGGACAATGCCCATTGGGATCTCTATTGGCGGCTCTTCTCCTACTGGGAGCATGCGCTCGCGGATGGGAGCCTCAATCGTCACCTCGCCAAGGTCAGGGCCAAGGCCCATGTGCTTGCCGATCTCAATAATCGTCCCTGGTTGTTCCCGCAAGGGGCGGTTGATGTGTCGGCTGCGAATGAGGAGACCATCTTCGTGGGGCCCTCGGACTGCAGCGCCGAGTACGACAGTGCTACGGGCCGCTGTATGGTCTGGCAGACATCTCAAGCGTCGGCGGCCTTCCAGATTGTGCAAAGGCCCCAGTCCGGATGGGTCAATTGGGGCACCAACGGTGAGAACGAATGCCCTGCCCTCCCGGTCGATGTGGATATCCGTACCATCTATGGCCCCTATGGAGCCGGTTGGAGATCCAGGGCGCAGGAGGCTTCCCTCTCACCGCTGTGGGCCAAGGCTGAGCAGTGATCTGTAACTGAGGCATAAGGTCATATCCCCCCCCCCCAGTCTGCTGGCAGCTTTGATGGCAGACTGGAGGGGGAGGGCTCTTCATATCTGCTCTGGTGAGATGGGGGCAGATGTGCGGCCGTTGTTCAGTATGGGTATAGTCGCGCAATAATGGCCGATTTCTCCTGCGCTATGAACAGGAGGAGAGAAAGGGAATCAGATCGGGGTGGTCCGAGATCTGTCCCGGCTTGGCTTAAGGCAACACGCCCGTGGAGATGCGGATTAGGAATTTACAGGGAATTCCATCTTGCGATTCACATGGCAAGACATGGCACCTTTGCTTCCCGCGACTATGCAAATGGATGGATGCCAGCCTTGGCCCTTCAGGCCAAAACTGAATTTACCTATTAATCTTTCATTATATTCCTCCTATGATGCCCCAATATGTCCGGAATGTTTCCTGGCAACCGGAGTTGGGCGATAAGGGCTAATCCCAATCGCCAGTAGCTATTTTCCTGGTGGGAGCCGGTGTTATGGTCAAGGTGTTCGGCGCAAGAGCCGAATGAGTCGCAGCAACCTCTGTGCGGGGCAGTTCCGCACGCAAACCAAGGATCGAGAGCATCAGTAATGGAAAAGTTTTTCCATCTCAAAGAGAACAACACCACTGTCTCCACTGAAATATTTGCAGGACTTGTCACCTTCTTCGCCATGTCCTACATCATCATCGTCAACCCCCAGGTACTGAGTCAGACAGGCATGCCCTGGGGTGGCGTCTTCCTGGCCACCATCATCGCCGCCATCATCGGCACCCTGGTCATGGGTCTGTTCGCCAACGTTCCCTATGCCCAGGCGGCCGGTATGGGCCTCAACGCCTTCTTCACCTACACGGTGTGCTTCGGCCTGGGCTTCAGCTGGCAGGAGACCCTCTGCATGGTCTTCCTGTGCGGTCTGATCAACATCTTCATCACGGTCACCAAGATCCGCAAGATGATCATCGAGGCCATCCCACCCCTGCTCCAGCACGCCATCGGCGGCGGCATCGGCCTCTTCGTGGCCTACGTGGGCATGCTCAACGTCGGGCTCGTCACATTCACCCCCAAGGACGCCAAGGCGGCGGGCAAGGGGCTGGCCACGTCCGCGACCCCTGGTCTGGCAACCCTGAACTCCCCGACCCTCTGGCTCTTCCTGATCGGCCTTCTGCTGACCATCGTCCTGACCGTCCTGAATGTCAAGGGCGCCATGCTCATCTCCATCGCCATCACCACCATCATCGGCATTCCCATGGGCCTGACCACCATGGCCAACTCCGTGTCAATCGCCGACACCTTCGCCCAGCTGCCCACCACCTTCGGGGCCATCTTCACCTCCGCGGGCTTCCCGTCGCTCTTCTCCGACATATCACGCCTGCCCCTGGTCCTGGTGACCATCTTCGCCTTCTCCATGTCGGACACCTTCGACACCCTGGGCACCTTCATCGGCACCGGCCGCCGGACCGGCATCTTCTCCGCCGAGGACGAGCGCCAGATGTCCGAGGGCCACGGCTTCAGCTCCAAGATGGACAAGGCCCTCTTCGCTGACTCGATCGCCACCTCCGTCGGCGCCATCTTCGGCACCTCCAACACCACCACCTTCGTGGAATCCGCAGCCGGCATCGGTGCTGGTGGCCGCACCGGCCTGACCTCCGTGGTCGTGGCCGTCTGCTTCGCCCTCTCCGCCTTCCTCTCGCCGCTCATCTCGGCCGTTCCCTCCGCAGCCACCGCCGGTGTGCTGGTCGTGGTCGGCTGCATGATGGCCGCCAGCCTCAAGGAAATCAACTGGTCCGACATCTCCGAGGCCATCCCGGCCTTCTTCGCCGCGGTCTTCATGGCCCTGTCCTACTCCATCTCCTACGGCATTGCGGCAGGCTTCATCACCTACTGCATCGTCATGACCTGCAAGAAGAGGGTCAAGGAGGTCCACCCGGTCATATGGGTGGTCGCCCTTCTCTTCATCTTCGACTTCGCCCTCCAGGCCGTTCTCTGATGTATGGCTGCTGGAGCAACCCCATGACAATCAGGCATGGTTAGTATAAGGAAAACTGTCGTATTGTTTTCTGCAGAGCCACCGGAGATGATTCCGGTGGCTCTTTTGTAATTGCTTCGCTGATATAGCAAGACTTCGGCTGAGAGTTTGTGTATTACCTCCCTCAATCTTGCTGTCTTGTCATGCCTAATAGGCATGAATAGCCATACTCATAAGCATGAAAATGACAGAACGTGTCCGAAAAAAACCAGAACGCGTTTTTCCTGCTATGGCACGGTCTTTCCATTGTTAGCTTGTACGTGTTAGTGCCGATCGGTCATAGGGCTGGCGGTATCTATTTGGTTGTTTGTATCCAATGTCGCACAAGTAACCACAACACGTAGAAGGATGCAAGGATGGATTCACGGGACAAGTTGAAAATGAACAACCGAAAATTCAATACCATTTGGATTTCGGTTGTATCTGTGTTGGTCGTCATAGCCTTGGCGGCCACCATAGTCATGAATTTCTTCTCACTGTCAATGGAGATCTTCCTGGGTCGCGGTGCCCGAATGGTAAAGCCAGACCCGAACATGTCGCAAGTCGACGCACAGTATTATGACAAGGAAGACGCCGGCCTGAACTCCAAGGCCGACAAGACCGCTTTGGCCATCGCGGAACAGGGTATCGTGCTCATGAAAAACGATAATGGCACCCTGCCGCTGGCCAAGAAGTCCAAGGTGACCCCCTTCGGCTACCGCTATACGAACCCCATATATGGTGGTACCGGTTCGGGAAGCGTCAATGTCAAATCATCCAGGATATACACGGCCCAACGCGCCTTGCATGAATATTTCGACACCAATAAGGATGTGGAACATGCCATGACCTCGGCCACCGCTCGGGGCATGGACAGCAAGGGCTATCAAAAGCCTGATGAGAAGACGGGCTTTGAAGGCGCGACCGATAAGATCATCGAATACAACCCTGATATATATAAGGGTCATGAGGATTCCGCCACAGCCACCACCGGCATTGTCTTCATCGGTCGTTCCGGTGGCGAAGGCAGCGATGTCGCCGCCAACGTTCCGGGTAGCCCCATCGCAGGCAAGGGATATTTCGATGGAACACCTCACCAGCTTGCCCTGAGCAATGACGAGAAGGAAACCATCAAGTTCGCCAAGGCCCACTGCAAGAAGCTTGTGGTGGTCTTGGATAGCTCGAACGTCATGGAGATCGGTGACCTGCTTGACCAGGGTTCGGCTATATCCGCAGATGCCGTTCTGTGGGTCGGAGGCCCCGGAGCACAGGGCTTCAAGGCCATGGCCGAGATTCTCTCCGGTGAGATCAACCCGTCAGGCAAAACCGTTGACACCTGGATGACCGACACCATGAGCGATCCCAGCATGGCCAACTTCGGCAATGCCCAATACAAGGACCTCTACCTGCTCCAGGGCGGCTACCCGACACCTGTCGGCAAGCCCACGCCAATGGACTTCATCGAGTACGAGGAAAACATCTATGTTGGGTATCGCTACTATGAGACCGTTCATGATACGGGTGGATCCTTCACCGTCAAGGGCAAAGAGAATCAGAACTATGCCCGTGCAGTGCAACTGCCCTTCGGCTTTGGTCTGAGCTACACCGATTTTTCGCAGCGTCTGGTCTCCAGCCATCAGGATGGCGACAAGATGAAACTCAGCGTCGAGGTCACCAATGAGGGAAAGCGTGCGGGCAGGGATGTGGTCCAGGCCTACTACCACCCTCCCTATACCGACTTTGACGCCCAGCAAGGCATCGAGAAGTCGACGGTCAATCTGATCGCTTATGAGAAGACCGATGATATTCAGCCCGGTGCCTCACAGACCATCGACCTCGCGATTGATGCCGAGGATCTGGCATCCTACGATTACCAGCGTCAGAATCCTGATGGCAGCAAGGGTTCCTACCTGCTGGAGGCCGGTGATTACGCAATCAGCGTGAACAGGGATTCCCATGAGCAGTATGGATCGGCCAATCTGAACGTGCCCTCCACGGTCTGGTATGACAGCACGCACATGCGCACATCCGACAAGGATGCACAATCGAAGCTCGACAACAAGGGCAAGCCAACCGGCAAGTCCTTGGACGGGAAGGCCTTCAAGGCTCCCAGCAACCTCTTCCAGAGCCTGAGCGACCATATGGTCAAGACCAGCCAGCTCACCAGGTCAAAGGGTCCGCTGACCAACACCGCCAGTTTCCCCACCAAGGAGGAGAAGGCCGACTTCAAGCATGAGGGCTTCAACTATACGACTGACGACAAGGGGAAGATGACCCTTCAGCAGGCTGATGTCAATACGGACAAGCTTTTGGGCAATGTCAAGGGCAGCAAGGTCTATACGACTCAAGCCCCGCGCACCAAAGCCTCCAATGGCCTGACCCTCTCCGACATGCGTGGCGCCAGCTACGACGATCCTCGATGGGAGAAGCTGCTCGACCAGCTGGACCTCAAGGATTCCAGCCTTTATGTGGCCCTGGCGGCATCCTACGACCAGACCGCTCAGATCAGCTCCATCAGCAAGCCGGCCACGGTTGATTTCGACGGCCCCCAGGGTATCGTGGGCAGTATCACCGATGCCAAGGAATATACGGCCTACCCCACGGAACCCATCATAGCTGCCACGTTCAACAAGAATCTCGTGCACGACATGGGCGACATGGTCGGGCAGGAGGCCGCCAGCGCTGGTGTCAACTCCTGGTATGCTCCTGCAGCCAATATCCACAGGGCTCCCTTCTCCGGTAGGAATTTTGAATATTTCTCCGAAGACCCGGTGCTTTCGGGCGCCATGCTCACCAGTGAGGTCTCCGGCGCGGCCAGTCGGGGCCTGATAGCTACCATCAAGCATTTCGCCATCAACGATCAGGAGATGTACAACAATGACAGAAGCCGTGTCGCAACATGGGTCAATGAGCAGGCCATGAGGGAGGTATACCTCAAGCCCTTCGAGATGGCGATCAAGAACGCCAGAATGGAAATCAAGTACACCGATTCAAACAAGCACAAGGCCACTAAGGTCATGCGCGGCACAACAGGGGTCATGAATTCGATGAACTACATCGGTGCGACCTGGGCCGGCGCCAGCTATGCCCTGAACACCGAACTGTTGCGCGATGAATGGGGATTCCGTGGTCTCGAGATCTCCGACATGGTCATGAACGCTGGTTCCAACAGCGTCGACCAGGCACTGCGTTCCGGCACCGACAGCTGGATGGCTTGGGGGACGGCCTTCACCTCGTTGATCAAAGACAAGTCCTCTCCCACCGGTGTGAGCGTCATTCGCCGTGCGGTGAAGAACATGAGCTACGCGATTGTCAATAGCCACACTATGAACGGCCTGGCTCCAGGAACGGAAATTACCTACCGGACCTCTCCCTGGAAGATATGGCTTGCTGGGGCCGACGCCCTGGTCTTGGTCTTTGCGCTCGCCATGGCGGTGGTCATGGTCCGGCGGACCAAAGACAGTAGGCTCCATCCTGATCGCTACAAGCCCCGGAAGAAAAAGGGCGACACGGTGACTGTCGACTCTGGCAATGAGGAGCTGATCGGCGAAGTGCACGAGGAATAGCGAGGAATCCGCAGGTTTCGTTCCCCTTTTCGTCTTCGGCCTCCAGGCCGTTCTCTGCTGTGCGCAGTTGGTAAGACACAGCCCACACAAGGACGTCAGCACTCCGCTGGCGTCCTTGTTCTTACCTTGGTCTCACTATCCCCTTGTTCGACGGTTGGGTGGCTTGGGGGAAAGGTAGGGACTTCAGCGGTGACCTGGCAGGCTCACCCCAAGGGCAAGTATCGAGAGTTGTTCGGCTGCTGAGGCTGATGTCCTATTTGTATCTGGCTCAAGGGTGAGTCGCCAGGCAGGATTGGGGCCTGGATGAGTCAGTGAAGCGCATAAGCCATATGGGCCTGAGTGCGGCAGGGTATCGAGGACGAGGAAAAGATTGGGTACAGATAGCTATAAGGGGGAGCAGTCTTGATCCGTCCTTGGGTCATATGTCGGCCATGCGACTCGCTGTGCTACCGGTGATGACTTGCCACTGGTCCGGTACCCTGTGTATAGTGCTTATCTGTAAACCACAGACCGTTGGTTAGGGGCGTGAGTCCCTCGAAGTTTGGTTCGCCAAGCCATCGCAGGTTGAGATTGAGGACTCGTAAGGGTCCATGTGTGCTCTGCCTGTGTGCAGGGCTTTTTTCTTGCCCTGGTGATGTTTGACAGGCGGAACTTCGGTCAATGGTCGACTAGGAAGGAACGCCATGAAAAGGCCCGAAAAGGAAGCGGTGATCGCGCAGCTTACGGAGCAGTTCCGTAACGCCGACGCGGTTTACCTGACCGAGTACCGCGGGCTTACCGTTCCGCAGATCTCCGATCTGCGCGAAAAGCTAGGCCGCGATACTTCCTACTCTGTGGCTAAGAACACGCTGGCACGTATCGCCGCCAAGGAGGCTGGCTACGAGGGCTTCGATGAAGCGCTCGCCGGTCCCACCGCAATCACCTTCGTCAAGGGTGACTATGTGGAGGCAGCGAAGACCCTGCGTGACTTCGCCAAGACAAACAAGACCCTCGTCGTCAAGGGTGGTTTCGCAGATGGAACCATGTACGACGAAGAGGGTGTGAGGAAGCTTGCGGATCTCGAATCCCGCGAGGTTCTCCTCTCCAAGATGGCTGGCGCGCTCAAGGGCACGATGGCCAAGGCTGCGTACATGTTCGTCGCCGTGCCCACCAAGGCCGTGCGTACGATCGACGCCCTGCGCGACAAGCAGGAGAAGGCTGCCTGATCGGAGACGGCTTCGGCCGCATCCATCGGTTACGTAGTAGTAGAACAGTTGTAGGTGGCGGGCATACCAAGCGCCTGTTACCCTTATTGAAAGGAAGCCATTATGGCTAAGCTCTCCAAAGATGAGCTGCTCGATGCGTTCAAGGAAATGACTCTGGTCGAGCTCTCCGAGTTCGTCAAGGCCTTCGAGGAGGAGTTCGATGTTGAGGCTGCCGCTCCGGTCGCCGCTGCCGCCGCCGCTCCTGCCGCCGGCGCCGCTGGTGCCGAGGAGGAGCAGTCCGAGTTCGATGTCGTCCTGACCTCCGCTGGTGACAAGAAGATCCAGGTCATCAAGGCCGTCCGTGCCATCACCTCCCTGGGTCTGGCCGAGGCCAAGGCCCTGGTTGACGGTGCTCCCAAGGCTGTCCTGGAGAAGGCCGCCAAGGAAGACGCCGAGAAGGCAAAGTCCCAGCTGGAAGAGGCTGGCGCCTCCGTCGAGCTCAAGTAATGCAAGCGGCTTAAGCCGCATTGCTTGCGTAGAACCCCATCGTCCCCTCGGGCGGTGGGGTCCTGTCGTTATCGGGCTTGTGTTGATGGTGGCCTCAGCAGGCCGCTATGGAATTGAAGTTGCAGCTGGGACGGTTTTCTTAATCCGTGATGTGCCCTGAACCGGGGATCTTCATAGTTCTGAACCACGAGGTGGATGCCTCTTCGATTCCAACGCTGGGCAGCCGCTGTCATTCCACGAGTCCGTATAACGACCTACCGGCCCCTGGCAGATTTGGCAAGTTGCCAAGGTCTCACGGGAGGGAACATGGCTTGTGACTTGCCGTGACTTGCCCTGGGTATGGCCCTCGATATATTATATGTAACGAATGTATTTGATGGGGACTTAACAAGCCGTACCTTCGTATGGGTTGATACGAAGTGGATGGCGGTTGGTAATCACTGCTATCTAGCAAAGTGTCCTTCCATCATGAAACGGCCACTGACGCGGTTGGCTTGTTGACTAATCATCAAGGTTGAGAAGTGCGTGTAATCCTAGGGTTTGAAGGGTTGGCGCCCAGTGGGTCCCAGCGGCCTGTGGCCCGGTAAACCGGGTTGGGCGATTTGGAGAAGTCGCACCAGAGAGAAGAACAAGGGAGAAGTCCATGAGAAGAGGGTTGCTGTCCCGTAAGGTTGCCGGCCTTGCGGTGAGTGCAGTGATGGTCCTAGGACTGTCGCTGACAGCCGCTTCGACCGCTTCGGCTACGGAAGTCCAGCTGTCTCCAGGAGACATGCCGGATACCAACACCAATGCGTCTTTGACCATCAAGGGCAATGCTCTGGTTGGTCACAAGTTCAAGGCTGTGCGTATCGGTAAATATTCGATGGCCACCATTGACGACGGAAAGATAAGAAAAATATCGGTGACGACCGACCCTGCGCCTGGTCTGGTCGACGCGGGCAAGCATGCCCTACAGGACATTGGCGTCCCGGAAGACTCTTCCTCATATCCAGGGAACCCGATCGGGCAGGTCGCAGCCAACTGGTCAGGTGCCCAGGGAGGAAACAACAGTAGCGGCATCACGTCCAGCCAGATTCGTAAGTTCGTGCTTTCCCTGGTTCAGGACCCGCAATTCGCCAACGCACAGGCTGCGGTGGACGAGCATAGTGTGAATGCGAATTCCCCTGACCCCAAGAGCCTGACCATCAGCGGTCTCAAGCAGGGCCTGTATGTAATCGTGGATACAACCCCGACCGGCCAGGGTGGAAGGGTCAGCGCCTCGGTGCCAATGTTGGTAGGCACCGCCGTCGCTCCCACGGCAAACGATCCCGGCTATACCGAGTATGCCGATGGTGGGGCGGACATCGCTCCGCTGGGCGTCATCACCTTTAAGGCCAATGTTCCGTTGATTGAGAAGAAGTTCGTCAACATGCAGAACAGGTCTGTGGCGGTTGGTACCAAGGTCAACTATCAGGTCACAGCGAGTGTGCCTCTGACAAGCGGCTTCCCCGATGGTGGCTATGTGTACAAGGTTACCGATGTGCCTTCCAAGGGTCTGTCCATCAATCCCGCATCGGTGAAGGTGTATACCTCACCTACGGAGAGCGGGTCCATTGCGGCCGCCACTGAAATCACTTCCCATAGCGAATTGTGGAACGCCCGGGCGGAGAACAGTCCCGAAACCGGTAATCCGGTCTTGGTCATTCGTTTCCCTGGTATTATGAACACCAGCTACTTCAAGTATGGCCAGTTCATCTTCATCACCTATTCCAACACGGTTAATGAGCAGTCGCAGAGCGGTGTTCTTAGCAACGGTGTGATGCTGAACTACTCCAACGATTTCTCCAATCCTTCGACTCCGCTCGATCCCATGGACCCGTCCAAGGGCCCCAATGAGGGCACCGGCAGCCAGGGTGTCACCGATCCCAGTGGTGGCAGCGACGGAGAGAATCCAGACACCAATCTGTATTTCTACGGTCTGTCCATTGTCAATCGGTCCAAGGTTGATGGTCGCAGCAGGCTCATGAATGGAAAGTTCACCGTCTCGCAGGAAGGCAGTGATTCCCCTATGAAGTTCAAGCAGCGCGGCAAGGGTAACTACATCAGGGCCGCTGATCAGAACTGCTCGGTCCCCGAACAGTGTGTGACCGAACTTGTGGTGTCCGATGGCAAGGCCATGCAAGCTCATGGGGCTCGCTTCCTCCAAGGCTATGGACATGTCAGTACTGCGGATTTCCGCAGTCGCACCCAGGTCTTCAATGCCGAGGCTGCTGATGATCTGACCGATTCAGGCAAGATCAATGCTCAAGCTGGTTACCTGTTCGTCAACGGTTTGGCCGTCGGCACCTATAAGATTACCCAGGTAGACGCACCCACGGAGCCAAAGGACTTCCCCGACAGGTTCCTGCCCTCTTATAAGGAGACCATCAGCAATGATGCTCCTGCCACGGCGGATGCTCCTCTCTTCACGGTAAAGGATGACGTGTGGGACTTGGTGGGTACTCCTAAGCCCAACAACAGCGAGGGTATTGTTTCTCCTGTTTCCACAGATCCGGTGAGCCTGAAGCTCTTCAGTCCCCTGACGACGGTCTACAATGTGGACTCGCCCACCCAGTTGTCCATGACGGGTGTCGCAGGCCTGATTCTGGCCGTTTTGGTGGCGCTGGTCTGCATCGTCCTGGCACTGATCCTTTACAGGACCAGCAGGCGAGGTCGGTCCTTACCATCAGGAATGACCGTTCTCTAAGGTCATGGGTTGGGCCCGGTTATCGCTCTGGCGGCGACCGGGTCTTCCTATGTCACCACCCTGTCCTCCCGCTGGCAGCCAGAACGGTTCGGCATATAGTGGGCCAGGTAGACTGGGCGGGACTGAATGTAGATGCGCATTGATGGCGCTGTGGTGGGGGAGTCCGGTGGGACTGAATCTATTAACCATTGGTAATGGACCGAAGATTGGACGACGTGACTGTGAGCGATGGTCTCAACAATCCTGAAGGATTGGGAGCAAATAAGAAAGCAGGCGATGGGCCTGAGGCCGTTCAGGCCGGTGGGTTCGATGGTGCCATCGGCTCCCACGACCCTGCGCGTGAAGAGCTATCAAGCCAGTTTGCTGCCCCAAGGAAACAGGACGAACCTGGTTGGGTTTCAGCTTCCGCCACTGATGGTTCACCCGCGGATACCACGCGTTCAACCGCTGTGCCCGAATCATCTGCCAACCCGCAAGCCTTGACGTGGGCCTCCTCTGTAGTGGAAGAGGCTGCTGAGACCAGTGATGGCCCAGCTGGCGGAGCGGTTGATGATGAGTCGTCTGAGCCTGAGTCCGGAAGGGCTGTCAGGGTCCGCGGCCGGGTAGACGCCAAGGAAAAGGCCAGAGCCGACAACAAGGCAAAGCGCAGACGGCGTCGTAGGTCCAGTAAGGGCGACGGCGATGCCAGAGCAGACATGAGCAGGCTTCTTACGGCGGATTTCACCACGGTCGTCACTGATGACACCCCTGATTCCCGAAGGATCAGAGACCGGCGGGTGGATCTTGTCCTGCGTCTGGCCATCCTTATCTGCATTCTTGTCGCCGTGTCATCCATCCTGTGGATTCCCGCCGTGCAATACGTGAACGCTCGCAAGACCGCCGTCGAGGCGGAGGCCGCCGCCGCAAGGGTGGCTAAGTGGCCCAACAAGAAGACCAAAGAAGAGCTCACCAAGGTCAATGCATACAACCGCAAATTGGCTGACTCCGGCCAGGGGTCCATGGGTGAGGCCATTGATCCGTTCAGTCCTGAGGGAAGCAAAGGCAAGAGTGTGTCCCAGAAGGACACCGACTACCGTTCCCTGCTGGACGTGGGTGGCGGCATCATGGGTATCGTCAGGATCCCCAAGGTTTCCGTCAAGCTGCCTGTTTTCCATGGAACCTCCGACGAATCCTTGGCTCGAGGTGCCGGCCATCTCTATGGAACGAGTCTGCCGGTAGGCGGTAAATCCACCAATGCGGTTCTGTCCGGCCACCGAGGCCTCCCGGACTCCCTCTTGTTCACCCGTTTGGATGAGCTCAAGGTCGGAGATGTGTTCTACCTAGACAGCCTGGGGCGGACCATGGGCTACCGCATAACCGCCATCAACGTGATTGACCCAGAGGACACCCATCTCTACAAGGTGGTTCCAGGCCAGGACCTGGTCACGCTCATGACCTGCACGCCATACGGTGTCAACACCCAGCGGCTGGTCCTGACCGGCACACGCGAATCCATGCCCCACCCCATTCCCTACCCGGACCAGTCCGACGGTGACGGTGTTCTCCAAGGACTGAAACTGGGACTGCTGCTTCTGTCGGTCGGCATGGTCGCGGTGACGGTGACCCGGAAACGCTCCCTCTTCCCCTGTCATTTCAATGGCATGGTGGCAGATCCGAACAAGGGCAAGCTTCCCTACGATCGCAATAGAAAAGTTGAGTCGGCAAACAAGGGAATCGCAGAACCGGGGCCAAGCCACCAGAAGACAGGGCTGCCCCAGGCGACAGGAGGTGTGCCGGTAGGGTCCGCCTTCCTTGATTCGGAACAATCCTACGATGCCGGAGCCTTGGAGGAAACCCATGCCACAGCTCAGGACCAGGCTGGCGACTAGCCCTGTTGGCTCCTGCGACAATCCGATGCCCCGCGTATCTCAAAGAGCTGCCAGGGGTATCGGATTGCTTGTATATGAACAGGTGGCCTGAGCCGCGGGTCCCAGGCCCGGAAGCCATGAAAATGCGCGAAACTTGTTAAAAGGCTTGAAAGATGGCCCATTGAACAGTAAAGCATGACACAATATCAGTTAGACTGTCGTAAGTACTAAGAGGGAGGCCAGGCGGTGGCGGAAGAGCGTGCTGAACAGCGTTGGATCATCAAGGTCAACAACGCTGAGCAGATGAGTGTCAGGCCGGGCATGAGTCTGGAAATCGGGCGCAAGCCCATTCGTCCTCTGGCGGGCGATGGGGTTCCCAGAATGGAGATTGTGGACAAGACCCGTTCCATGTCCAAGAAGCATGCACGGTTCAGGGTGAATGACCAGGGCCTTGCCTCCATCGTCGATCTGAACTCGACCAATGGCTCCTATCTGGTCCGTCCCGATGGCGGTCTGCTACGGCTCAAACCAGGAGATGAGGTCTCCCTGCCGGGTTCGCCCGCCCGCATCCAATTCGGTGATGTGCCGGTCGATTTCATCAGGGTCGAGGAGCCCGAGCACGGGATCCGCCGGGAAGTCTCCGACCTCTTTACCTACGCTGCCAGGGGCGGTAAGCAGGAGCCGGAGTTGGGAGAGATGTCTGTCGATGACATTCTTGACCTCCGTGCGGGTGAGCCCACCACAGTCTTCGACGCCAGAAACGTCTCCGAGCGGATCAAGGGTCTGCAGCCGGCCCCAGGTGCTTCCTCTGTCGTGGGAGCTCCTGCTGATCAGACGCCCGCTGCCGGCGAGCAGAAGCAGGCCGGGCAGTCTTTGCTGACCCCTGATTCAGGCCAGGTCGAGCAGGAAGCCAGTGAGAGCAGCCAGCACCCTGTGGAGAGCATATCCTTGAACATCGTTCAGCCCGACCGCTTGGAGGAGGCTGAGCCCAGGGATCTGTTCCGTGATGCCCTGAACGGAGGCGTTGAGTCGGGTGGCGAGACCACCCCGCCCCAAACCGCTGATAGGCAGGCCATGGGTGGTACAGCCGCTGAGGCTAACCCCACTGTAGGCACCGGCACTGTTGATACCGGCGCCGATGCCTCGCAGGGGGTCGCGAGCCCGCCCGTCCAGCAGCCTGCCCCTCAGGAGCCCGGCAGGGCCGCGGTGCCGGTGTCCATGCCTCTTCCACAGAAGCTGGAGGAGTATGGCAATGCTCAGTCGGACCTGCCGGAAGCAGATCTGGGTGCTGCCGAGACAAGCAGTCAGACGGGTAGCATCGGGGGATCATCAGGCCTCGCCCAGGACTACCAGCCGGTCTTCGAGGCTGGTTCGGTCTTTGAGCGTGTCTCCCGAGGTGACTTCGACCAGCACCGGGAACAGGTCGAGGTCGACGGATTCACTGATGACCAGGCCAGGAAAAGCACTGATTTCGCTGACCAATTCGCCATGGCCCAGCACCAGGAGCTCCTTCCGTTCCTGGCCATGAACCCGAGCCTGTATGACGATCTGTACGCATGGTTGTCCGCCCAGGGCAACGAGGATATTGACGCCGCGCTCTCCAAGAACGCAGGATACGAGGAATACCGCAAGGCGGTAGGGAAGTGAGCCGAGCAATGGCAGGCACGAATGATTCCACGCAAGACAAGACCGGGCTGGATCGCATTCGTCAATGGCGCAGGGACTATCGCAGCCAGCTCAATCCTTCACCCCTGGAGGATGTCTCCCAGCTGGTGGCCCAACTGGACCTGACCCATGCCCATCCCTCGGGCATCGCCCAACTTTTCGCCAGCGGCCAGGTCGCCTTGGAGGCGCTCTTCCGCGACACCGGCATGCTGCGTGCGGCCGGACGCCGCCTGGAGCGTGTCCTGGAGGACCAGGCCAGCAAGAGCCGCATCAGCGGGGTGGCTGAACTTTCCCTGGTGGTCGGTGTGGCCACATGGAAGGGCAACTCCGTTCCTGTACTGCTCTACCCATCGGAGGTCAATCGACACAAGGGTGCCAAAGAGACCGACGCCAGCATCCGGTTCACCGGCCACGTGCGTCTGAATCCATCCTTTGTCTCCGCCATGGCCGAGCAGGGTGTGGATCTGGATGAGCGCGACCTCTTCGACGGCTCCCACTACGAGAACGGCACCCCGGAGACCTCGGCTGTCTTCGCCGCCATTGCCACCCAGGCCGTGGTGGCCTTCCCTGACTTCGACATCGAACGGGATATCATCCTGGGCTGCTTCATGGACCCCTCCTCGCAGATGCTGCTGGAGAGCCAGCGCATCATAGATCTCCTCCAGCAGGGCCCCAGCGGAAACCAGCTGCTCGATGCCCTGGCCGGAGACGAGCAGGCCATCTCGGCCCTTCGGGAGACCAGCCTGCCGGCATACAGCCCTTTTGATGTTGACCCCCATACCGAGACGCAGATTGGCGACGTGGACAATTCCGTACGCTATGCGGCCAATATGGCAGCGTCCGGCCGGTCCATCTTCGTGGACAGCTCCGCCGGGGATGATACCGCTGTTCAGGCTGCATCCATAGCCGCTGGTTGTCTGAGTGCAGGCCGCTCAGTGCTCTATGTGCCCTGTGTGGCCGAGCAAAAGCGGCGCTTCCGCAAGACGGTGAAGGCCAGTGGCATGGAAGACCTCATGCTGGACCTGGCCGACGAGCAGGCCAACAAGAACCTTGACCGCCGGCTCATCAGGGCCGTTGCCTTCCAACCCGGTGCCGCCGCCTCTCACTTCAACCAGTTGGCCGATGAGCTGGTAGGTGTCCGCTCACGCCTGACCCGATACCTGGCTGATTTGCACGGGGTCAATGAGGAGTGGGGCGTCTCGGCCTTCCAGACTATTCAGAACCTGGCCACCATAGCCGCCCTGCCCACCCATCCGGCCACCCATGTTCGCATGAGTAGAACCACGGCCAGGTCCCTGAACGGGCATATGGAGGATTGGACGGCCAAGCTGGTCGAAGCGGGCAAGCTGGGCGAGTTCACCATCGGGCCCGACGACGCGGCCTGGTACAAGGCGTCCCTCTACTCGGAGGAGGACGCGGTATCCGCCTACCAGCGGGTGGTCAACCTCCTACAAAAGGAACTGCCGGCCACTCGTGAGCAGGTAGCCTCGACCGTCCAGACCTGCGGGTTCCCCATCCCGACGACAGCCCAGGAATGGGGCCGGCAGGTAACGGTGTTGAAGAACCTGCGCCGTGTCCTTGACGTCTTCCAGCCAGAGATCTTCGAACGTGACATCGACGCTATGATCGAGGCCAGCAAACCCAAGGCCGAGCGCAAGGCCGAGGGTTCGTCCATGGGATTCTGGGAACGCCGGCGGCACATCAAGGAGGCCAAGGGCCTACTGCGGGTGGGAACCCAGGTGGAGAGCCTGCATGAGGCTTTGAAGGTGGTCGCCAAGCAGGCGGAGCAGTGGAGGGTCTTCGTGCCCCACGGTGGCTGGCCTGTGCTGCCCGCCAAATTGGATGCCATCATCGAGACCCAGGACCGGCTCAGCCGTGACATGATGGCCTTGGACACCGTGCTGGCCACCACCGCCCAGGGCGGCAATCTGGAGACCCATGATTTCAACGAGGTCGAGACTCGACTCAAGGCTCTCTTCGAGGACCGTCTGGCCTTGGACACCCTCCCGGGTCGTTGCCAACTGGAACGGGAGTTCCAGCGGATCGGCCTGAACGAGCTGGTCGATGACCTCCATACCCGCCAGGTCGGGGTTGACGATCTGGAGGGGGAGCTGCTCCTCTCCTGGTGGACCACGGTCTTTGAGGATATCGTCAAGTCCTCGGCCATCATCTCCAACCAGGACGGCTCAGCCCTGCAGTCGGCTTCGGAACGATTTGCCCAGGTTGATGTGGAGCATGTGAGTTCCATAGGGCCCATGGTCGCCCAGGAGTCCATGAAGCGCCTGTGCGACCTGCTGTTCTCCCGCACCCAGGAGGCCAACCAGCTGCACACCGCTCTGGCAGGCTCCAACCAGGCGGTCTCCATGGGGAGTATCTGGAGGGAACACGGCGAGATTCTGGCTGCCGCCAAGCCCATTATGTTGGGCACACCTTCAGCCTTGGCCTCCCTGAGCGACCCCGGCTACATGGCCGATGTGGCCATCATCGACGCCGGTGCCCACATGCCGGCCATTCAGCTGCTCTCGATTGTCAGCCGGGCCCGGCAGGTGGTGGTCCTGGCCCACCGCAATACGGTGACCTCTGACAGCCTCAAGGCGCTGATCGATCTGCTGCCCAGCATTTCGGTGCACGAGAAGGCAGCGCGCCGCTCCCAGCAGTTGGCCAGTTTCCTGGAAGAGGAGGGCTATGGTGAACTAAGCTTCGGCACCGCAACCGAAAGCCTCCAGGGGCTTGTCCGCTTCCACCCGGTGGAGGCCACCGGGGTGCCGGTCATCGAGACCGGACTGGTGGAAAGCAGCCAGCAGGAGATCGACCAGGTCATCCGTCTCATCGAGCAGCGGGCGGCCAGCTTCACCATCGTGCCTGCCGACTACACCCTGTCCGTGGTCACTCTGACATCGGTCTTCCGCAGCCGCTTGGGTATAGAACTAAAATCCCTGGCTTACAAGAACAAGACCATTGGACGCTTCCTGCGCCATGTTCGCCTGGTCGGCATCAATGAGGTGGCAGGGGCCAAGGCCGAAGATGTCATTCTCTCCCTGTGCTATGCCAAGACCGCTCATGGCAGGCTCCTCCAGCAGTTCGGAGCCCTTGAGGGCGATGGCGGTAAGGGCAAACTTCTTGATGCCTTGGCGCTGGCCAACCATAATCTGGACATCGTCTCCGCCTTCAAGGCCGAGGACCTTGAGGACGACAGGCTCCACCAGCCTGGCCCCAAGCTGCTGAAGACCATGCTGGCTTGGGCGCAGCAGCTGGATGAGCATCCTTCAAGACCCCTGGCTCAGACCACATCCGAGAATGTGCTCTTCAATGACCTGGCCAATCGCATCAGGGCACGTGGCCTTAATGTGGCTGTTGACTACGGCTACGATGGCGGCATGAAGATCCCACTGGTGGTCGGGTTGACCGGCAAGCCATTTGCCTTGGCCGTCCTGACCGATGATGCCCAGTTCATGAGCATTCAGTCCACCCGTCGACGCCACCGCCTCCTCTTCCAGGACTTGCGGGACCTGGGCTGGTCGGTCATGACAGTCTGGAGCGTGGGAGCCTTCGTGAACCCGGACAAGGAGGTCGACCGCTTGGTTGAGCGTATCGGGGAGATCTACCGGGAGGTCCAGTGACTGCTTATGACCCCGCACGCCGCACGCCGCGGGGTCATAAGCGGGTGGTGAGGCAGGGCAGTGAGCTCTTCGACCCTGACGGCGTGAAGCTGGAGCCTGGGGACATGCAGACAGACCAGCAGCGCAGCCGTGACGATGACCAGCGGATCCTCGGCGAGTTGCCACCCCACTGGGGAATTTTCAAGGACAGCCGCTGACTAGTCCGGCACCTCATCCGGTTGAGTGCTGATTCGACGACTCGTCTGGTGGCAACAGACCACTTTGGTTCCCAGTGCTGGCTTTAGGCGCATCCAGTTTTACTGCAACGATGGCTCCCACTTCCTGGGCGCCAATGACCTTCAGCGCCTCCTGGGCAGGCATGGCGCAGAGCAGGCTGGCTGCAGCATCCGCCCTGCCGGTCTTTCCCGGTTTCTCCATGACTATGGCTTCGGCGGCCAGGGTGCAGGGCTGGTTGGCCGCTTCTAGGGTCGGGATGTTCAGGCCAGTCATTGGGCTCTGCCCAGACCAAGCTCTTTTCCATTCCACACCCGTCAGCAGTCGGTTAGCCGCCGTCCGCTCTGAGGATCCAGAGGTTTCAGGTGTGCCGTCTTGGGAACAAATCGCGCTGGACAGCAGAGCGATGCGGTCACCTGGGAGCAGGTGTCCCACAGACCCGGCTATGGGTGCTTCAACCATGGTGAATCCAATCGGCAAGGTCGGCCCCGGCCCCGCCATGGGGGCCAAAATGATCTGCCCCCTGGCAATACCCACCTGCGCTATCTTTCCCTCAATCTGGTCTGTCGAGCTGAAGCTGCCCACCAATGCCGTGCTGGACGGGATGCTCGTCAGATTGAGGGAGGTTCTATCAATCCTCTGCCCCTGGGCCAGGGTCTTGGCCGCCACGACCACTGCCTGCTCGTGCTGGGTGGGAGCCAGGGCCTCGAGTATGAAGAAGAGGCAGAGCGACAGGGAGACTATGGCTCCCAGCCGTAGCAGAAGCCACAAGCGCCGCCTGGCCCCCAACCCGAGCACAGCTACCGACTCCAGTCGGTGTCCCCGGCTGCCGGCAGTGTGCCCAGGCCCTCTGTGCTGATTGCTGCCGGTGGACCTTCGGCGACGGCCTTGCCTATCAAGTGATTGCACCATGGGGCCATTGTCACTGGTTGTTGCGGTGTATTCACTGCTGAAGGGCCTCTGTGGTCGAAGGCTGGCACTTATCCAGATCCCGGGCGTGTCGCCGCCATGCGGGCTGGCAGCACCCAGTTCAGCCGATACAACAAAGGACCCTCTCCTTAGAGAGAGTCCTGGCAGGCAGACGGAGGCGTCAGTGCAAGGGGCACTGTCGCCTATCCCAGGCTAGTCCGAGGACTTACTGGAGGAGCTGGAGGAATCGGTCCGGTAGAAGCCGTGACCCTTGAACTCGATGGAAACCGCCGAAAAGACCTTGCGCACCTGGGCCTGACCGCACTGGGGGCACACCGTAATGGGGTCATCTTCAAAGGACTGCTGCTCGGTGAAATCGTAACCACAGCTCTTGCAACGGTAATGATAAGTGGGCACAGTTTCCTCCACAGGATTAGGAACAATCACAATTGAACTGTTCACATTCTAGCCACCAGTGTGACAGCCATGCCCGCATGGTTCACGATATGCGAAGTTCCCCCGGTTCAGCCTGGGTGTGGCAATGCGCATGGCAGCCTCCGGCACAGGCCGATTGCCTCTTTGTGGAAAACCTTCACATAGAACGATATTTGTCGCTCACTGCCATCGCTGGAGTGCCACAATGGAGTCGTGACCGTATTTCATTCCTTACGACAGGCCCTGGCCCCATACCGTACTGATGCGCACAGGCCCGACCCCAGTATTCATATACCGGTCCTTCAGGCCCCAGTCGGCTGCCCTCCCATTGAATTGCGCCCCTTCAGATTGGAGGACCAGGAGGAATGGAACCAGGTGCGCTGGGCCAACATGCAATGGCTGGACCCCTGGCAGTCATCCGATCCCAACCATGGCCCCCGCCTGAGCTACAACCAGTGGATTCAACGCCTGCGTAGCGATGAGCGGCAGGGGACCGGTGCGGTCTTCATGATTCGCTATCAGATGCGGATGGTGGGGCAGATATCCCTGGCGGCCATCTCCTATGGGTCCGTGCGATCCGGCATGGTCGGCTACTGGGTGGACCAGCGCTATCTGGGCCGGTCGATCGCTCCCACAGCTCTGGCCCTCCTGGGTGATTGGGCCTTGTCCAATCCCGATGGCCCTGGATTGCATAGGTTGGAGATTGCCATACTGCCGGAGAACGACCGCTCCATCCGGGTGGTGGAGAAGGTCGGTGCACATGCTGAGGGAACCATGCGCAAATACATGTATATCAACGATTCCTGGCGCGATCATAGGATCTTCAGTATTGTGGCCGAGGACCTGGGCCCCGGTCTGGTACGGTCGCTGTCGGGCAGGGGGAGGTAGGACCATAAGGCACGCTGTGCTTGTCAGCCGGCGTTGGGGGAGTCGGCTCGGGAGCCCTTGGGTCGACACGCTGATAGGAATGTAAACAAAAAGTCAAGGAATCTTCTATTCTTGGTGATATGGATTACGATTCGATAAGCGCCGTGGTGGTGCTTGTCCTCGTAGGTATCATGTTGATTGGTTGGCTGCCGAGAAAGACGGTCAACAGTATGAACAGAGTGATTGAACATCGGGAGGACAAGTACTCGGCTTCGTTGCATGTGGTTGACAGAAGCAGTGGTACCAGATTTTCCGACGAGCATACGCTGACGTCGAAAGGGGCGATTATGCAGCCGAGGCAGAATATAGGCGCGACCATGTCCCAAGAGCATATCGACCATATTCGCCTCCTGCGCCACCAGGCTGTGGGCCGCAGAAGGAACATAGCCATAGCGCTTCTTGGATTGACCGTCCTGCTGCTGGTGCTCGCTCCGACCCTTCAATTCAGCCCCCTGTTCGCCCTGATTCCCACGGCCGCTCTGGCTGCCGTGCTGGTATTGGGCGCTCACGCCTCCCGTCAGGCCAGGCAGTGGGAGGGTAAGGTCGCACAGGCTCGTCGTGAGCACCGTATCCGGCCAGCGTCCGGTTCGGCCGCCCAGGTGGACTCATCCGAGCGCATGGATGCTGTGTCCCGGGCTGAAAACCTAAAGTCTCGTGATGATGACGGGGTTCCCACCGGTGTGATGGAGCAGAGGGAGATTCGGCGGGCACTCCTGGAGACCAGGAAGGTCCAGGAACAGGCCCTGGCCCGGCACAAGGCCCAGCAGTCCAAGCGTGGCGAAGGCACTGCAGACAAGGGCTATGATCAGTCGCTGCCGTCAGCCTCCAAGACCGCTGAGTCAGCTAATACGGCCACGGTCAGGTCCGATGCCAAGGATGCTGCAGGAACCCAGGCCCAGGCCTCACAGGCCACGTCGGTAGTGACTGCCAAGTCGGCTGCTGGGGACCGTGCCACCCATGACGATGCCACCACCGAACTGCAGGAGATTCACCCGGCCCAGGCCATCGACGCCTTCGATATAGCCGCCAGGCAGGATCTGATCTCCTTCTCCATGGGTGCGCCCCGCAATGGTGTTGAGACCAAGGTCGAGGCTCCCGAAAGCCTGGAGATCAAGTCCACCAAGCAGGTGGCCAAGGCTCAGCCGGTGGAGAAACAGGAGGATGCCGCCAAGTCCCAGGCTCAGGTCGAGACCGAGGTCCACGAGAGCGAAGGAGCGGCGATGGAGGACAGCCTCTATGAGGCCGAGTCCTTCCATGAAGCCGAGATCGAGGCGGATGTCGAAGCCCCTGAGGCCACCTCCGACTCCCTAAGTGTTGGTCTGGATGCGATTCTGGCCCGGCGGGGTGCCTAGCGACAAGCAAGACTTCTGTCTGCGCTTGCTGGTCTTACTGGCTGTGGTTTTCAGAAAGCAAGTTGTCAGAAGCATGGAATATCAGTCGTTTCTCTCTCAGCGTTAGCACTCGAGTTGGCAGAGTGCTAATATCGCGCTACCATAAGCCATAGCGCAAAGGAACGGCGCCGAGGGAGTTCGTCAGCCTCTGTCGGCAGGTTCTGGCGCGGAACATTGGTAACTCTTATTTAGCTAGAAAGAGGAGGTCCACAGTGTCGATCTCACTCACACCGTTGGAAGACAAGATCATTGTCAAGCAGGCAGAAGCCGAGACCCAGACCGCATCAGGCCTGTATATCCCGGACAACGCCAAGGAGAAGCCCCAGCAGGGCGAAGTCCTGGCAATGGGTCCTGGTCGCCGCGACGACAATGGCGAGCGTGTGCCCATGGATGTCAAGGTCGGTGACAAGGTGCTGTACTCCAAGTACGGCGGCACCGAAGTCAACTACAAGGGTGAAGACTACCTCATCGTCTCCGCTCGCGACGTGCTGGCCATCCTCAACTGATTGCCGGTTCGTAACCAGTAGCTGATGGGTCCCGACCTGCCGAATAGCAGGTCGGGACCTTTGCGTATCCAGCCCGCTTCCGGCTTCTGGCAAGCCGATGGCATCGCAGTCACCCAAGCAGGCCAGCATACGACTCCAGCCCTGGACACGGCTGGCCGCGAATACTGAGACCGGTTAGACCTCCGGAAGCCGCAGCGACTAGCATTGAGATATGTCCTTCAAACATCGTGCCATCATTGACAGCATTCCCAGTTACAAGCAAGGCAAGCCGGCACCGGCAGCTTCAGGTCTGGTCTCCTATAAGATCTCCAGCAATGAGAACCCCTACGGGCCGCTTCCCTCGGTTGTCGAAGCGATCGAAGACAAGGCCTTGGGGCAGATCAACCGCTACCCGGACATGCACGGCACCGCCTTGGTCGAGCGGCTGGCCGCCCGGTATGGGGTGGGGGCCGAGAATCTGGTCCTGGGCTGTGGCTCGACTGAGGTGATCACCCAGCTGGTCAACCTGCTGGCGGGGCCGGGTGACACGGTGGTCTACCCCTGGCGCAGCTTCGAGGCCTACCCCATCATTGTGGCGGCTGCCGGAGCCCAGAGCGTGCAGGTGCCAAATCGGCCTGATGGTGGGCATGATGTGGAAGCCATGCTGGCCGCCATCGACGAGCGCACCCGCCTGGTCATCGTCAACAACCCCAACAATCCCACATCCGCCTCGGTGAGCCAGGCTGAGGTTCGCCGGATCATGGAGGCCCTTCCTTCAGACCTGCTGGTCCTCTTTGATGAGGCCTACTTCCAGTTCAATACGGATTCGACCCGCAGCCAGGCCATGGAACTTTTCAGGGACTACCCCAATGTGGTCGTGGCCCACACCTTCTCCAAGGCCTACGGCCTGGCCGGTTTGCGGATAGGCTACGCCATCGCCCCTGCCGACGTGGCGGACGGCATGCGGAAGGTGGCCCTGCCATTCGGTGTCACCGCTGCGGCCCAGACCGCAGCCATGGCGTCCTTGGATGCCCAGGAGGAGCTTGACCTGCGGGTCCAGGCCCTCATTGAGGAGCGCGATCGGATGGTCGAGTCCCTGGGCAGGCAAGGCTGGCGGTTCCCCAAGCCCTTCGCCAACTTCTTCTGGCTGCCTCTGGGGGAGCATACGGCCCAAGCTGCCCAGGCCTTCCAAGCCGCTGGACTCGCCACCCGTGTCTTCAACGGGGAGGGCATTCGCATCTCCGTGGGGGAGAGGGAGGCCAACGACCGGGTCATCCAGGTCTGTGCCCAGTTGAAGAAGCAGGGATTCTAGCGTGGAAGCCTATGGAAGGTGGCTTTCAGACCGGTTCTGACCGACACGCCATTCGCCCGGCTTGCAGAAGTCGGGGTCTCGTGGCACAATAACGAAGTTGCCGTTTTGAGGCTGGGTCGCTGACCGGGTCGTGAAACTGCATGGCGGATTTCCCAAGTGGTCAAAGGGAGCTGACTGTAAATCAGCCGCTTCGTGCTTCAGAGGTTCGAATCCTCTATCCGCCACGCCTCGGTAGCTCAGTGGTAGAGCACTTCCTTGGTAAGGAAGAGGTCGTGAGTCCGATTCTCACCCGAGGCTCTCTGGCGGGGTAGCTCAGCTGGCTAGAGCGTACGACTCATAATCGTAAGGTCAAGAGTTCGAGTCTCTTCCTCGCTACAAATGCCGGGTAACACCGGTGGAACACAAACGACCATAGGGGTGAACCAATGGCAAGCAAGAGCGCCGACATACGTCCCGGCATCACGATGGCATGCACCGTGTGCAAGGAGCGTAACTACATCACGACCAAGAATCGTCGCAACACGCCTGACCGCCTTGAGCTGAACAAGTTCTGCCCCCGCTGCGGCAAGGAGACGCTGCACCGCGAGACCCGCTGATTGCGGTTTCGCCCTGAATGACCCGACCTCGGTCGGGTTTTTCCATATTCGGCCCCCTTACCCGCAGCCAGTCCAGTCTGCAGCCAGTTCATGGGGAAGACAGGCCTCAGGGATGAGTATGGGCGCAATTCCCGCACAGTGGTGGGCTGTGCGGGTTGCAGGCCGCTGTACTGAATCCGCGCGGCACAGTGGTGAGTCTTTGGTTCTGAGCGGTTCTATAGAATGACGGTATGACTAATCCGCATACCGCACGCACCACTGACTCATGGGCAGGCCCACAAGATGGGCGTTCCGCCCCTGCACAGTCCGGCAGCTCGGCTGGTCCGGTCCCGTGTTTTGCCGATCTGACCACCATGGGTGTGGGGGGCAGCATCAAGCGCTTCCTGGAGCCCACCAGTAGGGTGGGGCTGATTGAGGCGGTGGAGGATGCCGATGATGCGGGCCTGCCCCTCCTGGTCATCGGCGGCGGGTCCAACCTGCTTGCAGCCGATACGCCCTTTGAGGGTGTGGTGGTCCGCGATGCCTGCCAACTGCTGACGGTACCCGATGAGGTGGCACCCGTCGAGGACGGGCAGCCGGTAGCCCATATCAATGCCGAGGCTGGCTGCAACTGGGATGATTTCGTGGTTTTCGCCATCGAGCTGGGATTCTCCGGGGTGGAGGGCCTGTCAGGCATACCCGGGACCGTTGGCGCGTCAGTGGTCCAGAACATCGGAGCCTACGGCCAGGAGGTGGCTGATTCGGTCGAATCGGTGGAGGTCTGGGACCGCCAGGACAAGCGGGTCAAAAACCTCTCCTACCAGGACATGCGCTTCTCATACCGGTCCTCCCTCCTCAAGGAGAGCATGTACCGGGAGCCTGGGCTGCCAGCGGAATCCTACTTTCCGACGCCCCGATACGTGGTTATCTCGGTGACCTTTCAGCTCCGCCATGATTCCCTGGGCCACGTGTCCTTCCCACAGCTCGCCAGTGCCCTGGGGGTGGACGTGGGTGCCCGGATGCCCACGGCGGACATTCGGCGGGCCGTGCTGGCCGTCAGGGCCCGAAAAGGCATGTTGGAGGATGCCAACCGCTACCACAATCCCTGGATGGCCTCCACAAAAAGGGAGGGCAACGTTGCGGCTGATCTGGACCGGCAGGCGGAGGAGACCGGAAGCCAAGGGGCGGACCCCAGCCGTCACAGTGCCGGCAGCTTTTTCATGAACCCCCTGCTGACCCCCGACCAGGCCAGGACCCTGCCGGCGCAGGCACCGCGCTACCAGGCCACCATGCCGGACGGGACCGAGGCCGTCAAGACCTCAGCGGCCTGGTTGATTGACCATGCAGGCTTCCACAAGGGCTACGCCCTGGCCCCTGATGCCCGGGCCGCCCTCTCGCCCCTGCACACCCTGGCCCTGACCAATCGCAGCGGCGCCAATGCGGACGACCTCATGGCCCTGGCCAAGGCCGTCCAGGAGGGCGTGAGAGACACGTATGGGGTGCAACTGCTGCCGGAGCCGGTGCTCCTGGGCATTCGGCTTGGTTGATGGCTGCCCGGGGGGCTTGGCCAGGGTAAAGTTGCGGTGACGGGCAAGTCCTGCTGAGTCCCGGTGCCAGGGCGACTTAAGGCGCATGCGAAGCATGGTACGAAAGTTGAGCACGAACAGGACCTAGGAAGGGGCCAGTGGCATAATACAGAGGACCGGAAGTGGCCCTGCAATGGGGAAAGCCCAGAGCTGGTTCGACACCGCAAGACAGACTGAGACAAGAAGAAACGGGACCATGCAGATATTCAGAACCAAATCGGTCGAGCAGACCCTGGCGGAGGCCCAAGAGGCCGACCACAAGCTGGTCCGGACCCTCAACGCCTGGGATTTGGCGGTCATGTGCGTGGCCGTCGCCGTCGGCGCAGGCATCTTCTCGGTGGGAGCCCAGGCCGCTGCCTTCCATGCCGGCCCGGCCGTCATCATCAGCTTCCTGATCGCCGGCATCGTGTGTGGGGCAGCGGTCCTGTGCTATGCGGAGTTCGCCTCCATGCTGCCGGTGGCCGGGTCCGCCTACACCTTCACCTACACGACGGTCGGCGAGATCATCGCCTGGGTGGTCGGATGGGACCTGGTCCTGGAGATGCTCATGGCCGGCTCGGTGGTCTCCAAGTACTGGAGCGTCTACCTGAACGACTTCATGCGGCTTATCGGCCTGAACATCCGTACCCAGGTCCAGCTGGGTCCGCTCAGCATCGACTTCGCACCCATGGCCATCGTGGCCTTCTTTACGGTGCTGCTGGTCATCGGCACCAAGCTGTCTACCCGGGTGGACGGTGCTCTGACCATCCTCAAGGTGGCCATCGTCCTCTTCGTGGTCATCGTGGGCTTCTTCTACGTCAAGGCATCCAACTTCACCCCCTTCATTCCACCCGCCCAGCCTGCCTCCAGCGTTGTGGGGGCGTCTGCGGACGGTGCCCTGGGCCAACCGCTCATGCAGTGGATCACCGGTAGCCAGCCCAGCATCTACGGGGTCTCAGGCATCATATCCGGTGCCGCCCTGGTCTTCTTCTCCTTCCTGGGCATGGACACGGTGGCCACAGCCTCCGAAGAGACCAAGGACCCGGCCGGGAATGTGCCCAAGGGACTGATCATGGGCATGATCATGATTATCGTCATGTATATGCTGGTGGCCATCGTCACCACAGGCATGGTCTCCTACAGGGACCTGGCCAAGTCTCCCAGCCCCTCCCTGGCCACCGGCTTCGAGATGGCAGGAGCCACCTGGGCGGCCAAGATCATATCCTTCGGCATCGTGATCGGCATGACCACCGCCGTCATGGTCCTGCTCCTTGGACTGACCAGGGTGGTCTTCGCCATGAGCCGAGACGGCCTGCTGCCCCGGAGCCTGTCCAAGGTCGGCAGACGCGGCACACCGGCTGGTCTGCAGATCGGCGTGGGCGTGGTCGTGGCCCTGGTGGCCTCCACCTTCGATGTGGGGATTCTGGCCGACATGGTCAACATCGGCACCTTGTCGGCCTTTAGTTTGGTGGCCATCTCCATCCCCATCATGCGCCGGAACTACCCGGACCTGCCCCGCAGCTTCAAGATGCCCGGCAACCCCTGGGCGCCCATCCTGATCGCCCTGGCCAACCTCTGGCTCATGCTCAACCTCTCCCTGCTGACCTGGCTGCGCTTCCTGGTCTGGCTCCTGGTCGGCTTCGCCATCTACTTCGGTTACTCCTACCGGCATGCCCTCCTGGGCAGGAACAAGGGCAAGGGGCTGTCCCCGTCAGGGCAGGGGCATGCCAGAATCTAGGCGGCGTTTGGTGCAGACCTCGGCATGACCGTGGACATGCGGACGAAGGCCTGCACTGGGTCGGCGGGCGGTGTGAGTCGGTTCGTTTTCGTCCGCTTGGGCGGGTAGTGTATCGAGAGTATTGGAATGATGTAAGGAGCCATTCATGACATACGTTATCGCCCAGCCCTGCGTGGACGTCAAGGACAAGGCCTGCGTGGACGAGTGCCCGGTCGACTGCATCTATGAGGGCAAGCGTTCCCTCTACATCAATCCCAATGAGTGCGTCGATTGTGGCGCCTGCGAGCCTGTCTGCCCGGTCGAGGCCATCTTCTATGAGGACGACCTGCCCGACGATTGGGCCTGGTATAAGGACGTGGCCGACTCCTACTTCGCTGAATTGGGTGACCTTGGTGGAGCCCAGGCCGCCGGCCCCTCCGGCAAGGACCCCGAACAGGTCACTGCCCTCCCGCCCCAGGGTGAGTAGCCGATTGCGCATGAAAGCCTGATTGACCACCTTTGCTGATGCGTCTCGCCCGCCAGCTGCCTCATCGCGGCTTGCGGGCGTTGGTGTAGGATGCGTGAAATGAAAGGTCCGAGCCCCTGCTGCGCCATACTTCGTTTCCGATCCGGTCTGGTGAGTTCTGATCGCTTCGTAGACCTTGAATCTCCAGTTACCAATCTCCAAACCCTCAATGAGGTGCTCTTAATCTCAAGGCTTATCGAGGCTCTCGGCGCTGTTTCGGGAGGAAACGGTACTCAGCCATCAGGCCCCCAGACTTGCCGCCTTGCCGCCGTAACGCCTTCTCACCTGGTCCAGAGCCTGCTCGGCACTGCGGAGCTTGTTGGCGTCGGGGCCGGCGTTCCTGGTGGAATCCTCTTCCTTGAGCAGGTCCTCCAGAGAGGGTTGAAGGGGGGTCGAGGAGACGTCGCTGAGGCTGCTGGAACTGACCCCGGCCAGCCGTATCTCCCGGGGGAGCTCGACGGTCGGCGAGGCATCGGCCGGCATCTTCAACATGGACTTGAGCAGGCTCACGGTCTCGGGGTAGATGGCGCTCGCGGTGTCGATCGGATTGGCCAAGGTACGGGTCTTGGTCATGTAGCTCAAATCGGCGAAGCGCAGTTTGACCGTGACCGTTCGGGCAAGGAGACCGCGTTTGCGCAGGGTCGACGCAACATCGTTGGAACAGCGGCGCAGGAGAGCGCAGACCTTCTCCATATTGCGGGTGTCGCTGGCGAAGGTGCTCTCCGAGCCGATGGACTTCTCGGGGGCGTGGGTCACGATGGGGCGGTCATCCAGTCCCCGGCTGGCTTGGTACAGGTGCCCGGCTGCGATGGCCGAGCCAGTGGCCTGAGTAAGGGACTCCTTGCTCATGTCGGCCAGGTCGGCCACGGACTGCACGCCCCAGGCTGTCAGCTTCTTGCCCATGGCCGGTCCGATGCCGGGGATGGCCCTCAGCGGCATCATCTGTACGAATTCTGCCTGCCTGGCCTGTGGAATCAGCAGCATGCCGTCCGGCTTGGCGTTGGTGGAGGCCATCTTGGCCACCAGCTTGTTTGAGGCGATACCTACGGAACAGGTGATGCCGTAGCGTTTCGAGACCTGCTGGCGAATCCAGGTACCGATGCGGCTGGGCTGGCCCCAGGTCAGCAGTGCATGGGAGACATCCATGTAGCCCTCGTCCACGGAGACCTGTTCGATCTGGTCGGTCACCTGTCTGAATACCTCATCGAAGATGCGTCTGGACATCATGCGGTAGTAAGCCATGTCGACTGGAAGGAAGATGCCATTCGGGCAGAGCTGATGCGCTCTGGCCGCCGGCATGGCCGAGTTGATGCCATATGTTCGGGCCTCGTAGTTGGCCGCCGAAACCACCGCCCTGGTGCCTGTGCCGATGATGACTGGGTGGCCGGCGAGCCTCGGGTTGCGAGCCGTCTCGAGGGAGGCATAGAAGGCATCCATATCGATATGGAGCACGGTGCAGCCTGTTTCGTCATGGCCCCAATTCTTCTTGGCGGCCGCAAGGCGTGGTGCAGTGCTCATGGCTCCATGGTATCGGTTTGGCGGTCCATACTGAGCCATATGTCGCTGAGGGCGGTATCTCGGGGCCACGAACCGCTTGACTGGGTGGGGGTAAATCTTATTGGGTCGTGTCATTGGCGATTTGTGTCGTTCTGAGATGGTAGAGTATATTCTTGTTGTCTTGATATTTATCAAGAAACGTGGAGTCGTGCCTGAGTGGCCGATAGGGGCACCCTGCTAAGGTGTTAGTCGTGTAAGCGGCTCGAGGGTTCGAATCCCTCCGACTCCGCAAGTAGTCTGGAACCGTTGTTTCGCAACGGTTCCAGCTCATATCAATGATGATTGTTGGTCAGTTTCTCACTGTTGAGGACTTCGTATTCATCAGCTGCTTGGATGCCGGGTCAGGTCTTGCTCTATCCAGGCAATGACCAGGCTGGCGAGCTGGTCCACCTCTTCTCGTGATAGTGGGCGGCCATGAGGGATGTGGTGCCAGCGCTCGATGCAGCCACGGCAGCAGGTTCCGGTGGCGTGCTGGGCGGTGAAGACGGGATGGCCCCGGTAGGGTGTCTGCTTGCCGTCCTTGAGGGGATGGGCCGGACCGATTCGTTTGGCCAGCATCTCATGGGCATGCCGGTCGATGGTCGCCTTGCCCTTGGCCCGGGCGTAGGCCCTGTCCTTGGGGGAGAGGGAGAAGCTGGCCCGGAACTTGGACCTGCCCAGCCGATCTAGCATCTCCTGGCACCATGCCACACGAGCCGTCTGGTCCATACCCGACCCCTTTCGCCGTTGACATCGACCTTCAAGCACCTAGACTAGCCTTGTTCATGCCGTGCGCTCGCTCTCGGCCAAAGCGGTGCCGGGGTCTTTCAGTCTTCGAAGCCGAACAGTTCCTCCACGCTGGTTCCAAAGACTTTGGCGATGTCCATGGCCAGCTTGAGGGAGGGGTTGTATTTGCCGTTCTCCAGACGGATGATGGTCTCCCGGCGCACTCCCACCAGTCCCGCCAGTGCACTCTGGGTCATGCCTCTGGCCTGGCGGACACCTCTGAGGTTAGTTCTCAACATGTGCACTGACTTCCCGGTTGTAGCGGTATTCAAGGGCCAGATAGCAGATGTTCTGCAGGAAAGGGAAGACCATGTAGATGCCCAGTAACGACTGGGTGTTGATGGTGATGGATGTCCAGTAATTAGGCGTGGCGAGGGTTACCGCCAAGGCTACCAGACAAACCACAAGTCCGGCGATCTTGATGGTCAGACGGCCTGCTTCAGCTTCGTTGCTCTCAGAGGTTTCGTCACGCTGTGCCTTCCCGGCCCTGATGGAGTTTCTGGTATGGGCCAAGGCTAGGTCATAGATGAGAATGCTCATAGTCGACAAGATAACCAGGAGCAGCGGCGGCTTACGGTAGAGCCCGCAGAGGGCGAAGAGCGCGAAGGCCAGGGCTGAGGCCAGAAGCTCGGTGACCTTGAGTCTGTTGAGTTGATCTGAAAACATGTCGTGTCCTTTGTTCTAATAATTCCAGAACAGTGATAAATCTATCACTAGTGGCAAATATATCACATATGCATAGTCAATATACTCTTGACCGATATTGTGTAAATGTCTGTTGCGTAGCTGTAGATAGTAAGGGGCGATCGTGGGTGCCATAGGGCGTATAGGGTATGAGGGCCGGGGCTGAATCCTTGGTGGTGCAGGAAGTACGCCATTGACCTTCGCTCTGCGTCTCTATAGTATCTGTTTGGTGGGTGCCGATTCCGGAGGGTGCTGTAACGGGCCTCTCCCCGGTATATCGTGGATTGCGCAAACCGTCGAAAATGTCACATGAATGGTCTGCGTGTACTCTGTGAGTATCCTTACTGCTCGCTGAGCCATAAGCGGAGCGGGGAAGAACAGGCGAGGGATAAGCGAGATACGGGGCCGCCAGCGCGGGTCCATACCAAGCAGGAAGCGGATGGAAATGCACCATAGCAATAATGGCGGGCGACATGCGGCGTTCAAGCAGCCAATACTCAATCCTATGCGGATCCTGCTCCTTGCCCTGGCTGTGACCGCTGTGGTCACAGCGGTCTTCCTCGCCTGGTATATGCAGGTCAGGCCCAGCGGCCAGCAGGCCGGTGCCGCCGACGCACAGGCACAATCCCGGGGTTCCCATAAGCAGGTGAATAAGTCAAAATCCAAGGTCAAGCCGGCGGCCACCCACCATGGCAACTCGCCGGACTGCCCGGACGACGACTGCATCTCCATGCTGGTCAACGGTGACCTGCTCTTCCATGAGGGCCTGTGGAGCCAATTCGCCAAGAACCCCACGGCCACCGACGGCACGGCCTTTGACTTCACTCCGCTCTTCGAGCCCATGGGCAAGTACATCCAGGCCTCTGACATTGCGGTCTGCGAGTTCGAGACCCCCATCGCCCAACGGGGTGGCCCCTACTCGGCCTACCCGATCTTCAATATTCCGCCCGAGGTTGCGGACGCCGCCGCCAAGGTCGGCTACCGGGCCTGCACTCACGGCACCAACCACTCATGGGACCAGGGCACCGAGGGCATCAACCGGCTGTGGGACACCCTGGCCGCCGACGGCATAGCCCAGACCGGCTCCTATAAGACAGAGGAGGACTCCAAGAAACCCCTGGTGGTTGACTCGCCGACCGGCGGCGGCAAGCTGGCCCTGATTACTGGCACCGTCTCCCTCAACGCCATGACCGCCGACCACGACTGGCAGGTGGACCGCCTGCGTGAGTCCGGCGACCCCAACCACCAGGCCGACATTGACAAGGCTGTGGCCAAGTCCAGGGCGGCCCGGGCCCAGGGGGCCGACGTGGTGGCCATGTCCATGCACTCCCTTCAGGAATACATCGACCAGGCCGACTCCTGGCAAGTCTCCGAGGCCCACGAACTGGCCGATACCGGAGCCTTCGATGTGATTTACGGGGCCGGCTGCCATTGTGCCCAACCCATCGAGAAGTACAAGGATACCTGGATCATCTACGGTCTGGGCAACACGGTGACCGAAACCGCCAGCTTGCCCCAGAATGTGGTCAACAACCAGGGGGTCACCGCCCGTGTGCAATTCGCCGGCAAGAAGGGCAAGCCCGGAAGTTGGCGGGTCAACCGGATCGACTGGGTGCCCACGGCCAACGTGCAGGGGCAGTCCTACAAGTGGTGCCCCATCGCCGCCGACCACCCCGATGGCAGCTGTTGGGGCTCCGACAAGGACGCCCAGGTGCGGCAGCGGATCTGGAATGTGATCTACTCCATGGGAGCCGACCAGAATGTGGTCCGGGAATGGAACATCACGGCAGAGACCCAAGCCAAGGAGCAGGCCAAGGCCCAGAGCGGGCAACAGGCGGAGCATCAGCCGCAGGCCAAGCCCAAGGGCGATGCCTCTGCCGCACCCAAGCGCCCGGCAGCCAAGCGGTAGCCCACGCGACGGTCAAGGGTCATGGGCAGCCGGACGCCAGACCCGCAGGTTTCCAACCGGCTCAGACGCTGGCAGTAGGATGGACTCGCTATGACTGAACTGATGACGATTCTGGACACCCCCGACCAACCCGCCCATGCCTCACTGGTCGAGAAGAAGTCCGATTTCATCGGTGATGCCTGCCATGTCGAATCCCTGACCCAGGCCATGGAGGCGGTCGAAGCCATCCGCGCTCGCCACCCCAAGGCACGGCACACGGCCTATGCCGCCATCTGCGGAGAGTCCAAGGGGTCAAGCTCCGAACGCATGAGCGATGACGGCGAACCCTCGGGCACAGCAGGCAAGCCCATCCTGGATCTGATCCGTGCCAAGAACCTGACTGACTGCCTGGTGACCGTCACCCGTTATTTCGGCGGCATACTGCTGGGATCCGGTGGCCTTATTCGGGCCTATGCGTCCGGCGCCTCCCTGGCCTTGAAGGCGGCGCAGCTGGCATCAATCCAACATTTCCAGTCCTATGCGGTGCCCTTGGAGTACCACCAGCTGGGGAGTTTCCAGCACATACTGGCCGGGCTCGGCGGTCGGCAGACCGGCCAAAGCTATAGCGACAAGGTGGTCCTTGAGGTTCTGGTTCCCCTGGAGTCCAGTGATCGGTTCGCCTCCCAGGTCCAGGAGGCCTTCAGCGCCCAGGTCAGCTTGCATGCCCTGGGCCAGGTCTCCATGCCGGTGCGTTAGGCAATACGAGGCGGATGGTGTCGGCTTTCAAGGGGCGGCGATAAGCTGGACGCATGAGTCAGCAAGAGCAATCCACGCAAGCCTCCAGCGAGGGCAGCATCGCGCCGGCACAGCCGGAAACCAGTCCTGAAAACCTTGTGGAAGCCAATGGAGACAAGGCTCCAGAGCAAGGATTGGACCAGAAGGCAGCAGCGGAAGACGTTCAGAGCCACAGCCCTGAGACCCAGGGCGACGCCGAGTCGGAGGGCGAGGCACAGTCCCCATCGACCGGTGCCGATAAGGAGGCACAGACCAATCCCAAGGCGGATGCCAATACCGGTTCGGAGCCGAATGTCGATGAGGATTCAGAGTCAGGGAGCTCAGTCTTCCAGCCCCTCACTGACGCCTACGAGCACCTGCGCCATACTGACGACAGTGCTGAACTCAGCGCCTTCGCCCGGCGTCCACTGCCCGACCGCAGCGATCAGGCAGCCTACTCCCGGGTCACGGCCCTGCTGGAGGCGGTGGCCGGCAACAACCGCACTCCGGAGGAGGACCGGGTCTTCCTGGCCGAGACCATGCCCTTCCCCAACATCCTGGTCAAGCTCTCGGCAGACCCTTGCGCGGCGGTGCGTGAGGCAGTGGCCAAGAACGAGGCCGATAAGAATTGGCTGGTCGGCCGCCTGACCAAGGATGCGGACCCAGCCGTTCGCAGCGCAGCCCTGCGCAATCCGCAGACCACCTGGAAGATGCGCCTGGAAGGTGGGCAGAATCCCGAGGTTGATGAGCAGACCCTTGATTTTCTAGGGCAGTTGGGGGTTGAGTTGGAGTCAGACGCTCCCGTCGTCCTCTCCTCCATGGTCCGCAGGGCTGTGGCCCTGAACCACAACAGCTCCCGGTCCACCCTGGAACGTTTGGCCAAGGACCCCAGCGGGGAAGTGGCCCGTGCCGCCCAGAGTCGTCTGGCTGGCTGAGGCAGACCCGCTGGGATCCTTCTGGCCCAAGGGGTATACAGCTTAGCGATTGGGTTGGCTGGGTCCTTCAACGATCGCGAGCTGAGGGGAGATAGACTGACTGCATGACAAGGAAGACAAGCGCGGAGGGGGAGCGGCGGCAGGAAAGCGCCGAGCGACTGGCCCGCCCTCTGATTCGTCTGGCCATATTGGTCGGGTTGGGCACCTCGTATGTGGGTCAGGCCGGTGACTACCACGAGATTGAGGACCGGACCCTGATGGGGATTCTGCGGGCCCTGGGTTTCGACAGATTCGACGATGAGTCCATAGAGCGGTCGATCAAGAGCGTGCTCGACAGCAGGCACAGCCGCCTGCTGGCTCCGACCGTGCTCCATACCGTCGGTAGGGAAGACCGGGTGGTGGTCAACACAGGCATTCTGCAGATTCCCCAGGCCAGCATCACCCTGGAGAATGGCCAGCCATACAAGGCCAGCCTGCTGCCGGGCCCCGGCGATGGGTCCTTGGCCTACGATCTTGACGGCCGCTTTGTCTCGACCGCCTCAATCATCGTTCCGGCCGACCTGCCCATGGGCTACCACACCCTGCATGTCACCGTGGGCGAGCGCACACAGGATGCCACCCTGATCAGCGCCCCGGCCTCCTTTGGCAGGGTCGAGGACCTCAAGGAGAGCCAGCTTTGGGGCTGGGCCACCCAGCTTTATTCCATACGCTCCCGAGGCTCCTGGGGAATCGGCGACTTTGAGGACCTGCGTCTTATGCTGTCCCAAGCCAAGGCCAAGACGGGTGCGGATTTTCTGCAGCTCAATCCGGTCCATGCGGCCGAGCCTGTCCCGCCACTGACACCCTCACCCTATCTGCCCGCCTCCCGGTCCTTCGTCAACTTCTGCTATATTAGGCCGGAAGCCGTGGAGGAGTACGCCTCTTTGGACGAACAGACCCGTCAGGAGATAGCCAGGCTCCACGAGAGTGTGGCGGGCCTGAACGAGGACCCCAAACTCCTCAACCGCGATGCCATGTGGGGGGCCAAGATGCGCGCCCTCTGGCTCCTCTTCAAGGCCCCGCGCAGCCAGGCCCGCCAGGCCGGTTTCGACCGCTACAAGGCCCTGCATGGCCAGGAGCTGGATGCCTACGCCAGCTGGTGCCTATGCTATGACAAGTGGGGTTCGCCCAAGCCCGCCTCCATGGGTTGGGAGCGGACCATGTGCCTGGAATCGCCGGAGGTCGAGGGTTTGCGCCGGAAGTTCCCCAGCACCTACGAATTCTATAAGTGGATGACCTGGGTGGCCTACGAGCAGTTGGAAGGGGCCCAAGGCGCCGCCCTGGAGTCCGGTATGAAGATCGGCATCCTCTCGGACATGGCTGTGGGGGTCCACCCGGCCGGCGCCGATGTCTGGGGCCATCCTGACCGTTTTGCCCGAGGAGTGAGCGTTGGTGCCCCGCCGGACCATTTCAACCAGCAGGGGCAGGATTGGAGCCAGCCACCCCTGAACCCCCTGAGTCTGGGGGAGACCGGCTACCAGGCCTACCGCGACCTGATCCACGGCATGGTCAGCTGTGCCGGGGCCCTGCGCATCGACCATATTCTGGGACTCTTCCGCCTCTGGTGGATTCCCCAGGGCATGGGGGCCAAGGAGGGCGCCTACGTCTACTACGACAGTGAGATGCTCCTGGGTATCCTGGCCATCGAGGCCACCCGGGCCAAGGCCCTGATTGTTGGTGAGGACCTGGGCGTGGTCCCCGATTATGTGGCCGATTCCCTGAAACGGCATGGAATTCTGGGCTGCTGTGTGGAGTGGTTCGAGCGTAGCGGAGACCACTTCAACCCGCCATCCAGCTGGCGGACCTGCGCCCTGGCCTCGGTCAACACCCATGACATGCCACCGGCCGCCGGCTACCTCAAGTACGAGCATGTCAAGATCCGTGAGGGGCTGGGCCTGCTGGCCGAGTCTGATGGCCAATTCCGTGCCGATGCCGTGGCCGAACACAACCAGATGCTGACCATGCTCATGGACCAGGGTTTCCTTGACCCCCGGACTCCCGATGATGAGGATGGGAACATCCAGCAGATCGTCGAGGCCCAGTACCGGGCCCTGACCGCCTCTCCCTGCATGCTGCTGGCCGTCTCCCTGGTTGATGGTGTGGGGGAGGACCGGGCCCAGAACCAACCTGGCACCAACAACGAGTACCCCAACTGGCGGATTCCCATGGCCGACGACCATGGCCAGGTGGTTCTCGCAGACGAGGTCTTTGACCGCCCCCGGGTCCAGTCCCTGGCCAGGGTCATGCAGGAGGGCCTTGGGCGCTGATCGGCCGCAATGGTATCGAGTCCTCTCTCGCGCCTGGCTTCTTCCAATCGCATCGCCCAGCTTGCAGGAAGTCCAAGCGACCCATTCGCCTGCTTGGTCGTCGGCCCTCTGCAACTTGGGCGTCGTCCTTGTGCTGTCTTGACCATCAGCGGAGTGTATGTTTCCCAGGGTCTTGTGGGTGCTTGAGCGCACAGCGGGCAAGTATTTTGGGCCATGTGTTCGCATCATTTCGGACCGGGAGATCTGGTTGCTCAAGGGGCGGTTTGGGTGGCCGGTGGTTCGGGCGGGTCGGGCGTCTTGCATTTAGTCCGGGTGAGCGGATATAGTTAAGGATTGTTGTGTTTCCCTAAGGGGTCCTTCAAAGCGCTTTCCCACTCGCATAGAGGACTTTAAGGGAGCCCACGGATAATGAAACGGATACTGCTATGCCCGGCAATGGGTTGTGCGAGTTGAAGTTCGGAACACAATGAACATAAGAAAAGGTACATCGTGAACACTTTCACACCGAAGCCAGCTGATCTGACTCACGACTGGTACGTCATTGACGCCACCGACGTGGTGCTTGGTCGTCTCGCCACGCAGGCGGCAACCCTGCTGCGCGGTAAGAACAAGCCGACCTTTGCCCCCCACGCGGATTCCGGCAACCATGTCATCATCATCAATGCCAGCAAGATTGCCCTGACCGGCAACAAGCTGGGCAAGGTCCTCTACAGCCACTCCGGTCGCCCCGGCGGCCTGCGCGAGGACAGCTACGGCGATCTGCTGCAGAGGAACCCCGACCGCATGGTCATCTCGGCCATCAAGGGCATGATGCCGAAGAACCGCCTGTCCAAGGTTCAGCTGGACCGTCTGCATGTCTTCGCAGGCGCAGAGCACCCTCACACCCCTCAGAAGCCCCAGGTTTTTGAGATCGATCAGGTTTCGCAACAGGCTAAGTGAACCGGAAGGAGATAGAGAAACATGGCTGAAAATACCAACGACTCCGCGGTTCTCGAAACCGAAGAGGAACTGACTTCATACAGCACAGAGACCAATGCAGGCGAGGGCACCGGCTCTTCCGCCATTGCCCCCGGCTATGGCACCGGCCGCCGCAAGGAGGCAGTAGCCCGCGTGCGTCTGGTTCCCGGCTCCGGCAAGTGGACCATCAACGGCCACACCCTGGAGGAGTACTTCCCCTCCCGTCTGCAGCAGCGTGAGGTCAATTCCCCCATTGTCCTGCTCAAGCTGGAGAACAAGTTCGACATCATCGTCCTCGTTGACGGTGGTGGCACCACTGGCCAGGCTGGCGCCATCCGTCTCGGTGTGGCCCGCGCCCTGAACGCCATCGACCGTGATGCCAACCGCGCCGCCCTGAAGAAGGCCGGCTTCCTGACCCGCGACGCCCGTGTGGTCGAGCGTAAGAAGGCTGGCCTGCACAAGGCCCGTCGCGCACCTCAGTTCTCGAAGCGCTAGGCTTCACCGGAACGCCTCAAGCCCCGCTCCTATGTGCGGGGCTTTTTCATACCCGCAGGGCCCTGTCCTGCCTGCCTCTCCTGGACTCTTGTATCGCCAGAAGCCGGCCTATGTTCATGAACGACCTCACGGTAAGGCTTTACCTGGCAGTACTATGTGCTGGAGATGCCAGGCTTGGGCTTGGCGAGGCTGGGTACGGCTTTCAATGGTGAGGGACGGGAGGCAGGCGGAATGGTAGGCAGTATACAGGATCGCGGTGCGCTCGAGGTGATTCTGCCCGAGCGTGATCAGTCCATCGGTTGGAGGGCCCATGGCTTCCCCTCAGCCCTCGCCCGCTGGCACTACCATGCGGAGGTTGAATTCCACCTGATCCGCCAGGGCACCGGCTACATGATGGCCGGGGACGGCATGGTCCCCTTCGAGTCTGGGCAAGTCACCATGATGGGCAGCAACCTGCCCCATAACTGGATTTCAGCTCTGGCGCCCGGGGAGAGCCTGCCACGGCGTGATGTGCTCTGCCAGGTCCATCCCAACCAGATCCGTGCCCTCTCCCGCGTCTTCCCTGAGGCCGGTCGTCTGCAGCAGCTGCTGGTCCGGTCCGAACGGGCCATTGTGCTCAAGGGTGGTTCGGCCCTCAGGGCCCGGGCCATCCTGGAAGATATGGGACAGGATAGTGGTTTTGCGCGCCTGCAGGATCTATTGAGTCTGCTGGAGGTGTTCATGGACGCACCGCGGGGGGAGTGGTTCACGGTGGTGACTCCCGACTTCAATCCTGACAACTCTACGGATGCCGCTGAACGGATCAACACGAGTCTCAAGTACATCAGCGACCGTGTCTCACGGCCCACCAGCCTGGAGGAGGCTGCAGCGCAGGTGGCCATGAGCCCTGCCGCCTTCTCCCGCTTCTTCAAGAAGACCACCGGCATCAACTTCTCCCAGATGGTCCGGCGGATCAAAATCGCCAGGGCCTGCCGGCTGCTGGTATCGACCGACAAAGCGGTCTCGGCGATTCAAAAGGAGTGCGGCTACGGCAATGCCGCCAACTTCAACCGCCGCTTTCGTCAGGAGATCGGCCTGTCACCCAGTCAGTACCGCAGGCTCCACTGCGGCTGAGCTGAACCGGTGCCCAGCTGGGAGGAGGAAGCGGTGGAGGACTCTTGTACGATTCGCTATCGATTCTGGGTAATTGGCGGGACAATATATCAAAAAAGTACCATATGGCGATATGAAAACATGCAAGAGGCCTGACTGTGGCCCATAGAATACAAGTAGGTCAGCGATGACCAAGCCGGTGGAGGCAGTAAGGCAGCTCACGGCAAGCCGGCTGACCAGCACAACGTGGAGGACATGATGAAGGCAGTGGTACTGGAGAAGAAGGGTCTCATCAACATTCGGCAGGTGGACGATCCGCCGGCCCCGGGGCCGGGTGAGTTGCGTATAGCCCCCCATACAGTTGGCATCTGCGGCTCCGACCTGCACTATTACACCCATGGCCGGGTGGGTAAGTACATTGTCAGGCAGCCCATGATTCTGGGGCATGAGGCCTCAGGGACCGTCGTAGAGGTCGGTGAGGGGGTCGAGGGCTTCAAGCCCGGCGACCGCGTGGCCATGGAGCCCGGCATTCCCGATATGAACTCCAAGGCCGTCAAGCTGGGCATGTACAACGTGGACCCGGCGGTGCGCTTCTTCGCCACCCCGCCGGTCGACGGCTGCCTGTGTGACCTGGTGAACCACCCGGCCGCCTTCACCTATAAGCTGCCGGACTCGGTCAGCTTCGGCGAGGGGGCCCTGATCGAGCCCCTGGCCGTGGGTATGTGGTCGGCCACCAAGGCCACCATCCGCCCTGGTGACATCGGTGTGGTGGTGGGGGCCGGAACGGTGGGCCTGCTGACCACCGCATCCGCCCTGGCCGGCGGCTGCTCCAAGGTCCTGGTCTCCGACGTCTCCGATGTCAAGCTGGGCATCGCCGCCCAGATCCCAGGCGTGATCCCTGTGGATGTCAAGCGGGAGAAGCTTCTGGACCGGGTGGCCCAGGAGACCGACAACTGGGGTGCTGACCGGGTCTTTGAATGCTCGGGCAACACCAAGGCCTATGAGGACCTGTGGAAGTTGGGTGCGCCAGGCAACACCACCGTCATCGTCGGCATTCCCGCCGATGGGGTCGTGCCCCTGGATGTGACCGAGGTGCAGGGCAGGGAGACGACCGTCAAGACCGTCTTCCGCTACGCCAACGTCTACCAGAAGGCCATTGACCTGATGGCAGCCGGCAAGATCAATGTCAAGCCCTTCATCTCCAAGGTCTTCGACATGGATCATGCCGTCGACGCCTTCGACCAGGTGGCTGAGGCCCGTCCCGAGGATGTCAAGATCCAGATCCAGGTCGCCGATTAGCGCTTCGATGTACGCCCTTTGGCCCCAGTGGCTCTCTTGGGCTCATGCCTGCAAAGATGATCTTGGCTCAGGGGCTGTTCCTGGAGTTCCATGGGTCTGTCGGTGCTGTCGGCTATGGCCTCCTGCCCGTGGTTGAAAACCTATGGTTGTCCTCTGCCGGCCAGTTCCTATGATGGGTGATGGTGTCTCATGGGTATGAACATGATAGGCTCCGGCGCCAGCGGGTTGTCGTGCCGTTGAAGACCGACACTTGTGGCTGCGGGAGTGCGCAGGGGTTTGAGGAGGTCCAGGACTTCCTGGAGGGAAGGAATCAGGGTGTCTCCAAGGCCGTAGTCACAATCGGTGGATAGAAGGCCCCGACCCTGCTACATGGCTTCACACCAAAGGTCTGCTAGTATTCAACACAAGCAAACGGGTGGTCCAGCAAGGGGCACCCTCTGACAAAGGAGTTGGCAATGACTGTAATGACAGCCTTCACCACTGATCTGCAGCACTCGGGCATGCCCGCCAAGGATTTGGACGAGACCATCAGGTTCTATACCGAGGTCATGGGCTTCGAGCTGGCTGGGCTCTTCCATAATGGCGACAACCGTTGCGCATTTCTGCGCTATGGCCACCTGACCGTAGAGACCTGGGAGGGAGACCCCGCCAACATGCGCGATGGTGCCATCAACCACTGGGCCTTCGACACACCGGATATCGACGCCGCCTTCGAGAACGCCAAGCGGCTGGGCCTGGACTTCAAGGACACCGAGATCCAGGCCATCCCGACCTTCTGGGACAAGGGCATCCGCTACTTCAACATCTACGGCCCCAACCATGAGACCATCGAGTTCTGCCAGATCGTGAAGTAACTCCAACCCCCGTGGGCCTTGTATGGTCCTGGACAGACAGGAGAGGACCGCTGACCATCCACGGATGGTCAGCGGTCCTGCGTGGCGGTGGCAGCTGGGCGAGGTGCGCCATGTCATGACCTGCCTTCAGGGGCGCGCGGGCCGATGTCAGTCGGCTGGATGCAGAATGGGGGAGGCGATCTGATCGGGGACCAGGCCGCAGAGTTCGTTGACGAAGGGTTCAATCTACCGCAGGGCGGCCCCCACGATGTCCTGGTAGGGTCGGCAGATGCTCTTGCGGATAGCGGACCGGGGGGAGTCTATGGTGAACGAGGCCTTGACCAGGTCTCTAAGGGTAGCCAGATCGCTGTCTGTCGGGTATTGGGCGACATCGCCACCGATGATGATGTCCGAGGAGAGGACCGCGCGGATGTTGACAATGGTCTGGGCCAGGTAGTTCAGCATCTGTCGAAGCGTCGGGTCTCCTCTTGGTCGCCCTTGCGCAGGGATTTGAAGAAATGGCTCGGGTCATTAGTGGGGCCGAGAAGGTAGTCCGGGGAGCAGTAGCAGTCCATGCAGCCGCGCTGCCCGCAATAGCAGAGCTCTCCTCCCGGGACCACTCTCATGTGCCCTATGGTGCCATTGCACAGATTGGGCCCTTGGTAGAGCTTCCCGTTGACGATGATGGCTCCTCCCGGTCGATCCTCCAGGTATATGCAGACCGCATCATGGGTATCGGGATCGAACCAAAGTTCTGCCATGGCGGAAGCATCCGCCTCGTGGATGATCATGCTGGGCAGGTCAAGCCCCTGGCTTATGGTCTCAAGGGTAAGGCCGGTGTTGTTGAGTATTTTCCCAAAGCTGATGCTGGCGCCATCGCTGGAGATGAGTCCATGGACGGCGAAAGCCACTCCCAGGACCTTCGACCCGCCCTGCTCCTGGTCTCGTACGAAGCTTGTGATGGCTGCATTCAAGCGTGTGAAATACCCATCGGTGTTGCGGTACCTGCCCTTGAATTGGCGCTTGTCGACGATATCTCCATGAAGTCCGATGGCGCAGATGTTGGTCTGCTTGAGGCCTACCTTCACGCCTAGGGCCAGACGGGAGGTGGGTTCGAACCGGTAGCTGATGGGGCGTCGTCCGCCGGTGGATTGCAGTTGGCCGCCCTGGCTGATTAGTCCTTGCGACTCCAGATCACGAAGATTCTGACTGATGGTGGGCAGACTCAGGCCAAGGTCACGCTCGAGCATCTGCTTGCTGGCGTAAGGGTGTGAGTATAGGTACACCATGATGAGCTTCTGGTTGCGTTCTTTGATGGATATGACTCGAAGTCATGGTCGGAACTCCTTAACTTTTTAAGAGCCCATTTCATTAACATCTATACCGACTGTTGCTAAGACTAGTCCGATTGCCGGGTAAACGACAATGCTGTGAGCGTTAACAATTGGGCTATGAATGTTCGTTTGAATACGCAAACCAATCAAAAGCTCAATATATTGGCAAAATAGCACATAAAATCAACCAATATCGCACTGAAAGCTTTCATCAGGTCAACGTCTTCGGCCATGAAACGCTCAACTTTTGGCCAGGACGAAAAGGTTCGGACTATCGGTTAGATTGTGGTCTGGGTCACAACAAGACCCCTGAAGATCGGTAATCGAACCCAGCCAAAGACCAGATTCAACCAGCTGAGGAGCATTGACGTGACGAAGACAGAGCAGAGCGCAAGTAGCCGGCAGAGCAGCACGCAGGCCTCGGGTGCAGGAACCAAGCCAGGGCTGAAAGATAAGAGCGCTGCAGCCCAGGCCGAGGTCGATGCCCTGGTCAGCAAGGGCCTCAAGGCACTGGATGCCTTTGAGGGCCTGGACCAGGAGCAGGTCGACCGGATTGTGGCCAAGGCCTCGATCGCGGCCCTGAACCAGCACCTGACCCTGGCCAGGATGGCCGTGGAGGAGACCGGCCGTGGCCTGGTGGAGGACAAGGCCACCAAGAACATCTTCGCTTGTGAGCATGTCACCCATTACCTGGCCAAGCAGAAGACCGTCGGCATCATCAGCGAGGACGACGTGATCGGCATCGACGAGATCGCCGAGCCGGTCGGTGTGGTGGCCGGTGTCACCCCGGTGACCAACCCCACCTCCACCACCATCTTCAAGTCCTTGATCGCCCTGAAGACCCGCTGCCCCATCATCTTCGGCTTCCACCCCTTCGCCCAGCGCTGCTCGGCGGAGGCGGCCCGGATCGTACGTGACGCGGCCATCGAGGCCGGTGCCCCCCAGGATTGCATCCAGTGGATCGAGCACCCTTCCGTGGAGGCCACCGGCGCCCTCATGCGCCATCCCGGCATCGCCACCATTCTGGCCACTGGTGGCCCCGGCATGGTCAAGGCCGCCTATTCCTCCGGCAAGCCCGCCCTGGGTGTGGGCGCAGGCAACGCGCCGGCCTACGTGGACCGGGACGTGGATGTGCCCAGGGCCGTCAACGACCTGGTCCTCTCCAAGCATTTCGATTACGGCATGATCTGTGCCACCGAGCAGGCCGTCATCGCCCACCAGGCCATCTACCAGCCCCTGGTTCAGGAGTTCAAGCGCCGCAGGGCCTACTTCGTCAACAAGGAGGAGAAGGCCAAGCTGGAGGAGTTCATGTTCGGCTGCACCGGTGACTCCGGCCAGACCCCCAAGCTCAACTCCATAGTGCCCGGTAAGTCCCCCCAGTGGATCGCCCAGCAGTCCGGCTTCGAGATTCCCGACGACGCCACCATCCTGATCGCCGAATGCTCCCAGGTGGGCGAGCGGGAACCTCTGACCTTGGAGAAGCTGGCCCCGGTCCACGCCCTCCTCAAGGCCAAGGATCAGGACCAGGCCTTCGACCTGTGCGAGCAGATGCTCAAGTACGGCGCCGGCCACACCGCCGCCATCCACAGCAACGACCAGGAGCTGGTGCGCCGCTACGGCCAGAGGATGCACGCCTGCCGGATCATCTGGAACTCGCCCTCCTCCCTGGGTGGCATCGGCGACATCTACAACTGCATAGCCCCCTCCCTGACCCTGGGCTGCGGTTCCTACGGCGGCAACTCGGTCTCGGGCAACGTCCAGGCCGTCAACCTCATCAATGTCAAGCGGATCGCCCGGAGGAACAACAACATGCAATGGTTCAAGGTGCCGGCCAAGACCTACTTCGAGCCCAACGCCATCCGCTACCTGCGGGATATGTACTGCATCCGCCGGGCGGTCATCGTCTGCGACAAGACCATGGAGCAGTTGGGCGTGGTCGACAAGATCATCGACCAGCTGAGGGTACGTGCCCACCAGGTGACCTTCCGCATCATTGATTATGTGGAGCCGGAGCCCTCGGTCGAGACCGTCGAGCGGGGCGCCGAGATGATGCGGGAGGAGTTCGAGCCCGACACCATCATCGCCGTGGGCGGCGGCTCGCCCATGGACGCGGCCAAGATCATGTGGCTTCTCTACGAGCATCCGGAGATCTCCTTCTCCGACGTGCGCGAGAAGTTCTTCGACATCCGCAAGCGGGCCTTCCGCATCCCACCCCTGGGCAAGAAGGCACGGCTGGTCTGCGTCCCCACCTCCTCGGGCACCGGCTCGGAGGTGACCCCCTTCGCGGTCATCACCGACCACAAGACCGGCTACAAGTACCCAATCACCGACTACGCCCTGACCCCCACCGTGGCCATCGTCGATCCGGTCCTGGCCCGCACCCAGCCCCGGACCCTGGCCCAGGACTCGGGCTTTGACTCCCTGACCCACGCCATGGAATCCTATGTGTCGGTCTACGCCAACGACTTCACCGACGGCATGGCCCTGCATGCTGCCAAGCTGATCTGGGACAACCTGGCCCCCTCCATCAACATGGAGCCCGGCCGTGAGCGTGAGGAGGCCCAGGAGAAGATGCACAATGCCGCCACCATGGCCGGCATGGCCTTCGGGTCGGCCTTCCTGGGCATGTGCCACGGCATGGCCCACACCATCGGGGCCCTGTGCAATCTGGCCCATGGCCGCACCAACTCCATCCTCCTGCCCTATGTGATCCGCTACAACGGGTCCATCCCCGAGGAGCCCACCTCCTGGCCCAAGTACAACAAGTATGTAGCCCCGGAGCGCTACCAGGAGCTGGCCAAGACCCTGGGGCTGGACCCGGGAAGCACCGCTGCCGAGGGTGTGGAGACCCTGGCCAGGGCCGTCGAGGACTACCGGGACAATAAGCTGGGCATGAACCGGTCCTTCCAGGACTGCGGTGTGGATGAGGACTACTTCTGGTCCATCCTTGACCAGATCGGTATGAGGGCCTACGAGGACCAGTGCACTCCAGCCAACCCCCGGGTCCCCATGATCGAGGACATGAAGGATATCGCCATCGCGGCCTATTACGGCGTCCCCCAGGAGCAGGGCCACCGCCTGCGGGCCGAGCGTGAGGGCGGGGTCGCCATGGAGGAGCCCTCCCAGCGTTAGCCCAGGCCCGGCCTTGCCTAGCCATATTCAACCGCCCCACCACCGTCCAGGCGATGAGCCACTTTACTGCCAACCAGTGGCTTGCAACCCATGGTGGGTGGGGCGGTTTGGTTGTTTCGGGGGAGGGGCGGAGGGCAGGAAGCGCAGGCATTGGCTGACGACACGCCCGAATTCTGCAGGGCACCCCAAGTGCTTTAATTAAGAAGTTGCCTGTTTTGGGCTCGCATATTGGAATCAAAAAAGCGAGTGCAGTGGTAGAAGCTGGTCTCGGACCGGAGATTGCCTGGCTGCACACTGATGCACAAGACCACGGGGTTCACCCTGGGGGTCCTGCGGCTGGTGTCCTTCAAACGGGTTGGTAAACAGTAAACGAATCGCTAGAAAGGGCGGACGGCAATGGCGGGACAGAAAATCCGCATCAGGCTTAAGTCCTATGACCATGAGGTCATTGACCAATCGGCGAAGAAGATCGTCGAAACGGTCACGAACGCGGGTGCCACTGTGGTGGGCCCCGTTCCTCTGCCTACTGAGAAGAACGTGTTTGTTGTCATCCGTTCTCCTCATAAGTACAAAGATTCCCGCGAGCATTTCGAGATGCGCACCCACAAGCGCCTCATCGACATCGTGGATCCCACGCCCAAGGCGGTGGACTCCCTGATGCACATCGATTTGCCGGCGGACGTCAATATCGAGATCAAGCTCTAAGGAAGGGGGAAACCGCATGTTGCAAAATGGAAATCGCTCTGCACTGCTGGGCCGCAAGCTCGGTATGTCGCAGGTTTGGGACGAGAACGGCTTCTTCGTTCCCGTCACGCTGGTCGACGTGTCCACCAACGTGGTCACCGTCGTCAAGTCCGACGAGTCGGACGGCTACAAGGCCGTTCAACTGGGCTATGGCCAGATTGATCCCACCAAGGTGACCAAGCCGCTTGCCGGCCACTTCGCCAAGGCTGGAGTCACTCCCCGTCGCCACCTGGTCGAGGTCCGTACGGACAGCGCCGAGAGCTTCGAGCCCGGTCAGGAACTGACAGCCGAGGTCTTCCCCGAGGGTGTCGAGGTCGATGTGACCGGCACCACCAAGGGCAAGGGCTTCGCAGGTACCATCAAGCGCTGGGGCTTCAAGTCCTACCGTCGTACCCACGGCTCCCACAAGAACGAACGTCGCCCCGGTTCAGTCGGTGCCTGCGCAACGCCCAGCCGTATTCTCAAGGGCAAGCGCATGGCCGGTCGTATGGGCCATGACACTCTGACCGTGCAGAACCTGACTGTCATCTCCTCGGATGTCGAGAACGGTGTTCTCGCCATCAAGGGTGCGGTTCCCGGTCCCAAGGGTGGCATTGTCCTGGTCCGCACCGCTGTGAAGGGAGCTTGATAGATCATGGCACAAGTTACGCTTAAGGTCACGGACGCCAAGGGTAAGTCCAAGGGCACCATAGACGCTCCGGCCGAGATCTTCGGCCTCTCCCATGAGGAGATCGAGGCTCACGTCCCGCTGATCCACCAGGTCGTCATCGCACAGCTGGCCGCCGCCCGTCAGGGCACCCACGCTGTCAAGACCCGGGGCATGGTCTCCGGGGGTGGCAAGAAGCCCTGGAAGCAGAAGGGCACCGGCCGCGCCCGTCAAGGCTCCATCCGCGCCCCGCAGTGGGTCCACGGTGGTGTCGTCCACGGACCGGTTCCGCGCAAGTACGATCAGCGCACCCCCAAGAAGATGAAGGCAGCAGCCCTGCGCTACATCCTTTCCGACCGCGCCAACGCCGACCGCATCGCCGTCGTGGACCTGGGCATCAAGGATGCTCCCTCCACCAAGGCCGCTGTGGCCGCGCTGACCCCGGTGACCGAGAACAAGTTCACCACGGTCGTGCTCTCCCGCGATAACATCAACGAGTGGCTCTCCGTGCGCAACATCCCCACGGTTCACGTGCTCTTTGCTGACCAGCTGAACACCTATGACGTGGTCACCGCTCAGTACGTCGTCTTCAGCAAGGAAGGTTTCGATGCCTTCATTGCGGCGAAGACCGAGCCGAAAGCCAAGGAGGACTGATTTCCATGGTCGCAATCCACAAGCCCGCTCATGATGTCATCATCAAGCCCGTCGTCTCCGAGAAGAGCTACGCCGGCGCCGATCGTGGCCAGTACACCTTCCTGGTGTCCCCGGACGCCAACAAGGTGCAGATCAAGCAGGCAATCGAATCGATCTTCAAGGTCAAGGTGACGAACGTCAACACCCTCAACCGCGCTGGCAAGAAGCAGCGCACCCGCACCGGTTTCGGTCAGCGCGCCTCACAGAAGCGTGCCATCGTCACCGTGGCAGAGGGTCAGAGCATCGACATCTTCGGTAACTGAAGGCTAGCCGAGAAAGTCAAAGGAAGAACTACATTATGGCTATCCGCGTTTATAAGCCGACGACTGCAGGCCGTCGCAACGCTTCGGTCTCGGACTTCTCCGAGATTACGCGTTCGACTCCTGAGAAGTCGCTGGTACGCAAGCTCAGCAAGACTGGTGGTCGCAACTCTTACGGCCGTATGACCTCCCGCCACCGCGGCGGCGGCCACAAGCGCCAGTATCGTCTCATTGATTTCAAGCGTTGGGACAAGGACGGGGTGCCCGCCAAGGTCGCCGAGATCGAATACGATCCCAACCGTTCCGCCCGAATTGCCCTCCTGCATTATGCAGATGGTGAGAAGCGCTACATCATCGCTCCCGAAGGTGTCAAGCAGGGTGACCTCATTGAGACCGGCCCCAAGGCCGACATCAAGCCCGGCAGCAACCTGCCCCTGCGCAACATCCCCACCGGTACCGTGGTGCACGCCATCGAGCTGCGCCCCCTGGGTGGAGCCAAGATCGCCCGGTCCGCCGGCGCTGGCGTCCAGCTGGTCGCCAAGGACGGTGCCTACGCCCAGCTGCGTATGCCCTCCGGTGAGATCCGCAACGTCGATGCCCGCTGCCGTGCAACGGTCGGCGAGGTCGGCAACGGTGACCACGCCAACATCGACCTGGGCAAGGCCGGTCGCGCACGCTGGCTCGGCCGCCGCCCCCACACCCGTGGTGAGTCCATGAACCCGGTCGACCACCCGCACGGCGGTCGTACACGCGGTGGCAAGCCGCCAGTGTCTCCGTGGGGCAAGGGCGAGGTTCGTACCCGTCATCCCAAGAAGGCCTCGAACAAGATGATTGTTCGTCGTCGTCCCAATGGCAAGAATCGTAAGTAAGGGAGCGTCACTCAGATGACTCGTAGCATCAAGAAGGGCCCCTTCGTCGACGCCCACTTACAGAAGAAAGTCGACGACCAGAACGAAAAAGGCACGCACAACGTCATCAAGACCTGGTCGCGTCGCTCGATGATCACACCTGATTTCATCGGACACACCTTTGCCGTTCACGACGGCCGCAAGCATGTCCCGGTGTTCGTCACCGAGGCCATGGTCGGCCACAAGCTCGGTGAGTTCGCCCCCACGAAGACCTTCAAGGGTCACGTGAAGGACGACAAAAAGGCACGCCGCTAAAGGAGAGTAAAGACTTTATGGAAGCTAAAGCAATTGCACGTCACGTCCGCGTGACGCCGCGCAAGGCTCGCCGCATGGTCGACCTCATCCGAGGAAAGCAAGCGGTAGAAGCCATCACCATCTTGAAATTCGCACCCCAGGATGCCGCGGTTCCCGTGCGCAAGGTCCTGGAGAGCGCGATCGCCAACGCCCGCGTCAAGGCAGATAAGGCCGGTGAGGCCTTCCGTGAGAATGACCTGGTCATCAAGGAGACCTACGTGGACGAGGGCGTGACCCTCAAGCGTTTCCGCGCTCGTGCACAAGGCCGGGCCGGCCGCATCAACAAGCGGACCAGCCACATTACGGTCGTCGTCGCCCAGAAGGAAGGAAACCGCTAATATGGGTCAGAAGATCAATCCCTTTGGCTATCGCCTGGGCATCACTGAAGATCACCGTTCCAAGTGGTTCTCCGATTCCAACAAGCCGGGGGAGCGTTACCGCGACTTCGTCCTGGAAGACGACAAGATCCGCAAGGAGATGAGCAAGGATCTGGAGCGCGCAGGCGTTTCCAAGATCATCATCGAGCGGACCCGTGACCGTGTGCGTGTGGACATCCACACCGCTCGTCCGGGCATCGTCATCGGCCGCCGTGGTGCGGAGGCCGAGCGTGTTCGCGCCAAGCTGGAGAAGATCACGGGCAAGCAGATTCAGCTCAACATCTTCGAGGTTAAGAACGCCGCCCTCGATGCCCAGCTGGTTGCTCAGGGCATCGCCGAGCAGCTGACCAACCGCGTCACCTTCCGTCGTGCCATGCGCAAGGCCCAGCAGGACGCCATGCGCGCCGGTGCCAAGGGTATCCGCATCAAGCTCTCCGGCCGCCTTGGTGGCGCCGAGATGAGTCGTTCCGAGTTCTACCGCGAAGGTCGAGTCCCCCTGCAGACCCTGCGCGCCCTGATTGATTATGGCTTCTTCGAGGCCAGGACCACTTATGGCCGCATAGGTGTCAAGGTCTGGATCTACAAGGGTGACATGACCGAACGCGAGTTCGAAGAGCAGCAGGCCCAGCAGGGTGCCCGCGGCAATGGTGGACGTCGCGGTGGCGATCGTCGCCCCCGCCGTGGCCAGCGCCCGGGCGCCAGCGGAGCCCCGAAGGCCGAAGGCCAGCAGGCGGCTGCGGCTCAGGCTTCCGCTGCACAGGCGGCGCCGGTCGCCGAGCAGTCGGCTCCTGCCACCACGGAAACGAAGGAGTGAGCAGATGCTTATCCCAAAGAGAACAAAGTACCGTAAACAGCAGCGGCCCACCCGTCGGGGTATGTCAAAGGGTGGCAACGAGATCTCCTTCGGCGATTTCGGCATCCAGGCCCTGGCCCCTGCCTACATCACCAACCGGCAGATTGAGGCGGCTCGTATCGCCATGACCCGTTACATCAAGCGTGGCGGCCGTGTGTGGATCACGATCTTCCCCGATCGCCCCTTGACCAAGCACCCGCTGGGTTCGCGAATGGGTTCCGGTAAGGGTACGCCCGAGTTCTGGATCGCCAACGTGCACCCTGGCCGTGTGATGTTCGAGATTGGTGGCGTCAGCGAGGATGTGGCCCGTGAGGCCCTTCGTCGTGCCATTGACAAGCTCCCCATGAAGTGCCGCATTATCGCACGTGAAGGTGGTGACATCTGATGTCTCTAGGAACTGCAGAGTATTCGGTCGAGAAGTTGGGCGAGAAGACCAACGTTGAGATTGAGGATTTCCTGAAGAAGTCCAAGGAAGAGCTCTTTAACCTGCGCTTCCAGGCAGCGACCGGCCAGCTGACGGGTTCCGCCCGCATCAAGGCCGTCAAGCACGACATCGCCAGGATGTACACCGTCCTTCGTGAGCGTGAGCTTGGCATCAGCCAGGAGCCGACAGCATCCGATACTAAAGCTGAGGAGAAGTAAGCATGGCTGAAGAGAGCACTCGCAACTTCCGCAAGGTTCATACCGGCTCCGTCGTGTCCGATGCCATGGACAAGACGATTACCGTTGAGCTTGAGCAGCGTTCGACCCACCCTCTGTACGGCAAGGTCGTTCGTACCACTCGCAAGGTCAAGGTCCATGATGAACACAACGATGCCCACATTGGTGACATCGTGAGTATTATGGAGACTCGGCCCTTGAGCAAGACCAAGCGTTGGCGTCTCGACTCGATCGTCGAGCGCGCCAAGTAACAAGTTCGGCAAGGCTCCGCGGCTCACCTTCATGGTGGCCGGGGAGAACCAGCTCGGCTAAGGAGAATCAATGATTCAGCAGGAATCGCGGCTTCACGTCGCCGACAACACGGGTGCCAAGGAGATTCTGGCCATCCGCGTGCTCGGCGGGTCGAAGCGACGCTATGCCGGCATCGGCGACGTAATCGTCGCCACCGTCAAGGATGCAATCCCCGGCGGGTCGGTCAAGAAGGGCGAAGTGGTCAAGGCCGTTGTCGTCCGTACTGTCAAGGAGCACCGCCGCAACGACGGCTCCTATATCAAGTTCGACGAGAATGCTGCAGTGATTCTCGGCTCAGGCCGTGAACCCAAGGGCACTCGTATCTTCGGACCGGTCGGTCGTGAACTGCGCGACAAGCGCTTCATGAAGATCGTGTCCCTCGCACCGGAGGTGATCTGATAATGGTAGCCAAGATCAAGTCGGGCGACCAGGTCAAGGTCATCCGCGGCAAGGATCGCGGCAAGGAGGGCAAGGTCCTGCGGGTCCTGCCCAACGACAAGCTGATCGTCGAAGGCGTTCAAATCGTCAAGAAGCATGTGCGCGCCACCCAGGAGGGTCAGCAGGCGGGAATTGTCCCCACTGAGGCTCCGATTCATCGTTCCAATGTCATGGTCATCGATCCTGAGACCAAGGAACCGACCCGTGTCGGCGTCAAGGTCACCCAGGAGGCCCGTGACGGCAAGGTGAAGAACGTGCGTGTGCGCATCGCCAAGAAGTCCGGAAAGGAGCTGGCATGAGCGACACCGAAGCAATCGCCGTCGAGGCACCCAAGGTTCCCCGTCTGAAGCAGCGCTACATGGATGAGATCGTGCCTGAACTCGAGAAGGAGTTCACCTACTCCAATCCCATGCAGGTTGCCAAGGTCCAGAAGGTTGTCGTCTCCATGGGTGTGGGTGCCGCTGCACGCGACTCCAAGCTCATCGAGGGCGCCGTCAAGGACCTGACCCTGATCACCGGCCAGAAGCCGAAGATTACCATCGCCAAGAAGTCCGTTGCGCAGTTCCACCTGCGTGAGGGCCAGGCAATCGGCGCATACGTCACCTTGCGTGGTGAGCGCATGTGGGAGTTCCTGGACCGTCTGCTGACCCTCGCTCTGCCTCGTATCCGCGACTTCCGCGGCATCTCCGGCAAGCAGTTCGATGGCCAGGGAAACTACAACTTTGGTCTGACCGAGCAGTCCATGTTCCACGAGATTGATCCCGATCAGATCGACCACCAGCGTGGTATGGACATCACCGTGGTGACCAGCACCAAGGATGACAAGGAAGCTAGGGCCCTGCTCAAGCATCTTGGATTCCCTTTCAAGGAGAACTGATATGGCAAAAACCGCTCTGAGGAACAAGGCGGCCGCCAAGCCGAAGTTCAAGGTGCGCGGCTACACGCGCTGCCAGGTTTGTGGCCGTCCCCACTCCGTATATCGCAAGTTCGGGCTCTGCCGCATCTGCCTTCGTGAGAAGGCACACCGCGGTGAGTTGCCCGGAGTTACGAAGTCCAGTTGGTAAAGATCGACGCTGAAGGTCCTTTGCCTGGTTCGGATTCCCGATCAGGCAAAGGAAACCATGGCGAGAAAGGGCGTTAGCCCACATGACAATGACAGATCCCATCGCAGATATGCTGACGCGTCTGCGTAATGCGAGTGCGGCAAAGCACGAGACCGTTGAAATGCCGTATTCCAAGTTCAAGGCGAACATCGCCCAGATCCTGAAGCGTGAAGGCTACATCAAGGACTTCGCAGCCAAGGAGGCCCGCGTGGGCCAGACCCTTGAGGTCACCCTCAAGTATGGCCCCCACGGCGAGCAGTCCATTCAGGGCATCAAGCGTATTTCCAAGCCCGGCCTGCGCCGTTACGCGAAGTCGGACTCCCTGCCCATGCCTTTGGGTGGTCTGGGAATCGCCATCATCTCGACCAGTTCGGGATTGCTGACACAAAAGGAATGCCTCGATAGGGGCATTGGTGGCGAAATCGTCGCCTTCGTTTGGTGAGAAAGGAGAGCAAACATGGCATCACATATCGGTAAGCTCCCCGTCACCATTCCTGACGGCGTAGACGTGACCATCAAGGGTCAGTCCTTCTCAGTCAAGGGCCCCAAGGGTTCTGACTCCTATGAGATCCCCGAAGGCATCACCGCCAAGGTCGAGGACCAGTCCATCGTGCTGACCCCGGTTGATGATGAGCGCACCACCCGTGCCATGCACGGTCTGGCCCGTTCGCTCGTCGCCTCCATGGTCCAGGGTGTGCACAGTGGCTTCTCCAAGACCCTCGACATCGTGGGTACGGGTTACCGCGCCCAGAAGAAGGGCAAGGGCATCGAGTTCTCCCTGGGTTACTCCCATACCATCACGGTCGATCCCCCGGAAGGCATTGAGTTTGAACTGCCCAACGCCAACCAGGTGATCGTCAAGGGCAACGACAAGCAGGCCGTTGGCCAGGCTGCCGCGAACATCCGCAAGCTGCGCGCCCCCGAACCCTACAAGGGCAAGGGCATCAAGTACTCTGACGAGCACATTGTGCGCAAGGCTGGAAAGGCTGGTAAGTGATATGACCGTGAAGATTCTCGGTAAGGGCAAGAAGGTCGCAAGACTGCGCCGCCATGCCCGTCTGCGCAAGCATATCTCCGGTACCGCCGAGCTGCCCCGCCTGGTGGTCACCCGTTCCAACCGCCACATGGTGGCCCAGTTGGTTGATGACACCAAGGGTGTAACTCTGGTCAGCCAGAGCACACTGGCCGCTGATTTCGCTGATTTCAAGGGAACCAAGACCGAGGCTGCCAAGCAGGTCGGTACGCTCATCGCCAAGAAGGCCAAGGACGCGGGCATATCCGCAGTCGTGTTCGATCGTGGCGGCAACAAGTATCATGGTCGCGTCGCAGCTGTCGCTGAGGGCGCCCGCGAGGGAGGTCTGGCACTATGAGCGATCAGGAAAAGGAAACCCAAGTGGCTGAAGAAACTCAGAATGCCCAGGCTTCCACTCAGGAGCAGGGCGATGACAGCAAGGGTCGCCGCAACCGTCACGGCCGTCACGGCAGTGGCCGTGGCAACCGTGGCCGCCGTGAAGAGAACCATGCAGACGAGCTGCTCGACCGCGTGGTGACCATCAACCGTGTTTCCAAAACCCACAAGGGTGGCCGTACCTTCAGTTTCGCCGCCCTCGTGGTGGTTGGTGACGGCAAGGGCACCGTGGGTGTGGGCTATGGCAAGTCCCGTGAGGTCCCGGCGGCCATCGCCAAGGGCCAGCTGGACGCCAAGAAGCACATGTTTACTGTGCCGCGCATCAAGGGCACGGTTCCTCACCCCATCATCGGCCATGATGCGGCAGGCACCGTTCTGCTTCGTCCGGCTGCTCCGGGTACCGGCGTTATCGCCGGTGGTGCTGTTCGCGCTGTTATGGAGTGCGCAGGCATCACCGACATCCTGACCAAGTCCATGGGATCGGCCACCGCTGTCAACGTGGTGCGCGCCACCGTGGATGCCCTCAAGAACCTTGAAGACCCTGAGGAGATCGCCGCCCGCCGTGGTCTGTCCATGGAGGAGGTCGTCCCCGATGCCCTCCTGCGTGCCCGCGCCGAAGGCATCGCCGAGGCCCGTCAGGCCCGTGAGGACGCCAAGGCTGAGGCCGCCCAGAGCAAGTCCGATGCAAAGGATGGTGAGTGATGGCACAGATTAAGATCACCTTGGTCAAGGGACTGGTCAACCAGAAGCCCAACCAGCGCGCTTCCGTCCAGACCCTTGGTCTTCGCAAGATCGGTCAGAGCGTTGTGCGTGAGGACACCCCCGCAAACCGTGGTCTGGCCAACGCTGTGCGCCACTTGGTCACCATTGAGGAGACTGATTGATTATGGCAAGTGAAGAAAACACCATCCTGCAGATGCATGATCTGCGCCCGGCCCCCGGTGCCAAGAAGGAACGTACCCGTGTCGGTCGTGGTGAGGGTTCCAAGGGTAAGACCTCAGGCCGTGGTGACAAGGGCACCAAGAAGCGCTATCAGGTTCGTCCTGGCTTCGAAGGTGGTCAGTTGCCTCTGTACATGCGTCTGCCCAAGCTCCGTGGCTTCAAGAGCCCCTTCAAGAAGGAGTTCCAGGTCGTCAACATCTCGACTCTGGCCAAGCTCTTCCCCAAGGGCGGCGAGGTCACTGTCGAGGATCTGATAGAGCAGGGCGCTGTGCGTCACGGTTACCCGGTCAAGGTTCTGGGCGACGGCGAGTGCCAGCAGGCCTTCAAGCTCAAGGGCGTCAAGGCCTCGGCATCCGCCAAGAGCAAGATTGAGGCCGCAGGCGGTTCCATCTCAGAGGAGTAATGCTCTGACGGGACACGCTGAGGGCTGTTAGGTTGGCTCTCCCCGTACCAGGCGGGGAGAGCCTTTCACATGAGCAAGATGCCTGACATTGGGGAGAGGACGCTGCCATCGGTCCGATGACGGACACGGAGGTAGACGGTCTAAGTTAGGCTCTATGCTGAGAGACTGTTTGCATGGGTGCGTGGTCAACGCGCTACAAGGGAAGGAAACCCCAGGTGAGGACGTTAATCCAGGCCTTAAGGACCAAGGAGTTGAGACACAAGATTCTCTTCGTGCTTGGCATGATTATCATCTACCGGATTGGTTCTTTCATACCTACCCCGGGTGTGGATTATAAGGTTGTTAGTCAGTGTGTGAGCACGCTGTCCAATAACCAGGAGAACTTTGTCGGTCTGGTGAACCTCTTCTCCGGCGGTGCCATGCTCCAGCTGTCGATTTTCGCCTTGGGTGTCATGCCCTATATCACGGCTTCAATCGTTATCCAGCTGCTGCGTGTGGTCATTCCCCGTTTTGAGGCCCTCCACAAGGAAGGGCAGTCCGGCGAGACCAAGCTGACCCAGTACACTCGGTACCTGACCATCGGCCTGGCCATACTCCAATCCACCACCATCCTGGTCACCGCCCGTTCCGGTGCCCTCTTCAACTACCAGTGCGGCAAGGTCATCCCGGATGAGTCCGTCTGGAACCTGGTCGTCATGGTCATGGTCATGACCGGCGGCACCGGTCTGATCATGTGGATGGCCGAGCTCATCACCGACAAGGGCATTGGCCAGGGCATGTCCATACTGATCTTCATGTCCATCTGCTCCGGTTTCCTGCCCAAGCTTTGGGAGATCGGTTGGGGCACCGACGGCAAGAACGGCGACTGGACCAAGTTCGGCATCGTCACCGCCGTGCTGATTGTCATCCTCATCCTCGTGGATTTCGTTGAGCTTTCCCAGCGCAGGATTCCCGTCCAGTACACCCGGCGGATGATCGGCCGGAAGATGTACGGCGGATCCTCCACCTACCTGCCCTTGAAGATCAACATGTCCGGCGTCATCCCGCCCATCTTCGCCTCCTCGATCCTGGCCATTCCGACCCTGATCGCCCAGTTCGCCCCCAAGGAGAAGTGGGCCACCTGGATCAATGACAACTTTGCCAACACCACCTCGATCTGGTACATAGCGATCTATTCGTTGATGATCGTGTTCTTCTGCTTCTTCTACACGTCGATCACCTTCGACCCGGACGAGACGGCGGACAACATGAAGGAATATGGCGGCTTCATTCCCGGCATCCGCGCCGGCTCGGCCACCTCCCGCTACCTCAAGTACGTCCTGAACCGCTTGAACACGGTCGGTGCTGTCTACCTCCTCTTCGTGGCGCTGATTCCCACCGTGCTGATCATGGCCCTGGGGCTCAACAACCAGCTGCCCTTCGGTGGTACCACCATCCTGATCATCGCGGGTGTCGGCCTGGACACCCTGCGGCAGGCCAAGGCGCAGACAGAGCAGTTCCAATACACCGGCTTCCTCTTCGAGAATACGGAGCACGTCGAAGGCAAGTAAATCATTGAGCTGTCCCGTTGCCGACAGGCACCGGGGCAGCCTTGCAAACTGGCAAAGAACCAGTGGTAACAACAGCAGTCCTCAAGGAAGGTACGTTGATTATGCGTCTGTTGATTATGGGACCCCAGGGTGTCGGCAAAGGAACCCAGGCCGCCCTGCTCAGTAAGCGCTACGGCATTCCCGCCATCTCCACTGGAGACATCTTCCGTTACAACCTGAAGAACCAGACCCCCCTCGGGGTTCAGGCCCAGACCTACATGGATAAGGGCCAGTTGGTTCCGGATGATCTGACCAACAGGATTGTCGAGGATCGTCTGGGCATGGACGATGTCAGGAACGGTTGGATCCTTGATGGCTACCCCAGGACCATCGCTCAGGTGCATGCCTTGGACGACATGCTCGCACAGATGGACCAGCAACTGGACCATGTCATCGCCCTGGAGGCTTCCAGGGAAGTGCTCTTCAAGCGTATGGAGAAGCGTGCCAAGGAGGAGGGGCGTCCTGACGATACCCCTGCTGCCATCCGTGAGCGACTGGAGACCTACGACCGGGAGACAGCACCGCTGCTCGACGTCTTCGAGCAGCGGGGGAAGCTCCTGTCCGTGGATGGGGTCGGTGAGGTTGACGAGATCAACCAGCGGATTATCCAGGGATTGAGCTAGCGGATATGAGGAAACGGCGGCTTGCCGTCGTTCATCAAGCGGGGTAGGGACACGCCGAGTGTTCTATTTCCCCGCTTTTGCTGTATTATAACAAGTTGGTGTGTCTTATGACACTCGTAAGGTTGCCCAGGAAGAGAATGAGGCTCATGGCAAAAGACGGTGTGATTGAGGTTGAAGGTCAGGTGGTGGAAGCACTGCCTAACGCGATGTTTCGCGTTGAACTGGAGAACAAGCACATCGTGCTGGCGACCATCTCAGGGAAGATGCGGAAGAACTACATCCGTATCCTGCCCCAGGATCGCGTCGTGCTGGAGATGAGCCCCTACGACTTGACCAGGGGTCGCATTACGTACCGCTACAAGTAAGGAAAACCATGAAGGTCAGCCCTAGTGTGAAGAGGATCTGCGAGAACTGCCGCGTGATCCGTCGTCACGGTCGCGTCATGGTCATCTGCACTAACCCGCGCCACAAGCAGCGTCAAGGCTGAGCAGATTTCCAACGACCAGGAAACAAACAGACACTGAGTCCCAGCACAAGCTGAACCCCGGGTACGTAGGCCCGGGCCGGATAACCGGACGATTTGGTGTAAGACCTACGGAAAACAGAAGGAATCGCAATGGCACGTCTTGCCGGAGTCGACATCCCCAATGAGAAGCGCATCGAGGTCGCCCTCACCTACATTTTCGGTGTAGGTCGCACCCGCGCCAAGGAAACGCTGACTGCCACTGGAGTCAATCCAGACACTCGCGTTAAGGATCTGACGGATGAGCAGCTCATCACGCTGCGTGACTATCTTGAGGCGAACTACAAGATCGAAGGTGATTTGCGTCGTGAGGTCGACGCCGATATTCGCCGGAAGATCCAGATCAACTGCTATCAGGGCATTCGCCACCGCAGGGGTCTGCCCGTGCACGGTCAGCGCACGAAAACCAACGCCCGCACCCGCAAGGGTCCCAAGCGTACGGTCGCCGGAAAGAAGAAGGCCACCAAGTAAGGGTGGCGATGCTCAGCGCAAGTCTCATACGGTCTTGTCCCTGAGCCATTCAATCAGTTCCTAAGTTAAGAAACGAGGGCCAAGTGGCATCTGCAAAGCAAGCTTCGCGCAAGCCGCGTCGCCGTGACCGCAAGTCGGTACCGGTTGGGCAAGCGCATATCAAGTCAACATTCAACAACACCATCATCTCCATCACGGATCCTTCCGGAGCTGTAGTCGCCTGGGCCTCCGGTGGCGATGTCGGCTTCAAGGGTTCCCGTAAGTCCACCCCCTACGCCGCTGGCATGGCAGCTGAGTCCGCCGCCCGCAAGGCCATGGAGCATGGAGTCAAGAAGGTTGAGGTCTTCGTCAAGGGACCCGGTTCCGGTCGTGAAACCGCCATCCGTTCCCTGACCGCAGCCGGTCTCGAAGTCGGTTCCATCACCGACGTTACCCCGCAAGCGCATAACGGCGTTCGCCCTCCCAAGCGCCGTCGCGTCTGAGCACTAGAAGAATTCCATCCGTCCAACCCGCTTATGTCCGGTGAGTGCACCACCGCCCACAAGCTGAAAGGATAACAACAGTGCTTATCGCACAGCGTCCGACACTTACTGAGGAATCAGTCGGTCCTCAGCGTTCTCGCTTTACCATTGAACCGCTCGAGCCTGGCTTCGGCTATACGCTCGGCAACTCCCTGCGTCGCACCCTGCTGAGCTCCATCCCCGGAGCCGCTGTTACTTCCGTGCGGATCGCAGGAGCCTTGCATGAGTTCTCCACCCTGCCTGGAGTCCAGGAGGATGTCACTGAGATCCTCCTGAACATCAAGGGCATCGTGCTTACCAGCGAATATGACGAGCCGGTGGTCATGTATCTGCGTAAGAGCGGCAAGGGGGAGGCTACGGCCGGGGATATCACGCCTCCCGCAGGTGTGGCCATCGTCAACCCGGACATGCATATCGCAACCCTTGCAGAGGACGGCGAACTCGAGATCGAGTTCACGGTCGAACGTGGTCGTGGATATGTCCCTGCTCAGATGAACAAGCAGGATAGCGACGAGATCGGTCGCATCCCTGTGGACTCCATCTACTCTCCCGTGCTCAAGGTCAGTTACAAGGTCGAGGCCACCCGTGTGGAACAGCGCACGGACTTTGACCGTCTGATCGTCGATGTCGAGACCAAGCCCGCCATCTCTCCCAGGGACGCCGTGGCTTCGGCCGGTTCCACCCTGGTCGAGCTCTTCGGCCTGTGCCGTGAGCTCAACACCCAGGCTGAGGGTGTGGAGATCGGGCCCACCCCGGTCGTCGAAGAGCCCAACCCTGAGATGGCAGTACCGATTGAGGACCTGAACCTGACTCAGCGCAGCTATAACTGCCTGAAGCGCGAAGGTATCCACACCATCGGCGAGCTGGTCTCCCACACCGAGCAGGACCTGCTCGACATCCGCAACTTTGGCATGAAGTCCATTGATGAGGTCAAGGAAAAGCTGCAGACCCTGGGTCTGTCCTTGAAGGAATCGCCGCTGGGCTTCGATACCAACAACCTTGAAGGCGGCACCTTCTTCTCGCCAGAAGACGAGTAGAAGACCTCTTCGACTTTCGATTCCCTGGACTTTGGATGTTCGGGCGTATGCCCACCTGAAGTCCAGGGACAATAAAGGAGTTAATAATGCCTACACCCAAGAAGGGTCCGCGCCTGGCGTCAAGCCCGGCCCATGAGCGTCTGATGCTGGCCAACATGGCCACCAGCCTCTTCCAGAACGGCCGCATCGTTACCACCCTGCCCAAGGCCAAGCGTCTGCGCCCCCTGGCTGAGCGTCTGATCACCTTCGCCAAGCGTGGGGACCTGTCCTCCCGCCGTCGCGTCATGCGCGTCATTCGCAACAAGTCCATCGTCCACAAGCTCTTCACGGAGATCGCGGAGCAGATGAAGCAGCGCGAGGGTGGCTACACCCGCATCGTGAAGCTGGCCCCCCGCCGCGGTGATGATGCCACCCAGGCCATCATCGAGCTGGTCACTGAGCCCGTGAGCCCCAAGAAGGCCGTGGTCAAGGAGGCCGAGGCGACAGCCAAGGTTGCCGCTAAGGCCGATGCCACCCTGGTTGACGCCGCCGCTGATGCAGCCCGTGCCGAGGAAGCTGGCAAGGAGGCGGTCGATCAGGCCGTGGCCGCCAATGAGTCCGGAGTAGACGTGGCCGCAGCAGATGAGGCCGCCGAGGACCTGGAGCAGGTCGCCAAGGAAGCTGAAGCCAAGGAAGCCGAAGCAGAGGAAGAGGCCGACGTCGCTGACGAGGCCGCCGAGTCTGCCGAATAGTCCGGCCCTAACGAGAAGGTCGACCGCTGTTCCGCAGCTTTAGGCCTGAACGTCTACAGGTGGTTGGGAACCCTAAGGTTCCCAACCACCTGTTTGCATATTTGGCCATCTGTATGCATCTTCATACCAGCGATCCATCGTGAATGGCCGAGACCTAGTGTCTGGTGTGTCAGCCCCGGTGGAGGCGCTGCATATACTGGGTGGTGATGAGACTACGCATTGACTTGGCCTATGATGGCGGCGCCTACTATGGCTGGGCCCGGCAACCCGACCTGCCTACCGTGCAGGGGGAGATTGAGGATGCCCTGCATACGGTGCTCAGGGTTCCGGCCGGCAGCCAGGAGGAACCGCTGAGGCTGACGGTGGCCGGGCGGACTGACACCGGGGTACATGCTGCGGGCCAGATCTGCCACCTGGACATGTCTGAGGTCACCCTGGAGGCCTGTCGGGGGCATATGGACCTGCCGGCCACGCAGGCACTCATGAACCGCCTCAACCACCGTCTGCCGGCTGATATCAGGATTCTCGACATCCAGGAGGCACCAGCTGGCTTCAATGCCCGTTTCTCCGCCCTGGAACGCACCTATGTCTACCGGATCAGTGACGGGTCCATGCCGGTCGACCCCCGTCTGCGCTCCTTCGTTCTCTCCTTGGACGACCGTCTCGATATCGACCTGATGAACCAGGCAGCTGCCATGATCCCCGGTCTGCATGACTTCGGTTCCTTCTCCACACCCAATCCCGGCGGGACCACCATCCGTGAGGTGAAGCTGGCCTATTGGTCCCGTATCGGCGAGCGTTCGCTGGTGGGGGAGGGGAGCGGGGTGAGTGCCGAGAACCAGCAGGCCGGGCATTTTACGGTGCCCTCCATGGAATCCGGTCTCCTCTGCTTCACCATCGTGGCCGATGCCTTCGCCCACAACATGGTCCGCTCACTGGTCAAGGCCTGCGTCGTCATAGGCCGGCACAGGAAGAGCCTGGACTGGTTCGCCCAGAAGTTGGAGGTGCCCCTACGTGAGGGGTCGACGGGTCCCATAGAAGCCCGGGGGCTGACCCTCGAACATGTGGCCTATCCGCCGGATGACCAGCTGGCCGTACGGTCCGAGGCCATCAGGGCCAAGCGCACCTTATAGGGCCGCGAAGCCTCCTGCCGGTGGCCAGCAGATGAAGGTCTGGTGCCATCAGGGCCAAGCGCCACCCTATGGGGCCACGAGGCCTCCTGCCAGTGACCAGCAGATGACTGTCTGAGGTCGGTGGACCTTACCTGTCCACACTGGTTGGCTCTAGGTAACCTACTGACATCACTTGCGACATAGTCCGAGTTCCTCCGCTTTCCCGGCACCTTCTCAGCCGGTCACCAAGCGCAGTCGGTGGCCTAACCCCCACTCTTGCTGCTGGTCTCCTGGCCAACACTTGGCTCTGTATGCTCGGCTGCTGACCTGTGGTGCCTGCTAGGGCCACCCCACCATGCCGGTCCGCTTGCAAGGTCCCGCGAATGCCTTATACTGGTCAAGTTGCCCAGCAACATGGATGAGTGTCCGAGCGGTCTAAGGAGCACGCCTCGAAAGCGTGTGAGGGTTAAACCTCCGCGAGTTCGAATCTCGCCTCATCCGCTTTCAAGGGTTCCGACCAGATGGACGGAACCCTTTTCATATCAGCCAAGTCCAGAGACCGCAGGGGTGGGGTATTTGCCAAATTGTGTGGGTCAGTCTGTGCTGTTGGTGTTTAGCTCCCGTCGGATGTCCATCAGGGCCCATAAGTCCGTAGCCCCATAACCCATCGCCCGCACTGTCCTGGTCCCAAGCCTTATAGTCCCTCGTCCTAAATCTCATAAAACACTCGCTTCACACACTTTCACACGTATGTTGTTACATTTGGCGGTGCCAAATATAATAAATTACGCAGGAATGTGTGCAGCCGGTTTGTTTGATGACAGTTAGCGGAGTCCCCCCCCCCCCATACCACTTACCAAAAAGCCCCAATCCCACTGACACAAGAGCCCGTACCACCACAAACGCACACAGTTTGGCGTATAAGCCCAGAGGTGAGGTCTGCTGAGGGCCGGGGGAACAGTAAAATGACAATGGTGCCAGTACTACCTGATTGGGTAAAACCGGCACCAACTTGCTTGTCTATGTTGTCAGTTATCTGGGATGTCGGGAAACATGAGATCATCGCTATCCCCAACAGTGAATCCGCCTTCGCTCTCCAGCAAACGTTTTGCCAGACTCAGCGAAAGAAGCAGGGACTGCAGGCCATCATATCCATAAACGTTATGTGACCAGCATTCCTCCCTACCCCTAAGGAGACCGACCTGCGTGCTCCAAGCACCGTCTTCGTCATTGACCGGCTGCTCGACATATAGCACATAGCCAATACCCTCACGGAGTAGATTCCTGGTTACAAACGGATTGGTCATGGCAGTACCTAGATATGCTACTTGCTCCTGTTCGGGGAGTGGAGGATCATCAACCAACCCCTCATCAGGTCCAGCGAGATGGGCCGTCGCAAGGCAAGCGGCATAGGCCGCATGTGGAGGGGTCCAGCGAACAATTGCGGCCCTAGTATTCCTTATCCTACGGCATCTATGGCCTGGGCCTTGTACCCACGGTCGCATGTTGCCTTGCTCGTTGCCATCGTCACCTGCGGCTGCGTGTCTTGGATTATGTTGGAGGTGGAGCCTTCATATATTCCGGCCGGTGAGGCCAGCAATGCAGCGACAAGGCCTGCAAGCAGTATGCTAAACATGGTGATTCCACTCTTCTTCGAAATTGTGATGGTAGCCACAAGTGTGTCAAATCTATTACAATGTCAATTTGGTCAAAGGATTCCGTATCGGACTTGCGGCTTATGGCTTAGACTCCACATACACGATGCTGAATGGGGTTGCGTTTTTTGCCGGCGCAGAGCCCGGTCTTGGTGATGGCGATTTCGATCTTCCAGTAGTTGTCGATTACCGGGATCTTGTCGGAATGGCTGAGCGGTGAGTTGTCTCAGTCCTCTCGGGTGCTCCAGTAGGTCAGCGGGACGGGTTCCGGCTCCCAGCCGTCCGCTCGGGCCCTATGGTTGGTCTTGTATGTCTGTGCGGCCAGGTTGTCGCTCTTCTGCTCGATGATGTCTGCGACGTACTCCAGGGGAAACTATACGGCCTTCCTGGGCAGAGCGCAGGATTTAGGGTCTTCCCATTTCTTGACCGTGATTGGTTTGATGCCATGGGTGTTGGCCACATCGGCCTAGTTGAGGCAGACCAGGTCACGATGAGCCTTAAGCCTTGAATCGCGTGCTGGCGGCGTATTATTCTATGACAAGGACTTGCGGGAGTCGCGGATTGAGTCCGAAAGGGTTGTTTCGGCTTGGGAACAGGCCTCCGGCCATTGGTCAGGTTTGGACTCTCGTTATATGCCAGATGCATCCCACCGTCACTTGCCCCGGTAAAACAGTCCTAATATAGGGGGTTAACCCTAATCAAATGATGACTACGGATAGCCACCCGCTATTGTTAATAGCACTTTCAACCCTAAACTAGCTAAAGGCGTTTGCGTAACCAAGGGACAATGAATGTAATGGAGCAATAGGTTATAGTCCCGCTGACTAAGCCAATAATCGTATATGGATCAGACAACACTGCCTTCCAAGGTTTACCTACAAACTCAGCTATTACTCCTGTCAACAACATGCAAAATCCTACATATAGAGGAATTGAGAGAACCTTTTTCAGCATTTTGACGAAGAGGTTGCTTTCAGCAGACATTGTTCCATGGGATGTAAGCACTACCCACTGATTGTCCAATCGTGCAAACGGCACCTACTATAACATTCGCAAGACCAGCTGGCAGACAGACCCCGATGCCCCATCCTATATTTGCAGCAATCTCTCCTAATTTGCCTTTCCCACAACGCATCATGAATCCAAGCTTAGGCGCAATAACTAACTGTTTTTGATCTGCATCCCACTTAAGCATTGCAGGCCGACCGCTCGGGAGCTCTGGGGAATCAATATGAAGAATCAGATTGCCTTGACTATCCTTCCACTCAAACACGTTCCCCTGCCCGGTTATAGTCATTACATCACTGGAAGCAGCATCGATAGTGAAAGTGGGGAACATGTTTTGATGCTGTGGTTGTATACCGCGAACGACATGGTCCAGCCCTTTAACCAGAGTGTCGGACCCTAGCACTTCTTGTTTACCTGCCGCAGCCGTTGGATCGGACAGTTGCGTCTCCGCTGCGTTGGCTGTAGAGGGCAGTATGGCTAAGAAACCAAGCAGAGCCATCAGCGAGACCAATAATGCCGTCAGTTTTTTAGATATATGTTGTCCATGCATTTTAATCATCTCCTTCGTTTTATAATCAAACAACACTTCCTCGTGTCGATATCGGCATGTGTGCATCCTCGATACATTAAGACTATAGTATGTGCGGGGAAATAACAAAGGTCTTAGTAAACTCCACTCCTTTCTGCGTATACCTTGCACCCGGCAGGAGGTTGCCATTGCGTTCATGCTATTCGCGATGGTAGAAGCAGTGGCGGTTCCTGGCAAGGTTAATTGCTTATGGAGAATGCGGTTATGTTCAATGGAATTGCCTTATGCTAATTGAGCTGATAGTCAGAGCAGCTTTCGATTGCTGCCGTCAAGAATCAGAATGTCATCCATTGTCCTGGCAACGTCATGGCCGATTAGCTGGACCGCCTGTCCGTTGGAGAGTGCATGTTGGATATTGGGGATGTCTCCCCATATCCTGCGGAGCGTATGAATGCCGTCGGACAACTCGCCAGTCGGCATTTCGTGTTCGACGAGGACATCGCCGACCTGATGGTAGAAACCGCCCAGGTTGAACATTGGCCACATCTCATTATGGAACCGTCTATGGGTGAATGTTCCGCCGGTCATGAAATTGTACAGACAGTCAGAGAAATGCGGGTATTTGCTCGGATTCATGGGTTTGCACTTCGTCTGGGAGCTGGTCCAATCGTTCAGAGAAATGGTCGAGTTCCTCAGCGCTGATCGGGTCGTCCCAATAGAGAGGGAAGCCCATGAGTTCAACCGTTGCTCGATTGGTTCCTTGATGGGGTTCTGTGGTGCTAGCGGTGTTTGTCGCACAGGACATAGTCATTGTCGCGACCACAGCCACGGCGGTGGCACCTATCCTGCGTTCGATTCTGGTGAGAGTAAACATTATCAATCACCTTTGGTTGACGTGTACGCCTTATGGCAATTCCATGGTAGCAAAAGGGCGGGGGTGAGGTCTTTTCCCCGTTGTCTATTTGCAAGTGCAACACTGCTCTTTGTTTGATTCTGGTAGGGGGTCGATTTCCTCCTGCCCGGCCTGGGTGGGTGTCCTCCAGCCCAGGACCTTCAGGTGTGTGTTGTTGATCTCGTCGACGATGGCCTGCAGCTAGCCTCCGTCAGTCCATCCAGGTCCATGCCCTTGTGCAGATGGCGGCTCAGGCGGCCGTTCCTGTTCTCGTTGCTTCCCCGCTGCCAGGAGCTGTAGGGGGCGGAGAACCAGGTGTCCGTGCTCAGCGAGTCTGTCGGCTCGTAGTGGCGGGCGAACGCCGTGCCGTTGTCCGTGCGTGACGATCAGCCGGGCCGGAGCGGGCAGGGCCCGAAGAGGCCAGCTATGCGGCGATGGTGCCGGCCGCGCTATTGTCGCCAACCTTGCGCACTGCAGGAAGCGGGTTCTGCGTTCCACCTCGGTGTGCGGGTTGCGGCGGCCCGAGCCGATCACCGATTCGCCTGCCACAGGCAGGGCAATTCGGTGTCTTCATAACCCTCAAGCAGAGCAGATACTTACTAACCGTGCCCAGCCTTACTCGTACAAAAGCTCAAGCAGTGGAAAACGCATGCTTTTTGGCCACCCTTAAAGTTCCCCATAGCACTTACCAGCAAGAACCAATCCCACTGACGCAAGAGCTCGCACCACCACAACGCATACATGCTGGCGTATAACCCATCATGCTCGATTGGGTCTTGGGCCTAACTTGGGCGGTGAGGTGAGCGTAAGGGCTGGTACTCGGCATGCTCAGCCCCTCGATGGGTCACTTCCCGCACGCTGATGCTGATCTGCTGGGAATGAGGGCCGGTCGTTATGGAGGAGTTCTCAGTAATAGAGGGCCGTGTCGAAGGCAGGGTAGCCCAGGACCAGCGAGCGGTAGGCCCGGGCCGATATGAACCTGGACACGATCAGGAGGCTGGCGGGCCGCTGGCTGGCCGTGTCGTCAAGGGAGAGATGGCCATTGGCCGATTTCCTACCTGGCTTGGCCCGGCTGTTCTCAGTCTTGCCCCTGTCGGCCTGCATGGCCGCCAGTTCCTCACGAACACAGTTCATCTCTACCTGGGCGACCAGAGGGGCAGTCAGGCCGGTGTTGGCATCAATGCTGTCGGCCGAGGTCTGTAGGGCCTCCAGCAGTGGACCCAGATCATAGACTTTCTGCCTTGGGTCATCCTTGCCGGCGGCCATGGACATGAATTGTTGGCCCGCCTGGGCATGGTCATCGCTGATGGCCAGGTCCGCGCCGGGAAGGCGCCTGGCGGCCAACAGCTGCAAGGCGAAACCGGCACGATCCTCCGCCAGGGCCATGGCGGCCAGGGTGGCCGAAGCAAGGTCCAAGCCAGTCGTCCCCGTCAAGAGCACACTGCTTGTGCTGGGAGGCTCAGCCCCGAGCTGACCGGCAAGTATGGCTTGGGTCAGGCTCGCCTGGCCGCTGCGCATGGTGCCTTCGGCGAAACGCTGCGGACAGTGGGCTGCCACCTGGGCCCATTCATCAGGGGCTCGCTGTGCTGACTGGTAGCGAAGGAGCAGGGGAGCGCCGGATGAGGGCGCGGAGGCCGTGCTGTCGGCTCTGGCCGCCTGGTAGGAACGCTCGCAGGCCCCGGCCTTGTGTTCGGACTCGGCGCGACCCTCCAAACGGGGCAGAGCGCAGCCCTGCAGGGGTAGAAGGGTGAGCAGGCACAGCAGGCAGACTAGGGTGCGGCGGAAGCAATCCGCTCTCGACGGAATGGGCTGGCGATGTGTCTGCATAAAGATTTAGACTAGTAGTTCATTATGACCAAGCAGGCAAAGTGCCTGTATGCATAACTTAATAGGAGGTCTCGTAACTCATGGAACTGGACCTGACAGGAATTCATCAGCTGGCTGCCGACCAAGGCATCGACAAGCAAACCTTGGACGACACTCTTTCTGAAGCTTTACGTCTGGCATATCTCAAGACTCCCGGAGCTGCACCCACTGCACGTATCGAACTCGACGAGCGCGCCGGCAGCTTCACCATCTGGGCCCGGGACGAGGAACCCGTCGAGCCCACTGAAGACAACCCCCACCCCCGCACTCGCCTGGGTGAGGAGTATGACGACACTCCCAAGGATTTCGGCCGTTTGGCCGCCTCCACCGCCCGGCAGGTCATCCGTGACCTCTTCAGGAGCGCCGAGGATGAGAAGATCTTTGGAGCCTTCTCTGGCCAGAAGGGCAAGCTCATCACCGGTGTGGTCCAGCAGGACGCCAAGGATCCGGCCAATGTGCATGTGGCCGTAGGCGAAGTTGAGGCAATCCTGCCCAAGCGCGAACAGGTGCCGGGAGAACACTACAAGCATGGTGAACGCCTGCGTGTGTATGTGGTCAACGTGGCCCGGGGGCTCAAGGGGCCAGAGATTGTCGTCTCCCGCTCCCACCCGGAGCTGGTGCGTCGGCTTTTCGAGCGCGAGGTCCCGGAGCTGGTCTCCGGTGCCGTATCCATCATGGCGATCGCCCGTGAGGCCGGGGCCCGTACCAAGGTGGCTGTCCGAGCCAACACGCCAGGGGTCAATCCCAAGGGGTCCCTGATCGGGCCCGGCGGCGCTCGGGTCCGCGCGGTCATGGAGAATCTTGGCCCCGAGAAGATCGACATCGTGGACTGGTCCAAGGAGCCAGACAGCTTTGTGGCGGCCGCCCTGTCGCCCGCCGTGGCCACCAAGGTAGAGATCGTCAGTGAGAAGAACAAGACGGCCATCGCCTTGATCCATGACGATCAACTGTCCCTAGCCATCGGCAAGGAAGGGCAGAATGCACGCCTGGCCGCCAAGCTGACCGGGTGGAAGATTGGTATCGAGTCGACTGAGGCCTATGCGGCCAAGGAGGCTGCCGCGGCGGTCCAGAGCCCGGCTGCGCAATCGGCCCCGGCTGAGGGGACTGGTCAGGCGGCTAATACAGACGGGCAGTAGTGAGTCATCTATCCAGGCTCTCGAGTATGCTGGGTCTAGGTAATGGAATCCCGACGATGGGCATGACGCCAGGCGTCATGCCCATCGTGGCGGAATGGAGACGAGGTAACACGATCATGGTCGCACGATGAAACAGGGTAGGCTCGCCGTCATGGAACAATGACCGCGCATATACGCGTGGTCATCAGAATAGGAGAAAACTGAGTGCCAAAGCAGCGCGTATATGAATTGGCTAAAGACCTGGGCGTCGATAGCAAAACCGTCCTTGAAAAGCTCAAGGACATGGGGGAGTTCGTCAAATCGGCTTCCTCAACAGTGGAAGCGCCGGTCGTCCGTCGGCTGAAGACCGCTTTCGCTGGAACAGGGGAAGCCAAGCAGGATGCTCAGGCTCCCGGCACGGCTGGGAAGGCCAGCGTACCAAGGCCCAAGGCCTCCAAAACGGTAGGATCCGCAGTGCCGCAAGCCAGCGCTGGCGGCAAGCCAGCTGCAAGCTCCCAGCAGGAAACCGACCAGGCTTCCTCGTCCGCAGCTGCCTCCGGCAGCAATTCCTCCCCATCGGGAGCGCTCTTCCAAGCCCCAGGTAAGAAGGCAGAGTCCAAGAAGACTCAGGCTCCTGCCTCCGCAGCAGAGGCACCAGCCCGATCCCCCATGCCCAAGGCACCCGCAGCAGCTTCACAGAAGCCCACGGCCCCCCAGCAGGGCGGGCCGCATCCGGCTCCCGGCCAGGCTCGTGGCGGTCAGCCCAAGCCAGGTGGTGCATCCGGTTCTGCTGCGCCCCACCCCCATACTCCCGCTGCCGGTCCTCGGCCCGGGAACAATCCCTTCAGCCGTAAGCAGGGCATGCATGCCCCTACGCCCGGCGACATACCCCGTCCCCATCCCATGGCCAAGCCCATGGTCAACAACCACCGTGGAGGCCGTCCTGGCCAGGGTGGCGCAGGTCGTGGCCGTGGAGGCCGTCCAAACCAGGGTGGCGCAACTCCTAGGAGCCAGTGGGGCCACAGCCGCTTCGGCCAGTCCTCGGGCGGTAACCGCCAGGGGGGAGCTGCGGCAGGCAACCACTTCAACGGAGCTCCATCAGGATTCCAACGTCCTGGAACCGGTGGCGGCAGTGGTCCCTCCCGTGGCCGCGGCCGGGGCGGAGCCGCAGGGGCATTCGGACGTCAGGGCGGCAAATCGTCCAAGTCCCGCAAGAACAGGCTCGCCAAACGCCAGGATTATGAGGAGATCAAAGCACCAGCCATCGGCGGTGTGCGGGTTCCCGTCAGCAATGGCCAGACCATTCGCCTGAGGCAGGGGGCCACCCTGTCGGACTTGGCGGAGAAGATGAACATCAATCCGGCGGTCCTGGTCACCGTACTTTTCCACCTGGGGGAGATGGCTACGGCCACCCAATCCCTGGACGAGGCGACCTTCCAGATTCTGGGCGAGGAAATCGGCTGGAAGATCCAGATCGTTTCGGCGGAAGAGGAAGACAAGGAACTGCTCCAGCAGTTCGACATCAACCTCGATGACGAAGAGGCCGGTCAGGATGACGAGGACCTGAAGCCCCGTCCGCCGGTGGTCACCGTCATGGGCCACGTCGACCATGGTAAGACCCGCCTACTGGACACCATCCGCCAGACCAATGTCATCGCCCGTGAGGCCGGTGGCATCACCCAGCGCATCGGCGCCTACCAGGTCGAGGTCAACCTTGAGGGCAACCCCCGCAAGATTACCTTCCTGGACACCCCAGGCCACGAGGCCTTCACGGCCATGCGTGCCCGTGGTGCAGAGCTGACGGATGTTGCCATCCTGGTGGTCGCTGCGGATGACGGTGTCATGCCCCAGACCGTCGAGGCCATCAACCACGCCCAGGCGGCCCACGTTCCCATCGTCGTCGCGGTCAACAAGATTGATGTCGAGGGCGCCAACCCGGAGAAGGTCCGCGGTCAGCTGACCGAATTCGGCCTGGTCCCCGAGGAGTATGGTGGCGACACCATGGTCGTGGACATCTCCGCCAAGCAGGGCACCAATGTCGACAAGCTCTTGGAGGCTGTGCTGCTGACGGCCGATGCCGAGCTGGACCTGCGGGCCAACCCCGACATGGATGCCCGAGGAGCCACCGTCGAGGCCAGGTTGGACAAGGGACGCGGTGCTGTGGCGACCGTCCTGGTCCAGCAGGGCACCCTGCATATCGGCGACTCCATCGTCGCTGGCACCTCCTACGGACGTGTCCGCGCCATGCTGGACGAAAATGGCCAGACCATGTCCGACGCCGCACCGTCCACTCCTGTCCAGGTCCTGGGTCTGACATCCGTTCCTTCGGCCGGAGACCTCTTCCTGGTCGCTCCCGACGACCGCGCGGCCCGGCAGATCGCCGAGAAGCGCCAGGCCACCGAGCGTGCCGCCCAGCTGGCCAAGCGCCGCAAGATCGTCTCCCTGGAGAGCCTCAAGGAGCAGTTCGCCAAGTCCGAGGTGGATATGCTCAACATCGTCATCAAGGGCGATTCCTCCGGTTCCGTTGAGGCCTTGGAGGACTCCTTGATGAAGATCGAGGTCTCCGACGAGGTCGGCATCCAGGTGATTCACCGTGGTGTTGGCGCCATCACCCAGAACGATGTCAACCTGGCCACGGTCGATAAGGCCGTCATCATCGGCTTCAATGTCCGGCCCAACCGGCAGGTTGCCGACCTGGCAGAGCATGAGGGCGTGGAGATCAAGTACTACTCGGTCATCTACCAGGCCATCGAAGACATCGAGGCCTCCCTCAAGGGTATGCTCAAGCCTGAATACGAGGAGGTCACCACCTCCCACTCCGAGATCCGCGAGATCTTCCGTTCCTCCAAGTTCGGCAACATCGCAGGCGTCATGGTCCAGGACGGCGAGGTCAAGCGCGGCACCAAGTGCAGGATCCTGCGCAATGGTGTGGCCACGGTCAACGACTTGGAGATCTCCTCCCTGCGTCGCTTCAAGGATGATGTCAACTCGGTCAAGGAAGGCTACGAGGCGGGTATCAACCTTGGCTCCTTCAACGACATCGAGATCGGCGACATCATCGAGACCTTCGAGATGAAGGAAATCGAGCGCCAGTAGGCCGTCGGCTGCCGGGCGTTTGAAGCGGTCGGCAGCCAAGGGGTATTGTGTCTCCATACCTCACCTGCCTCCATTGCCCGCTGCCTGCAGAGGTTGCGGGCAATGCCATAGTGGCGGGTTGGCGGATGGCAGGCAGGAATGGTGCTGGAGAGCGAACAGTGGGACCCAGCGCGGTCCTTCGCTCCAAGCTCAGGCCGCTGCCAGTCGCGCCGGTCAGCCGCTAGAATGAGCACAGCACTAAGGCAGCGAGCGGCCCCAGGCGGCCCGCTTGCTGCAGGCCCACAGGTCAGGTCGTGGGCCCATGACTACGTGAAGGAAAGAACACACAGATGCCAGGAACCAATCCCAGGTCCGCACGAATCGCGGCCTTGATCCAGCGGGTGATTGCCTCGTCGATGGAATCCCAGCTGCACGACAAGCGCCTTCAGGGTGTCACCATCACCGAGGTGCGGGTAACCAACGACATGCAGATCGCCCGGGTCTATTGGACCTTCCTGGGCGACCAGGACAAGGAGGAGGGCCAGCGCAAGCGTGCACAGCAGGCCTTGAACCAGGCGGCCAAGGGCAAACTGCGGAGTCTGGTAGGAGCAAGGGCCGGCTTGCGCCTGACCCCGCAACTCCAGTTCATCTACGACGAGGTGCCTGAGGAGGCCCATGAAATCGAGGATATTCTCGCCGTGGCCCACAAGCGCGACGAGGAACTGGCACTGGCCAGGGAGCAGGCCAGCTATGCCGGGGAGGCTGATCCCTACCGGCATGACGATGAGGCTATGGATGTTGCTGATACCGATGCTGAAGCAGCGTCTGCTGGGGCGTCTGGCACGGAGCCTGGCTTTGGGTTTGGAACCGAGTCCAAGCTTGATGAGCCCGGTGAACCTGAGCCCGCTAGCGAATCTGAACAAGAGGGAGCCGAGGCTGGCAGCTCAGGTGACGAGTCCTGACCGCCGTGGGTAGGAGAGTTAGGGAGTCCAGCACCGGCCCATCGGGCCTGCTGCTGGTTGATAAGCCCCAGGGGGTCACCAGCCATGATGTCGTGGCTGCGGCCCGCCATGAGCTCAAGACCCGTAGGGTCGGCCATGCCGGAACCCTGGACCCCATGGCTACCGGCCTGCTGATTGTGGGCTTTGGCCATGCCACCCGTCTGCTCAACTACATCGTCGACCACAGCAAGAGCTACCAGGCCACCATCCGACTGGGGCAGGCCACCAGCACCGATGATGCCGATGGCGAGGTCATTGCCCAGTCCGACCAGGAATTGGAGCAAGTTCGGGCCAGACTTGGGAGCCTTACCCAGGGCCACATCAAGGCCGTAATCGAGGGCTCCTTCACCGGGCTGATCCAACAGGTGCCCAGCAGTTTCTCCGCCATCAAGATCAAGGGCCAGCGGGCCTACGACTTGGCCAGGCAGGGTAAGGAGGTGCATCTGGAGGCAAGGCCGGTCACCATCAGGCGCTTCAGCCTCGATGCCCTTCGTGCCGTCGGCGATGACGGTCTTTCCGGTCCGGCAGGTACAGCAGCCAACCCAGCCCCGCGTTTTCTGGACCTGGATGTCACTGTGGAGTGTTCCGCCGGAACCTACATCCGTTCCCTGGCCAGGGACCTGGGGCAGAAACTAGGGGTGGGTGGGCATCTGACCCGCCTACGACGCACCCGCATAGGCGCTTTCGACCTGGCCATGCCCCAGCTGCTGACGGCCCAGGCTGTTGAACATAGCTTCACCAATCGAGAGGGCCAACTGGTCACCCGCCCCCAGGCTGTTTTCGATGTGACGGGTCCCGACCTGGCCAAGCGGGCCCTGGCCATGGCCCAGGCGGCGGCCCTGGTCATGCCCACCGCCAGCATCAGCGCTGACCAGGCCCGTGACCTACGTTTCGGCAGGTGGATCGACCAGTCGGCGGGCCCGGCGATCGAAGAGCCAACCGCAGCCCTCCTAGCTGTGCCTGCCAAGGGGCTAGGCCCCGGTTCCCAGGAGGAGGTTCCCCAATCACCGGAGCTTGTGGCCGTGGTCGGTCCGGTGGGAGCCGGGAAGCTCGGCAAACTGAAGCCGCTGTTGGTCTTTCCGGTGGAATGATGGACTGATAGAGTGGACCCGGATACGGCCTGCGCGCCTGGCCCACACGAGAGCCGGGCTGCCTGGGCCACATGACAGGAAAGTGAACAAGGACAGTAGATGAAGATCATGAGTCTGACCCCCGACGGCAGTGGGCTGGTCGATTGGCCCACCCTCAGCACCCAGAAGCGTTCGGTGGTCACCGTCGGCTCCTTCGATGGCATGCACCGGGGCCACCAGGCCTTGGTCAGCCGCATGGTGGAGGAGGCCAGGAAGAGCAATGCCCTGTCCGTGGTCATCATGTTCGACCCCCGGCCCAAAGTGGCCCACACCTACGGATCCGCCCACGATGGCATGGAACTGCCTACCGATTACGTGGACAGCCAGGCCTTGACCTCCATCCACCAGCGCCTTCGGGTTATGGAGGAGCTGGGGGTAGACCATGTGCTGGTGGTTCGCTACACCCTGGCCTTTGCGGCTAAATCCTACCGTTTCTTCCTGGGGCAGTTGGTTGGCAAACTGGGTATGAGAACCCTGGTCTTGGGCAAGGATGCCGTCATGGGGTCAGGCCGTACTGGTGATGCCAAGAGCATAGCTGATTTGGCTGCGGCCACCGGTGTCTTCGAGTTTGATCAGGTCGACAGTCAGGGGCCGGGAGAGGTGCGCGTGCCGGCCCAATGGACCTACCAGGTTCCTCAGGGCCCCGGTGAGCCCGCGGACCCGACCGAGCGCATGAGCAAGGCCGAGCTGAGGGCGTGGAGCAAGGACCACCAGGGCAGACTCACCCGCATCTGGAGTTCGTCGAACCTCCGCTATCTGCTGGCCCAGGGGCGCATCAAGGCCGCCAACGAGATTCTAGGCCGTGCCCATGCCGTTGAAGGGCTGGTGGTGCATGGCGAGCAGCGGGGCAGGGAGATAGGATTCCCGACGGTCAACCTCGCCGACCATGTTGAAGGGTTCATACCTGTTGATGGGGTGTACGCCGGCTGGTTGGTGGACCTTGGCGAAGCTGAGACCACAGACGCTGCTGATGGGCAAGGTGTGGCTGATCAGCAGAGTGTGGCTCATGGATATGGCTCGGCTGATGGGAAGGGCGAGACTAAAGACTTAGGGCAGACTGCGTGGTCAGGTCAGACGGATGCGCCCGGCACCCCACTCAATGAGGATGACTTCCACCGGCAGCTGGTCTCGGACAGGGCCCGTATGGCCCCTGGGTCACCCTGGCGCTGGCCGGCCGCCATTTCCATCGGCAGCAAACCCACCTATAGCGAGCGGACCGGTCTGCTGAACCGTGTCATTGAAGCCTACGCCGTCACCGACCAGTGGTTGGAACTCTACGGCCACCATGTCCGGGTCGAGTTCGAGACCTTTCTAAGGCCGCAGGTCAAGTTCGACAGCACGGAAGAACTCAAGCAGGCCCTGGCTGAGAACGTCCAGCAGACCTTGGACGTCACGGCCTACAGCACATCCAAGTCCTAGCCCCAGTTCTGGTCCCGAATAGTGTCGTCTTCTGGTTCTAGCGCTAGTCCTTATCTGCGTCCCAGTCCTGGCCCTGGTCTTAGTCCTGGGTCAGGACTGGTCCTGGTCTTAGCCATGGTTCGGCTGCCAGTTCCATTTCTGGTCCTAAGCCTGGGGCGACTTCCAGTCCCTGCTTCCAACAGGGTACGGGCCGCCGAGCTACCACCAGCCTATGCGCCGTATTGACGCGGTCTGAACCCTGCCGAGTGTGGGCGGTCAGAGACCTCTGAAATGACTGAAGAACTCCTTGGTCTGAGGGTTCTGCGACTCGTCCATGACCTGTTGTGGACTTCCGTTCTCGGCCACCTGGCCGTTGAGGAGCAGCACAATTCGGTCCGCTGCGTCGTGGGCAAAGCCCATCTCGTGGGTGGCCATGAGGATGGTGGTGCCCCGGTCCTTGAGTTCGGTGACCATCTCCAGCACCTCGCCGACCAACATGGGGTCCAGGGCGGAGGTGATCTCGTCAAGGAGCAGCAGCTCAGGGTCGGTCATCAGGGACCTGACGATGGCCACACGCTGCTGCTGTCCGCCCGACAGTTGGTCAGGGTAGGCGGAGGCCTTCTGCTTCATGCCGATGCGGTCAAGGAGCTCAAGGGCCTTGTCTTGGGCCTGGTCCTTGTTCATGCCATGGACCTTGATGGCGCCTAGGGTCACGTTCCTGAGAACGTTCATGTGGGGGAAGAGGTTGAACTGCTGGAAGACCACGCCAATCCGGGAACGACTGTGGTCCGGGTTAATCCGAGGGTCGGTAATCTCGGTACCAGCTAGCCAGATCTGACCATCGTTGACCTGTTCCAGTAGGTTGATGCACTTCATGAGGGTCGACTTGCCCGAGCCGGAGGGGCCCAGCAGCGCCACCACCTCATGGGGGTTGATGTCGAAAGAAACGCCCTTGAGCACATGATTGCTCCCGTATGACTTGCGCACGGAGTCCAGGCGCAGCACAGCCTTGCCTGTTGGGCTGGTTGGGCTGGTCCGGCCGGTCGGGTTGTGCTGGCTGGTCTGCAGCCCCTGCCCTTGAATCTCACGCTGGCCCTGTCCTGGACCCTGCTGTAGCTGCATGAGCTGGTCGCTGTGCTGCTGGTTCATGTTCTTGTCTGCCCGCTGCTGGCTCATACGGTGCCTCCACTCTGCTCGCGCTTGCGTAACCTGGCCGAATACCAATCATTAAGGATGATGAAGGGTACGGAGGTGAGGATGAAGAGAATCGAAGCCACCACATAGGGGGTGAAGTTGTAGGAGGTGGCCACCACAATCTGCGCGGCCCTGACCGCATCCACGGCCCCAAGAACAGAGATCAGGCCCACATCCTTCTGCATGGAGATGAAGTCGTTCATCAGGGCCGGTGCCACCTTGCGCAGGGCCTGGGGAATGACCACCATTCTCATGGTCTGCCCGGAGGTCAGGCCAAGGGAACGTGCCGAGGCCCGCTGGGAGGGGTGGACGTCCTCGAAGCCGGCCCTGAGCACCTCGGCAATGTAGGCCGAATAGGAAAGAATCACGGCGATGGTACCCAGTACGGCCGCGGGAATCCGGCCGAAAATGCCCAGGCCGGGAATGCCGAAGCCTATTAAATAAAGGACCACAATCATGGGAATGCCTCGCATAATCGTGGTGTAGAGACGGGCCAGAAGCCGTAGGGGGAAGAGGAAGGGGGACTTGCTGACACGGATCATGGCCATGAGGGTACCGAAGATGGCCACACCGATGACAGCGAAGAAGAGGACCTGCACATTCAGCCACAACCCTTGGAGGACCTTGGGGAAGGATTCCACAAAGTACTTGCCGGAGAAGAAGGACTCCTGGACCCGGGGCCAACCCGGGGAGAGCTTGAGTCCGACCATGATTAGGGCGGCCAGGACCATGGTGGAGACAATGCTCGTGACCACCGACTTGAGGCTTTGCCGCTCACGGTAGCGCTCGCGGTCAAGCTCAATCTGGCTGACTGGTGGCTGCCCGGAAGAGCCCGGGTGTCCGGAGCTGGCCGGCCAGTCGTCGGCACGCGGGGCCGATGTTTGTGATGAAGAACCCTCTACAGACACTGATGAATCCCCTGTCCTCATTTGATTCCTGTCGTCATGTCCGGTCCGGCGAATCCGATGCGGACCGCACCGTCACCCATTTTGTCGCAGAATACCGACTTATTCCGGCGTGGAATGTTGGCTGTCTGCTTAGCAGCTCCCTGTTCCGGTCGCCAATCAGCGCAACCGTGGTTCGCTATTGGAAGTTCGTCCCATGCTTCCTGCGGGGAGTCCGCATACGCCACATGAAGCTCTTCACGCACAAAGTTGTGAGGCTCATATGTTTTGCTTCATGTAGGGCACAGCACCGGGCAGGCCCGCGAGTGAGACGGTCTCCCACATGGGCTGCCCCTGGTTGTCCCCACGCTTCATTGGAGGGTGGGGATGTCGCTGGTATATTCCTTGAGCCAGCTATCCTGCAGCTTCTTGAGGGAGCCGTCATTGGTCATGTCGCTGACGGCCTTGCTCACAGCCTTGGTCAGTTTGGAATCCTTGGGTAGAACGATGCCCATGCCCTCCGGGTCCTGGGAGCCGGGGAGCTGCCCCAGCACCTTGCCTTGATGGACCTGCTTGGTCTTGATGATGTTGACTGAGGTGGGAGTGTCGACCACCATAGCGTCTATCTGGTCGGTATCCAAGGCCTGCGCCAGGCCCACGTTGTCGTTGAAGGTTTTGATGTCCTTGGTAATCTTGCGCTTAGCGCAGTCATAGGAGGTCGTCCCGACCATGGCTCCGATGGAAGCGTCCTTAAGCTGGCTGATACTGCTGGCCGGGGCATACTTAGAATCTTTCCGCACAACAATGGCCTGGGTGGGTTTGAAGTAGCTGGGGCTGAAGTCGACGGCCTTGCGGCGCTCGGGAGTAATTCCGAATTGCTGGATGTTTAGATCATAGTCCTTGGAACCCGGTGCTATGGCCGCATCGAAGGTGGTGCGAACCCAGTGCACCTCATCTTTGGAGAAACCCATATTCTTGGCCACGGCGTAGGCCACGGCCGACTCGAAACCCTTGCCGGTTTCCGGCTTGTTGTCGAAGACGTAGGGGGTGTAGGCGGGCTGGCCGGTGGCGATGGTCAGCGTGCCGGGTTGCATGGTTGCCTGCTTGATGTCTGTGGATGAATCGGAGCTGGCGGTTGAATCCGCTGCACAGGCGGAGCTGCCTGCCAGGAGCATGAAAGTGAGGGCGGTTGAGATGAGACGGATAACGGTGTTCTTACGACTAAAGGTCATACAGGTTCCCTTGGGTTGTGCTTGTTGTTGACCACTGATAGTTACCGATGCCATATGTCCTTGCTGGACACCTGCCATGCTATCCGCAAACCCGCGTAAACACCCCGGTCTTATGTAGGCCCATCGCCTGTACCATATAGCTTTTTTCTATTACTGGTTATTAAGGCCCGCCGAGGGTCGCCGTCAGATCTGTGCTTGTCGTGGCTTGCTTGCACTATCGAGATATGGACAGTCCACAGCTTGTACGAGTAGCCATTCAATGTGCCCTTCCCAAGGAGGCGGCTCCAATAGTGAAGGCTATGGATCATGCCTCCAGCCAGTCAATGTTGGGTAACCAGCTCACTGAAGGGACCTATCAGGGAATAGACCTCACCGTATGTGTGGGTGGCATGGGAGTGGCCAATGCGGCGGCCACCGCCCAGTTTCTCATTGACCGCTACCAGCCCCAGGCCCTTATATTCAGCGGCATCGCGGGCTCAATCAATCCTGGACTTAGCGTAGGCGACATACTGGTGGGTGCCGAACAGCACTATGCGGAGACCAACACGGCCATTATTGCCGAATGCCCGCCGTATCAAGAATTCTTCCCTGCTGATTCGCGCTTGTTGGAGCTTGTGGTGACCGCTGCGCAAGAGGCAGGGCTGAAACGGATTCCGTCGGTCCGTGAGCTGCTGGAGTCAGGTAGTTGGTCTGGGGTGGTTGACCCCGGGAGGTTGGGCGCAGCTGGCGACCTGGCAGCGGTATCTGATCGGGCAGATAGGGAGGGGGCTGACCGGCGCCATTACCTGCTGGGTTCCCTGTCGACCAGCGACCGCTTCAACACTGACCCGGAGGTTTTGCAGGAGCTGGTTGAGCGTTTCGCCGCCGATGGCGAGGCTATGGAGGAGGCGGCTGCCGCCCAAATCTGCGGCAAGTGCCAGGTTCCCTTCCTCTGCATCCGTGGCATCAGCAATCCATGTGGCCAGTCCTATGAGGAACTCAATGACCAGGAAGACAAGTCCACTCTGGCCGCAGACGAGGCCGGGCGGCTGACCCTGGGAGTGCTCAGGAAGTTGGCTGCCCAATGATGGGCTTTCGCTGGAGCCTTAGTCTGGAGGTATTGCCGGGCCTCTAGGCTCTGCCTCCGCCGTGTTCCTGAGCGGTAGGCATCTGCTGCATGTCCTAAAGCTCAGACACTTCGCTGCTGCTGACACCCAGGTCAGTCAAATGAAGCAAAAACATATGCTTGACACACATTCATGCGTGGGAAGCTTCATAAAGCGGCTCTACATGAAGCTTTCCACGCGCACAGTTGTGGGGCTCATATGTTTTGCTTCATGTAGGGTGCAAAACAGGGCAGGGCTGCGAGCGTGATGGTTCTGCTCGCAGCCCTGCCCTCAGCAAGCTCAGTGACTTACTGGTTGGTGACTTACTTGAGGGTGGGGATGTCGGTGGTGTATTCCTTGAGCCAGGTATCCTGCAGCTTCTTGAGGGAGCCGTCCTTGGTCATGTCGCTGACAGCCTTGGAGGCGGCCTTGGTTAGCTTGGAATCCTTGGGCAGAACAATGCCCATGCCCTCCGGGTCCTCCGAGCCGCCAATCTGGCCCAAGACCTTGGCGTTCTTGACCTGATTGTCCTCAATCACATAGACGGCCGTGGGAGTGTCATCCACGATGGCATCAACCTGGTTGGAGTCCAGAGCCTGGGAGAGGGCCACATTGTCGTTGAAGGTCTTGATGTCATCCTTGATCTTGCTTTTGGCAAAGTCATATGATGTGGTTCCCACCATGGCTGCCACGGAGGCATCCTTGAGGTCCGCCAGGGTTTTGGCCGATGCGTATTTGGAGTCCTTGCGCACGATGACCGACTGGGTGGGGTTGTAGTAGCTGGGCGTGAAGTCTACGGCCGTCTTGCGCTCCGGGGTCATGGAGAACTGCTGGATGTTCAGGTCGTAGTCCTTAGAACCGGGGGCGATGGCCGCGTCGAAGGTGGTGCGGGTCCAGGTGACGTCGGACTTGGAGAAGCCCATCTTCTCGGCCACCGCATAGGCCACGGCGGACTCGAAGCCCTTACCAGACTCGGGCTTGTTGTCGATGACATAGGGGGCGTAGGCCGGCTGGCCAGTAGCGATGGTCAGCTTGCCGGGGTTGATGGTCTGCTGCTTGATGTCGTCAGACTTGCCGGCATCCGCTGTGCCTGCGCCACAGCCCGCGCTGGTAGCTAGAGCCACCAGGCTCACTGCTGCCGCAATCAGACGGATAACCTTGTTCTTGCCACTTATGACCATACCGCTATGCCCCTTGTTGTTGATATGTGTACTCTCTTGAGTGATAGCCCTGATGGGCCCTGATGAGCCGATACCAAACCAAGCAATCTGACTGCAAGTATGCTGACTGGGACCAGGCACATCACCCATGATAGTGGCTTGGCAGCACCGGGAACCGGCGTGCCGGGTCAATTGAAAACGCGGCCATATAACCGTTACTTATAGCCGGTTACAGGCTCTTGCCCTCCTCAAGTGTGAATCCATCGAAGGTGAAACCGGGGCTGACCACGCAGGAGACCAGGGCGTCGCCCTTGCCGGGTACGGTCCGTTGCCAGCAGCCCTCCGGCACCAGCATGTGGCCAACCGGTGTGGTTGATGCATCTTGACTGCCGCCATCGGTCAGTTGGTTGCCCAAGCTTATGGTCTGAATCTTGTCAGGGTCTGATTCGGGCGCATCCCCGTAGCCGCCCAGCTCCAGCCGGACTGATGCCGGCCCATGCCAGAGCCAGATTTCGTCGGCATCCACCTTGTGCCAGGCGCTGGCGTCCCCCTGCGCCAGCAGAAAGTAAATCAGGGAGCTCAACGGCCGCTTGGAGACCGTGTCCTCATGCCTGCTGCGCCAGTCACTCGCGTACCAGCCACCCTCCGGGTGAGGCTCCAGGTCCAACCGCTTGACCAAGGACTGGGCATATTCGCTCATTGATTCCAACGCCAGACTCATCACAACTCCCTATTCACTCGTTTTCGGTTTCGCCACGTCGCCCGTGGGCTCGTATACCCTGCCGATGATACCGGGTGCGGGGGAGCGGTGTGCTTGCTGCCGGCTCGTAACCCGACAGATAGGTGACTCGTCTGACCAGGCGGATTGGTTGGCCGGTCAGTCTTGGCAAGGTTCCGGGGTGACGGATTTTGGCCGTGAACCCTTGGGTCCGTTGCTGACCGGTGTGGTGGCTGCCAGGGTGGGCGGGACGCTACCCTGTGGGTCCCAGGTCCAGTTGGGTTGACGTGATGAGGCCTTGGGGGCATCAGAGTTCCCTATGCTCTTATTGATGAGCTTGAGGATGGCGGATAACAGTGCTGCACAGGGTCTGTTCCGGCGCAGAAGGGAATTCGGGTTCAGGGACCTTAGAAGGCTCCCTGGTTGTAGACCAGTTCGCCGGAGATGACGGTGGCGCGGTTGCGGCCGGCGCCAGCGCGGACCAGCTCCTCCAGAGTCTCTTCGATTTGCTGGGGGGTGTCGACGCGGGTGGGGATGTCGAGGAAGGCTAGGTCCGCCAGGGCTCCGGCGTTGATCTGGCCTATGCGGTTGGCGCCCAGGTGCAGGCCCATGGAGGCGGCCCCGTTCAGGGTCAGCATGTGGATGAGCCGGCGGGGGAGGTCGGCCTTGCGGTAGCCCTGTTCGCGTGCCAGGTCGTAGAGCACGGCGGCCTCGTCCAGCAGGTCCAGGCTGGGGGAGGATGAGAGGGAATCGGTGCCGATGGACAGGGGGTTGCCCTCCTCCAGGTACTCGCGCACCGGTGCGTCGCGGCCGGTGTTGGTGATCCGGTTGGACCGGGGGCATAGGGCCACGGAGACCTGGCGTTGGCGCAGGATTCGCCGGTCCTCCTCGTTGGCCCAGACACCGTGGGCTATGTGGACGTCAGGGCCCAGGGAACCCAGCTGGTCCACGAATTGTATGGCGGAGACCCCCTTGCCCTGCCGCTTCAACTCCTGGTAGCTGGACCAGTGGTCGCCCTGCCAGGAGTCTGTGGAATAGCTAGTGGCGGCTGGCGGGAGGGAGCTGGCCTCCAAGGGCGTTTCAGCCAGGTGGATGTGCAGGCGCATGTTGAGTTGCCGGGCGATGTCGGGCAAGTCGACGAAGGGCTCGGATTCCAGGGTGTAGGGGGCGTGGGGGCTGATGCCCAGGTTGGGCACCCGCTCCCGGCGGAGTCTGCCAAGCTGCCGGTTGAGCTGGAAGCGGCCCTTGTGGAGCCAGTCATCATTGCGCCAACCCATGACCTCCCAGTAGGCGATGCCGTGCAGACCTTGGGAGACCAAGGCCACGGCGGCGTCCAGGTCGGTGACGACATCCGCGGCTGCGGTCGTGCCTGATTCGACCAGCTGCCGGGCACCGACCATGGCCCAGTGCCGCCAGGCCTTGGCCTGACCTCCACCCTCATAGACCTTGTCGAAGGCGGCCTCCCAGGCCTGGAAACTGTCGTAGTGGCCCTGGCCAACCTGGGCCATGCCGGTGTATTGCAGGTGGGTGTGGGCGTTGACCAGTCCGGGCATGAGCACCCCATTCCAATGCCGCTCCTTGACGCGGCTGCCTGGGGCTATCTCGTCCTTGAGCTGCTCCATGACCCACTGGCGGGTGCCCACATGCACCACCCGTCCGGCGCAGACGGCCACGGCACCGTTGACTATCATTGGGGCGGTGACCGGAATGACCATCCTTGAGGAGTAGACCACCACGTCGGTCAGCAGGTCAGGACCAGTACCGATGCTGGCGGGATTGCTCGTCCCCCGCTGCATACCGCTGGTATGAAGGCGGTTGCTCAGGGGGGAATTCCTGGAGTCAGTGGAGTAATCCATCGTGTGTATCCCTATCCTTCTTGAACCGTGTGCCGCTGGCCCTGGTCTGTTGCTTCCTGATGCTAGTCACAGGTCCCTTCAATGCTCGTGGTCAAAGCGGGTCACCTGCCAGCTGTGGCTGTGGTCGGCAAGGGGCTGGCTGGCCTGGTAGCCCCGGGCGGCCAGCGCCAGGGAGGCGATGTGCCGGTCCGTGGATTCGGGCAGCCGGTGGACTCCGGGGGTCAACTCGCCCCGCTGGTCCAACAGGTAGGCCAGGGCTGCGGCCTGGACGGCAAAGCTGAGGTCCATGATCTCTATGGGATTGCCGCCGCCTGCCGTGTAGTTGACCCCATCACCCTCGGCCAGGAGGGTCAGTTCCGGGCCGTCGGGAACGCTGATACTGCGGATCTTCCGGCCATTTACCGGGTGGAAGTCGGGCAGCTGGTCCAGGGCGATCTCGTTGGCTATGCCGCCGATCACCGCCAGCAGGGCACCGGGCCTCATGGCCCGCATATGCTCCAGGGCGATGGTGTGGTACACGCCGGTGGCTGATATGGCCATGTCTGCCTGGGGGAGGGCCTGGTTGATGTTCCGGGCGGGGAAGCCGTCGAAGACCGCCTTGAGGGCGGCCCGGGGGTCGCTGTCGCAGACCGTCACCTGGGCACCGAGGGCCCGCACCCGCTTGGCGAAGCCTTCACCAACAGGGCCGTAGCCGATCACCGTCAGCCGGGTGCCCGCAAAACAATGGCTTCCCAGGATCTCCTGCATGGTGGTCACACAGCTTTCGCCGGTGCCGTGGGCGTTGTCGAAGCCGGTCTTCATCTGGCTGTCGTTGACCGCAATCACCGGGTAGGTCAGGGCACCGGCCGCCTCCATGGCCTCAAAGGCCCTGACTCCGCTGGTCGTCTCTTCGGCCACACCAACAAGCCTGGCGGCCAGGTCCGGGCGCTCGCGGCTGGCCAGGCGGGCGAAGGAGGCGCCGTCGTCAATGATGAGGTTGGGTTGCAGCTGGTCCAGCAGGTCCAAGGCTCCCTGCCTGGCCTGCTCCTCATTCCAGGAGGCATCGGCCTGAACCAGGATGCCCTCGGTCTTGAGCTGGTCGGCAACCCGCTGGTCCACAGCACCGGATTCGCAGCAGACACCCACCCTGGCACCGGTCTGGGCCAGTTCCCGCAGCAGTACGGCGGTCTTGGGTTCCAGAATCAGGCAGACCGCAATGCTGGTGCCGGAGAGGTCGTGGCGGCTGGCCACCTGGCCCATGAGCTGGTGGAGGATCGGCATGTGCTCCTGGGCATAGGCCATGGCCTGGGTCCCGGATTGTTCCCGCATATCGGTGACCTGATCAACGCCTGTGTAGGCGAAGTCAAAGGCGGCGTCATTGTTGATGGCTGTTTGTCCGACCGGTCGGCCGGAATCACCATCGGTTGGCCGGTCTTCGTTTTCGTCATCGTTCTGGTCCGTGCCACTGTTCTTGCGAATCGACTCGGCACCTTCTACGGTCTTGGTCCCCAAAGGTGTCTTGTGTTGACACCTTTCGTCAGCAGGCTTGTGCTCTGTCCTGGTTTCTTCTGCTGCGGCTGACCTTGGAGGCCTGGCCACAGTCGTTGAACCGGCAAGGCTCATGCCCCACTGCTGTGCCTGGCTGACCAGGGCCAGCAGCCGTGGGTCCCGGCTTCCGGCAACAGTGGGCAGGGCCAGCCTGGCTCCGGCCAGTGAACGGTTGGTGTGCTGGGAATAGCGGCGGGCCCAATCTGCAAAATTGTAGGATTCCTGCCCGCTAGCACCGTTCCCGGCTTCCGAAGTTGTCTGTTCAACCACCGTGATCTCCTTAGCTTGCCTCCATGCCGGCCTGCGCGTATGCGAACGCGCGGTCTGCCCTAGCTCTTCCTGACCTGCAGGGCGTCCAGGGCGTCCCGCAGGGAGTCGACCTCAATGATCTCCAGGCCCTTGACCGGCTTATGCTTAGCCCCGCGCCGGCTGACGGGCACCACGGCCCTGGTGTAGCCCAGGCGTGCCGCCTCGTTGAGCCGATGGGCCAGTTGGGGGACCGGTCGAATCTGCCCGGTCAGGGAGATCTCGCCCATGGCGCAGGTGGTCCGGTCGATTGGCTTGGAGGCCGCCGCCGAGGCCAGGGCGGCGGCGATGGCCAGGTCGCAGCCGGGCTCCTTGGCCAGTCCTCCCGCGATAGTTGAGACATAGAGGTCGTTGGCAAGTAGGTTGACCCGCCCGTGCCGGTAGAGAACGGCCGCCAGCATGGCCAGACGGTTGGAGTCGATGCCGTTGGTGTTGCGCCGTGGGGTGGGCAGGACCGAATTGGTGACCAGGGCCTGGATCTCGATGGGCAGGCTCCGGTGGCCATCCATGGTGAAGGTCACGCAGGTGCCCTCAACCGGGCTTTCCGCGCTGGACAGGAAGAGCCCTGAGGGGTCGGTGACCTCCTCGATGCCTTCCCCGGACATGTCGAAGCAGCCCACCTCATCGGTCGGCCCAAAGCGGTTCTTGGCCGCGTGGAGCATGCGAAGGGCGGTCTGCGAATCACCCTCGAACTGGCAGACCACATCAACCAGGTGCTCCAGGGTGCGCGGCCCGGCTATGGAGCCATCCTTGGTCACGTGGCCGACCAACAGGATCGGCACATCCAGGGACTTGGCCGTGTCGATGAGGGCCGACGTGACCTCGCGCACCTGGGTGGAGCCGCCGGAGATGCCATCAACCTCCTGGGAGACGATGGTCTGCACCGAATCGACGATGGCCAGCCCCGGCTTCTCCTGTTCGATCAGGCCCAGGACGGTGGACAGGTCGGTGGTCGAGGCCATGAGCAGATTGTTGTGAACGGCGTTGATGCGCGAGGCCCTGAGCTTGACCTGGGCCTGGGATTCCTCGCCGGACAGATAGAGCACGGACCGCTTGGGATTGGACCTGGCAATGTTGCCCGCCGTCTCCAGGAGCAGGGTCGATTTGCCGATGCCCGGTTCCCCGGCCAGCAGGACCACGGACCCGGGTACGATGCCCCCGCCCAGCACACGGTCGAACTCCTCGAAGCCGGTCTTCAACCGGTTGACCGTATCCGTGGAAATCTGCGAGATGGGTTTGGCCTTCCCCTCCGCCACCGTGCTGGCACTGGTGCGGGAGGTCCTGCCCGGAGCCGCAGTGCGGGAGGAGGCCATGGCGCGCGGCTCATGGAACTCCTCGAGCGTGCCCCATTGCCCACATTCCGGGCATCGTCCATACCATTTGGGGCCGGACCAGCCGCACTCGCTGCACAGGTATTGTGTCGCTGTTTTCGCCATACTCTGAAGCTAGCGGCCTTGAACGACAAGAAGGCCTTGAGCGAACAGGGAAATATGACCGCGAATCTACCGTGGAGCGTCATATGGGTGTGAGATACTGGGCGTATGGTCAATTCTCAGACTTCTTCCTCTCATGGCAAGTTGATTGCCGCGGTGCTTGCGGCGGTTCTGGTGGTTGTTCTCGCCCTGCTCTCGGCTTTTGTGTGGCCGGGCTGGGCCATGAACCGTGAGGCTGAGCAGCCTGGGGCCAACCAGCCACAGGAGGCGGCGGCACCCACCAAACCCTCCATCAAGGCGGAGCCTTTGCCCGGCGATGCCTCGGAACTGCTCAAGGCCATGCCGGACAGTGTGTTGAACTTCGCGCGAACCAAGGCCGAGACCTCAACCAGCTGGTCGTCCTCTTCGCCTCTGGAGCAGTACACCCTGACTTATTCCACCGGTGCCAAGGGCAAGAAGCTGACACTCCTGGTCGCCCAGTGGGCCGAATCCGACAAGGCCAAGTCTGAGTATGTCAATCTGACCGGTTCCCTTGAAGGTAAGGAGCTGGCCGGCGGCGACGTCAAGGTTTCGGGCGCCACGACTGGCTCCTACACGCTCCATGCCGAAGGGAAGGAAGCCTCCAAGGCCACCGCCGTCTGGCAGAACGATACCGTGGTCTTCCAGGTGAGTGGTGATAAGGACTCGGTGCAGAGGTTCTACCAGAAGTTCCCCCTCTGATGACCGCCCCCTCAGGCCGCCACCGGATCGGCAAGTGCTGGGCCGGATCGGGGCCAGGAAGGGCATGAGGACGCACCGATGGGAAAAGTCATCGAGTACGTGTATTATTAGGCAAGTTGCAAACTTTCAAGCAAGGAATGGAGGCTTCAGATGGGTTCAGTCATCAAGAAGCGCCGCAAGCGGATGAGCAAGAAGAAGCACCGCAAAATGCTGCGTAAGACTCGTCACCAGCGCAAGTAGCATCAGCGTTACGAGTTCGTGAAGCCCCTTGCCTTATAGGCCGCCACTCCTTGTCGGTTTGGCTTCCGCAAGTTTTCGGGGTCATGAAGGTCAGAATCTCTTCAGGGTTCTGGCCTTTTCGTATACCGGGCGGCCCTGGTGATGGAGGTCACCGAATCAGCTTGGGAAGAAGTGGACGCGCCGGCGGAAAACGTGCCATGATGGTCCTATGGCACAAATAACTATCGGTGGCACGGCCACTCAAACCATTGGCAACCTCCCCGCAGTCGGCAGCAAGGCGCCCGCCTTCACCCTGGCAGGTCTGGACCTGAACGATGTCGTCTCGTCCTCCTTCGCCGGTCGCAAGCTGATGCTCAACATCTTCCCCTCCCTGGACACGGACGTCTGCTCCATGTCCGTACGCAAGTTCAACCAGATGGCCCAGGACTTGGCAGGCACCTCTGTGCTCTGCATCTCCATGGACCTACCCTTCGCCCAGGGCCGTTTCTGCGGTGCCGAGGGCATCAAGAACGCCCAGGTGGCCTCCGCCTTCCGGTCCAGCTTCGGTAAGGACTACGGCGTGACCATAGATGACGGGCCCATGGCAGGACTCCTGTCCCGCTGCGTGGTCGTCATCGACCAGCAGGGTCAGGTCGCCTATACCCAGCAGGTCGCCGAGGTAGGCAATGAGCCTGACTATGATGCCGCCCGCCAGGCCGTGGAGCAGTTGGGCTGAATCAGATCTCAGGATGTCAAAGCCATGCTCATGCTCATGCTCGTGTCCGTTCTTGTGATGCTTGCCGCCACAGGTCTGATGCTATGGACCTACAAGGCCGCCAGCCAGGGGACACTGAAGCGCAACAGCACTTCCGGCATCAAGACTCAGGCTGTTATGGCCTCCGATGAGACCTGGGTTTATATCCACAGGCGCTTTTCGTGGATATTCATGGCTGCTGCCGGTTTCTGCGCGCTGGGAGTGGTGGATCTCGTAGCGGGGCTCGTCGCCGGTTTCATCACGGCTGGTGACGTCCATGGACCCGTCGGATGGTCCGTGCTGGGTGTATTCATCCTCGTGGTCCTCGTACTGGACGATCTGATCGGAGGCGGTTTGGCGGCAGACAAAACCGCCCGAGCATACAATGCCGACCACATGATCACCCCCGACCACCACTTCATCTGAGTCCTGCCGATTCGTGGTGTTGCTCGTCGGCTTTGTTGGATATGGCTGAGCCCCACCAGCTGTGAATACTGGTGGGGCTCAGCCATATCTGTGGTTACAACCGAAACAAGGCTTGCGTCACGGCAACCGCTCAACAGGCGGGCCATATTCTGAAGCCGGTCGCCTGCTTACTGGGCCGAGGCCTACTTATTGGAGTTGGTCATGACCCTGGGGCCGTTGGGGTTGCCGACGATCACGGTGTCGACCATGTTGAGGAAGAGGCCGTGCTCGACCACGCCCACGGTGTTGATGAGGTCTTCGGCCAAATCCTCCGGGTGCTCAATCATGTCAAGGTGCAGGTCGACCACATAGTTGTTCTCGTCGGTACGCACCTCCTTGCCCTCGGCATCCTTACGCAGGACGGGCTTGTAGCCGCGCTCCTCGAAGCGTTTGATGACATGGCCGGCCCCGAAGGGGATGACCTCGACCGGCAGGGGGAACTTGCCGATGGTCTCGACCACCTTGGACTCGTCCACAATCCAGACGATGCGGTTGGAGTTGGTGGCCACGATCTTCTCCCAAAGGAGGGCAGCGCCACCACCCTTGATGCCGTTGAAGTTCCTGTCCACCTCGTCGGCGCCGTCAATGGTAACGTCGATATGGTCCACCGCGTCGATGTCGACGATCTTGATGCCGTAGCCCTCGGCCTGCTCCTGGGTGCGGCGGGATGTGGTCACACCTGTGAACTCCAGGCCCTCCTCCTGCACGCGGCGACCCAGCTCGTCGACTAGGAAGCGGACGGTGGAGCCGGTTCCCAAACCAGCGATCATACCGTTCTCGATAAGCTTGGCCGCTTCGACACCTGCGGCCTTTTTCAGCGCATCCTGCTCTGCCTTGTCCATGGCTGCTCCTTCGGTCTTGTACCCCGCTGCTGTGCCGGCCGGGAGGGTCGGGCACCTGCAAGGTCTCTCAGTTTATGCATCCGTGTATTGGAAACCACTCCCATACTAGCCGCATGGCCCTAATTGCCTCCGGGCATGTGCACTGTGGTCCAGGCCGGCCCTGCGTTGTGGTCCTATGCTGCGGTTCGCGTGGGCCATGTCGTGACTTGTGTCGACCTGCCCAGGGGCTTGGGCCGGGCAGTGGGCTCGCGCAGCTGAGGGCACAAGCCTAGAGGAGCCTGAACTGGGCCCCTTCAATCCGAATGCGACCCCTGCCGTCCACGTCACCCTCAATCTCAACCAGGCCGTGAATGCGCTTGGGGCGGCCGTCATAGCTGGGGCTGGAGGAGGGCGGTGGAGAGAAGAGCAGCTGGCCTGAGACCGTCAGTCCCGTGACTGTGCCGATGCTGGGGCTTGGAGCTATCGAAACTTGTGCCTCTTGTGCGACTGGGCTTGCGAAGGTTGAGGACCCGTCGCCGGCGTCTGGGGACTGTGCGGGCCTTGCGGATGAGTGCTGATCCTTCACTCCCGCCGGTTCCTGGCGATCACGATCTGCGGTGGATTTCGAGGCAGGTTCCTGGTTTTCCTGATCTTCATGGTCGGACGGGTCAGGCTGGTTGGGCTGTTCAGGCTGGTTGGGCTGGTTGGGCTGGTCGGACTGAGCGGGTCGGCCGGACTGGCCGGTCTCTCCTTGCGCTGGAGCGGTGTCAGAGGTCGCCGCTTCGCTGTCCTCGTCCTTGGAATATGCTTCGGCACCAGCCGACATATCCTCTGGAAGGGTGTCATGCGGCTCGTCACCATCGGTCCGGGCGTTGCTGGCGGCGTGAGGGGGCTCGGCCTCCTGGCTCTCTGAGCCACGCCCCAGCTGGTACTCCTCCGGCGTGATCTTGCCGTCAAGGAGCAGCTGCGCATCGGAGGGAATGTCGAGGCCCTTGGCGTAGTCGGACTGAATAAGGGACTGCCAGCCTTCCAGGGGCAGGTAGCCGTCTTTGACGCCGGCCCGGCAGTCGCCCGAGTAGCCATGGGCCAGGTCGTCCACCTTCTCGTTGCCGGGGTTGCCGTTGTGGCCCTTGACCCAGACGAACTTGACCGAGGCGGGTCGTATGGAGATCTCCTGGTCGATGGCCTTGATGAGCGGGGCGTTTTTGACAGGCTTCTTCTGCGAGTTCTTCCAGCCGTTCTTCTTCCAGCCATGGACCCACTTGGTGGAGCAGTTGATGGCATACTGCGAATCGGTCTCGATGACCAGGGGCTCGTCCCCCGGGTGGGCGCGCAGGGCCTGGAGGACTGCCACAAGTTCGCCGATCTGGTTGGTGCCGTTGGTTGCTCCGCCCGCGTCGCTGTCGCCATCATGGGCGTGCCCGTCCGTCCGGGCCGCCCCCACTTGGTGGTCGGCCCAAGCCCATCCCATGGGCCCATTGGGGTTGCCCAAAGCGCTGCCATCTGTAGAAACCGTAATAGTCATACCACCAGCCTAGATGGTCGTCCCGAACAATCGTCGGATAGATTGAGGCCTGCCCAGGAGCTTAATAGTATTACGATGCCGCGATGCCCCCCCCCCCATGAGCCAAGATGGCAACCTCCTATCCACCAATACCGTGACCATGCGCTGACCGGTGCATGGAACAGATACCGGGAGATTCATCTGGAAGGCGAAGGTTACTGATCTACCGCATCAAAAAACAAGAACCGCGACACACCCTTACCCGAACCGGTTCCCGTGGCATACTCCGCTGAAACTGTGTCGGGCAATTGCGGATTGTTGAGCGAAGCAAGGTTTCATACCTTGGATGTACAAAAAATCGTACATCGGATGTACAAAAAATACAGATTGGGTTCTGTGACTGGGGGAGGGATGAGAAAGCGCTCTGGCCGACCGGATGCTGCCGGTGAGGCAGAGCGCTTGATGGGGCTGTTGCTTACAGCGTGTTCAGCTCAGGGAGGCGGCGACGAGAAGGACTAGTCGCCCAGGGCCTTGTCGACCACGGTGGTGGCCTCTGTGAGGACCTGGTCCAGGGCCTGGGGGGAGACGAAGGACTCGGCGTAGACCTTGTAGATGTTCTCAGTGCCCGAGGGGCGGGCGGCGAACCAGTTGTCGGCGGTGGTCACCTTGATGCCACCAATGGGTGCATTGTTGCCGGGGGCCCTGGTGAGCTTGGCGGTTATGTCCTGGCCGGCCAGCTGACTGGCGGTCACGTCGCCACCATCCAGCTTGGCGAATTTCTGCTTGAGCTCGAGGGTGGTGGGGGTGTCCACGCGCTTGTACCAGCTTTCGCCGAAGCGGGAGACCTGGTCCTGGTGGAGCTGGGCCGGATTCTTGCCGGTCCTGGCGGTGATCTCGGCGGCCAGAAGGTCGGGAATCAGGCCGTCCTTGTCCGTCGTCCACACGTGGCCGTCCCGGCGCAGGAAGCTCATGCCGGAACTCTCCTCGCCGCCAAAGGCCACCTGCCCCTTGAAGAGGGGGTCCACAAACCACTTGAAGCCCACCGGCACCTCGACCAGCTTGGCCTCGATGGCGGCGGCCACCCGGTCAATCAGCGACGAGGAGACCAGGGTCTTGCCGATGCCGGCGCCCTGAGGCCAGTCAGGACGCGCCCCACCGAAGAGGTACTCCACGCACACGGCTATGTAATGGTTGGGGTTCATCACACCCCAGTCGGGGCAGACAATGCCGTGCCGGTCAGCGTCCGGGTCGGTGCCGCCCACCAGGTCGTACTTGCTCCAGGCCCCGGCGTTGAGCTGGTCTACCAAGCCCTGCATGGCGTAGGGGGAACTGGGGTCGATGCGGATCTTGCCGTCATGGTCGATGGTCATGAAGCGCCAGGTCGGGTCCACGTGCGGGCGGATGACCCCGATATTCAGGCCATACATCTCATTCATGAGCGGCCAGTAGTTGACCGAGGCCCCACCCAGGGGGTCGATGCCCATGCGCACGCCGGAGGAGCGGATCAGATCCATGTCGATGACGGAAGCCAGATCGGACACATAGTGGTCGCGGAAGTCGAACCGCTCCACCAGGTCGGACCTCATGGCCTCCTCGTAGGGCACCCGCTTGACTGTCCGGTAGTTGCCCAGCAGTTCGTTGGCCCTCTTGGCGATGGCCTCGGTGGTCTCAGCCGGAGCCGGGCCACCGGTGACGGGGTCGTACTTGAAGCCGCCGTCAGTGGGGGGGTTGTGGGAGGGGGTGACCACGATGCCATCGGCCAGGTCGGCCCCGCTGAAGCGCTGGGAACCGTCAGCCGCGCGGTTGTGGGTAAGGATGGCCTGGGAGACGACCGGGGTGGGTACGAAGTCGTCACGAGAATCCACGCGGACCCGCACACCGTTGGCGACCAGGACCTCGATGGCTGTGCGCTGGGCCGGCCCGGAGAGGGCATGGGTGTCACGGCCGATGTACAGGGGGCCGGTCACGCCCGCCTGCTTGCGGTATTCGGCGATGGCTTGGGTGATGGCCACAATATGGGCCTCGTTGAAGGAGGTCCTCAGGGAGGAGCCTCGGTGGCCTGAGGTGCCGAAGGCGACGCACTGTTCGGGTACTGAGGAATCCGGAACGGCATCGTAGTACTGGGCGATGAGGTCGTCGACATTGATGAGATCAGCTGGGGTGGCGGGCTTGCCCGCATTGTTAGCAACCATGGACACCATTGTGCCACAGCGGCCTGTCTGGCGAGTATGGCCCATTCAAGGTTCCCCGTCATTATCTCTGGTGACCTGGGTCGACGAAATCCGTAGTGGCGTATGGTCTGAGGCCTACGAATCCATCTGCTCCCACCCAACTGATAATCGGCACCATACTCCAAACAAGTTCTACAATAAAAGGTATAAATGTAGTGTCAGCCATGGCAGCACAGTCCATGTTTGGATGTGTGGACGGGCCGTTGCTGACCGATGAAATGAGAAGGATATGACGTTTTACAGTATTTCCTACCTGGAATCGCAAGGTGGCTTCAACCAGGTGCTTCGTTACGTGATACTGGCCGTGCTGCTTCTGGCATTGATTGCCTTCAGCATTCTCTACATGCACCACCGGTTGGAGACCAAATACCGGCAGCTGGGCATCATCGCCTTCCTGCTGGTGGCCTTGGCGCTGGTGGGCGAGTACTCGCAGTACAAGCAGAGCCAGAGTGCCAGTGTCCAGAACCAGCAAATGATCAGTTTTATCCAGAAGGTGGCCAAGGACGAGAAGGTGCCCGCCGATGACGTGTTGGTCAACTCACGCACCCTCAACGACAGGGTGATCGTCAAGGTCAGAAACAAGTACTACCAGACCAAGCTCAGCTCGGACCGGTCGGCCTTCCAACTCTACGAGACCCATCTCATGTCCGAGCCCAAGGTCGCCAAATGACGGGCGGCAAGACCCGGGGGCGACTTGAGGCCCGGCAAGCCCTCGGCAGGACCGATGCGGCTGACGTTGCGGCTGCCTTCCGGGTGCAGGCCCCCTCATATGGCGAGCCCGGCCGTGGTCATGCCGCTGGTCCTTGCGGCGGCCGTTCAGCAATCGTTGGTATCGAGTAGGAAAGCGCAAACATCGTGGTATACAGCACTTTATTCATTAAATTGGCCGTCGGCATTCTTTTCCTGGTCGTCCAGATCAACATCATGGGCAAGACCAACCTGGCCCCCATCTCCGTCATGGACCAGGTCCAGAACTACGTATTGGGCGGCATCATCGGCGGCGTCATCTACAACAAGGACATCAGCGTGCTCGACTTCATCGTCGTCATGCTGATCTGGACCCTTCTGGTCCTGGTCCTCAAAGTGGCCAAGGAGCAGTTCTCCTCGGTCAAGAAACTGGTCGACGGCAAGCCACTGACCCTGATTTTCCGGGGGAAGGTGGACGTGGCCCTCTGTATGCGGTCGGGCATATCAGCATCCGACCTGATGCTCAAGCTGCGCTCTCAGGGCATCTACGAGACCAGCAGCATCAAGAAGGCCGTCCTGGAGCAGAGTGGCCAGCTTACCGTCGTCTCCTACGAGGATGAGAACCTGAAACTGCCTGTCATCACCGACGGGCAGGTGGACGAGGCCGTGCTGGAGACCATCGGCCATGATGAGGATTGGCTGGACCAGCAGGTCAAGGACAAGGGTTTTAAGGGCACCAACGATGTCTTCCTGGCGCAGTATGACGACCAGAAGCTCAGCCTCATAGGCTACGCCGGCCGCCACCGTTAGCTCTGGCACGAAGGCACCAGCTGAATGCTGAGTTGGGCGGTGGCTGATGATATTGCCGCCGCCCAGCTTGGTTGTGGGTACTCGGCAGTCACAGGTACAGGCTGGTCACCCGCCGCAGCCTGGCTGGAACTGTTGCCTGTGCACCCAACACTCTGGCGCTGGCCGGCAGACTACTGGAGGTCGGCCAGGTCTGTGCTCTGCGTGTTGGCGGCGGGGGCCTTGGTCGGGGCGACTGATGCAGTGATCTGTGCCGGCAGGGCAGCCGGTTCCACAGTGCCGCCAGCCTGCATCATGGCCAGCTCGGTCTCGGTGGGAACCCTGACGCACAGGGCCTTGTGTTCTATGGTGAAGCGGATGTGGCAGGTCTCGCCCAGCATATCCCCGTCCACCTCGGCCAGGGCGGGTTTCTCAAGCTTGATGTCGGCGCTGACCCCCTGGAGCTGATCAATGGTGGAGGATGAGGAAATCGGGCTTTTCTGGGCCTTGCGGGTGATGGTCTGGTGGACGATGTCGGCGAAGAGGCCGGCCCAGCCCAAGATGCCGCTGGTGGTGTCGATGATCTCGAAGTCCAGGAGCCCGTCGTCATAGACCGCGTTGGGCATGAGGGAGAAGATGGGTATCTGGCCGCAGTTGCCGGCCATGAAGGTACGGAAGGTAAGCCGTTGGATGGTGCGGGAGCTGCCATCCTCGTTCTCGATGGTGACCCGGGCGTGGTATTTGCCGCCGAATATATGTTTGGAGCCGGAGGCGAAGTATGCCAGCCAGGAGATGCTTTTCTTCAGTTCCGGGTCCGTGTCGTCGATCATCAGGGCATCGAAACCTATGCCGGCGATGATGAGGAAGGCGTGGCCGTGGTCGTCATCCGGGCGGTCGAGCAGGCTCAGGCGGCCCACATCCACCATGCGGGAGCCATGGGAGGTGGCCACGGCCAGGGCTGTATCCATATCGTCCACCGGGATGCCCATATTGCGGGCAAAGAGATTGCCGGTGCCGATGGGGATGATGCCCAGGGGGTGGCCGGTGCCGGAGAGGGCTGAGGCCACCGTTCGCACCGTGCCATCGCCACCCACGGCCACCAGGACCTGGGCACCGTGGGCCAGGGCCTCTTGCGCGCAGGCGCGGCCGTCCTTGTCCAGCTGGGTTTCGATGTACTCAACCTGGGTCAGGTTATGGGCATGGCAGTAGAGTTCGATATGTCTGCGGTGTTGTGCCGCCTGGGGTTTGGATGGGTTGATGATGAAAGCGTAATGGACCTGGTCGTCGTTCCTGCTCTGCATGGCCCTGGCCCGCCGGCGGCGTCTGAGGGTACGGGAGACTAGCGCGGCGGCGATGACGAGCACCAGGGCTCCGGCGATGACGGCGGCCGCAATGACGATGATGACGTTTGAAGCCATGGGTTCCATTGTGCTCGCTCCTTGCGATTCTTCCGGCAGATGCGGCCGACATCAACGAATTCTGCACGTCATTGGCACATTCCCCTCCAGGCCGGTCGTGCACGGTCCGTCTGTCGGCTTGCGGCGCTAATCTTGGGACCATGCTCGATATCCAATTCATTCGTGACCACGCCGATATTGTCAAGGATTCCCAGCGCAAGCGTGGTGAGTCTGTGGAACTGGTAGACCAGGTGCTCTCCTCCGATGAGACCCGGCGCTCCTCCCTCAAGGCCTACGAGGAGGCTCGGGCCGAGCAGAAGGAGATCGGCAAGCAGGTGGCCAAGGCCGCTCCGGACCAGAAGGCCGCCCTGATAGCCCAGACCAAGGAACTGTCCGCCAAGGTCTCCGACTACAAGTCCAAGTCCGATGCCGCAGCCGAGGAGTACACCTCGGCCATCTGGAAGCTGTCCAACATCGTCGACCCAGAGGCGCCCGAAGGTGGTGAGGACGACTATGAGGTCGTCAAGAAGGTCGGTACTCCCCGTGACTTCGCAGCCGAGGGCTTTGAACCCAAGGACCACCTGACCCTGGGTGAGGGTGTCGCCGGCATCGACATGCGCCGGGGGGTCAAGGTCTCCGGTTCCCGCTTCTACTTCCTGCGCGGCTCCGTCGCCCGCCTGCAGATCGCCATGCTGACCATGGCCGTTGACCAGGCCGAATCCAAGGGCTTCACCCTGGCCATCACCCCCACCCTGGTGCGCCCCGAGGTCATGGCTGGCACCGGTTTCCTCAACTCCCACTCCGATGAGATTTACCGCTTGCGTGAGCCTGACGAGCAGTACCTGGTGGGCACCTCCGAGGTGGCCCTGGCCGGCATGCACGAGAACGAGATCCTGGACCTGAGCAATGGCCCCCTGCGGTACTGCGGTTGGTCCTCCTGCTACCGGCGGGAGGCTGGAGCCGCAGGCAAGGATACCGCCGGCATCATCCGCGTCCACCAGTTCGACAAGGTGGAGATGTTCGTCTACTGCAAGCAGGAGGACTCCCGGGCCATGCACCAGCAGCTCCTGGCCATGGAGGAGGAGATGCTGGCCAAGGTCGAGGTTCCCTACCGGACCATAGACACCGCCGCCGGCGACCTGGGCTCCTCAGCCGCCCGCAAGTTCGACAATGAGGCCTGGGTGCCCACCCAGGGTCGCTATCGTGAGCTGACCTCCACCTCCAACTGCACCGAGTACCAGGCCCGCCGCCTCAACATTCGTGAGCGTACCGAAGACGGCTCCACCCGTGCGGTCGCCACCCTCAACGGCACCCTGGCCACCACCCGCTGGCTGGTCGCCATCCTGGAGAACCACCAGCAGGCTGACGGCTCCATAGAGATCCCCAAGGCCATGCGCCCCTACATGGGAGGCCGTGAGGTCATCGAACCCACCAAGTGGGAGGCCTGACCTCCCGGCATGTGCCCCTCCCTCTGCTTGCGCACCAGGGAGGGGCTTTTGCTTGTGCTGGCGGTGTGACTAGTGCTGCTGTTATACTGGCTGGCGGTGTGTTGGCCATGCTGACGCACTTGGATAGGTGTCTGAGCGGTCTAAAGAGACGGTCTTGAAAACCGTTGTGGCGCAAGCCACCGCGAGTTCGAATCTCGCCCTATCCGCAAGTAAGGGTTTCGGTCAAATGACTGGAACCCTTTTCTCGTGCTGTACCGATGGGCGGGTAGGCTCGCAGATTGGGAGTCCTGCTGGCAGGTCTCATGCCGGGAAGTCTGGTCGGCAACTGAACCGACCATACCTTCAGGAGTGCGGACCATGCCAACACCAGAAACAAGGGACACCAAGCGGCTTCATCAAGGAATCCATAATCTGGCCGCTTGGCTTGTGGCCTTCTCGCGCAGCGGCTCTGCAAGCGGCATGCTTATGCTGGTCCTGGCAGCCTTCGGCCTCCTGTGTGCCAACATGGTCGGAGCTGACCGCGTCTACGATGGCTTCTCCCGCTGGGTCCCTCTTCGCGGTGGCTTGCTGGGTAGCGGCATGGGGCTTGACCTGTCCATCAAGGAATGGGTCCAGGACGGTCTGCTGACCATCTTCTTCCTGGTCATGGGACTTGACCTGTGCCAGGAGATGGAGACGGGTACCCTGCGCACACCCAAGCAGGCCCTCCTCCCTATGATTGCCGCCATGGGTGGTGTCCTCCTGCCCATAGGCATATACCTCGCCATCTGCCAGGGGTCGCCCTCGTCCTTGCAGGGCTGGGCTGTCCCCACCGCAACCGACGTGGCCTTCTCCTTGACGGCCCTGAAGTTGCTCTCCAAGCATGGCAGCCAGGGCACGCAGGCCTTCCTCACCACCCTGGCGGTCTTCGACGACATCATCGGTGTGATACTGATTGCCGTGGGCTATAGCAGTCTCAGTCATCCACTGGCCCTGATCCCTGTGGCCGGGTGCCTGGTCCTTTGGTTCCTGCTGATGCGGGCCAGGCATCCGGTCTGGCCACTGGCCTGTCTGCTGGCGCTTGGAGCCTGGTACGGCCTCTATGTCACCGGTATTCACCCCGTGTTGGCTGGTGTTGCCCTGGGATTGCTCACACCCGGTCACCCGGTCCATGGGGGTGTGCGCTCGCGGGCGGCCTGCCTCAACATGAGTCTGGCCCCCATCTCCAACCTTCTGGTCCTGCCGGCTTTCGCATTCCTGTCCATGGGCATATCCCTGCATGGATTCAGCCCGGCCTGGCTCAGTAATCCGGTCTTCCTGGGTATCATGGCTGGCTTGGCGGTTGGCAAGCCCCTGGGTATCATGGCCATGCTGCTGGCCTGTGCGGCGGTGGGTCTGCGACTGCCTCTGGGTACCCGTTGGGGCGATATGGTTCAGGTGAGCCAGCTATGCGGCATCGGCTTCACCATGTCCTTTCTCATCGCCAACATCGCCTTCGCTGATGGGCAGCTGACCAGCATGGCTCTGGTCGCCGTGCTGGCTGGCTCTCTCCTCTCCTTCGCTCTGGCCGCCATCACCGGTCTTATCCTCAAGGTCGCCCGGCGGCCGCGACCCTAGCCGCTGTGTACCACACCGAGGACCAGCCACCCCATCCGACCAGGAAGGCGGGAGTTGGCTGCCAGATGCTGGTCGATGCCGGTATATCCATACCGTTGCCGCCTGGTGCTTGTTGGATTCGCTTTGTGCCTCGTCGCCTGCATAACGTGCTTTACCGGCGTTTCAGTCCCCGGCCCATGGCTAAGTGGGGTTGGTGCGCCGGTAGGGCTTGGGGCGAATCTCTGAAACCCCAGGCCATCTTGTTGCTTAGAGGACCTTGTTGAGTTCGTCGGCGGCGCGCATGGCGTGGGCCACGTCGATAGGGGTGACCTCGAAGGGCATGTTCCCCATGGTCTCGTCGGGGCCGCAGGCGAGCTCACCCACCTTGAGCAGGTCTTCGTCGGAGGCGTCCCCGATGCCGATCTCAGCCAGGGTGGTCGGCAGGCCTACCATGTGGAAGTAACCGTAGACCTCCTTGACTTCTTCCAGAGGTCGATCTTCCAGGATCAGCTGGGCCAGGGTGCCGAAGGCGACCTTCTCGCCGTGGAGCATCTTGTGGGTGCCGGCCAGGGCGGTCATGCCGTCGTGGATGGAGTGGGCGGCCGCCAGACCGCTGGATTCAAAGCCCAGGCCGGAGAGGAGGGTGTTGGCCTCGATGATGTTCTCCAGGGCTGCCGTGCGTACGCCCGCCTTGGCCGCTGCGATGGCCTTGACACTATCTTCCAGAAGCGTGTCGTGGCAGAGCTTGGCCAGGGCGAATGACGCGTTGGTGGCATGGCCGCCAGTCATGGTGGTGGCGTTGGACTGCACGCAGGCCGCAGCCTCATAGTAGGTGGCGAAGGCGTCGCCCAGGCCGGCTATCAGGAATCGTGCCGGCGCCTTGGCGATGATGTCGGTGTCCATGATGACCACATTGGGATTGGACGGCAGGGGCAGGTACCTGTCGAAGACGCCTTGGGGGGTGTAGAGCACGGAGAGCCTGGAACAAGGAGCATCGGAGGAGGCGGCCGTGGGCACAATGATGACGGGCAGGTGGGAGAAGTGGGCCACGGCCTTGGCGGTGTCCAGGGTCTTGCCGCCGCCGATGCCTATAATCACGTCGGCCTGGCCCAGATGCTGCCGGTGGCGCTCGATCTCCTCCTGGCAGCATTCGCCGCCGAACTCCATGAGCTGGTAGGGTACCTTGCCTTGGTCGAAGGAGGAGACGATCTGGTTGTGGTAGAGCTTGTCGATCGTGGGGTCAACCAGCAGGTGGGCTCCGGTGGAACCGATGGCTGCATACTCCTGGGCCAGCTGCCCCATGGCACCTTCCTGCTGAATATAGGATCCGGGGGAACAAAGAACCTTGCGCATACTGTTACCTTTCTAGGGTCGGTATGCCTTATGGCACACCTGTAACGGCTCCGTCCTCACAACAGCGAATCAATACGGCAAGGCCCGACGGTAGACCTAGTCACGACACTAGTGGTATTTCCTGAAATATAACGACTTTGTTGGGACGTATGAGCTAACGCGCTCTGGCCGGAGCGCTTTCGCCTGACTGCCCATCCCTCACTTCATCTATTCGTCAAGTTGATCGCGCGTGTGGTTAAGTGGTTGTGCGCTTCAATATTGGGCTGGGCCAGGCGTCGATGCTGAACTGGGTCCTCGCGGCTCAGTGGACTCATTGACCGATGAGCTTGCTGGAGCCGAAGAACTCATAGGCGCTTTCGCCCTGGTCGGCCTGGTCGATGCCCGAGATCTCGTCCTTATCGGCCACCCGCCAGCCTATGGTCTTTTCCAGGGCAAAGGCGATGATGGCGGTTACTGCGGCCGCATAGAGCATGGCGACCAGGGCCACGATGATCTGGACCAGGAGCTGCCTGAATCCGCCACCTGAGAAGAGGCCGGTACCGACAGCGAAGAAGCCCACCAGAATGGTGCCCAGGAGGCCGCCCACTCCGTGGATGCCCACCACGTCCAGGGAGTCATCATAGTTGAGGCGCAGCTTGAGTCCGCAGGCAAAACAGCAGATGCATCCGGCCAGAAGTCCAATGACCATGGACCAGAAGGGTGAGACCACATCGGCGGACGGTGTGATGGCCACCAGCCCAGAGATCATGCCCGATGCGGCACCCAGGGCGCTGTAATGACCGGAGCGGATTTTCTCAGTCAGCAGCCAGCCCATGATGGCGGCGCAGGCGGCGATGGTGGTTGATAGCCATGTATAGCCGGCGGTCCCGTTGGCGGCTAGGGCCGAGCCGGAGTTGAACCCGAACCAGCCGAACCACAGGAGGAAGGCCCCCAGCATGGTCATGGGTAGGTTGTGGGGGCGCATGGGGTGTTTGTTGAAGCAGACCCGGTCTCCCACAATCAGGACGATGATCAGGGCGGAGACGGCAGAGTTGATGTGAATGACAGTGCCGCCGGCAAAGTCGTGTACAGGGGCGCCGATGGCCTGGGAGATGATGCCGTCTTCGGACAGAAGTCCGTGGTTCCAGACCATATGAGCCATGGGAGCATAGTCCAAGGTGATCCAGAGGGCCACGAACAGCATCCAGGTGCTGATTTTGACCCGCTCGGCCAGAGCGCCGGAAATCAGCGCCACTGCAATCATGGCGAAGGCCATCTGGAAGGCGATATCCATGGTGCGCGGGTAGCTTGCATGGGCAGCGCTGATCGAAGTGAACACTCCCTGGTCGGCTGTCACGGTATCGTGCAGGAGAAAACCCCGAACCGGGTCGCCGAAGATGCCTGCCAAATCCTGGCCGGCGTAGGCTATGGACCAGCCCCACAGGGTCCAGACCATGCCGGTGATCGCGATGGCCACAGCAGACATCATGAGCATGTTGAGCACAGCCTTGGCCCGGACCATGCCTCCGTAGAAGAAGGCGAGTCCAGGAGTCATAAGAAAGACCATGGCGGCAGCCATGAGCATCCACGCGGCATTGCCTGAGTCCATCTGTATAACTCCTTCGGTCGTTCGGCTATTTCCTGTCATGAAAGGTGCTTCTGGTTTCCCGAAGGTGTCTCCGACATTTCCAAGCTGTAAAGGCCAGGGGTGGGTGCAGTCATAAGGCTGAGTCAAAACTTACCAGTCCGGCAGGCTGGGTCCGGGCGGCAGCATGGCTGCCAGTGACACAAGCTCCTAGACGATTCGCCTGTCGGCGGCCCAGAGGGTCAGCTCGGAGCGGTTGGAGAGCTGGAGCTTGCGCAGGACGGAGCTGACGTGGGTCTCCACGGTCTTGATGGAGATGAAGAGCTCGGCGGCCACCTCCCTGTAGGTGTAGCCGCGGGCTATGAGGCGCATGACCTCCTGCTCCCGGGAGGAGAGCCGGTCCAGTTCCTCGTCATGGCTTCCCCTGGAGGATTCTGGCGCCCCCTCCTCGCTGGCTCCCTGGAATGTGGAGAGCACGAAGCCGGCCAGTTTGGGGGAGAAGACGGCGTAACCCTCGTGGACCTGGTGGATGGAACTGATCAGGTCCTCGCCGCTGATGGTCTTGGTCACGTAGCCCCGGGCGCCGGCCCGGATGACGGCCCCCACATCCTTGGGGGAGTCGGAGACGGATAGGGCCAGGAAGGCCGTGCCGGGCGACAGGGCCTGGGCCTTGGTCAGGATTTCGGCACCTCCGCCACCCTCGCCGCCGGGGACATGCACGTCCAAGAGGGCCACATCGGGCTTGGTCTCCTCGATCATGGCTATGGAACCCTCAACATCGGGGGCCTGGCCCACAATCTGGAAGTGGGGCTGGAGGGTGGATATGACCCCAGCCCGGAACATCTCGTGGTCATCAATCACGGCTATGCGGATGGGTTGGGCCTGGCCGGCCTCGGTGGGTGTTGTCAAGATTACTGCCTTTCCCGTGTGTTGTCAGTGGTGTTATGGTCCTGCGACCCACCTTGGTCCGCCTGGTCGTCCCTGGAGCTGATGGGCATGTGCATCCTGACTTCCGTACCCCAGCCCGGGCGTGAGACGATCTCGACGCTGCCGCCCCGCCGCTCCACCCGCCCCCGGATGGATTCCCGGATGCCCAAACGGTTGGGGGGCACGGCCTGTAGGTCGAAGCCCTGCCCATGGTCCCTGACGTACACGTCGACCATGCTGGCGGTCGCCTCTGCGTAGAGGGATATGGGTTCGCCCCCATGTGTGGCCGCGTTGATCAGGGCCTGTTGGGTGGCGCTCAGCAGGGCATCGGTCTGGGGGCTGGGGCTGGCGTCGCCCACGGTCACGACCTCGATGGCCTTGCCTTGCCCATCCTCGACCTGGCCGGCTATCTCCTTGAGTCCGGCGGCCACGGACCTGTCAGAGGGGGTGCGTTCCTGGTAGAGCCAGTCCCGCAGCTCGCGTTCCTGCTGGCGGGCCAGGCTCAGCACGGTCTGTACTTCGGTGTGGTGCAGTTGGATCAGGGTCAGGGTCTGCAGGACCCCATCGTGCAGGTGGGCGGTCATGTCGGCCCGTTCCTCGGCCCGTTCCTTGGTGGCACGCTCGGTGCCGATGTCCCGGATCAGGGAGGTGAACCAAGGGGCCAGGGCCAGTCCCAGGCAGACCAGGAGGGTCAGGGTCTCCATAAGGACCAGGATATGGCTGTCAAGGGTGAAGAGCAGGAGGGTGTAGGCCAGGATGATGAGCACGATGCCGGCCAGCATGGTCCAGAGCTTTCCCTCCTGGGCGTTGTAGCGCATCCAACTGACGGCCAGGCCGGTCAGGGCAAGCAGGAGTGAGCAGAGGAGCCTTGGGTCCAGGCCGCTGTAGAGCAGGATGGCGGCCAGGGCTATGAAGGCAAGTCCTGCCAGGGCGATGAGTGAGGGCTTGGAGGCCCGGCTGAGCGTGACCACCAGGCTTTCGGACTTCTGATCGGCCTCACCGTTCCCGGCCTCGGCCCGCTGGGCAGGCTGGGCTGCCGGGTCGGGGTCGCTGGGATTGCTGTTCCCTCTGGCCAGGGGTGCGGTTGGTCTGTCGCTTTCCTGGTACCAGGCCTGCATGGGGTCGCCGACGGGCATGGTCATCCATAGGAAGACGTAGGCCAGGAGTCCGGAACCGAAGAGGAAGACGGAGAGGGTGAACAATACTCGTACCAGGGAGACGGAAAGTCCCAGATGGATGCTGACACCCCGGCACACGCCGCAGAAGACGCGGCCATGCCTGGGTCTCATCAGTGCAGGCCTGTTCCCCGGTTGATGAGCTTGATTGAGCACTGGCAGGCTTTGGCGGTTATGGTCATAGGGACCCTGCCAAGGGGTATTGGGCCTGCCAGGGCTCCCGGTGTAGGCTGGATACCCCCGCAAGCGCCCCTGGGCTGGGTCGCCGCCGGGGCCGGTTTGCCCTTGCGTGCCTTGTGGGGGTCCTTGTCTGGGGTCCCGCCACTGCCGGTAGTCTTCGGTCCGTTTGTCCTGCATGCTTCCATTGTGCCTGTTCCTCACCCCTTTCGGGGTCCCCTGGGGGTGGGTTCAGGGAAGAATCAGGGTGTTCCCGGATAAGCATCAGCGGCGTGGTTTGGTCTAATGAAGGTATGAACAATCCAGAAAGCAATGGTGGTGACCAGCCCGGCTGGCAGCAGCCACCTCAACAGCAATTCCAGCAACAAGGCCACGAGGGGCACGGCAGGAGCCAGCGATTCTTCGGCTGGATCCGGCGCAGTGGCTTTGTCAGGTCCGGTGACAGGTGGATCGGGGGCGTATGCCAGGGGCTGGCCGACCGGTTCGGTGTCAGCGTCCTCCTGGTCCGGGCCCTGACCCTGGCGGCCTTGGTGGTCGGCGGCCTGGGCCTGTCCTTCTACGCAGTGGCCTGGTTCCTCCTGCCTGATGCCCGTGATGGGAGCATCATGGCCGAGGACCTCTTCCGCGGCATCTGGCGCAATGTTTACCTGGGGCCCTTCCTCTTCTGGCTTATGTCATTCGGCATGCCGGGTGTTGGTCTGTTCCTGGCGCTGCTGACCTTTGGTCTGCTCATGCTGATGATCAACTCCTTGGTTTCCGCCCCAGCTGGGAATTCGGCCGGTTACTACCCTGGTGGACCCAGTGCTGGTGGCTCCGGGTACGGTCCCTGTGGTTTTGGTGGCCCTGGTTACGGCGGTCCCGGCAAGGGTCCTAATAGTCCTGGTTACGGCGGTCCCGCTGGTTCGGCAGCATCCTTTCAAGGGCCTGCTGGCTCAGGTCCCAGTTCATGGACCTCCCCTAGCAGCCAGGATCACCCTGGGCCAGGGCCGGAACCGGTGACCCCACCGGCTGCGGCTACTGGTCCGGCGGCCCCCAGGGGACCTGTGCCCTCCGGCCAAGCTGCAGACCTGGGCCAAGGTCAGGCTTACTCTGCTGGGGGAGCTTATGGGGGAGTGGCGGCGATTCATGGCCCTGCTGCCTTCTATGGGTCAGGCCCCTACCGGCCGTCAGCCACTGGCCCGGCGACCTATGCGGCTCCGAACTCCGCCTCTCCCATTGCGTCGGTGCCACCCAGTACCAAGCCAAGGCTCGCCAGGCGCAAACCAGCCGGCCCCGCGCTGGTTATGTCCTCCATCGGTCTGATCCTGCTGTCATTGGGCGTCGCCTTTCTGCTCATGCCGGGTCGTCATATGCAATTGGGCACCTTGCTCCAGGTGGGGCTGATCTGGGCCAGCGTCGTCTGCGGACTGCTGGGATTGCTGATAGTGATTCTGGGGCTTGCGGGGCGCCGTACCGGCGGGCTCATACCCTTGGTGTCCATCATGCTCGTGGTGCTGCTGGTCTTCCTGTGTGGCACGGTTCCCTATTCGGTCATCTACCATCAGATGACCGAGACCAGCTCCTCCTACGAGGCCATCGCCGCAGATAGGAAGACAGTCATCAGGTCTGGCGCCAAGGATATGAGGCGCCTGCAAAGGGGACTTGCCCTCTCCAGCAGTGAGTACGACAAGGGCGACTTCGTCATCGACCTGACCGATTACGCCAAGGGCCGCCAGCCCCATGAGCACAAGTCGCAATCAGGAAAGGTCACCCAGTCGACCTGCCCGACCGGGACCATCAACCTGACCGCCTACCGGACCCAGGTAACCATGATCCTTCCCGACCATTGCACCTACGGATTCAATAGCTGGCAGGAATTCGACTACCCCTACACCAACACCATCGGCGGCCGGCTCGAGGCCACCGGCCAATCAGGGTACGAGTACCTGGGGAACAACCGCAAGGATGAGGGTCAGCAAGGTGGACCTGATCTGGTCATCAACGCTTCGTATTTGGTGGAGGCCAAGCTGCACGTGCGCTACCAGTCGGCTGATCACGCCGGTGACCATCATTTTGACTTAGATGACCTACTCGATTTGGAGGACGATGGCGATGGAGGAGACCAGGATGAATGAGGAGACCATGGATTTCTCTGCTGGTAAGCAGGAGAACGCTACGGAGGAAAAAGCTACGGAGAAGACAACTCCAAAGGAGACTTTTTCGCAGGAGACAACATCACAGGACACGACTGCGCAGGAGCCGAGGCCAGAGAAGACCACAATGAGTGAATCGGCCGATGGGCGTGACTGCGGGCAGACCGAACAGATCCCCCTCTACGCGACCACTCCGCCTCGCAGCCAACAGGATTCCCACAGCTCCCCGGGCAACCCAGGGGCAGGGTCGGCGTCCGCCGGGCAGGCCTATATTCCGGTTGACAGGATGAGCCAGCCGGTCCAGGAGTTCGTGCCCAGGACCGGTCCGAGTCCGGTCACCATAGTCCTCGGCTGCATCCTCCTCATCCTGGCCCTGGCGGGTCTGCTGGTGGGCCTTAGCTTTCCGCAGACCTTCTTCGCCGGTTGGGTCTTTGAGCCGAAGATCATCATCGCGGTGCTGTGCGGGGTTCTGGGCGCCATACTTCTTGCCGGGGCGGCCATCTGGGCCCTGACCAGGGAGGTCCATGCCCGCAAGGAGCACCAGTCCCAGACGGGGGATGCAGACCAGCAGGAATCCTGAACCGCCAGCAACCACAAGCATGGCCGACCGACTCGAACCCGATAAGGTCGGCCAAGAAAGAGGAGTTCCCATGACGGACAAGCGAGTGACAGCCGCGACGGTGCTGCTGTCTGCCCTGATGCTGGTAGGGCTGGCAGGCTGTGGCGAACCAAGCCTGGGGGAGGTGGCCGGTCGGGAATCCGCCATGCGGACCTTCACGGTCAGCCCACAGGGACATGAACGGAAGATACCAGCCAAAGGCAGCAGCCGGCTTTACCTGCTCGCCCCAAGGGACCAGAGCAAGGTCCTTCGGGCCAGGGGCTGCAGCTTGGACGGTAAGACCCTCAAGACATCACACGCCAGCCTGAACTATCCCAACAGCAAGGGGCAGACCTTCTTCGCTTTCACTCAGATTGACATAGACCAGCAGGGGGACCACAAGCTCAAGTGCGACCAACCCAAGGCCGATGCCCTCATGGCGGTCCTGGAGTCCCTGTCCTAGCTGGGCTTCCGGCAAGCCCAGCTAGGGCGTATGGATTAGCGCTGCTGGGCCTCGGCCTCGTCCAAACCGGCGAAGCCATCCAGAAGTACCGTATTGCGAATGGTCTCCTCCGTCAGATTGCGCCCCTGGGCCTTGAGGTTCTGCACGAAGACCCGGTAGAGGGAGAAGGTGTTGTCGGAATAGGTGCCAAGCTCCCCGCGCAGGTAGGTCTCGAAGGACGTGTCTTCGGACGTGTCCTCTGCCGTGGTCAGGAGCCGCATCTCCCGGCCCAGCTTGGGGTAGCGCTGGCGGAAGTCATCGGCCCAGGCGACCTGCTGGGCGATGACCTGCTCCTGGTTCTCGATGCGTGGCTGGGAAAGGGCCGGAATGAAGGGCTCGATGCTGCGCTGGTAGTCTTCGGGCGCTGTCGAGACCATCATGCGACCATACTTCTCCGTGACCAGGTTGCGGCCAATCTGGTCCGCCCTATCCAGGTCCCTGGCATAGGAGCGGCGCAGGGGAGGGGTCCAGGTCAGGAACTGGCTTAGGCGCATTTGGTGGAAGATCGGCCAGTTGCCCTGGCAGTTGGCCCGGCCGCCCTCGTTGTCGGTCTGCTGGAACTGCTCCCATTCATGCCGGACTATACGCTCGGCCAGGTCATCGTCAGCCCCCTGTTGCGCCTGCTGCTTGCTGTCCATCTGCTGCTCCATTTCTGCGCCTTGCCGCATTCTTGTATAAGTTCTGGGGAACCACGGTGCCATGCGGTCCAACAATCCCCTTGAGGGTCCAACTCACTGCGCTTTTGGTCTCTTGCATGCCTTAGAGACTGTGCAGACTGGGGTCCGGGCTGCCGATATGCTCCTCGATGTAGGGCCGCTGCCATTCCAGGAATACCTCATTGCTGGGGGTCAGCCCCTCCCGCATGAGCTCGCGGACGATGTCGGCGCAGATGCCTTCCACCAGCTGGCTGATCTGCTCTTGGGCGGGTTGGGCCCCCTTGCCTCCCTCGCCAAAGCTCACCCCACCGAAGCAGGCCGCCGACGACAGGCGCAGGATGGTCTCCAGGCGCTCGCACACATCCGGCAGCACAGCGGCCATGCGTTCGCTGATCCGGCGCAGGGCGGCGAACAGCCACTTGTAATAGGGCATGTAGCCCACGGAGATGGGCTGGTTGATGAGGAAAACCAGTGAGCTGACGGCCTTGGTGAATTCCTGGATTGAGAGCCAGGCGGCGGCACCGTCCCCCCGTTTCCACATGCGTGGCAGGTTGTATTGGCCTGCCTGGGCGGCCATGCCCAAGCGTTTTGAGATTAGGGAGAGGCGCACGTCCTCCGGTATGAGTTTGAAGCCCTGCCGGCGTTTGGAGAAGGCACCCAGTGGGTCGGCGAAAATCTGGCCGTTGCTGGCGGCGGCCAGGGTTGGCTCATCCATGAGGAGCCACTCATAGGGCCGGTCTTCGGGCGGTGCCTGCCGGTAGCCGGTCAGTCCCTCGAAGAAGTCACCGATGGAGAAGACCCCTACCCGTCTGCCGGCACCCTGGGCCCGGGTAGTCGATTCCCTGGGGCCGAAGCCCATGAATTCCTGGGGGAGGGCCTCATAGTCGGCCTGGAGTTGGGGGCCGATGGCCTGGTAATCCTCATCGGTCAGCCAGAGGCAGAAGCCCGGGCCGAAGTCATGGTCCTGGGAGTAGCGGTCATCAAAGCCATAGCATTCCGACCCGTGACCGACCAGACCGGCGGCGATGCGTCCTTGGTACTCTGGGTACTTGCTGGCGATCAGCGGCTTGCCGTACTCCTCCCAGTAGGCCTTGGCCAGGCGCAGGCCTGAGATGTCGGGCCGGTCTGGGTGCCGCTGGGATGGATTGGAGGCGGTGGCAGCAGCCGTGCTGGGGTTGCTGTGGGAGCCCGCTGCAATGGCGTCGGCTTCTGATGGGGGCGGGGTCGTGGCTGGGTTCCCCTCTGGAAGTGCTTGGCCGGCTTGGGCCGCTGCTGCCACGGCCTGGTCCAGGTTCTGTTTGGTGATGCGCCAGTAGTCGGTGTCCTTGCCGTAGCATTCCTCGATGACCGCCAGGGACTGTCGGTAGGAGCCGACCGCATGGGCGAAGTCGCCACAGCTGAAGGCCACCTGGGCATCGCCAGCCAGGGCGGAGGCAAAGTGGGCGCTGTGTTCCAGGTGCCCGGCCCTGTAAATAGCCAGGGCCTTGGCCACATGGTCCTGGGCCTGGCGTAGGTCGTCGTCCTGCTGGCCGCTGTCGTCGGTCTGCCGGGCCAGGTCCAGGAGCACCAGGGCCAGGTTGCTGTGGGTGGAGGCCAGGTCCAGGTCCTCCTGGGCATTGGTTGACGATGCTGCCAGGATTGCCAAGGCCTCTTCGAGTTCTGTCTGTGCCTGTTCTGGGCGCCCCGTATCGCTGTAGAGCATGGACAGGTTGTTGTGGAGGGCTGCCAGCCTGCGATCCCTTGGGCCCAGGGTCTGTGCTGAAGAGTCCAGAGCCTGCCGGTAGAGATTTTCGGCCCGGTCGTATTGGTGGCCCGCCCGCAGGGAAGTGGCGGCGTTGATGAGGGTGGTTGTCCAGGCCTCACTGCCCTCCAGACCCATGTGGGTGGCCAGGTCCAGAGCCTCCTGGACGATCCGCTGGTTCTTGTCGTGCTGGCCATGGGACCTATAGAAGCCCATGATCTCGTTGAGTACGGTCAGGAGTCCCCCATCGTCTCCGGCCTCCCTGGCCTGACTGGCGGCCTGGAGTAGGTAGGGTTCGGCCTTGGTTGCCCCCTGGTGGGCGTCAAAGATCGCGTCAAGCCCCTTCAGGAAGCCGTCGGTATCAAAAGCCTGCCGGCCCGCTGTCTGACCGCTGTCTGCATCCTTGCCCATATTCGCTCCTTAGCGTGCGGGTAACCTCCCCACCAGTCTATGGCCTGGTTGGCACATGGGAGGGCAAACGTGTGTGACTTCCCTGACAGAGCCTGGCTGGTTGGCTTAGGGTCGGGTTCGCCGGGAGTGGCAAGCCGGGCCCTGATAGGCAATGGGCAATGCGATGGGAGAGGGGTCCCCAACTGTCAGACCTTGACCTCGATCATACGGTCGATGGCCTTGCGCTTGGGCTCCTCGCGCACCGCGTAGAGGGCCAGAAGGATCACGGCCATGAGGCCGAAGGGCAGGCCGCCCAAGCCGGTGAAGTGGTAATTCATGCCGGAGGCGTTCAGCATGCTGCCGCCAACGACGGAACCAACGGCGTTGCCGAAATTGAAGGCCACCTGGACGGTCGCTCCACCAATCAGCTCGCCTCCGCCCTGGCCTGCGTTGGCCATGAGGAGTTGCTGTGGGGTGTTGATGAAGAAGAGTCCGAAGGCCACCGTGAAGGTCAGGAGGGCCGTACTGAGCCGGGAGCCGGGGACCAGGAAGATGAGGAGCAGATCCAGGCAGGCGATGGCCTGGCCCAGGGCTGCAGTCGTGGCATGTTTCCAATGGTCACTGACCCGTCCGCTGATCAGTCCGCCGGTCACCATGCCGAAGCCTGCCAGCATCATCAGCCAGGGCACAGTCGATGGCTGGTAGCCGCCCACGGTGATAAGCCAGGGGGACACGTAGCTCCACCAGGAGAAAATGCCGGTGTTGCCCAGAAACACGGCGGCCAACACCATCCATGGACCAGGCTTGCGCAGGAAGTGGAACTGGCCACGCAACCCCACATCCGGGACCGGTTCGATGTCGGGGATCCAGGCCAGACTCAGGGCAATGGCAAGGCCGGCTCCTGCCGCCAGCAGCGCGAAGGCCAGGCGCCAGGAAAGGTGCTCGGCCAGAAAACTACCGGCCGGCACACCAAGCATGTTGGAGACCGTCTGCCCGGCAACCATCACCGATACCGCCCGAGCCTCACGCCCAGGGGCGGCCACTCGCTTGGCGATCAGGGTGGCCGTGCCGAAGAAGGCACCATGGGGAAGACCGGCCACAAACCGTGACATGGTCAGCAGCGCGGCGGTGGGGGAGAGAGCACTGGCCAGGTTGCCGACCAGGGCCAGGACCATGAAGATGAGGACCAGATTCTTGGGGCTTATCTTGCGTCCGAAGACCAGAATCAGCGTACCCACGCAGACCCCGATGGCATAGGCGGAGATGAAGTTGCCCGCCTGCGGAATCGACACTCCCAGGCTCGTCGCCGTCTGGGGCAGGATGCCCATCATGACGAATTCGGCGGCTCCCAAAACAAAGGCTCCGGCGGCCAGGGCGATCAGACTCTTCTTCATAGGACAGCTCTTCTTGCGTGTGTGAGGTTGGGCACAAGGTGGCCCCAGCGGCTTCCCGCCCAGGGCACTCCGAAGCGATTCTACGCCAGCCCGCCCACAGCCCGAATGCCTGTGGGTCTTCAGGTCTGTACTGCCTCAGTCAAGCCGACAGGCAGGCCAAGCCCTCAGACTTGAGACTGGTTCCACTGGTCAAGCCAGCCAATCAGCGTCTCGTCCCCATCCAGGTACCAGTTGGTCAGGAGCAGGTTGAAGTCATCGACCTCTGGGCCATCGGCCGGAACCGCCAAAATGGCGCCCGCCCCCTCCTTAAGCAGCAGACCATTGGCTGCCAGCAGGGCGGAGCGTTTGTTGCCGTCACCAAAGGGTTGGGCTTTGGCGAGCCTGGCGAAGAGGGTCGCCGCCCGTAAGCCGGATGATTGCCGCCTATGGGTAGCCTCCTTAAGCCACTGCTGTATGAGGCTGGCCCGGGGAATGGGTGGTGTGTAGGGCCCACGACGTGTGGCCACGATGATGTTTGCCGAGGTCCGTAGGGCTCCGGGTTCAATGGCGGCCGTACGGCTCATGTGGGCGTTGATCGCGCAGAACCAACCCAAGTCCAGTTCCTTGTTCCGGTAGTCGTAGGCCAGCAGATAACGGGAGGCGTCGGTCAGGTCGCTGAGTAGCGCCAGATCGTTCTTCGATCCCAAAACCTTGGGATTGCCGGTTCTGAGAAAATCCTCGGTTGCCAGATAGGAGGAGTTGAGGCCATCAAAGGTTCTGCCCATGCGGTAGAGCAGCCCGGCCAAGCCCTTGACTGTTGCCAGTGGGCTACCCCCGCGCTCCCGCTGGCCCTTGCGTCCACTATCCACGGCTTGTCTCCCTTACGCATCATTTCTATCCATGATAATGCAGTGACAAGGTTCAGCGAGGATTCCCTGGTTCACCTGCGCTGTCAGGCAGCTCCGAAGTCCCCATGCCGCCTGGGGTGTGCGCTTGGATACAGGTCATTGAGATGGTCAGGTTATAAGTAAAACTCAGTTTTTCGCTGCAATGTCAGCTGATTATCGGCAATCAATGGACAATGTTGTGGTTGAGCGCGAGCCGATGGCCAACGAATTCGCTGATTTCCATGCGGTCATCACTGACCCCTTCGGTGTCCTCATGCAGATCACCAAGGAGAAAGAGGAATAGGGAAGGGCCCAATAGAGTCGGACGGGGTCGTAAGGTTCGGACTCACCCAAGGCCTGGATTGCCTTGAGGTTCCTTCTCTCTTAAGGTCCAACCCTACCTAAGGCCCCTACCCCCTCATGGCTTTTGGGAAGATAGCCATTCCACCGCCAGTTGGGTGCGGTTGGTCAGGTTGGTCTTGGCCAGAATTGCTGAGATGTGATTGCGGACTGTGCCCTCGCTCAGATAGAGCCGGCCGGCGATGGCATGGTTGTCGAGTCCGTCGGCGACCAGGGCGGTGATCTCGCGCTCGCGGCCGGTAAGGGTCTGGAATCGTTGGGGAATGTGCTTGGCCGTATCAGGCATCGTTGTTGGATCTTCGGGGTCTGAGTCCACTGAGGCCAAATGATGGTGCTGTTCGCTGTCCTGCGAGGCCAGAGGCAGGTGAGCCACGGCCTCAGCGCCGAGCACTATCTGCCCCGCCATGACGGCTTGCAGGGCGGGCACCACCGAGGCGACGTCCTGCTTGATGATGTACCCCCTGGCGCCAAGGGCCAAGGCGTGGGCAATGTAGCTCTTGTCGGCGAAAGTGGTCAGAAAGAGCAGCCTGGCGGCTGGGTCTGCGGCAAGAATATGCTCAGCCGCCTCCAGGCCGTCCATGCCGGGCATCTGCACGTCAAGAAGGAGTACGTCGGGCTTGCTGTCCGCCATCAGGAATTGATCAAGGGTGGACTGTCCGTCGTTCGCGGTCCAGAGCACGTCTGCGGTGCCCGTCGCTGTCAGAATGGTTGACAGGGATGAGCTGACGATCGGATCGTCGTCGGCGATGGCGACCTTCATAGCGCTGCCTCCTCGTGAACCTCATAGCCATTATGGTCCTCATTGGTCCAGGGCTCCTTGGGCAGGGAGACGAAGACCCGCCAACCATGCTCATTGGGTCCACTGTTGGCCGTGCCTCCCAAGGCCCTGGCCCTGGATTCGATGTTGGCCAGCCCCATGCCACGCCAGAGCTCCACCCCTTGCGGCGGGCGCTCGCCTGACGGCAGACCATGTGGCCGGTCCGGCTTGCCCATGCCGGCATCTTCGCCAGTGGCGCGCGACTGCTGAACTCTGCCGTCATCCTGCACCACCAACTGCCAGAAGGCGGGCAGGTCACGCAAGGTGACATGAGCTGACCTGGCCAAGGAATGGCGGGCCGTGTTGTTCAACGATTCGCGGATGATGGCGGCAAAGCACCGGGCCACGGGCGCAGGTGCTGTGAGGATGCCGTTGTTGAGATCCACCCCTAACTGCCCGACCACATCATCCGAGTCCGCCATGGCAACGCCCTGGCAGGCTTCCAGCATCTGGGCCGCGAAGTCGGTGCCGTCATCCTCAAGGTCATGCACCGAACGGCGGATGGTGGTCATGGCGGTGTCCAAGGTCTGGCCAACATCGGCAAAGGAGCGCTCAGTGTCCTTGTCGCCCTTGCCCTGTGCCAGGACCCGGGCAGCCTGCGTCTGCATGATGGCGCGTGTGAGTTGGTGGCCTACGTTGTCATGGATCTCACGGGCTATGCGCGTGCGCTCGGATAGACGGGCCGTGTGGGTCGCTCGGTCCAGCTCCTCGTTCAGGTCGCTGATGCGGCTGCGCAATTGACGCACCCTGTAGCGCTCCACGTCCGTGACCTGCCATATATGCTGTTCCGCCAGGGCCAGGCGGGCGTAGGTCATGCCGGCGAGTTGAGCCAGGGCGGCAGCCAGCAGTGACAGGAGAGCGTACCGTTGCCAGGGGCCGTCATAGCGGATGAGGGCGGATAGGGCCGGAATCAGCCAGGCGAAGGCGGGCAGCAGGACCAGGGCCAGCCAGGACCGGGCCGAGGCGAAGGTGCCTCTTCCCAAGCGCGTGGCGACTGTATCCCGGGAGGACCCCATCCATGTGCCGCTCGCCAAGGAATCGTGTATGGTCCGCCGGTTGGTGGCCAGGATTCCAAGGCCAACCCCCGCCTCGAAGGCCAGTGCAGGCAGCACCACCATCCAAGTCGGCACGAATATGGCTCCAAGGGCCACCAGGGCACCGGTCCATAGGGCACCCGGGGCGGGCAAGAGCCATTCGCTCAGGGCTCCGGCTGCCACGGCGGCCAGCAAGCTTGAGGCCAGGACCTCAGTGAATCCACCGAAAGCCCAGGCTCCGCAGATGCCGCCGATGGCAAGCAAGCCGACCCAGCTGGCGATCCTCCCCATTCCCACCTCCCTTACCCATGCTCGCTTCCATTGCTGTCCCTACCCTGTAGGCTACCCTGTCAGTCCCGGCGAGGCGGGCTGGGACACCCATCCCATGACAATTGTCACGGAAGCTGGCCCGGCAGACGCCCAAGGAGTGAGTATGGTCATGGCTTCGGCTGGTCCTGGGCTGGGAAGATGGAGATATGAGTGGAGATATGAATAGTCAGCAGATGGATGAGCCGGCCCTGAAGGTCAGCAAACTGGTGAAGCGCTACGGTGACATGGTGGCCTTGGACCACTTCGACCTGGACGTCAGGCGGGGTGAGGTCTTCGGCCTGCTTGGCCCCAACGGGTCGGGCAAGTCGACGGCCATCAACTGCATACTCTCCCTGCTGAGCTTTGAGTCGGGAACGGTGCGGATCTTCGGGCGGGAGATGACTCCCTCCTCCTACGATCTCAAGCGTCGTATCGGCGTGGTTCCACAGAATGTGGCGGTCTTCAATGAGCTGAGCGTCCGGGAGAACATCGACTATTTCTGCTCCCTCTATGTGCCCAGGAAGGCCGATCGCAAGGACCTGGTCGAGCAGGCCATTGACTTCGTGGGCTTGGGCGACTTCAGCAGCTTCCGCCCCGGCAAGCTGTCGGGCGGTCTGCTGCGCAGGCTCAATATCGCCTGTGGCATCGCCCACCAGCCCGACCTCATCTTCTTCGACGAGCCCACCGTTGCGGTCGATCCCCAAAGCCGCAACGCGATTCTGGAGGGCATCGAACACCTGAACGCCCAGGGTGCGACCGTCGTCTACACCAGCCATTACATGGAGGAGGTCGAGCAGATCTGCACACGGATCATGATCATGGACCATGGCCGCCGGATAGCCCTGGGAACGGCCGAGGAGCTCAAGGGCATGGTCGAGGCCGGCGAGCAGGTCACTGTGGAGACCCTGGATCTGCAGGATTCGACCCTGGCCCAGCTTCGAGCCTTGCCGCTGGCCCAATCTGCCGACTATGACGGCAAGGAGCTCGTCATCCATTGCCGCCAGGGTGACCACAACCTCCAGGATGTGCTGGCGGTCCTGGAATCCAGCGGTACCAACTACGGCCACCTGACCAGCCGTCCGCCGTCCCTCAACGACGTGTTCCTGGAACTGACCGGCAAGGAACTGCGCGACTGAGCGCGGTCCCGCAGGCTCATACGCTTCAAGGAGCACCTATAGCTATGTGGAACTCATTTCTGATCAACGTCAAGACCTCGATACGCAACAGTTCCTCCCTCTTCTGGGTCCTGGCCTTCCCGGTCATTCTTGCCTCATTGATTCTGGGCATCATGAGCGACCAGGATGACGGCTACACCGTCACGCCCCAACCCTTTGCCGTAGTCGCTGACGCCAACTGGAAGGCCAACCCCTCGTCCGACCAGCTGGTCACGGCCCTGGCAAAGGCGCCCAAGTCCGGTTCCAATGGAACCCAGCTGCTCAAGCCCACCACGGTGGCCTCCAAGGCCGAGGCTGACCGCCGAATGGACAATAAGCAGGACATCGGCTATCTCTATGCCGGCTCTGACGGACTGGTCACCATGGTGCTGTCGGACCGTGATGCGGCAGCCATTCAGGCCGACGGAACCACCTCCGAGGCCATCGCGGTCTCCATCCTGTCGTCTTCTCTGGGTCGGTTCAACCAGACCTCTTCCGTGGCGGCCGCTGTGGCCCGGCAGGATCCCAGCCAACTTGCCTCTCCTGGCTTCCAGGCCCTGGTACGGTCCGGTGGGCAGACCTACACCCGGCAAATACAACTGACCCATATCCATCCCTCGATGACAGCGCCCTATTACTTCGCGGTGCTTGGCATGGCCTGTCTGCTGGGAGCCAGCACAGCGGCTTCGATGATCGCCAGGACCCAGCCAAACCTCTCGGATCTGGGAGCACGGCGAGCCTGTTCCCCAAGTTCTCGGGGGAGGCAGATGGTGGGTGCATTCCTGGCAGCGTGGCTGTTCTCGGCCGTCAGTCTCCTTGTTGCCTACATCTTCATCCGCACAGTCTGCGGTGTACAGACTGGTGGCCGAGACCCTGTAGCCCTGCTGGCCATAGCGGTGGGAACCTTCATGTCTTCCGCCTTCGGGATCATGATGGGCGCCATCCCGAAGATCTCGACGGAAACCAAGGTGGGCCTGACCGTGGGAATCAACTGCACCTTGAGTACCTTCACCGGTCTGTACGGCAGCCCAATGATGGAACTCAACTACGCCATCCAGGAGCATGCCCCGATCCTGCACCTGCTCAACCCGGTCAAGCAGGTATCCAACCTCTTCTACGACATCGTCTACTACGACAGCCTGGCGCCCTTCGCCCGCACCTGTGGCGTGCTGGCCATCATGACCGCCGTCTTCCTGGCCGTGGCCGCCCTGCTCCTAAGGAAACAACGCTATGAGTACTTGTAAAACTGCTTTGCGCATCATCTGGGCGCATAAGTTCTACTTCCTGGTCTACCTGGTGGGCATGAGCGCCATCATGGTCATCATTGGTTCGCAGGGCATGCAGTCCGCGGTGCAGGCCGATGCCTCCAGCTCGGTCGGTCGTTTCCAGCCGGCCCAGGCCAAGATAGCGGTCATCAACAGGGACAGGGGCAGTGAGGCCGGGCGTGAACTGGGCCAGGGCCTGGAGAGATACCTGCAACAGTCATCCAAGCTGGTGAAGGTTGACGACGATCCACAGGCCCTCCAGGACGCCAACGTCTCAGGCAAAAGTGACCTGACGGTCATCATCCCCGCCGGCTATGGGCGGCAATGTATGGACAAGCTCAACGAAAACTTTGCCCAGATGCAGGCTGGCGGCCACGTTGAGGCCCTGCCCAAGGTGGAGACCGCCGCCTCCTACCATTCTAGCCTGGGTAGCCTGGCCCAATTGCAGGTGGATGCCTACTTCGATGGGCTGCGGACCGCCGCAGTCACGGGTTTGGGTCAGGGTGGGCAGGGCGGCCAAACGATTCAGAGTGACCAAGGTCCTGAAGGCACTCAGAGTGGCCAATCTGGTGAAGGCGCTCGAGCTGGTGAAGCTGGTGTAGGCGGTCAGTCTGGTCAAACTGCTCACTCTGGTGGAGCTGGCCAAATGGACCGGACGGTTCAATCTGGTCAAGTGAATCAGGGCCAGGGGAAGCTGCGGCAGGAGTCTGCCCCGATCCATGCAGCTACCCTCAGGAGCGCCGTGGCCTACACGGTCTCCCACTATGCCAGCAACCAACCGGCAGTAAAGGTTCACGCCATACCCAAGGGCGATAGCAAGACCCTGGCCCAAGGATTCGCCAGGACGGTCAGTCTGGCTGCCTACCCCTTGATGACCGCCCTTGCGGTCTGTGTGGCCACCCTCTTTGGCGCCTTCAGCTCAGCCGACCGCCATCGTCGCTTGCTGGCCTCGCCCATGCCATCAAACCGCCTCAACGGGCAGGAACTCCTGGCGGCCTTCATCGTGGCTGTGATCTCCTGGGCCTACTATGTGGCCATCACGGTGTTCAACATGCATGCCGTCGGGGTGTCCCTAGCTTCGCTGGGCTGGGGGAGGGTGATCCTGAGCTTTACGGCCATGTTGGCCTTCACCGCATCGGCGGCGGCCTTCGGGTTCATGCTCTCCCAGTTCAATCCTTCCTCGTCGGTGGTCAACTCGGTGGGAGTCACCTTCGGCCTGCTGGTCATGTTCACCTCCGGTGCCAGCTCCAGCGGCAGCTTGCCTCCGATCATGCAGACCATCGGCAAACTGACGCCGGGCTGGTGGTACAACTCCGCCGTCGGGTCAATCATGGATTCGTCGGCGCACGGCGTATCGGTGTGGGGCGGCCCCCTGGTCGTGGTCATACTCTTCGCCCTGGCCTACGCCTGCATCGGCCTCATGGTCTCCCGCCTGACTCGCACCCGCTCCACCCTGGCCTCAGCCACCAGCCTGGTCGGCTGACCCCACCTCCCACACCCCCACTCCCACCC
>NZ_PDCG01000049.1 GCF_003315635.1 Bifidobacterium aemilianum | reverse complement strand
CGATTGGGGTGGCGGTCGGGGAGACCATGCCCATCCGTGACGCACTGGTCGTATCGATGATCTGTCCCAGATCCCGTCTGGAGGGTACGGCCTTGTTGGACCTGTGCTCCAGGCCGGACCTCGACAGCAGCATGCGTCTGTTGTGCAGCTCCCTTGATGCGGCTTTCACCGACCCGTCCACGCGGCCGGACCTTCCACGCTGCCGGGCGGGACTGGCCATGTTGGAGCGGATGGTGCGGACCCTGCCCAGCGACTATCAGGTACAGCCACTTGCTATAACCGCCTATATCATGTGGTGGACGGGGGAGGGGGATGCCATGGACTACGCACTGCGGGCTCTCGGGCTTGATGGTGGGTGCACACTGGCATCGATCATCCTGGCTGCATTCCGGCATCAGGTGCGGGCGGCTTGGGCCTCGTGACCGGCCGGATG
>NZ_PDCG01000048.1 GCF_003315635.1 Bifidobacterium aemilianum | reverse complement strand
CCACGCTGCGCCTGCACCGGCACCGCACCGCCCCTCTTGTGTGTTGTTGTACAACCCTAAGGGGGTATACGAGAGCAGCCTCGGTCTCGGGGGCCCGGGCGACAATCTGGGCATCGGCGAATCCAAACCCGCAACCTGCTGCCCCACTGCCGGAACCGTGGCCAACTCCTGGGATCCCGGGCTGGCCAGGGCCATGGGCCAAGCCTTGGGGGAGGAGGCCCGCAGCCTGGGCGTGAACATGGTGCTGGGACCGGGCATGAACATCAAGCGCAACCCCCTATGCGGACGCAACTTCGAATACTATTCGGAAGACCCGCAGGTCGCCGGGCGGATGGCCGCCGGACTGATCGAAGGCATCCAATCGCAGAAGGTCGCGGCCACACCCAAGCACTTCGCCATGAACAGCCAGGAGTTGCGCCGGCAGGCCTCCAACTCGATCGTGGACGAACGGACCATGCGCGAACTCTACCTGACCGGCTTCGAGATCGCCGTGCGCCAGGCCCGGCCCTGGGCGCTGATGACCTCCTACAACATGATCAACGGCGAATATGCCAACGAAAACAGTCATTTACTGAAAGACATCCTGCGTGA
>NZ_PDCG01000047.1 GCF_003315635.1 Bifidobacterium aemilianum | reverse complement strand
ATGGATGGCGGGGCCCCTCTCCCATACGGGCACCGAACCGTCCCCGTGGTGGATTTTTCGCCAAGAAGCCACCTCCGTAGGCATTACACTCACAGGAAGGCCGTACGATACGACTATGAGTCAAGCGGCAGAGGCATACAAGGGTCAGATCATCGAAGGCCGATACCGCGTCATAGGCAGGATCGCAGACGGCGGCATGGCCACGGTGTACGAGGCGCTCGACCAGCGGCTGGACCGGCATGTCGCCATCAAGATCATGCACACCCAACTGGCTCAGGGCCCACACCGCGCGCAGTTCGAGGAACGCTTCCGCCGGGAAGCCACATCCGCCGCGGCCATCGCCAACCCACACATCGTCCAGGTCTACGACACGGGGCAGGTTGACGGACTGGACTATCTGGTCATGGAATACGTGCACGGGGTCAACCTGCGCCATGAGATGGGCACCAAAGGGACCTTCTCGGTCAGGGAGACCATCCGCGTGGTCTCAGAGGTCCTGGACGGCCTTGCTTCCGCCCACGAGACAGAGGCGGCTCTCGTATGCAGTCTTCCGCTTGCATCAAACAACCGCAAGAACCTACACAAACCGCACATCATCAGG
>NZ_PDCG01000046.1 GCF_003315635.1 Bifidobacterium aemilianum | reverse complement strand
GCATACTCCTGCCTCGCAACGCTGACAGCCAGGACCAGGACACTCGCAAGAGGGGGAGAGGCTCAGTTTAAGCCCACGGCGGCTTCGGCGATCCTGTAGCCCAGCCGGATGGCCAGGCGTCCGGGTTTGCCGGGCATGTTGATCAGCCTGCATAGGAAGGTGTGGCGCACGTCGTGTGAAACAGTGGGGGAGTAGTCGTTCATCCGCTTCCAGAGACTTTGCTTGGCCCGGTAGTTCTCCGGTCTTTTCGACAGGATCAAAAAGACCGAAGTCACTACACAGTTGATCGACAGATAGTGGATCATATAGCGGTAGAGCCCGTCGGGCACCGAGCCGCGTTCGGGGGTGGCCTCGACCATCAACCGGTTGACGGTGAGCAGCTGGTCCACCCGGGAGATCATGACCGAAGTCTGGACCGACTGGCGGTCGCGGCGGGGGTAGTAGCGGTAGAGGTCTATGTCGGGGTAGGCAAGCGAGGCCACGAGACCGAGGCTGAAACCGTATGCGGGCCTGAGGGAGAAACAAAGAACGAGGGGGGGGAGCAGGGCACCGGAGGCGAGGGCGCTGAAGACGCGCGACGGGTGTGGAGGGAGGGAGCAGTGTG
>NZ_PDCG01000045.1 GCF_003315635.1 Bifidobacterium aemilianum | reverse complement strand
CCGAAGCCGCCCTCCGCGTTCGGCCGCGGTCACGGGGGCCCGGCAGACGACCCCCAGGGCAGGGTCGAGGCCGGCGAGCGCATCTCGGTGGAGACCCTGGACCTTGGCGAAGACACACTGGCCCGCATCCGCGCCCTCCCCCAGGCCCAGTCCGCCGACTACGACGGCCTGAACCTGGTGGTGCGCTGCCGGCAGGGCGAACACAACCTCCAGGACGTACTGGCCACCCTGGAAGCCTCCGGAAGCAATTACGGCCACCTGACCAGTCGACCGCCGTCCCTCAACGACGTGTTCCTCGAACTGACCGGCAAGGAACTGCGCGATTGAGCGCAGCCCCCTGGGCTCAGCCTCTACCAAGGAGCACACATGTGGAACTCATTCTTCATCAACGTCAAAGGCTCGATCCGCAATCCTTCGAATGTCTTCTGGGTCCTGGCCGTCCCGGTCATCCTATCCTCTCTGATGCTGGGCCTCCTGGGCAATTTGGATGACACTCGCGCAGCCGTTCCGCAGCCTGTCGCCATAGTCGAGGATGCCAACTGGCAGGCCAACCCCGCCGCCGGCCGGTTGGTCTGCGCCCTATCGAGGGCACCGAGCTCCGGCAC
>NZ_PDCG01000044.1 GCF_003315635.1 Bifidobacterium aemilianum | reverse complement strand
CCAATCGCCACCGCGCCCGCGGTATGCGAGCTCGAAGGCCCTATCATCACCGGGCCGATGATGTCGAACACACTTTTGTAGTTCTGCGACATCGTGCGTCCTTTCAATGTCTCGTCACATCCACATCGTTTACCACACACCCCGTTTGCATGCCCCCACACGCAGCTCCCTCCCCCGAAGGGCGAAAACCGAACATCGCACGCTGAGTGGCGGGGCCACCCGCCACTCCGCTTCCATCGGCCTACGCCATCGGAGACCGTGACGGTTATCACACTATCATGAGACCTAAGCCACACTCTAAGCGAAACCGTCGGCGTTTCTTCGCCGCGACGGAGCGTCGTGACGGCGTGTCGCGTGCAGGAATCGTCGATATCCGCGACCACCGGCATCCACCGGGGCCGCAGCCGCGGGAGAATAGGGGCCATGCCCTCAGCAGCGGCGATCCTCCTCGCAGGGGCCCTCGGCGTAATCCTTTCCCTGGCTAGCCTCGCGTTCTGGCCCCGAGCCCCCGCGACCGAGGACGCCCTCTTAATGCGTCTACACCGTGACAACAACAACACTCCACGCACACTAGCTCTAACATTACGTCAGATTGTCATCACTAAACG
>NZ_PDCG01000043.1 GCF_003315635.1 Bifidobacterium aemilianum | reverse complement strand
GGATGTGCTGGTACACGGCGAATTCGAACGCAACGATATGGTTGAATATTTCGGTCAGCGCCTAAAGGGTTTCCTGTTCACCAGAAACGCTTGGGTGCAATCCTATGGGACTCGCTGCGTCAAGCCCCCGATCATCTGGGGGGATGTGTCCCGGCCTGGGCCGATGACGGTGCGGTGGTCCTCCTACGCACAGTCGAAGACCGATCGGATGGTCAAAGGAATGCTGACGGGGCCGGTCACAATCCTCAACTGGTCATGGCCCAGGCAGGACATCGGCCGCAAGGAACAGACCGAACAGCTCGCCCTTGCCATCCGTGACGAGGTCGAGGACCTGGAGGCCGCCGGCATCCGGATCATTCAGATCGACGAGGCGGCATTGCGTGAGAAACTGCCATTGCGCCGCTCCGACTGGCATCGGGCATACTTGGATTGGGCTGTTCCCGCTTTCCGGCTGGTTCATTCCGGGGTCAGGCCCGGCACGCAGATTCATACGCACATGTGTTACTCGGAGTTCAACGACATCATCCGCGACATCGATGCGATGGCTGCCGATGTGATCTCGTTCGAAGCCTCCCGCTCCGACCTGACCGTCCTTGACGCGATCCCGGCGGG
>NZ_PDCG01000042.1 GCF_003315635.1 Bifidobacterium aemilianum | reverse complement strand
CCCTGAGACGACAGGCCCACAAGTCCCCTTCCCTCCCGCGAGACATTCCTTCTCCTCCCTACAGCAGGTTCCCCTCCTGCGTGTTTTTTTTTCCCTCCCGCCGACGGCCTCCGACACCCGCCTCGGTCTCGTGGGCTCGGGCCCTACGCCACCATCTCCCGCCTCGTCCGAACTTCCGGTCCGGGCGCCATCCGTTTCCTGCGCCGCTGCCGCTACATCCGAGTCCTCATCGACAGCATCCGGATCGGAGGGAGCCTGGTAGTCGATGTCTTCGTCCTCGTCCGCGCCGTTCTCCTGCTCCTGCTTAGCCTGAGCCCTTGCCCGCGTCGATTCCGCCACCTGCTCCAGGTCGACGTTGTATAGGAGCTGGACGGATTCCTCCTTGATTGCATCGATCATGGAGTTGTACATCTGGAAGCCCTCCCGCTGGTACTCGACCAGGGGGTCGCGCTGCCCCATGCCGCGCAGACCGATGCCGTCCTTCAGATAATCCATCTCATAGAGGTGTTCACGCCATTTCTGGTCCAGGACGGACAGGACCACCTGACGCTCCAGCTGGCGCATGGGGTCCGCACCCAGCTCCTGCTCACGCTTCCCATACAGGACCTTGGCCTGGGCGACCAGGTGTTTGGAC
>NZ_PDCG01000041.1 GCF_003315635.1 Bifidobacterium aemilianum | reverse complement strand
CGTGCTGTCCTTGTCTCGTCTGCACTTTTTTTTTTTCAAGCGGCCGCCGGCATACGCGTTCAGCCCCGGTGTCGTGGTCTCGGCGCTGCCCTCTTCATCGTTACACGCCCCTTCCGCCCGGTGCGAATTCACGTAAATGGCATTCCGCAAAACATAGAGGGGCGGCATCCGACCGTCAGGCAGTGACCTTGATGCCGATCAGTCCGACGATCAGCATGACCACAAACAGGGCCGTCTTGGGTGTCATGGCGTCTTTGAACAAAAGGACGCCAACCGGGATGCTGCCTACGGCTCCTAGGCCCGTCCAAATCGGATAAGCCAGGCTTAGCTGTATATGCTTGGTCGCCACCCCCAGCAGGAGGAAACTGGCCACCGAACCGACAATGGTCGCCAGCGTGTACCCAAGGTGGGAAAAGCCGTCACTGAGCTTCATCGTGGTGGACCAGCCCACTTCCATGATCCCAGCCAGCAGCAGATAGACCCAAGGCATATTGCCCCCTATGTTTCATTGCCCACGTCCACCCGGGCAACAAAAAGGGCCCGTTCCCATGTCTCTTCACAGACCTAACGAGACATGGCAATGGACCCTGGGCACCCGGTGGCACCACTTATTTCCGTTATCGCCCACGACCCTAGCACACC
>NZ_PDCG01000040.1 GCF_003315635.1 Bifidobacterium aemilianum | reverse complement strand
CCCACCTCCTCAACTTCCGGTTACAACCAGACAAGAAACCACTGTTTTGTGTTCACACCGACTTCAGGTCTTTCTGAATCGTATCACGAATCACTTACCAAAGTTATAGTATACTGGACATTTATGGAATTAAATATCAGTTTACTGGCACTTTCACTGCTGGCGGTCGATGCTTCACAGCACCGAAAAAAGCCATCATCACACACCACCAAACCTACGAGAATCGATAACATGACAAACACTGCAAATTGGACAACAATCGATAAAGCGGCAATAGATGAAGTGGCCTCCTGGATGCAACAGACGTCTCCTCGCACCACAATCAGAGTCTACGCCCGCATACTCGGCTGCTCGTATCATAGGGCCTTGGCTCAGTTCCAGCATTCATATTCACCCTTATCTCTCGGAGATCTCACTAAACTATGCGAGTATTTTGGTCAGAATCCTGGACTCGCCTGGATGAAAATCCTTGACAGAGCCAGCAAGGATCCAGACGCACCAACCAGCGATGTCTCTTGGGCACAACAGATGTTGGTGAAGTCCATTTCACCAACAGAAAACACGGTAACAGCCGATCAGCAGCCAGCATGAAAGATTGAAGGAATACCGGAAAATAGCAGATTCAAGGACAGACGAGCAAACGAGACCGAGGCGAGA
>NZ_PDCG01000004.1 GCF_003315635.1 Bifidobacterium aemilianum | reverse complement strand
GTCGGTGTACCAGCCGTTGAAGGTGCCGTGGCTCCAGGCGCCCGGTGTGGGGGCGTTCAGGGTGGTGTCCTTGTCGATGGTCTGGGCCGTGATGCTCAGGTCGCCTGCCGCCTGGCCCAGGTCGTAGCTGATCTTGACGCGGTGGGTCCAGTGGGCGGTCAGGACCATGATGTGGGGGTCGGCCACCTGGTCGTGGCCGATGGTGTCCACGCCGAACCTCCATCGGTGGTTGCCGCTGGTGTACCAGCCGTCGAAGGCGGGTGGCTCCTCGTTGGGGTAGTTGGGCGCGGTGGGGGCGCTCTGGTAGGTGGGTCCCGATCCGAAGGGCACGCTCTGGTCGGCCGGTGGCGTGGTGTTGCTGTCGGGGTTGGCGAAGCGCACGGTGTACTGGTCGGCTTCCCATTTCGCCTTGATGGTCATGGGGGCCAGGACCGGGTCGCTCATGGTGTTCCAGGGGTTGCCGGTGGCCGTGTCGGTCCATCCGGTCAGGTGGTGGCCCTCCTTGCTGGTGGTCAGCGTGCCGATGGGTTGTCCCTCGTTCACGGTCAGGCTGGTGGGTGCGCCGTGGCCGCCGTTCTGGTCGATGGTCACGGTGTGTCTGATGGGCACCCATCGTGCGTACAGGTCCAGGTCCGTATTCACGGGTGTGCCGGTGCTCCACAGAGTGCCGCCGCTGGGTGCGGTGAACCAGCCGGCGAAGGCCTGATGGGGTTTGGAGGGTGTGGCCGGCATGACGCTGGCCGTGGTGGAGCCCACGGTAGGTAGGGTGACGCTGGTGTCCGGGTCACCGTTGCCCGGATGGAAGGTTACTGTGGGGATCTTGGCCCACTGCCCGTACAGGGTGCGGCTTTCTCCCAAATCGTCATTGAAGTCCCAGAGGCTGCCGCCGGTGGGCGCGGTCCACCAGCCCATGAACTGATAGCCAGGCCTGGTCGGGTCGGGTGAAGGCCGGGTGCCTTTGTTTCCGACATGTTCGGTCCAGACCGGCTGCCCGTTCTGCGGGTCGAAGGTGATTGTGTATTTATAGACTTTTTGCGTAAAAGAACCAGAGAAATTCATCGCAACACCATTGCTATTAGCGGGTAGGCCCGGGTCGCCCAGTAAACTGAAGCCGAAGGTATAGGTGCCAGGTTTGCGTTGAGCCCAGACCATGGTGCCCGCTCCAGCTGCGGGGCTTGTATTAGTGATGGATGGATGACCAGTGGGCCAATTTCTGGGATTGAAGATACTGCCTATGCTGGATATCCAAGTGACATTTGTAAGGGGTGAGGTTGCTGGTGGTATGGGGACACGCCCGCCGTAATTTGAGTCAGTACTGGGTACGGCGAAGTAGGTGTCGTAAAGGTAAGTTGCTTTGGCGGGTCCAAGAGTTAGTGATTGGGTCGGATCGGCTAGCAGGTCGGGCTTGACAATGGACTGTCCAGTGGCATCCAGTGAGGCTAAAGCAGGCAGTCTGGCGGCTGGGCCGCTGTTGCCTTGAGGGTACAGATTGCCTAAGGGCATCAGGTCTGTGATGTGGTTTTGGTCGAGCCAGAGCTTCCGTAGTTTGGACAGGGAGCCGGTGCCTAGGGGGCTTACATCAGTGATATCGTTGCTGCCGAGGTCGAGTTTAGTAAGCTTGGTGAAAGCCTGGATGCCATAGAGATTAGCTATGTGTTTGCCGTTGAGGTTCAGACTGGTGGTGGCCAGGTCGGCACTGGTGATGGTCGTGGTGTCCGGGTCGGTGCCGACTCCATGAAGGGCTTCGGCCACCGCCTTGGCGAGGTTGGGGTCTGGCATGCAGTCGCTGAATGTGTTGTAGTCTGCGATGCAACCGAGACCCCGTACCAGACCGTGATTGCCACGTGGGGACAGGCCAAGGGTGTCGTGCGCCAGGCCGAGCCCGTTTTCGGGTGCCAGGCCTAGCTGGCCATTCGGTGGCGTGGCCGGTGAGCCATCGGAGGGCTTACTTCCAGAGGTGCCGCTATGGGATGCTACAGGTTTCCCGGCTGTGTTCATGTCCTTGTCGCCGCTGTTCCCTCCGTCTGAGGGTGTGGGCCTGATGTTAGTCGAACTGCCGGTGCCGCTGTCTGCCGGTGTGCCGGAGAGGTTTGTCTGGCTTGTCCGTTCCGGTGCCTGTCTTGGTGTGGGTTGGGTGTCTGATATGAGATGGATCCGATTGATGTGGCCCTGAATGCTGGAGGTGCTGGTCTTGGTTATGCCGTTTGTGGTCTTTCCTGAAGTTGTTTTGCTTAGTGTAACCACGCTCTTGTGGGCTGGGCTGTTGGTCCTGCTCGTCGTTGAGGTATTGTGCCGGTGGGGTGTTTTGGAGGGTTTGCCTGGTGTTGAAGTGTTGTTGGTGGGGTTAGTCTCCTCTAGGGGGGGGGGGGCGATATTTGCTCCATTGGGCGCGGCGATGCCCAGGCAGAGCAGGCCCGCGGTCAAGGTACGTAGCACAGTGTTCATCATCGGTGTTCAGGTTCCTTCAATAGTCTCTCGTACTGCAGATCCACATGGGCGGGCAACCGAGGACTGCGACGAGCCTGTGAGCCCTGATATGGGCGGGCATTGTCGGTGGTCCTGTATGGGTGTTGTTGTCTGAGTCTTCCCCCGTGATTTCAGACATAGACGAGCCTATGGGTCTTATTGAGGCACAATATACCACCGAAAGCTGAACGGCAGCTGGGCTTGGTACATGGCCGAGTCGGTGGGGGGGGGCGGATTCGTTGCCGTGGCATGCAGCCAATCGTGCGTCTTTCGGGTGGGTCTGTCTGTTGAACACGCCAGCTCCGAGGGGCCACTGTCGGCATAAGGGCAAAAACAGGTCAAGTGATTGGGCTGGAACGGCGTGGAGTGGGAAAGGGAGTGTATCTGCCTGCTTGGCCCCAAACCGTGCCATACTGGAGGTATGTCGAAGGCATCAAGAGAAGCGCAAAAGCAACTGGACCGTATCGTGGCTCTGGGCTACCCGGACGTGGCCGACATGAGCGACGCAGCCTTCCGGGCTCTCGCCAAGCCGCTGATCACGGCCCTGGAGGGCTCCGACCTGGGTTCCAACATCCTGCTGGTGCCCACCCACGAGCTGGTCTCGCCCGAGTCGCTGATCGCCAGAACCAGCATCAACCGCCAGGCCGGCTTCACTACCATGCCCCCGCGCGACATTGCTTCCTTTCTGCCCCAACCGGGCTTCGAGCCGCCCGAGGGGCCCTTCTACCTGGCCATCGACCCCCATACGGGCACGGCCTATGTCAACCGGGAGCCGGACGTGGCCCGCAAACTCATCGACTCCGACGAACGCACCCCCCTCACCCTGGAGGAGGGCCTGGCCATCGCCACCCAGCACCCCGATTGGCTGGTCAGGAAGAACGGCTTCAACCTGCTCGGTTCACGGTCCAACGATGGTCGGGTGCCCAGCATCTGGATGAGCCAGAACGCGCCCCGGCTGGGGGCGGTCTGGCCCAATTCCCGCCACACCTGGTTGGGCAACGCATACTGCCTGGCCCGGCGCGGTGTCTCCCTGTTCCAATAGGAGCAGGAGGACCGGCAGCACAGCTCCCCTGTGCGAGGGGGGGGGTGCGGACCTGGCGTTGGCCAGGCGATTTGCTGGTGCATTGGTAGGACCTTCACCCGGGCCGGAATCAGGGCAGACCGCTCATGAGTCAAGGCTTTGCCACCCGTTCGGCGAACCCACCCCGCCCGCCGGTAAGCCGGGCGGATTGCGTGACCTCCGGCTCCCCAGGCCCGCAAGGCCGCACCGGCGCTGCGCAAGGGTCATATAACGGATATGACCGGGATTTTCTTCCCACAGCAGCTAGGATTGTCAGACACAGACCCATGCGGGGCTGTGCGGCCGCTGCGCTGGTGAGGCCAGCGCCGCCCATGGAACATGGTGCCTGGGCCGAGTGCTTCCGGGAGCCTGGAGAACATAGAAGGAGGAGTTGATGGGTCAGGATCAGACACCGCAGTCATCGGTATTCGATCTCGCGGCTGTGGCCGCGCAGTCCAATGGAGGGAACAACGACCTGCTGCTGCCTCCCACACGGTTCGTGGGCTCACCGCAGAAGCCCAGCAAGATGCCCTATACCAAGTACGCGGCCTACGATAAGCAGATCCCCTTCGACTACCCGGAGCGCACCTGGCCCTCCAAGCGGCTGGAACGCGCCCCCCGTTGGGTTTCAGTTGACCTGCGGGACGGCAACCAGGCCCTGGTCAACCCCATGGACTCCGAGCGCAAATTGCGCTTCTGGAACCTGCTCATGGCCATGGGCTTCAAGGAGGTGGAGGTGGGCTTCCCCTCCGCGTCCGAGACCGACTACGACTTCATCCGCCTGCTGATCGAACGTGAGCTGATCCCTGACGACGTGACCATCGTGGTCCTCACCCAGGCCCGTGAGCATCTGATCCGCAAGACCTACGAGGCCCTGCGCGGGGCCAAGCGGGCCATCGTCCACTTCTACAATTCCGTCTCAGTGCTCCAGCGCGAGGTCGTCTTCCGCAAGGACAAGGCTGGCATCAAGCAGCTGGCCACCGACGCCGCCAGCCTCTGCAAGGAGCTGGAGGGGGCAGCCGGCGATACGGACCTCTGCTACGAGTACTCGCCCGAGTCCTTCACCGGCACCGAACCCGACTATGCGGTCGAGGTCTGCAACGCCGTCATCGACGTCATCAAGCCCACGACCGACCACAAGATGGTCATCAACCTGCCGGCCACGGTGGAGATGACCACGCCCAACGTCTTCGCCGACCAGGTCGAGTACGTGTCCAAGAACCTCAAGGACCGCGACTCGGTGGTCCTCTCCCTGCACCCCCACAACGATGAGGGCATGGCCGTGGCAGCCGCCGAGCTGGGCATTCTGGCCGGGGCGGACCGGATCGAAGGCTGCCTGTTGGGCAACGGTGAGCGCACCGGCAATGTGGACCTGGTGACCCTGGGCTTGAACCTGCTCACCCAGGGCATCGACCCCCAACTGGACTTCTCCAACGTGCCCGAGATCCGCAAGACCGTCGAGTACTGCAACCAGCTGGCCATCTCCGAACGCCATCCCTATGCGGGCAACTTCGTCTTCACGGCCTTCTCCGGCTCCCACCAGGACGCCATCAAGAAGGGGCTGGAGGCCAGGCAGCAGGCGGCCGACCGGGCCCACGCCGACCTGGACGGCTTCCTGTGGCTGGTGCCCTACCTGCCCATCGACCCCAAGGACATCGGTCGTTCCTACAAGGCCATAATCCGGGTCAATTCCCAGTCTGGCAAGGGTGGCATGGCCTACCTGCTCAAGACCAACCACAACCTGGACCTGCCCAAGCGCCTCCAGGTCGAGTTCGACCGGGTTGTGCAGGACTACGCGGACCGGATCAAGATGGAGGTCAAGGACGAGGACATCTGGCGGCTCTTCAAGGACGAGTACCTGCCCGTCGAGGAGGGTGGCGCGGTGGCTGCCGGCGCCGTCGTGCAGGACAGCCGGGACGAGAGCCTGGAGCAGTGGGGGCGGCTCAAGCTCCTCAAGGTCTCCGTCTCCTCGGGCGAGGACGGCTCCGACACTGTGCTCAAGGCCAGCCTGCGCGATTGCGGCATCGGGCCGGACGATGAGACGGTGGTGCATGAGATCTCCGGCATGGGCAACGGCCCCTTGGCCGCCTTCCTCAATGCCCTCCAGAACCTGGGCATCAGGGTCTCCGTCATGGACTATGTGGAGCACGCCATGACCGAGGGCACCGACGCCATGGCCGCCTCCTATGTGGAATGCCAGATCGGCGAGGAGGGCCAGTCCAAGATCATCTGGGGTGTGGGCATTGATTCGTCCATCACCACCAGCTCCCTCAAGGCCATCATCTCCGCCATCAACCGCGCCCAGCGCTAAGGGCCCGGCGGTTGCCGCCGCCTGGTCGCATACAGGGAGGGCCTGTCACGGGCAATGCTTCGTGACAGGCCCTCCCTGTATGAATGATGGCTGAACCGTGTGCTGGCGGCTCGGGCACCGCGAACCCCGACCGCTGGCCGCTGCTGGTATGACCCGGCCTGGCGGCGTGTGTGCCATCGCGGGCACCGGCGTCGGTTGGGGCGGGGCGGCTTCGGCCGGCTTCGCCCCCAGAGGCGCCGTCCCCGCTACTGGCCGCCGCTGTTCTGTTGGGGGCCGCCATTGCCACCGGTCGCCCCACCATGCTCGTTGGGTTTCACCTCGGGTGCGGCCCCTTGTGAGCCCTGCTGCTGTTCCTGCTGGGGCTGTTGCTGTTGTTGTTGCTGCGGCTGCGGTTGGTGCTGCTCCTCCTGCGGCAAGCCCTGCTGCTGGGGCTTCTCGGTGTTGCGCTGTTGGTTCTGGTGGCTCCAGTTGCTGGCACCCCCGTAGCCCCAACTACCATCGGGTCCGCCGATCTTGCCGGTGTCCTTGGCTACCGGGAAGTTCTCGACAGGAGCGTCGGCCAGGGCCTGGGTCATATATTCGGTGAACATGTGCACTGGGTAGTCGGCACTGTCCGTGAAGCGACCGAAGGCCGGCACGGGCTGGGGGTTGCCGTCGGCTCCCGGGTTCCAGACGGCGAAGACGCTGAGCACGCTGGGCGTGAATCCCACGAAGCTGCCTGCCGTGTTGTCGTTGGCCGTGCCGGACTTGCCTGCCACAGGGTGCCCGACCCTGCGAACCTCGGTCGCGGTGCCGTATTGGACGGTGCCGGTCATGGCCTTGGCCACCAGGTCCGTGTCGTTGGCGGTGAAGACCGGCTTGCCGGTGGTCGGTGCCTTGTACATGTCCTTGCCGGCCGGGTCCTTGACGGCTGCAACGATATGCAGGATGGGCTTGTTGCCCCGGTTGGCGATGGTGGCGTAGGCCTGGGCCATGTCCGTGATGTGGACGGAATCGTTGCCCAGCACGGTGAAGGGATTGTCGCCCGAGACCCGTTTGGGGCTGATGCCCGCCATGTTGGCCGTCTGCGCCACGGTTTTGGCGCCCAGCTTCTGCTGGAGGTCCATGTATACCGTGTTGATCGAGTTGGCCGTAGCGTTGTAGAGGTTGGTGGCTCCGTAGCTGCGGTTGCCGTAGTTCTGCACTGGCGAGCTGATGTTCTCGAAGACCCTTGGTGAGTTGCCGTTGAAGGTCGTGTTCAGGTTCACCCCGGCTTGCACGGCGGCCAGCAGGGCGAAGGGCTTCATGGTGGAGCCCGGCTCGTAGAGGGCTTGGGTGGCGTTGTTGAGCTGCGTGGTCGGGTAGTCGTCGCCGGCATACAGGGATATGATGGAGCCGTCCTTGGTGTTGACGGACATTGACCCCACCTGCAGGCCTTCGGGCACCACGCCATTGCCGTCTTGGGAGGGGGAGGCGACCTTGAACATGAGGTCCTGCCGGCCCTTGTCTATGGTGGTGGTGATCTTGTAGCCGCCGGTGTCCAGGTCGTCCTTGGTGAAGGCCTTGCTGTCGATCAGCTCGTTGCGGACCATCTGCAGGAGGTAGCCCTGCTGGCCCGCGTAGACGTTCTGGGCGGAATAGGGCACGGTCTGCGGCATCTTGGCTTCCCGAGCCTCCTTGGCGGAGATGTAGCCGTCCTCCTTCATGATGTTGATGACCCGCTTGAAGCGTGACTCGGCCTGCTTGGGGCTCAAGGCCGGATCCCAGTTGCTGGGGGCGGGGATGATGCCGGCCAGCATGGCCGATTCGGATATCGTCAGGTCCTTGGCGTCCTTGTTGAAGTAGGCCTTGGCGGCCGCCTGGATGCCGTAGGCCCCACGCCCCAGGTAGATGGTGTTCATGTAGTTGCACAGCACCTGGTCCTTGCCCTGGGACTGGGTGATCTTCAAGGCCAGGAAGGCCTCATGGAGCTTGCCCATGTAGGAGGTGGTCTCACCCAGGTAATAGCGCTCGGCATACTGCTGGGTGATGGTGGAACCTCCCTGGCGCGAACCGGTGGTGAGGTTGTTGAGCAGGGCACGGCCTATGCCCTTGAGGTCGATGCCCTTGTCCTTATAGAAGGAACGGTTCTCCGAGGAGACGATCGCCTGGCCCAGCTGCTTGGGCAGGGCCTCGCAGCTGATGATCTCGCGGTTCTGCTCGGCGAAGGAGCCCAGTTCGGTGCTGCCATCGGCGTAATAGACCGTGGTCTTCTCGGCCATGGCGAACTTCTCCGGGGGCGGCACCTCCGTAGTCACATAGAGGTATGCGAAGGCCGCGATGCCTGCGACCAGCAGCAGGCCCAGGATGCCCAACACCCACTTGAGGACCCTATGCCGGCGCTTGGGGGTGTTCTTACCATGGCTTCTGCCCCCCGGACCGCCGGAACGGGGGCCGGGCTTGGTCTTGGAGGCCAGGGGCCCTGACACCCGGCCGCCGGCCTTGGCCGTCCTGCCGTTCCCCCTGGCGGATGAGCCGGCGGAGCCGGAGACCGCCCTGCCCTTCCCCGCGCTTCCTACCGCCCTTCTTTCCCCGCTGCTGTTGGTGGAGCCGGACCTTGTGCCGTGCTGCCTTGGTCCATCATGATTCACAAGCATGCCAACCACGGTAACCGCAGGGGCTGGCCGGCGGAAGGCCAAAGCGAGAACGTTTACCAAATGCACAGTTCTGCCCTCAGCGTGGAGCCCGGCAGAATCCGCGCCGGACCCCCAGGGTGTCCTGGGCGAACCCACCCGCGCGATCGCTCCTGTTTGCCAGCCCCTCCACGCTTTTCTCACCGTTGAAGGCTATGCTTGTTGCTGGTAAACGCACAGCAAAGGTGTCGGCGACCGGGTCGTACAGACTGGCCCGGGGCTGGCGGACGTGGAGGATTCGAATGAGCATTCGTGTGGCAATCGCAGGTGTGGGAAACTGTGCCTCGTCGCTGGTGCAAGGGGTCGTGTACTACAAGGATGCGGCCGACGATCAGAAGATCCCCGGTCTCATGCACGCCAACTTTGGCGGCTACCGGGTGCGCGACATTGAGTTCGTCGCCGCCTTCGACGTGGACTCCCTCAAGGTCGGCAAGGACCTGTCCGAGGCCATCGGCGCCTCGCAGAACAACACCATCACCTTCGCCCAGGTGCCCAGCCTGGGTGTCGAGGTGCAGCGTGGACCCACTTACGACGGCATTGGCCAGTACTACGCCGAGATGATTGAGGAGTCCCCGGCCCAGCCGGTCGACGTGGCCCAGGTTTTGCGCGACCAGAAGGTCGATGTCCTGGTCTCCTACCTGCCAGTGGGTTCCGAGGAGGCCGACAAGGCCTACGCCCAGGCTGCCATGGATGCTGGTTGCGCCTTCGTCAACTGCCTGCCGGTCTTCATTGCCTCCGACCCGGTCTGGGCCCAGAAGTTCCGCGATGCAGGCGTGCCGATCGTAGGCGATGACATCAAGAGCCAGGTGGGTGCCACCATCACCCACCGCACCATGGCCCGCCTCTTCGAGGACCGTGGCGTGCGCCTGGACCGCACCTACCAGCTGAACGTGGGCGGGAACATGGACTTCATGAACATGCTGCAGCGCTCGCGTTTGGAGTCCAAGAAGATCTCCAAGACCCGCGCCGTCACCTCGATCGTTCCCCACGAGATGGAGGACCGTGACGTCCACATCGGCCCCTCGGACTATGTGGCCTGGCTCGACGACCGCAAGTTCGCCTTCGTGCGCCTGGAGGGCACCACCTTCGGCGACGTGCCGCTGAACCTGGAGTACAAGCTGGAGGTCTGGGATTCCCCCAATTCGGCCGGTATCGTCATCGACGCCGTGCGCGCCGCCAAGATCGCCCTGGACCGCCACCTGGCCGGCCCCATCCTGGCCCCCTCCTCCTACTTCATGAAGTCCCCTGCCGTGCAGCACGAGGACAACGAGGCCCGCCAGCTGGTCGAGGACTACATCGCAGGCAAGGTCGAAGCCGATGAGGCCTCCCTGGACGCCGACATCAAGGCCGCCAAGGAACACGGCAAGGACGTCTGGCACGCCTGACCCTGCGCCGCCTGCGGCCTGCCTCTAGCCCAGCGCCAGGCCGCAGCAACACCCCACAGGGGATGCAAGCCATCAAGTTCGGTTCAGTGGCTTGCATCCCCTGCTTGTTTATGTGCGAGATCGCCGGGTTTTCTGAGGGTGCTTGCTAAGCTGGGCCGCCGACAGCAGAGGAGATGGTCATCATGATCCCTTCAGAAGTGTTTGACTATGAAGATGTTCAACTCATACCCAATAAGTGCATCATCGCCAGCCGGTCCGAGGCCGACACGACGGTCACCTTTGGACCGCGCAGCTTCAAGATTCCTGTTGTCCCCGCCAATATGGAGACGGTCATTGATGAGTCCCTGGCTGTCTGGCTGGCGGAGAACGGCTACTTCTACGTGATGCACCGCTTCCAGCCGGAGACCCGCCAGGACTTCGTCAAGGCCATGCATGACAAGGATCTCTTCGCTTCGATTAGTGTGGGTGTCAAGCAGGGTGAGCACGACTTTGTGGACGCACTGGCAGCCGCAGGCGACGTGCCTGAATATGTGACCATCGATATTGCCCATGGCCACTCCGATTCAGTGATTCGGATGATTCGCCATCTCAAGGAGGCCCTGCCCGGCAGCTTCGTAATCGCTGGCAACGTCGGTACTCCCGAGGCTGTCCGTGAGCTGGAGAACGCCGGCGCGGATGCCACCAAGGTGGGCATTGGTCCCGGCAAGGCGTGCATCACCAAGCTCAAGACCGGCTTCGGTACAGGCGGTTGGCAGCTGGCTGCGGTGCGTCTGTGCGCCAAGGCCGCCAAGAAGCCCATCATCGCTGACGGCGGCATTCGCTACAACGGAGACATCGCCAAGTCCATCCGCTTCGGGGCCAGCATGGTCATGATCGGCTCTCTACTGGCTGGCCACGAGGAATCTCCCGGCGGCAAGCTCACCATCGACGGCAAGACCTACAAGCAGTACTGGGGTTCGGCCTCCGAGAAACAGAAGGGTGCCTACCGCAATGTGGAAGGCAAGCAGATGCTGCTGCCCTACCGTGGCTTTATCGCCGACACCCTGCAGGAGATCCATCAGGACCTCCAGTCCTCCATCTCCTATGCTGGCGGTCGCAAGCTCATGGACATCCGTCACGTCGACTACGTGATCGTCAACAACTCCGTCCTCAACGGCGACAACTACTAAAGTCGCCCACAGCCACATCGAAGCCCGCCGCCAGATCTTGTTTCTGCCCGGCGGGCTCTTCCTTACCCCCCATCTGGGCCCAAAACCCGTCAGTGGCACATTCTTGGTATCAAAATCGAGATAACGCCATAAATGTGCCACTAATGCCCTTGCGCAGGGGTCAGACCAAAGACAGGGTCAAGGTGTTGACCGAAGCGGGCTCCAGGTGGACGGTGAACTTGCGGCCTGTTGAGGCATCGAGACCCACCTGCCGGGCACGGACCGCATTGGGATCAGCCTTGTCGTTGAACTGATGGGGGTCGTTGCTGGTCAGGCAGTGGAAGTCCTCTACTCGAGCGTCGACAGGCAAGGTCAGGGATTGGTCCACCGCCTGGGTCATGTCTGCATTGGTCAGATCGACCAGAATCCGGCCGTCCTTGAGCGAGGCGAAGCTGTACACGCCGGTTTGCGAATCCTGACGGTCCAGTCCGAGCGCTTGGGCACCCTGGTGGCCCTGGTACATCATGAAGACGTCGTAATTAGGCGTCAGGATGGTGGCGTCGCCGTCGGTCAGGATCAGCGAGTTGAGCACGTTGATGGTCTGCGCGTTGCAGGCCATGCTGACCTTGTCGCAGGAACGCTGGAGGATGTCGAGCGTTAGGGCGGTGGTGACGGCGTCACGCATCGTGACCTGCTGGCGCAAGGCCGGACGCACCTCGAAGGCATCCAGATGCCAGTTGCCCCATTCTCCGATGACCAGGTCCACGGACTCCAGCCGCGGGTCCTTGGCAGCTTCGGGGTAGGGCATGGCTGCCAGACCGGCCTGCATCAGACCCCACTGCTCGCCGATGATATCCTCCAGCTCCAGGCACCCCTCGACCACACGTGTCCAACCGGCTTGGTCGAACTGCGTGGAGGAATCCTCCGGATGCTCGATATTCCAGTTGTAGAAGTGGAGGTCGTAGGCGGAGATGGGCGGCTGACGGAAGGAGGCCAGCTCCTGGAAGAGCTGCCGGGTCCACTCCACGCGTTCTACCCTCTTGTTGCCGTCGGGTCCGCAGGCGATGGGGTACATCATGCTGGGCTCGTCGTTGGAGTGGGTGAAGGATGGCATGGCCGAGGCATAGAGCCGGTAAAGGTCCATGTATGAGGACGGGGTCATGTTGCCGCCGCCGCACCAGGGCTCGTTGCCTAGGCCCCAGTAGCGCACTCCATAGGGTTCGGAGTGGCCGTTTGCCGCCCGCCGCCGTGCCAGGTCGGTGGGCTCGGCTCGATTGCAGTATTCCATCCAGTCGTGCATCTCGCGCACTGAGCCGGAGAGCATATTCACATTCATCCAGGGCTGGGCTCCGAGAGTTTCGCACAGGTGCAGGTACTCATCGGTGCCGAAGCCGTGATTGTCCAGCTCGAACGTGCCGAAGTTCTCGTTGTATGTGGTGGGCCGCTGATCTCTGGGGCCTATACCATCCTCCCAGTGGTAGGTGTCGGCGTAGCAGCCGCCCGGCCAGCGCAGAAGGGGTGGGGCCAGCCGCTTGAGGGCTTCCAGGGCCGCTGTGCGGATGCCGTCCGTGTTGGGGATGGCTGAGTCGGTACCCACCCATAGGCCTTCATCAATGCATTCGCCAAGGAACTCGATGAACTGGCCGTGCAGGAGGGGGCTTATGGTGCCCTTGCCGGCCTTGGGGTCAATATGGATTGTCATGGATTACCTCGTATCTGAATGTTACTTTACTGACTTGATACGGCTGATGAAGATGCAGGCCAGGATGACCAGCGCAATGGCCGTGGGGAAGACCAGCTGGTAGGAGTTGGTCACAGAGACGATGAGGGATGTGGCCAGGGGCCCGACCATCTGTCCCAGTGTCGTGGCGATGTTGAGGATGCCAAGATCCTTGCCTGCTTCCTTGGCGTTTGGCAACACGTCCACATTCAAGGCCTGGTCGACTGAGCCGTACATACCATAACCGAAGCCGCCAATGGCGGTGAAGAGAATCATGCCTAGGGCGCTGTGAAGAATCCAAGGCATGGTATAGCCGATGGCCAGGAGCAGGGAAGCGATGACTACCGGTATTTTTCGGCGGCCGATCTTGTCGGAGATGGGGCCGGCACCCAAAGAGGCGACCATGGAGACCACGATCAGCACCATGGACATTGTCGACATGGTCGCGGCTGATTCGGCCACGGACTGGCCTACAAAGTCTTGCAGGATGAAGAGCTGGTAGTTGAGCACCATGTAGTAGGAGAAGAGCAGGAGTGAGCGTCCGGCGAAGGCCAGCCAGAAGTCAGGGGCGTTGCGGGGTGGACGGAAGGATTCCAGCAGGGATTTGAAGGATGCTTCGACCTTGGGCAGGTCTTTGGCGGAGGGCTCATTGGGCCAGACCACGATGGTCACCAGACCGGAGATGCCCATGACCACGCCGGATAGGATCCAGCCGGGAACCTGCATGGTGATGAAGTGGGCGCCGACGAGTGTGCCCAGGGAATTGCCCACCATGTTGCCGGCGGAGATGAAGGCCGACATGGTGGCGCGCTGGTTGTCGGGGACTCGATCGGAGAGTGATGCCACGACTGGCGAAATCATCATGTTCAGGCCCACCATGGCCAGGCAGTAGACCACGCCAATGGCCCAGATCTGCGTGAACACACCCATCAGGAAAAGGGATATGCCGGCAAGCACGCCACCTGAGATGATCCAAGGGGTCCTGCGCCCAAAGATGGAGCGGGTGCGGTCGGAGAGGTTGCCGACGATCAGGTTGGCGAACAGGGAGGTGAGAGCCGTGGTGGCGTTGAAGGCACCTGAGATTGCGACCTTTGAATCCGGTGCGATATCGGTTAGACGCTGGGGGAGTAGCACCGAAGCCACGATGGACAGTGCCATCATCCAGAAGAGGTTGAAGATGAAGAATGCCGCACAGTAGCGGTATTTTTCTAAGGGTGTGGGCTTGGTTGGTCTGGTGAACGTATCAGTCTGCGCCATTGTCAGAACTCCTTTGTGGTTGTTGCCGAGCGGCTGCGCGCGGCAGGAAGCTCTATACTTCCAGCACTATTGTATATCTTATAAATATTAAATAAGCAAGTCTGCGGCGTTGCCTTCTTGAGGGAGGCGCGCGGCGACAGTGGGAATCTTGCGATAGCATGGGGTATATCATGAACGCGCCAAGCCAGCACCCCACAAAGCCCCGACGTCCCCAGGGCGTTGCTCGCCCCATCAACAGCCACCGTAGGTTGTCGCCTGAGGAGAGGCGAGGGCAGATCGCCCGCGAGGCAGCCAGGTTTATCGCCTACTACGGCAGCTATGGGGTGTCTATGCAAACCATCGCTGATGCCGTCGGTCTCACCTTGCCTGGCCTTTACCACTATGTAAGTAACCGGGAGGAGCTGCTGGCCCTCATCATCGAGACCTACTATGATGACGGTGCCTTCTCCTTCGAGCAGAGTCTGCCGGCAGAGGAATTGCGTACCTTGGAAGTTGGCCGCGACAGCAAGGGTCACCAACAATATAGCCTGCCCCGATACCTGGAGGGCATAGTCAAGCAAAACTCACAACGCATGGAACTGGTCATGCTCTTCATGCGACTGGCCGTTGAAGCCCATGACCCCGCGCATCCTGCTCACGAGTACTATCAGGGCCGGCATGACACCATGCTTGACTTCATGAGCGGCATCCCGTGGAAACTGCCCGAACGCTATCAGGACTCCGCTGCCTTCGAGGGACTTATCAGGACGGTCTACTGCACCATGGATGGGGTGCAGGTGCAGGCCCTCACCAACCCTCACGACAGCATCATCGACTTGTGGGCCAAGGCCGAACCGGTACTGTTCCCCTCGCCGGAATGGGACAGCTGCCGTTAGGTAAGTGGCCAGAACCCAACCCAGGTGCACGCAGGTGTTGCTAAGTGTTGCCAAGCGTGCCTAAGCGTTCTCAAGTGTTTCCTGATGGCCATATGCCGCCGTCAGGAATCCGCCCAGTATCGCCAACTGCAACCTCGGCTCATACCTCCCCTCCCCCTAGTTGTCCGTATAGCGATTACATCATTCAATCCCCCATCTTTATCCCTCAGCGGCACATTCTTGGTGTCAGAATCGAGATAACGTCAAAAATGTGCCACTGAATCCAGAAAAATGGCACATTCTTGGTGTAGCTGGACGCTAAACGCCAAAAATGTGCCATTAAGGCTTACCGACTGGATTTGGAACTGGAGTCGAATCTGTTTGGGTTGGGAACTGGAACTGATAGGAACTGACTATGATTTACCTGACCTGAAACTGGAACTGCTTTGGTCTGACTATGGCTGGCTGGATTTGGGACTGGGGCCAGCTGGGACCGGATTTGGGGATAAGACTGGCGGGCCGCCCAGCATCAGTCAGGGGCTGGGCGGCTGTGAGACGACGGGGCGGGCGGTCTTGCCCTACTTGGCCAGGAGTGGGGAGATTTGCTTGTCGTAGGCGATGAGGGCGGAGTTGATGACCTGGTGCATGTCGTAGTAGGCGTAGGTGCCCAGGCGCCCGCCGAAGATGACTTGGGGTTCGGCGGCGGCCAGCTGCCTGTACTGGTTGTACAGGGTCCTGTCCTGGGCCGTGTTGATGGGGTAGTAGGGTTCGTCGCCACGGCCGGCGAAACGGCTGTACTCCTCCCAGACCACGGTCCGTTCGTGGTTCTGCGCCTCACGGCGTTCGGGGTTGAAGTTCTTGAACTCGATGGCCCTGGTGTAGGCCACGTCCGGGTCGGAGAAGTTCATCACCGGGCAGCCGAAGTGGTCGTCCTCGTCGTAGCGGCGTTCCTTGAAGTCCACGGTCCGCCACTTGAGCTCGCCCAGCCGGTAGTCGAAGTAACGGTCCACGGGGCCCGTGTAGACCACCGGCACCCTGCCGGCCAGGGCGTCGCGGTTCCAGGGCTGGCCCGCATCGAAGAAATCCGTCGACAGGCTCACGCTGATGCGCGGGTCGGCGATCATCCGCTCGAACCAGGCCGTGTACCCGTCCTTGGGCAGGCCCTCCCAGGTGTCCTTGAAGTAGCGGTTGTCGTAGTTGAAACGGACCGGCAGTCGGCTGATGATGGAGGCCGGCAGCTCGGAGGGGTCGGTCTGCCACTGCTTGGCCGTGTAGTTCTTGATGAAGGCCTCATACAAGGGTCGGCCGATAAGGCTGATGCCCTTGTCGTTCAGGTTCTCTGGATCGGTGCCTGCCAGCTCGCCCGCCTGCCCGGCGATCAGCGCCTGGGCCTGGGCCGGGCTGTAGTGGGCGTGGAAGAACTGGTTGATGGTCCCCAGGTTGATGGGCAGGGGGTAGACCTCGCCCCCATGGGTGGTGTAGACCCGGTGGGTGTAGTCCGTGAACTCGGTGAAGCGGTTGACATAGTCCCAGACCCGCTGGTTGGAGGTATGGAAGAGATGGGCCCCGTACTTGTGGATCTCGGCCCCGGTCTCCTCGTCCATGTAGGAATACGCGTTGCCCCCGATATGGTCACGCACGTCGATGATCCGCACCCGAGCCCCGGCCAACTCGGCCGCCTGCTGGGCCACCGTCAACCCAAAGAGCCCAGCCCCAACAACCACCAGATCCACATCCATAACTTTATCCTTTCGCCCTGTTTCCGCCCGCCTTACAAGGCACATGCTATCAGGAGCAAGGGAGGGAGCAGCAGCCGGTCATCCCCCTCGGCGTAGCCAGTCTCTTCCGGCGGCGGTCGGTTCCCCGGCTGCCTGGGCCATGCACAGGCATGGCGGTATGAGAATACCCCTGCCGCAGATGGGGGTATGCGACAGGGGCAAGGCTAGGGGTGGGACGAGCCCCTCAGCAAATCACCAGCTCCGGCTTGGTCTGGTTGACCCATATGGCCGGTTCCGATCCATCATCCTTCTGGTGCAGATGGTGACTCCGGCCAGCCCTAATGCGGCTAGTGCGATGATGGTTGGCACTTGGTTGGGTGTTCCTCCTGTCATGGGTAGTGGGTTGCCTTGGTAGTGGGCGTATAGGGTGATGTTGTCCTGGATGATGGTGGAGAAGTTCCACTTGTTGCCGCCGGTTGGTTGGGTGTACCAGCCGGTGAAGGAGTATCCGGGTTTGAGTGGGTCGGTTCCTGGTTTGGCCACGGGTAGGTTGAAGTTTTCGAGCCATACGTGGGTTGGTGCCTGCCCGTTCTGTGGGTCGAACGTGACCCGATAGCCCGAATAGGTGATCTCACCGGTGAAGGCGAAGGTCCAGTAGCCGCCTGCTCTGGTATGGTGAATGAAGTTCCATCCGTAGGTGTGGGTGCCTCCGGTGGGCCAGGTGTAGGCCCCCGACCTGTTGCCGTTTCGGTTGCCGGTCTGCCAGGTGCCCCCGGTTGGTGTGGGGTGGATGCTGGGGTCGCGGGGACCGGGACTCATGTCCGAGGCTGAGCCGTACGTGTCGGCTCCGGTGTAGTGGCTGTTGTTGCAGTCGAGGGTGACGGGTCCCAGGGTCACGGTGGTGGCGTTTGGTGCGGGTAGGGCGGGGATGAGCTGGCCGGTGGCGTCCAGCCACTTGAGCTTGGGGTAGGAGTTGTTGTATGGGTCGATGGGGGTCAGGTCGGTGATCCGGTTGTGGTCCAGCCAGACCTTCTGCAGGTTATAGAAGGTTTGGATGCCTTCCACGTTTTCGATGTTTTTGTTGCCCAGGTCTAGGCTGGTGGTGTTCTGTTGCATGGTGGGGGTGACCAGGTCGTTGGTGGTCTTGCCCAGGGCTTGTGCCATGGCGTTGGCCATGTTGGTGTCGGGGAAGCATTCGGCGATGGTGTTGACCCCGGGCCGGCACACCGGCTTGTTCACGATCGTGCCGGTGAAGGCGAAGGTGTAGTTGCCGCCTGCGCTGGTGCTGTTGATGTAGGTCCATCCGTAGGTGTGGGTGCCTCCGGTGGGCCAGGTGTAGGCCCCCGACCTGTTGCCGTTTCGGTTGCCGGTCTGCCAGGTGCCCCCGGTTGGTGCGGGGTGGGTGCTGGGGTCGCGGGCACCGGGACTGGGCATGTACGAGATTAGCCAGCCCGTGTCGGCTCCGGTGAAGTGGTTGTTGGCGTAGTCGAGGGTGACGGGTCCCAGGGTCACGGTGGTGGCGTTTGGTGCGGGGGCGGGCACGCTGATGAGCTGGCCGGTGGCATCCAACCACTTGAGCTTGGGGTAGGAGTTGTTGTATGGGTCGATGGGGGTCAGGTCGGTGATCCGGTTGTGGTCCAGCCAGACCTTCTGCAGCGTGCCGCGCAGGGCGGCCAGGGGCGACACGTCACTGATCAGGTTGCTTCCCAGGTCCAGGCTGGCCAGGTTGGGCAGGTTGCCGATGCCTTCGAGGCTCTTGATCTTCTTGTCCTGCAGGCTCAGGCTGGTGGTGGCCTGGTCGGCGCTGGTGAAGGTGGCGGTGGGCAGTTTGGCCAGGGCGCCGGCTATGGCGTCGGCCAGGCTGGTGTCACCAACTGTGCCGAAGCAGTCACGGAAGGTGCTCACATTGACCGTGCATACGCCCCGCGCACACCAATGCCGCCACGGGGCGTCAGTCCCTTGCGGGGTTGGTCAGATGGGCTGGTGGGGCCGGCGTCCTGGGGTGAGGCCTTGGACTGGTCCTTGGCCTTGGCTTTGCCCTCGCTGGCCTGCGGGCCGGTTGCCCTGTCCTGGCTGCTTGGAATGTTCGGGGTGTTTGGGGTATCGGGTTGCTGGGCCTGGGCGTTGGGGCTCTCGCCGGTCTTGGATGTGTCCTGCCCGCCCAGAGGGGTCCGCCCATCGCCTGGGGTTCCTGCGTCTGCCAGGGTCTTGGACTGTGGCTGGTCCTGTACGGTCTGTTCAGTCTGCTGTGGCCGTGCTGCCTTCTGGCCTGTTGTGGCCGGCTCCGCTACGGTGCGGACCCTGCCTTCACTCTTGTTCGTCCGGTCTTCTGATGACCTGCTGGGACTGGTCTGGTCCCTTAGCTTATCGCTGGTACTGCTGGTTGAGGCGTCCCTATCCCTCACGGGGGGGGGGGGTCGTATTTGCCAGCCCTGTGGTGGTCATACCCAGGCAGAGCAGTCCCGCTATCGCTGCGCGGACGAAGGTGTTCAACATACTCGTGGTTCCTTTTGGAATGGTTCTCTTCTGTGTCGTGTCCATGCACCATGCGGTCAGGTCTTGCAGGCTCACCGTGCCGAACCCACCGACCGGCCAAGCGACCAGGCTGGCAGGTCGGTGAATGGGCCGGATGTGCCTCCGGCTTGGGTTTTGGTGGCTTGTGCACGGGGCTTGGTCCCCTTCTATGAATCTCCCCACGGATTCCGGGACGGCCTACAAGCAACATGATGCGCTGGTTCGCAACTATAACACGCGTAGTAGATGAAAAGAAAGCTGTCCGCCCATGCTGTAGACTGGTCTATGCCTTCACGTGGCGTTATGTCACCCAATCCCCCCAGGGCAGGAATGCAGCAAGGGTAAGTGGCCTCTGGCGGGTGCGTGAAGGTTTACTCTTTTCCAAGCCCGGCTGGCCGGGTTGGCTCAAGGGCGAGCCATGGAGAACCGGGAATGCTGTAGGGCCAGCTTCGGCGGGTCGGTTTGTGCGCATTTGGCTGAAGGGGGTCGTTGAGCCTGCCGGAGGTAGGCTTCTGGCCTTAAGGTCATAGATATGACTGATGAATTTGCGCCACAGAGGTCTGAAGACCCTGAACGTGATGGATCCGCCCCCACTTCTGCCGGGCTGGCAGGTCAGCCGCCGCAGCCTCAGCCACAGTCCTTGCCACTGCCCCAGCAGTCCGCCGGAAGTGGCGCGGGCCCCGTACTCTTCCAGCCCATGGAACCGACTTCCGGTTCGCCGTGGGTGACTTCGCAGGCGGCCGAAAGGGATGGCGAGCCCGTGGGCCTTGGGCCATTGGCTGCCGCTGACTCGGGTGCGTCCGGGCAGGATGGCCAGGCCGATGAGAAGGGCCAGGGCCAGGACGGACTCGCCCGCATGGACCCCTTGAGCATTCATCCGCGCATGTCCAGTCGTATTCTCTGCCTGGTCTTCGCCCTGGTCTGCTTTGCCCTGGCGGCGGGAGTCTACTGGTTGGGCGTGCGCACCATGGACGGGCAGAGCTATGACGACATGGTCTGGTCCGGCTTGAAGGAGACCCTGCCCTCCTGGGTCACGGCCTTGGTGGGATTCCTGTCCGTATCTACCACCCAGCTGAGCGGTTGGCCCATCGTGGCCATCAGCATCGCCCTGGGGCTGATCTCCACCCTGGTGATAGTGGTGCGCAAGCGCTGGTGGCTGCTGGGGCAGATGGCGGCCTTCGGCGTTCTGTGCTTCGCGGCGGCCTGTCTCAAGCTGGTCCTGCCCCGTTCGCAGATCATCTATGTGGCTTCGACCGCCAAGAATTCAGCCCCCTCCGGGCATACCATCCTGGCCACGGCGGCCTCAATCATGCTCCTGTGTGCTGTCCCCAGGGTCTGGCGGGCTGCCATGGCCCTGGTCGCCGGCCTCTACAGCTCCCTGGTGGCCTTCTCCCTGGTGGCCGGGCAGTGGCATAGGCCCTCGGATGTGGTCATGTCCATGCTCTTGGTCACCGGCCTGGCCCTGCTGGTGCTGGTCTTCACTCGAGGGTCAGGCATGGACCGGCCGGGGGAGCGGGTCTCCTCGGCCAGCATCCAGATTGTGTCCAGCATCCTCATAACAGGCGGCATCATGCTCTCCCTTTATGGCAGCTATGTCATCTGGCAGGTCCAGCCGGGCTTGGGCATGAGCACCCAGTGGGCCAGGGAGGGGGCCGTTGACTCCGCCCTGATTATCATCGCGGCCCTGGCGACCTTAGGGCCGGGGCTGGTCCTGGCCATGCGCCAGCTGACCGCCTCACCCTTGTCCAAGCTTGGACTGGTGGGTGCCCCGCCGGCTCCTCCCGTAACGGTGGGCTGAGGCGGGGCTGGCCCTAGGCCCGTGGCCCGCCCAGCCCGGCCGGCTGGTCTTCCCGCCGTGCGGGACACAGGGGAAAGGCTATCCGACCATAGCCATATGGTATGAGTATGATGGCGGTCAAACGCTAGGAAGCGAGGAGCGGCAATGTCAACTGGCACCAAACTCGTTATCGTCGAGTCTCCTACCAAGGCCAAGAAGATCGGTGGCTACCTCGGCAAGGGCTATACGGTCAAGGCCTCAGTCGGCCATATCCGCGACCTGGCCCAGCCCAGTCAGATTCCCGCCTCCCAGAAGGCCAAGTTCGGCAAGTTCGGCGTGGATGTCGACGACGGCTTCGAGCCCTACTATGTGGTAGGCAACGACAAGAAGAAGACCGTGGCGGAGCTTAAAAGCGCCCTGAAGAATGCCGACGAACTCTACCTGGCCACTGATGAGGACCGTGAGGGGGAGGCCATCGCCTGGCACCTGGTCCAGACCCTCAAGCCCAAGGTTCCGGTCAAGCGCATGGTCTTCCATGAGATCACCCCCGAGGCCATCAAGGCCTCACTGAACAAGACCCGTGACGTAGACAGCCACATGGTCGACGCCCAGGAGACCCGGCGTGTGCTCGACCGCCTCTACGGCTATGAGCTGTCACCGGTGCTGTGGCGCAAGGTGGGGCCGGGTCTGTCCGCAGGGCGGGTCCAGTCGGTGGCCACCAGGCTGATTGTTGAACGCGAACGGGAACGGATGGCCTTCGTGGCCGCCTCCTACTGGGACCTGACCGCCGACCTGTCCGCTCCCGGAGCCGACGGCCAGTCCGTCGATTTCCAGGCCCGCATGGTCAGCCTCGACGGCAAGCGTCTGGCCGCCTCCAAGGACTTTGGCGACGACGGCAAACTGACCCCCGCCGGATTCGCCGGCAATGTCCTGCAGATGGACGAACACCAGGCCCAAGCCCTGGCCAAGACCCTGAAAGCAGCGGATTTCGAGGTGGTCTCCACCGAGTCGAAGCCCTACCGCCGCCGGCCCCTGCCACCCTTCACCACCTCCACCCTCCAGCAGGCGGCAGGAAACCGCCTTTCCATGAGCTCCCGGCAGACCATGCGTGCCGCCCAGGGACTCTACGAGAACGGCTACATCACCTACATGCGTACCGATTCGGTGACCCTCTCCCAGGAGGCCATCGCAGCCGCCCGCTCCGCCGTCGAATACCATTACGGCTCCTCCTACCTGGCCGACAAACCCAAGCAGTACGCCACCAAGACCGCCGGCGCCCAGGAGGCCCACGAGTGCATCCGCCCGGCGGGGTCCAGCTTCCGCGACCCGGCCCAGCTGGCCACCAGCCTGCCGCCCGACCAGCTCAAGCTCTACACCCTGATCTGGCAGCGGACCCTGGCATCACAGATGGCGGACGCCACCGGTTCGACCGCCACCATCAAGCTCTCTGCCGATGCCGGCAAGGAGGGGCCCGCCACTTTCCAGGCATCGGGTACCGTCATCGAATTCCCCGGATTCATGAAGGCCACCGGTTGGGGCAGACCCGCCAATCACGGTGACGCGGGCAAGGCCAAGGCCAAGGGCGAGTCCCCGGACGACAACGCGGCCCTGCCACCCATGAAGCAGGGCGATGTTCTCCAGGCTTCCGCAGTCGAGGCCGAGGGGCACCAGACCCAGCCCCCCGCCCGCTACACCGAAGCCTCCCTGGTCAAGACCTTGGAAGCCAAGGAGATAGGCCGGCCCTCGACCTACGCCAGCATCATCTCCACCATCATCGACCGCGGCTATGTCTATGAGCGTGGCCGGGCCCTGATTCCCTCCTGGCTGGCCTTCGCGGTCACCAAGCTGCTCGAGACCAAGTTCCCCAAGTATGTGGACTACGAGTTCACCGCCGACATGGAGAACGGGCTGGACCAGATTGCCCACGGGGCCGAGACCGGCAAGGAATGGCTGACGGCCTTCTACTTCGGGTCCGGCGATGGGGCGGCCAAGAACGCCGACCAGGCCCACCAGGGCCTGCAGGAGCAGGTGGGCCAGTTGGGTGAGATTGACGCCCGGGCCATCAACACCATCGAGATCGGCGACGGCCTGCATGTACGGGTCGGCCGCTACGGGCCCTACCTGGAGGACATGGAGCACCTGGATGCCAACGGCAACCCCAAGCGTGCCTCCATCCCCGACACCATGGCTCCCGACGAGCTGACGGTGGCGGCCGGTCACGAGCTGATTGAGAACAATGCCGGCGGACCCCGTGAGCTGGGCACCGACCCGAAGACCGGCGGCAAGGTCGAAGTGCGGGTGGGGCGGTTCGGGCCCTATGTGTCGCTGACCCTGCCAGAGGCTGAGCCCTCCGGGACCGCCGATGGCAAGGATGATGGTGGCAAGCCATCCTCCAAGTCAGCCAGCAGAAGCAGCAAGAAGAAGGCCGAGGCCCCCAAGCCCCGCATGGCCTCCCTCTTCAAGACCATGAGCCCGGACACCATCAGCCTGCAGGATGCCCTGAAGCTCCTCAGCCTGCCCCGGGAGGTCGGTGAGGTCGAGGAGACCGATAGCAAGACCGGTGAGGTCAGCAAGGCGACCGTGGTGGCCAACAACGGGCGCTACGGCCCCTACCTGACCAAGACCTCGACCGATGGCAAGAGCGAGACCAGGTCCCTGACCAGTGAGGACGAGATCTTCACCGTCGACCTGGCCAAGGCCAAGGAACTCTTCGCCCAGCCCAAGTACGGCCGTGGCCGTGGGCGTGGCCAGGCCAAGCCGCCGCTGCGCGAACTGGGGGCGGACCCCGAGAACGGCAAGAACGTCACCATCAAGGACGGCTTCTATGGGGCCTACATCACTGATGGCGAAACCAACCGGACCCTGCCCAAGCAGTACACCCCCGAATCCATCGACCCGGCCGAGGCCTTCAGACTCCTGGCCGAGAAGCGGGCTGCGGGGCCGACCAAACGCCGGTCCAGGCGGACCACGGCCAAGAAGACGACCGCCAAGAAGACCACAGCGCGGAAGACCTCAACCACCAAGAAGACTTCGACCGCGAAGAAGGCCACGGGAGCCAAGAAGGCCACGACGACTCGCAAGAGCGCTGCCAGCAAGACAGCAGCCTCAAGCAAGAAAGCATGAGCATGGGTCAGGAGGCGGTGCTGAACACGGGCCAGAGTGCGACTCGGCAGGATATAGGTCGGTCCCAGGGGCTCTTCATCTCCTTCGAGGGCGTAGACGGCGTGGGCAAGACCACCCAGGTTGAACGGCTGAGAGTCTTTCTGGAGTCCCGTGGCAGGCAGGTGGTAGTGACCCGTGAACCTGGTGGAACCCAGCTGGGAGTAGCTCTACGCGGGTTGCTTCTTGAGGCCGGGACCGACGAGGAGGGCCAGGAGGTTGACATCAGCCCCCGTGCCGAGGCCCTGCTCTTCGCCGCCGACCGGGCCCAGCATGTGGCCCAGGTCATCCGCCCGGCCATGGACGCTGGCGCAGTGGTCATCTCCGACCGCTACCTGGACTCATCCCTGGCCTACCAGGCAGGCGGCCGTGAACTGACCGCAGCGGCCATCCGATCCTTGAGCCTCTGGGCCACCGACGGGCTCCTGCCCGCCCGCACCTACCTGCTGGATATGGATCCGGCCCTCTCCCACCAGCGCTTCAGTGGGGCTGCCGACAGGATGGAATCCGCGGGCAGTGACTTCCAGACCCGCACCCGCCAGGAGTTCCTGAAGCTGGCAGCCCAAGAACGGCAACGCTTCAGAGTCATTGATGCCAGCCAACCCATAGACCAGGTCTGGCGGCAGATTCAACCCGACTGCGAAGGCCTGCTGGCCTAAGGCACTTGCGAGCGAGAAGCCCAACCCACTGCTGTTGGAATGACGGCCACGGCTCGGGTCTGTAGACTGGTGCCTACAATGTATGGCGGACCTGAGCCCGGACTACGAGCAGTTGAGAGGTCTTCTGTAGGCAGTGGCATTCGTCTACCATGGGAGTTGAGAGCATGAGCGTCTGGGATTCGATCATCGGGCAGGACCGGGTGGTCAGGCAGCTGCAGGCCGTCGCATCTGGCGACCCCAAGGCCATCGCCCAATCCTGGCTGATTTGCGGGCCTCCCGGGTCCGGGCGGTCCAACCTGGCCCGGGCCTTCGCCGCAGCCCTGGAGGACCCAGACCATGGCATGGCCGACGAGCCCACCCGCGCCACCCAGCAGATTCTGGCCGGCTCCCACCCGGATGTTGAGGTTCTGGCCACCGACAAGGTCACCATCGGCATCAAGGAGGTGCGCGAGCTCATCGGCATCTCCGAGCAGATGCCATCCACGGCACCCTGGCGGATCATCATCATCGAGGATGTGGACCGGATGCTGGAACGCACCACCAACGTCCTCCTCAAGGAGATCGAGGAACCCAGCGCCCACACCATCTGGCTCCTATGCGCCCCCAGCGCCCAGGACGTGCTGCCCACGATCCGCTCCCGTACCCGCATCGTCAACCTGGCCGTGCCCCAGCCCCAAGCCGTGGCCGACTACCTGACCAAGGAGGTCGGCGCCGAGGCCAAGGTGGCCCAGCGGGCCGCCCGCCTGGCCGAGGGGCACATCGGCGTGGCCAAGCTCTATGCCAGCAACGAGCTGGTCATGCACGACCGTGACGAGTTGATCGTCGGCGTGCTGAACCTGCACAGGGCCTCGGACGCTGTGCTCCTGGCCGCCAGTCTGATTGACAGCTCCTCATCGCAGGCCACCCGTGACGCCGAACAGCAGATCCATGCCGAGGAGCTGTCCTTTCGCCGGGTCAACGGCCTGGCCGAGGGCGACCGGATTCCACCCAAGCTGCGTTCCGCATACAACGCCATCGGGAAGAAGGACCAGATCAAACGGCTGGCCACCCGCCGGACCAGAGATGTGTTGGACCGGGCGCTGAACTCCATAGCCAGCATCTACCGGGATGTGGCCGTCCTGCAAAATGCTGCCGAGGATTCGGTCGGTCTGGTCAATCTGGAAAACCGCCGTGCCATAGCGGACCTGTCCGCCCAGCTGGACCGCCAGGGGGCCGTCCGCCGTTTGGAGGCCATCAGCCAGGCCCGTCGCCGGCTTCTGGGCAATGGCAACCCCCTGCTGGTCTTCGAGGCCCTCTTCTGCGCACTTCTGCCCTGACCATTCCTGTGCTTATGCGTCAGCGGGTGTCTATGCGGCAGCTTGGCGGCTCCGTTCGCTGAACGCCAACACGGTCTAGCCCCGCTTCCCAGCGGCGTGTACCTCTGTTTGGCCTTGCCTGGTTTGTGCTTGTAAGCTACCGAGAACACAATGTGGACTCGCAAGGATGCGGGTTCCTGCGAATTCGTGTAATGGCCTTGCCCATAGAGCATGTGGGCATGGCTTTCGTATTGATGGGGGCAATGAGCATGTGGAAACATGCCATGCTTGTGTTGCCCGCCGTGGTGCTGACAATTGCAATGCTGCCAGTAGGAAGTGTGATATTCGTTCCGGCCGCCGGGGCGCAGGAGGGGCTCTCTTCAGGGTTCAACAGTCACCTCGGATGGCAGGGTCGGCAGGGGGATATGAATTCTCCCGTCGGCAAGGACGGCAAGGATGGCAAGGTCAGAAAGGACGCACCCAAGTTCTTGGCCGCTGTGCCCGCCCCTTCCACCAGGTCCGCCCCTTGTCTGACGACCCGCGAATCTCCGGCCCCCTCCAAGCGTACGATCTGCACAGCGGGAGCGAGCACCGTGGCCGGTTGCTTTCCAGATTCGTAATTCGCCAGAAAGATTGTCTCTCAGTACAACAACCAGGCATCAGCGTCGGGTGCCAGTGCAATCACCACGGATTCCACCTTCACCGAGGTTGTTCGTGATAGCTTCGCCGGGACCTTGTATTTTGGAGATATTTTGTTTGACCCTCCCAAGAACCTGTCCGGGTTGGATTTGCTCACCGGTCTGACTAGTCTGGGTTTTAATCTGTATGAGGATATCGAGTACATTCCGCCGCTGTCTTCCTTGTCTGCGGTCACAAAGATAGATATTGATATATATCCTAATGTTTCAAATCCGTCCCTAGTGGACCTGACCTCGTGGATGTCAGGTATGCCAGCTGTGGAGACGCTGAACATCCATGGTGGTGTGGTCCATGCCAAGATAGTCAAGCTGCCCAAGCTGAAGACAGTGACGATTGAGCAGATGAATATGAACCAAGCCCGGATGGCAGTGGATGCCATGAAGGACCTACCTGCCTTGACCACAGTGACAGTACAGCGCTGCGACTATACCACTGGTTTGCCGCATCTGGAGCAGTTACCTCCTGTGAGGACCTTGACGGTGGAGGGCTGCGAGAATCTCATCGAATTGTCGCATCTGGAGCATTTGTCGAATCTGGAGACCTTGACCATATAACGATGCGATAAACTCGCGCATCTTGACTCCCCGATTGATGTGCCGGCTCTGACCGCCCTGACAATTGAGGGCTGCGGAAGGCTGACCACTATGTCCTCGTGGTTGGATCCGCCGGGCTTCACCGGTTTTGATCTTGACCATGTGAATTGTCTGGAGGATGCTTCGGGACTGGCCGCTATGACCAATCTGTGGAAGCTGACCTTACGTGACTGCTTCAAGCTCACCGACCTGGAGGATGCTTCGGGCCTCCCCAACTTGCCTGTCTTGGATATCAGTCCTAGCACCTTCCGTCCTAACTGGAACGACGGTTCGTATGTGCGGCACGGGTCCCTGTATGATCTGAGCCCCTTAGCTGGCCTGGAGCATTTAACCACGCTTCGTCTGGCAGGTAACCAAAACACTGAGATAGAGCCTGTGGCCTCCCTGACGAGTCTGCAATCCTTGGACCTGACAGCCAACCGGGTCTCCGGCCTGACGCCTCTATCCAACCTGGAGCATCTGACCAAGCTGATTCTGCCCACCAACCGTATCAGGGACATCACTCCCCTGACTGGTCTGATCGAGCATCACCTTAAAGCTCCGGATTTGTCTGATCAGTGTATTCGTCAGGTGTTGATGACAGCGGTGGAATCAGGTCAGACCCTTACCCTGCCCATGCCTTTGGTGGGTATGCCGGGGGAAAGATATGCCCTCGTCGCTGCTACAGCCACCACTTGGCAATGGGACAACTTGGTGTTGGGAATGTCGGTGATGGTTCGGGCAAGGGTGATGCCAAGACCGGTACCGTCGTCTGGAAACATGCGCAACCAGGCATTCATGCCTACCGATCTGCCTATGATCTGTCCGGAGCACTTGGTGGCAGGTCCTCCTTCGTTGGCACGTTTCGGGAGGGTGTGATTTCCAGGATCAGGTTCGATTCCCAAGGGGGCAGCCAGGTGGAACCAGCCAACATCTTCGGTGCCCCAGGTAAGGAAGTGGTGCGTATTCACCGGCTGGACCACCGATAAGGAAGGCAACTATCCATTTTCTTTGAGACCTATGGTCAACGGGAGGATTTGACGCTGTACGCCCAGTGGAAACGTGAGCGTCCTGCCCCGGGGCCGTGAGTCAAGGAATCGAGTGCCATCGCCAATGCTTCAATGATGTTGAGGTCGCAAAAGTTGTTGCTGGGCAGATTGATGGGCGGGTTGATGACCTATTCGACGATACGGTTGCCGGTATCACCACTCTGGTTGTCGGTAGGTACCATGAGGCTCATACGACCAGTCTTGAAGGCCTGCAGCGCCTGCCGCATCTGCGATCATTGTCCGTTGTTGATGGTGCTGTCACCGATGTGAGTCCTCTGGCCGGTTTGACGGATTTGGCTGACTTGGATGTACGGGGTAATTATGTCTCGGATTTGTCTCCTTCGGGAAACCTGACCAACTTAGGCACGCTGACCCTGTCAGGCAACCGTATTGTCGATCTTTCTCCCCTGTCGGGCCTGCATGCGTTGGAATTCTTGAATCTTGAATACAATCTGATTGCCAGTGTGAAACCTCTTGAGGAGTTGACTGTCTTAGACGGCTTTTCTCCGGCTATGAATAGAGTCCCGGACCTCGGTGGTCTACAGATTCTGCAGGAGCGCAAACCGGGCTTGAACATTATTGCTTCTGCCAATGCTTCACATGGTATTGTCAAACCTGATGTGAAGGTCGCTAATCCTCATGAGCAATTCAGTCTGGATGTCCCCACGACCATACGTGCTGAGAGTAATGACCTGGATTCCCCATATGTGCATATTGATCTTGGCGGTATCTATCCAACCGGGGGAGTGGTCAGCCCTGATGGGGCCAAGGCAACCTGGCCATCCAGCCAGCCTGGACCCCATGGATTCACCTTCCTCCCTGATGACGATTCGTATTGCAGGGGTTACTGCACGGGTGTGGTTTACCAGATTTACTTACATTCCACCAGGTGACCTTGAACCCCAATGGCGGCACCTTGCAGGAGCCAGGTTTGCTGCCGGTCGCTGACGGTGGGCTTATGGTCCGTCCGGCCGATCCTGCCCGCACGGGGTATGGCTTCCTGTGTGGTCCATGGATTCTGCTGGTAAGAGGATCCAGGATTTTCAGAAGGATCAGGTCAAGGCCGATATTACCTTGTATGACCAGTGGCGGATCCGGCGTCATCAGGTCAGCTACGATGCCGCCGGGGTTCCCGGTCGCCGTGCAGACGGTGTCCATGGCCAGCTGCTGACCAGACCCAAGGGCCCCAGTAGGCCGGGTTATGGTTTCGATGGCTGGCTGACCGACGACAGGGCGATATGGGACTTCGCCAAGGACCGGGTGACCGGTGATATGACCCTGCATAACCGCTGGGCAAAACCCGTCAAGGGCACGAATGGTTCCGGGGCCGGTTCGAATGGAGGCAAGGGTCCCAGCGCCTCTGGCCAAGGGACCAAGCGCGCTACAGGCAATGGCTCAGGCGGCGATGACTCAGTTCATGGCGATTATGGCGCGCATGGGGATCAAGACGACCATGGCATCCATGGCGACCATACGGCAGGCCACCCAGGCTAAGGTCAAGGAGCCAAGGGTCAGCAGGCAGGCAGCCATCAGGCTGTTGGCAGCCATGCCCCCGCTCCCGTGGTGATTGCCGATCCCTCCAAGTCCCAGGGTCCCCTGGTGCCGGGTGATATTGGTGGCCATGGTTCCAGCCGAGCGCCTGTGGCCCAGGAGGCCGGCTGGTCCCAGAATGCGTCTGATCGTGAACCCCTGCCCTCCACAGGTGCGGCTGTGTTGCCGGTGGCCGTTGCGGCTCTCATCGCCCTGTTCATGGCCGAAGCCCTTGCCCTTGCCCGTCGCGGCCGGGTCCGTCATACAGCAGTGGTTCGTGGTCCGCGTCATGCTAGATGACCACTGAGTCCGCTGTGAGGGTGTCGCCTTCCGGGATGTGAGGCAGGTTCATTGCCTCACACCCCGGGCTTTTCATCCCCCACCCCACCCATGCTGCTGCTACCCTCCCTTGCAGTCTTCCCACTGAATCTCACCAGGCTGCTGGGAGCGCTCGCCGACAGCGCTCGCCGACAATGGCAGCTGTGAACCGTGCCGGTCCTTGGCCTGAGCTGGTCAGGGCTTCCTTCCGTGAGCTGATTATGGGCAATGGTCAGACCGGTGAGCGATACTGGTTCTATGAAGATTTCCGCTGATTTCATCGTTATTCCAGACGCCTATGCCAAGGCTGCGGCGCCGGAGGGCAAGGTCGCGGACACCCCTGTGGTCTCCCTGCCCTTCTATATCGACCAGTTGGACCCCTCGGTCCACTACCTCCACTGGGCCCTGACCGACCCTGATTCCATACCGGTCTGCGGATTCGAATGGATTCATTGGACGGTGGCCAACTTGCCGGTAGATGCCCTCATGTTCGATTTCAACGACTCCCATGCCCTGCAGATCCCGCCTGATTTCTCCCGCCAACTGCCCTCCATGATTCCCGAGGCCGCCCAGGGCCGTACCTCAGCGGCCGGCAAATTCGTGGGTGGGAGCGACCCGGCGGTCACCATGCGTTACAACGGCCCCACCCCGCCCGACCGAGACCATGACTACCGCCTGCAGGTCTGGGGGAGTGCGCAGCCCCTGCCAGGCCTCAACCAGGGCTTCTGGTACAACGAACTGCTCAAAGCCGTGCGCACGAGCGACCGGGACCTGGACTACGGGCAGATCTACCTGACCGGCAAGGCCTGAGTCCAGGCTGAGCTCCGCCCGGTAGTCGCCAGCCCATGCTTGAGGGCCGGTCCCAGGATGGGTCTGTCAGCGAAGGGCTTGTGCCGTCAGTAGCCATAGCCGTAGCACGCTCGGTTCATCAGCGCAATCTCATATCAGCGAACAAGTCAGCGAAACAAAAGGAAGAACATGGCCTGCACCACCATTCTCATCGGTAAGGACGCCTCCTACGACGGCTCCACCATCATCGCCCGCAACGAGGACTCGGCCAATGGGGAGTTCTGCCCCAAGCGGTTCGTGGTCGTGAAACCCGCCGACCAGCCCCGTCACTACCGGGCGGTCATCAGCCACCTGGAGGTCGACCTGCCCGAGGAGCCCCTCCAGTACACGGCCGTGCCCAATGCGGACCTCAAGGAGGGCATATGGGGTGAGGCCGGTGTCAACGAGGCCAACGTGGCCATGTCCGCCACCGAGACACTGACCTCCAATGAGCGGGTCCTGGGGGCCGACCCCCTGGTCGAATACGTGCCCGCCAAGGGTGTCGAGGGGCAGGAGGGCTACGAGCCTGAGCGTGCCGGTGGCATTGGTGAGGAGGACTTTCTGACCCTGGTCCTGCCCTATATCAAGACCGCCCGTGAAGGCGTGACCAGGCTGGGTTCCCTCCTGGAACGCTATGGGACCTACGAGATGAATGGTGTGGCTTTCTCCGACATCAACGAGATCTGGTGGCTGGAGACTGTGGGTGGCCACCATTGGATAGCCAAGAGGGTGCCGGACGAGGCCTACGTGACCATGCCCAACCAGTTGGGCATTGACGAGTTCGACCTGGATGACGCCCTGGGTGACCAGGAGGAGCACATGTGCTCGGCCGACCTGGCCGATTTCATCGGGCTCCACCACCTGGACCTGGCCGTGGAGGCCACCACCCCCTTCAACCCCCGTGATGCCTTCGGTTCCCACTCGGATTCCGACCATGTCTACAATACCCCGCGTGCCTGGTACGTCCAGCGGGTCCTGAACCCCTACGACGAGGTCTGGGACGGCCCCGACGCCGACCACAAGCCGCAGAGCGACGACATTCCCTGGGCCCGTCAGCCCGAGCGCAAGCTCACCATCGAGGATGTCAAGTACGTGCTCAGCTCCCACTACCAGGGAACCCCCTATGATCCTTACGGAACCCTCGGTGACGAGCATAGCCGCCACATGTTCCGGCCCATCGGCATCAACCGGCAGAGCCAGTTGGCAGTCATGCAGATTCGCCCCTACCGGCCCCAGGCCAACAGGTCCATCCAGTGGATGGCCTACGGCTCCAACCCCTTCAACACTCTGGTGCCCTTCTACCCCAACGTGGACTCCACGCCCGCCTACCTGGAGGGCACCACCACCCGCGTGACCTCGGAGAACTTCTACTGGGCCAACCGCATCATCGCGGCTCTGAGCGACTCCGACTTCGCCGCCAACGCCAACGCCATTGAGCGCTACCAGGAGAAGACCGGAGCCATGGGCCACCGGATGGTCATCGCCAGCGACGAGCAGCTGGCCCGGCTGGTCGGCGCCAAGGGTGAGCAGGTCTCCCAGACGGAGTTCGACGCCGACAACGCCGATGGCGACGTGGAGCCCATGGCCCCCGATCAGATCATCGCCGCCACCCGCGACCCGGAGGCCAGGCAGATTCTGGCCGCCGCCAACCAGTCCATGGCCGACCAGCTCAAGACCGAGACCGACCAGCTCCTGGACACGGTCCTCTACACCACCAGCATGTCCATGGGCAACGGCTTCAACCGCTCCGACCACTGATTCCGCTCCGCCGCCTCGCCAGTCCCAACTGCCCCTCGTCCCGGCCCCGACTCGGTCGCACATCCGACGTAATCGCGAGCAATGGGACATTGTTCGGCGATTGTTGTCCCATTTCTCGCGATTTGCGTTAGGTGCCGCGAGGGATGGGACATTCTCGGAGGAATGAGCGGATGCTGGATGATGCGGCGAGGGAATGGAAGCCGGCTCAAGGAATCGTGGGCACGGCCAGCCAGGCGGATGGCTCTGCTGATAGTATGTCTGCAGCATGGCACCCAGCGTGCCTGCCCCGCGCATATGAAAGTCAGGATCATGTCTGCAATCGATCAGTTCAGTAGTCAGTATGGGCTTGTCAGGAAGATTGATGCCTTTGGGTATCTCAAGTCCCTGGAGGGCAACCCCCAAGCCGAGCGCAAGCACGGCAAGGTGTTGCTCGTCACGGCCGATACGCCGCTCAAGGCTTCCCGTGGCGAAGGCAAGACCACCACCACCATCGCCCTGATCGACGCCCTGCGTGCCCGGGGCATAGATGCGGCGGCGGTCCTGCGCCAGCCCAGCATGGGCATTACTGCGGCCGGATCCAAGGGTGGCGCCTCGGGTGGCGGCAAGGCCTCCCTGAGCCACCCTGAGCTGATTGACTGGGGTCTGTGCGGCGAGATGGCGGCCATAGCCTGCGCCCAGAACCTCCTGGTCTCCTTCGCTGAAAAAGCCGTGGACGAGGGCCTCATCGACAGCATTCTGGTGCCCCGGGTCAGTGAGCTTCCCTCCCGGTCCCTGCGCCAGATTGCCGTGGACCGTGGTAAGGGCGACCTGCCCGAGCGTGTGGTCCTGACGCCCACCTGCGAGCTCATGCAGATCGTGGTCCTCTCCCGGTCCATGGAGGAGATTGGCCAGCGGGTCGCCGCCATGATCGCCGGCAGCAAGGAGGGTAAGCCGGTCAGGTTCGGTGAATTCATTGACCTCTGGCGGGTCACCGACATGCTGGCCGACGCCGTGAAACCAGTCCTGACCGAGACCTGTGAAGGCTCGCCCGTCTACGTTCACTGCGGCCCCTTCGCCAACGTCTCCCTGGGCATACCCAGCCTGGTATCCGTGGAGATGGCCTGTTCCCTGCATGATGTGGTGGTGGTCGAGGCCGGTTATGGTGCCGATGCCGGCGCCCAGAAGTGGCTGGACATAGCCTGCCGCGAGTATGGCGGTCTGTGGCCCAGCGCTGCCGTCGTGGTCACCCGGGCCTCCACCTGGCGCGACGACCCGGCCCTGGCCTGGCGCTACCCCTTCCACGTCAACCGCTTGGAGGGCCTGGACATACCCACCTTCCCCCTGATCAACCTCTGGGACGGCGAGGACGATCAGGTCGACTCCCTCAAGGCCACGGCCCAGCAACTCGAATTCCGCCAGCCCATCATCGGCAACCTCTTCCGCGACGGCGGCCAGGCCCTGGAATCACAGCTTGATGACTTGATCGAGACCCTGACCACTTCCCCCACCCCTGCCCAGAGCCACTCCCACAAGGGCATGGCCCTGGTGGAGAACCTTCGTTGGGTGGCCGAGCAGGCCTACGGTGTGCCCGCAGACCGGGTCATCTACCAGGACGGCTTCGTCGAATCCCTGACCCGTGCCACGCAGCTGTGTGCCGACGCCGGCTTCAGTTTGGACGACCTGGCCTTGGTTGCGGTCAAGTCACCAGCCACCATGACCGACAATGACTCGGCCCCCGCCGACCAGAGGACCGTGACCCTGAAGAAGGTTGAGGTCCATGCGGGCGCCGGAGTGGTCCAGGTCAACCTGACCACCTCCCTGACCACACCCATGCCCAAAATCGTCTGAGCCAACACAGGGTCGAGGCGACCAGCAAGGCACAGGGCAAGGCAAGCAAAGGTCCCCCTCTCCCAATCGCTCAAACGCGGCGGGGGAGGGGACCTGGTTTTTACTGGGTCTTGGCCTTGGTTTGAGGCCTTGGACCACGGGCTTTGGCTGACGGGCAACAAGCCCGTCTGTGGCTTAGAAGTTGCCGCCGTTCCAGCCCCAGTCAGCGGTGGCCGTGTAGCGGATGTAGGTGCGGTCCTGCGCAATGCCCAATTCCGATTCCAAGGCTCCCATGATCTCGCGGCTCATCTGCTCCCAGACGGAACGCGGGGTGTTGCCGCCCATGATGTTGACCTCCACATAGGCTGCGGGCTTGCTGTCATCTCCGGCGAAGTAGATGGGCATGTTGTCCTCGAAGGGGCACATGAGCCAGCTCTCGGTCTTGCCTGGCACGGCGGTAATGGCTTTACCGTATGCGGCCTTGAGCGCGTTGCGCTGCTCGGGAGTGGTGGGTACGGATACGTGGGTGTGGATGACGGGCATGGTTCCTCCTTGATTGCAATGAACATCTGCGATGAATCCGCCGGCAATGGGCCACTGCCGACCTGCGTGCCGATCGCCGAGCCCAGCCTCCCGGCGGCTTGGGCCCAAGGCGGGAGAATCGGCAGGTGACCGGTCATGGCATCAATACTAATCGGAAAAGCTTTGGAAGGCCGCCTTGGCTTTCCCTGCTGGACAGCAGTCCGGCTGCCGTATGGCTGCCGTCTGGCTGACTGGTTGCCGCCAAGACCGCAGCATGAACGCGCTCGCTGGAGCATAGGAGTGGGCGGGTTCGGTCAGCTTCGCATCCCGGCAGACCAAGGGGGGCGGAATCGGTGACGAATCAGCCCTTCTGCGCCCCCGCGTCAGCCAGGGAGTGTTAAATGGGTGCCTATGAGAAAACTGATTGAGCAATTGGTCAAGTTCGGGGTGGTGGGACTGATCGCCTTCCTGATTGACTGGGGGGTGTTGAACCTACTGGTCATCTTCGCGCATATGAACAGCGTTGCGGCCGGCATCATCTCCTTCCTGGTGTCCCTGGCCTTCAACTATCTGGCCAGTATGAAGTATGTCTTCAAGCACCGAGAAGACATGGCCCAATGGATGGAGGTCCTGATCTTCTTCATCTCGGCCGCCATCGGCCTGCTCATCAATGTGATCATCCTTGCAGGCTTCACCTTTGGCCTGATCCTGGGTACCGGCCGCTATGTGCTCTTCACCAATATCGGCAAGCTGGTCTCGGCCCTTGTTGTGGCCATATGGAACTTCGTGATTCGCAAGTGGCTCCTGGACGACACCCATACCCACGCCAGCAACAGGCTCAAGCCAGCTGACAAGCGGCTGAGCCGGGATGAGCTGGATACCAAGTGGGAGCATAGCTTCTCCCATAGGCTGGGGCTGTGGTCCCTGGCCCACACACCCAAGGGATGGAGGTAGCCATGGCTGCTTTGGATTCACTGGTCGGGTCTCCGGTGGCAGCGGCCAGACCGTCTCCAGAAGGCTCGTCGGACTCCGCCGCCAGGGATGCCAAGGGCTCATCAAGCGGACTCGCCCCCCTGGCCACCACTATTAATTTCGTGCGCCATGGCCAGGTGGAGAACCCGGATCACCTTCTCTATGAACGTCTGCCTGGTTTCCATCTCTCCGCCCGGGGGCAGCGGATGGCCCGGGCCACAGCGACCTACATTGCCGCCAACCCCCAGCTCAACACGGCCGTCGCCGTCTACTCCTCGCCCCTTGAGCGCACCCGGGAGACCGCCGAGCCGATTCTGGCCCTCCTCAACGAACACCGGGCCGAACACGGCCAGCGCCCCCTGGAGCTGCAGACCGACACCCGTCTGCTGGAGGCGGTCAACGAATTCAGGGGCAAGCGGATCGGCCATGGGGCCGGGGCCCTATGGCGGCCTGAGAACCTGAGATTGGTCGCCAACCTATGGCGGCCCAGCTGGGGGGAGACCTATCGGCAGATCGCCAGCCGCATCGAGGATTTCGCCAGGGAGAAGGTCGCCCAATATCCGGGGCGGCAGATCATCGTGGTCAGCCACGAGTCACCCATCTGGTCCTACCGGCACCTGTTGGAGACCGGCCACCCCGAACACAACATGCTCATGCGCAAGACGGCCCTGGCCTCGCTCACCTCCATCACCTTCAACTCCCGGACCGGCAAGGTGATGTCCATCACATACGCCGATCCTGCGGCCCACGTGGCCTGAAGCCGTCCGCGACTGGACTAGAGTCGAAGTAGACTGATGCTGTTGGTCGCCCGCTGGACCGATAGTGGCTGGTGGGCATGATGCCGTATCCGCCGACTGGACCGACCTGGATTGATATGGGTCGACGCGGGCTGTTCCGGTCCCAAGGTCCACTTGGCGGACCGGCCACGGCAAACCGCGAAGGAGCTGACATGACCTTTCATATGGACAGTGCCCAAATCACCCGGGTCTCCACCATGCCTGAGCTGCGACAGGCCGCAGGGGAGGGCGCCCAGCTCGTTGGCATGTGGCCTTTGACCGATGCCAAGGAGCTCGCCAATGATGCCAAGTACGCGGAGAACCTGCAGGTGCGCATCTCCCGGTCGGTGGCCATGCTCCTGTCCGGACAGGAGGTGACCATTCCGGATGCCGAGTTTGTCTATGAGGGCGCGTGGGAGATTCCCGGCCGCCCCCAGGAGCTGGTCGATGCCCTCCTGGCCGCCAATGATGCCTATGAGCAGATGGCCGCGTATTCCCAGAACGGTGACATCCGGGAGGTCATGGCTGCGGCCGGCCTGCTGGGGCTGAAATGGGACCAGTCCACGGTGGAAGCCGTATCGGAGTTTCTGCTGGGCGTCGAGGCCCTCGTCGGGGCCAAAGCCCCGGATGGTGGGGCTGTGGCGGTGAGTGCCGATGAGGAGGCGGTGGCTGAGCGACTGGCCATGGTCGTCATGGCCTGCCATGGGTTGCTTGGCATCATTGGGCAATCGCCGGAGGCCGCTGGCCAGGGTGTACAGTCGGCTGCCGGCTTGGCCTCGCCGGTCATGATCTACATCAATGAGCTCTGCGAGCGGCTCGCCATTCCCCGGCTCTTCCTGTCCGCTGAGGAATTTGCCCAGCTCCTGCCCGCGGCCTTCGCTGGCGGGCTGGCGGACCAGGAGCTTGCGGATGCCCAGGTCGCCCTGCTGGCCCCCCTGGTTGCGGCTGAATGGAAGAAGCATCGTGAGGATCTGCTATGGGATCCCGAAGAGGCCCAGCGAAAGGCCAAGGAGGAGGACGAGCGTAAGAACAAGGAGGCCCTGGCCGCCAAGTTCGCCCATATCCCTGATGACACCAACAAGCCCAAGGTCGAGCTCTAGTCCCAGCCGCCGGTGGCTGTGGCCCGTACAAAGGGCGGCAAGCAGAATCTTCCTGCTTGCCGCCCTTTGCCTATTCGCTATCGGTTCCCGGTCATGCCCGGGTGGGAATCAGCCCTATGGGTGGTACACCTTGTGGTCGGACTCCCGAATCGGGGCCTACTGACCGACGTAGGGGTTGGGATTCTGGGGGTAGCCACCCTGCTGGTTCCCGGCGTTGGGGTCGTGGTCCTGCTGACCTGCCGTCTGCTGGCCGTTGGGGTTCGAGGGAGCATAGGCGGTCGGAGTGGTCGGCTGACCATAGAAGGGTTGGCCGGTCGGCTGCCCGTACTGGTTGAAGTCCTGCGGGGTGTAGCCGTTGGCCCCGGGCATCTGGCCCATCATCTGACCAGAAGGGCCACCGAACTGGGCATCCTTGTCAAAGCGTGCACCAGCTGGGTCGGTGTTCAGTATCATCAGGACGATATCGGCTAGGTAGGCTGCCAGGAAGATGAGGATCCCGATGAGGGATCCGATTCCAGCGCCTGCAAGAGCGGCATAATTCAGATCACCGTCGATGGCTAGGATGTCTCCGCTTCCCATGGCTCCGCCAATCAGGGAGATGACCACGACAATCGTGCCGATGAAGGCCATGCCAATGGGTAGGAGAACCCACAGTCCCGACTTGTTGGAATCATGCAGGCGGCGTATGAAGATGGCAATGCTCGGTATCAGAATCGCCAGGACCCAGATCCCATTAAGGAATCCCAGATGGTAGTTGCTCAGCTTGTTCAGCAGGGACAGTACCAGCTCCACCAGGGCGATGAAGAGGAAGGACCACCAGTACTCGCTCCTGGAGGCACGGCCGCTGAAGTTGGCGTAATTCATGAAGAAGCGCTTGATGGCCTCAATGAAGGAGCAGCCATAATAGGGCTTGGTAAGGGGAACGGGTGCGCCCCAGGGCATCGATGCCGCGGCGTAGTTGCCTTGGGGCAGGGGTGCTGCAGTGGGCATCTGACCGTATTGGGGCTGGCTGGTCTGCTGTTGGCCGTAGAAGGCCGCGGCGGGAATCTGCTGGCCGTAATCCTGGCTGGGCTGCCCATACTGACCGCTGCCGTTGGCCTGACCTGCATCTCCTTGATGGTAGCCGGCAGATTCCTGGCCCATGCTGGGCTGGGGCTGTCCGTACATGGGGGCATCGGGGCCCGGCACAGGCTGTGGCTGCCCGGCGGCCAGCGGAAGCTCCACGGGCATGTCCGTGGCCTGGCTCGGATTCTGGTCATTCGACAAGGGGGTGAAGGACTGTCCGCTGCCTGCGTCTGCTGCTGGAGTGGAAGGCGTGGTGTTGGGCACGTCATGTCCGGTGAAATCAGGATTGCTGTCTGACATTGATAAACCTTTCGTGGTTTGCACATACCTCATCCGCAGGCGCTGCCTATGCTGACCCACGCAATGCTCGTAGTGGAAGGCGGCTCAGCTCATGGTTACAGGCCGCTTTCAATGTCTTCAATCCTATCATTCCCGCCCAGCAAAAGATATTCGCACAGGGACACCAATCCCAGCAACAGAGCCGTGAGGGCCACAATCACGATGGTCGCGGAAAATATGGGGGGTGTCTGGAAGGAGTTGAAGGCCGCCTGCAGCCAGATGCCCAGGCCATTGGTGGCTCCCAGGTACTCGGCAGTCACGGCGGTGCCGAACACGTAGGCGGCGCTGATGCGGACGCCGCCGAATATCTGCCGGGCCGCCACCCGCAGCTTGACATGCCAGAGGGTCCAGGCGCTGGTCGCCCCACAGGTCAGGGCCACATCCTCGTAATAGCGGGGGACCGCCTGCAGGCCGCGACTGGTCTCGACGGCGATGGGGAAGAGGCCCAGAACGGCCACCAGTATGATCTTGCCGGTCGGCTCGAAGCCGAACCAGAGCATGAACAGGGGGGCGATGGTGATCAGGGGTATGGTCTGGGCCGCCACCAGCAGTGGGTAGAAGGCCCGGTTCAGGGTCTTGGACACATATAGGCCCACGCCGATCAGCAGACCCACGGCCACGGCGATGATGAAGCCGCTGATGGTCTCCAGGCAGGTGATGGATGTCGCCTCCATGAGTTCGGGCCAGGTGTTGACCATGGAACGCACGATCTGGCTGGGTGAGGCCAAGGTGCGTTCGGAGACATGGCCGGCCGTGACCGCAAGCTGCCAGACTGCCAGGAGGCAGCCGATGGTGATGGCCGGAGGCAAGAGACGCCGCCACAAGGGCTCGCCTGTGCCTGTGTCTGAGCCTGCGTTGGCGCCCGCTGCACCTGTCCCAGCCTTCAGTCCGGCCCCCCTGGCTTGCCTACGCGTTGCCATCAGTCCCTTGCTCCCATCGTGTCCACCGCTCTCACTGTGTCCCCTGAGTTCACTGTAGGTAGTCGTTGCTGGCAAGCTCCCTGGCCTGGGGTGCCTTGGGGGCCTTCTTGCCGTCCTTGCCGGTGTAGGTGCCCGCCTGGTATTGGAAGTCCAGGTAATCCTGCGCCTGTTGAAAGTCCGTGTTGGCGGGCAGGTGCTTGGGGTCGCCGTTGGTCCAGTACTGCTCGCGGGAGATGGTCTCCATAGAGGTCTTGGTCAGTGTGGGGTCGAGCTGGGACTGCTTGGTGGCCTTGACCAGCAGGTCGGCGGCCTTGTTGGGGTTGGCCAGGGCGTAGTCGTAGCCTTGCCTGGAGGCCTTGAGGAACTTGCGCAGCTTCTCCTGGTGATCGCCGTCCTTGAGCCAGGAGGACTTGACGGCGAAGCCCAGCTGGTCGGGGTTGCCGGGTACCCCCCAGTCGGAGGCCATGAAGCAGTTGAGTTCCGGGCCCTTGAGCTTGCTTTCGACCCCCTCCCACGTGGCATAGAATCCGGCGAAGTCCCCCTTGCCGGATGTCAAGGTCTGGAAGGTGTTGGTGCCTGCCGTGGCGGTCTTGAACTCACCTGAGCCACCGGCCCCCTTGATCATCTGTGCCACCACGGCGCTCTGCTCCGCGGAACCGAAGCTGACGAAGGTCTTGCCGTCAAGGTCCTTGGGGGTCTTGATGTCGGTCCTGGATGCCAGGGCGCACCAACGGGCCACCTGTTTCTGGGTCAGGTCGAAGACGAATGTGAGGTCAGCCCCCTGCGCGTTGAAGGCGGCCACATTGCTCAGGGTTGTGAATCCGACATTGGCCACACCGTTCTCGATGGAGGTCTCGGCGCCGGCCTGGGCGGTGGGCAGGACCTTGACGGAGATGCCCTGGTCCTTGAAGTAGCCCAGTTCCTGGGCTGCGTAGATGCCGATGTGGTTGGTGTTGGGTGTCCAGTCCAGCATGAAGGAGATGTCGGCGTCAGAGGACTTGCCCGTGCCGGTGGCCTTGGAGTCGGCCGCCCCGCAGCCGGCCAGAACGAGGGAAAGAACGGCGACGATGCTGGTGGCTGCGCTCGCTACAGCCAGTCGGGCATGCTTGGATGATTGGGTGTTCACCTTGGACCTCCTGAATCATGGTCAGTGGACGCGAGGTAAGGTGAGGAGTCCGCGCGATCCATCAAACCGATAAGCGGCAACCAAGGGTCTGGTTGCCGGAACATCTCATGGTTGATTCGGTACGGCTGCTGCCACCAACCGCACGAACGGCACCAGTATAGGGCAGGTCGGCCCCTGGGTCCATGGCTGCCTGTTATATAGAACATATGTTCGATAATGCTGTGGTTACCTTGTTAGTGGTCGTGCTGGCGGCTGCCTTGGGACTCCTTGCGGGTTTTGTGCTGGGGCGGTCCAAGGGCCAGGAGATGGCCAGGGGGGCAGGTGGGGATGAGCTGCGTGCCGCCACTGCCGCCAACCAGGCTGCCCAGGCCGATATTGCCCATCTCACCGGTGAGTTGGCCCAGAGCCGGACTCAGGTCGATGGCCTCAACCAGCAGCTGGCCTTCGTCAAGTCCCAGCTCTCCCAAGCCCAGCAGGCCGAGCAGATTCGTCTGCAGCGCGAGCGGGAACGGGCCGAGGCCCAGGCCGAGCAGCGCCGGCAGGAGGAGGCCAAGGCCATGGCCGAGCAGAGCAAGGTGCTCTCCGCCCTGGCGCCCGTGCAGAAGAACCTGGACGCCTTGCAGGAGAAGGTGGCCCAGATCGAGGAGGGCCGCAAGCAGGAGATGGGCGCCCTGGGCCAGCAGCTCAAAGGGCTCAACGACCAGCAGACCAGGCTTGACAAGGAGACCAGCTCCCTGTCGGCCGCCCTACGCAACAACAAGGTCCGTGGGGCCTGGGGCGAGGCCCAGCTCAAGAACATCGTGGAGTCGGCCGGTCTGTTGGAGCATGTGGACTTCGACACCCAGGTCGTCGTCACGGATGGCGAGGGCCATGTGCAGCGGCCCGACATGGTGGTTCATCTGCCTGGCGGCAAGACCATTCCCATCGACGCCAAGGTTCCCTACTCCGATTACCAGCGGGCCTGCGAGATTCCCGACACCGCCGCACCCGAGGAACTGGACCGGCGCAAGAGCCTGCTCCAGGCCCATGCCAAGGCCTTGCGCGACCACGTCAAGACCCTTGGTGACAAGGCCTATTGGAACGCCTTCGATACCGCACCCGACTTCGTCATCGCCTTCATTCCCAACGAGGCCCTGCTTCAGGCGGCGCTGGAGGCCGACCCGACCCTCATGGATGACGCCTTTGCCAGAAAGGTGGCCCTGACCTCGCCGGTGACCCTCTGGGCCGTGCTCAAGTCCGTGGCCTTCGCCTGGCAGCAGCAGAGCCTGACCGACGATGCCAAGCTCCTCTTCGACCTCTCCCGGGAGCTATACGAGCGCTTCGCAACCCTGGGGGAGCGGGCCAGCAAGTTGGGCAGCTCCATCAGCCGCACGGTCACCGCCTACAACCAGTTCGCCTCCACCCTGGAGAGCAGGCTGCTGGTGACGGCCCGCAAATTGCAGAAGATCGATGGCAACACCATCATCGAGCCGGTCGACATCATCGACTCAGACAAGACCAACCTCAAGGAGCTCAGCGCCCCCGAACTGCACCTGGACACGGAAGATGACGAGTCGGGACGTTAGGCTGGTGGACCATGACAGCACCAGAAGATTCTGAAGGCGGCTTGAGCAAGCAGGCCCAACCCGGCCAGGTGTCGCCGGGGGCACGGCCCCTTGCTGGAGCCGCGGCCCAGTCCCAAACCCAGGCGGTCGGTCCCAAGACAGAAGGCGGCTTCCGCAAGACGGCCCAGGCCGGTAAGGACCAGCCTGGGCCCACTGACGGGCCCGCCGGCGAATCCGCGGCCTCCACAGGTCACAGTGCCCTACCCTTCGCCCTCCTGGAGCCCCGGGAGCAACTGCGGCAGATGTTGGAGAACTCGATCGCCGGCAAACCCTTCAGTGAGCTGTCTTCGTTGACCTTTGACCACCGGGCTGCCGCCATCGTCGGCCATATCATGCTTGATGCCTTGGAGGACCAAGGCTATTGCGTCGATGACTTCGATGCCGTCGGCGCCCTGACCGCAGCCGCCGTGCCGCTGGTCGACGCCATGATCCACGCGGCCGCCTCACGCGGCCAGGATCTGGACGGCTTCGTCATGGACTTCGTCTACCCCTCCATCAAGGGCCCGTCGATCACCGGCAAGCGGGTGATCCTGGTCGACTCCTGGCTTTCCCAGAAGTCCTACGTGCAGACCTCCTCACTGGTCACGCTGCGCAAGGGCAACGAACTGGGCCTCGACTTCAGCGTCGTGGAGCATGAGGGTGCGCGGATACTTGCCCTGGTCTCCCTGGTGTCCGGTGCTCTTGCGGGCGGCGAGACCTCCGGCTTCCCGGCGACTGTCGACATCGTCAACCCGGCCACCGACGAGCGTAGCTCACTGCCGTTGGTTGGTGTCTTCACTGAAGCCGAACTCAGGAGTGGCCAGAGCCATGCGTGAGCCGAACCCGATTACCGCTGCCGCTTTGGCTTCCGGTGAGCCTGAGTTCAGGGAGATTGGTCTGGGCCCCTGGGCCGAGGTCCACCCGGGCCAGGACCGGCCAGACGACCCGCAGTCGCCGGCCTACGATGCCCGGTACGATTCCGAGCTCCTTGACCAGGGCGACCGGCGCAATGTTCTTGATCGCTACCGCTACTGGACCGTCGAGGCCATTCGCCAGGACCTGGATGCCCGCGGCCGGCATGGCTTTGAGATAGCGGTCGAGAACTGGACCCATGACTTCAACATCGGCTCCATGGTCCGTTCGGCCAACGCCTTCGGGGCCCGGAGCGTCCATATAGTCGGGCCGCACAAGTGGAACCGCAAGGGTTCCCTCATGACCGAGCTCTACCAGCACATCGAACACCACCCCAGCATTGAGGACCTGGTGACCAGCTGGCGGGCCCAGGTTGCCCGGGAGACCTGCCAGGCCAAGGTCATCGCCCTGGACATCATTCCCGGGGCCCAGCCCATGGAGTCCTACCATTTTCCCGACCGCTGCCTGCTCCTCTTCGGTGCTGAAGGCCCAGGCTTGTCAAGCAAGGCTCTGGATCTGGCCGACGACGTGGTCTATATCTCCCAGTTCGGCTCGGTCCGTTCCATCAATGCCGGGGCCGCCGCTGCCGTGACCATGCACGCCTGGGTCGCCCAGCATATGAGGGACGCCGCCCATTCCCAGGCCTGATGGCGATGGGCCGGCAGGTGGCCAGCTGGGTGCTACTTGGTGGAACCAGGGGCCTTTGTTGGAGTCGGAACATGATAAGCATCGAAGGACTGATTCAGCCCTTCGGGCAGCGAACCGTGCTCGACCAGGTCACATTCACGGCCGAAGACGGTAAGGTGACCGGTTTTTTGGGGCCCAATGGGGCGGGCAAATCCACCACCATGCGGGCCGCTCTAGGGCTCATCAGTCCCGATGGAGGCCAGTGCCTGGTGGATGGGAAACCCTATCAAACCCTATCCTCGCCAATGACCACCGTCGGGGCCGTGCTTGATGCCAAGTCGGCCCATAAGGGCAGGTCCGCCTATGCGCATCTTATGGCCCTGGCCGCCAGCAACAGGATTCCCCGGAGCCGGGTCGACGATGTCATCGCCCTCACCGGCATCGACAGCGTCAAGAAGCGTCGGTCCGGCAGCTTCTCCCTGGGTATGAGCCAGCGGCTCTCCATCGCGGCGGCCCTCCTGGGAGATCCCCATAACCTCATCCTGGACGAGCCCATCAACGGCCTGGACCCGGAGGGAGTCAAGTGGGTCCGCGAGCTGTGCCGCTTCTATGCCGCCCAGGGGCGGGCTGTGCTCCTGAGCTCCCACCTGATGAGCGAGGTCGCCCTGACCGCGGACAATCTGGTCATCATCGGGCAAGGGAGGATTCTGGAGACCACCACCGTCACCGACTTCCTCAATGAGCACTCGGCAAAATCCATTCGGGTGGTCACTTCGGAGGCAGCCAAGTTGCGGGCCATCTTCGCCCGCTCTCCCCAGGTCCAGGTCCTACCGGTGGAGCGCCAGTCCACCGACCCCCAGGAGGGTGAGGTCTTCCGCATCATTGGAGCCGAACTACTCCAGGCCGCCCAGGTCTTCGCCCAGGCACAGCTGCTGGTCTACGAACTGGTTGAGGAACATGCTTCGCTGGAGGAGGCCTACATGACCCTGACCCACCCCCAGGTCCAATACACGAGCCGGGAGCTGCCCGGTGAGGCGCCGATTAGCTACGGGCAGGCCCCCCTGCCTCCTGCAGGGCAGGCAATTGCTGGTTATCAGAGCAATGGGACCCAAGCATTCCCGCCGGTCGCCAACGGTGGGGCCAATGCTGCTGGGCAGGTCAATTCATTGCGTCACATGAGCGGCAGGGAAATGAAGGAGGGCAGGCAATGAGCCAGTTCGACAATCAGCAGGGCGGCCAGGAGCCTTCCCACCCTATGCCCTCCAGTCCACAACCTCCCAGTCCTCAACCGTCCACGGCTCCGCCTTCTGCCTCCCAGCCTTCTACTGTTCGAGGCATTGGCGACCTTCAAGGTGGACGCCAGCCTTCTAGCCCACAGCCCTCCATTGTTCGGTCCTCCACTGTTCAGCCCCCCAACCCTCAGTCTTCTACCCCTCAGCTATACGGTCCTCAGCCTTCCATGGCTTTGCCCCATACCGTTAGGCCTTCCGCAGCGGCGGGGCAGGCGGGCGCGCAACCGTCCGCTCCTATGGTGCCGCCCACCTCCACTGGCGGTTACACCACCGGCCGTCGCATGTCGTCAAACCATGTCCGCATCGGTCTGCTGGGCTGTATTCGCAGTGAGATCATCAAGCTCGTATCCCTGGCTTCCACCTGGTGGCTGATGGGCTTGACCGTGTTGCTGCCACCTGTGCTGACGGCCCTCTCGGTCTTCGTTATGAAGATGACCATCTCCCTTGATTCTCCCAGCGACATGGTCAAAGGCCAGCCCACATCCCTGGATTGGGCCAACATATGGACCCTGATTGGTGGCACGGCCACCACCGTGGACCTGGTGGTCGGCATCTTCGGCATCATGGCCATCACCAGCGAATTCTCCACAGGGGCCATCGTGTCGTCCCTGGTGGTCAACCCCAAGTGTTCCCTCTTCATGCACGCCAAGGGCCTGTCACTCTTCATCTTCAGCTACCTGGCCGCCCTGCTGGGCTTGCTCTGCTCCTGGCTGGTGGCCCTGGTCATGGTCAGTGGCCAGAAGGTCACCGCCCTGCCGGACTCCAAGGCTTACGGCCCCTGGGTGATTGTGCTTGGTGTGCCCCTGATTCTGGCGGTCCTATCCCTCCTGGCCCTTGGCCTGGGTGCCATCTGCCGGTCCACCAGCGGGGGTATCTGCGCCTATCTGGGCATCTTCATGTTCCTGTCTACTGTGGTTGGCATCATCTCCACGATCAGCAAGCAGGCGAAATGGGTCAACTCGGTAACCGTCTGCCTGCCGGACAGCGCCCTGGTCAGCTTCGCCGGTGCCGGTATCCAGGAGTCCGGGGGGGGGGGGTCCGGGTCCGAAGGCCTCTTCAATCCGGCCTGGTGGCAAAGCGGCCTGATACTCCTAGCCTGGGCGGCATTCTTCTACCTGCTGGGACTGCTGGTCTTCAAGCGCAGGGACATCAGCTGAGGCCAGGCCATGGGCGGTCTTGCGGGTCGCGGATTGCGGCCTTTGCAAGGTAACCCCGCTGTCATCTCTTGCTCATATAGTTGAGGGCATGCCTACTTTTACACGAGAAGAAATCGAGCATCTGGACGACCTGGCCCGGATAGCGCTCACGGACGAGGAGATTACCCGTCTGCAGGGCGAGCTCAACGTCATCGCCGACTCCATCAACAAGGTGCAGGAAGTCGCCTCCGACGACGTGCCACCCACCGCCAACCCCATACCCTTGGAGGCCTACCTGCGCCCTGACGTGGCCCAGACCCCCCTGACCCAGGAGGAGGCCCTCTCCGGCGCCCCCCGGGCACAGGCCGGTATGTTCGTGGCACCGCAGATCCTAGGGGAGGAGTGACCATGAGCCAAGCAACCGAACTGGTCAAGCTGACCGCAGCCCAGATGGCCGCCAAGATCAAGGCAAAGGAGGTCTCCAGCCGGGAGTTGGTCGACGCCGAGCTCGATGTCATCGAGTCCGCGGAGCCCTCCATCGAGGCCTTCCTGCACGTCTCCGCCGACGAGGCCCGGGCCCAGGCTGACGCCTTCGACGCCAAGCTGGCCAAGGGTGAGGCCGAGGGCCTGCCCGAGCTGGCGGGTGTTCCCATCGCCATCAAAGACATGATCGTCACCAAGGGCATTCCCACCACGGCCGCCTCCAAGATTCTCGAGGGCTGGGTGCCTCCTTACGATGCCACGGTCATCGAGAAGCTCAAGGCAGCCGGCATGCCCCTGCTGGGCAAGACCAACCTGGACGAGTTCGCCCAGGGGTCCTCCACCGAGCATTCGGCCTATCAGCTGACCCATAATCCTTGGGACACCGAGCGTGTGCCCGGTGGTTCCGGCGGTGGTTCCGCCTCAGCGGTCGCGGCCTTCGAATCTCCTCTCGCCCTGGGAACGGACACCGGCGGCTCCATCCGCCAGCCCGGCGCCCTGACCGGCACCGTGGGTGTCAAGCCGACCTATGGCGGCGTCTCCCGCTTCGGCGCCATCGCCATGGCCTCCTCCCTGGACCAGATCGGCCCGGTCTCCCGCACGGTGCTGGACGCGGCCCTCCTGCAGGAGGTCATCGGCGGCCACGACAAGCGTGACTCCACCTCCATTCCCATGGACGTGCCCGCCCTGGCCGCCGCAGCTCGCCAAGGTGCCAAGCGCGACCTCAAGGGCGTGAAGGTCGGCCTGGTCAAGGAGTTGGCTGGCGAGGGCTTTCAGCCCGGTGTCGAGGCCCGCTTCAATGAGGCCGTCAAGCTGCTGGAAGGCATGGGTGCCGAGGTCGTGGAGGTCTCCTGCCCCCGCTTCCCGTACGCCCTGGCCGCCTACTACATCATCATGCCCTCCGAGGTCTCCTCGAACCTGGCCCGCTATGACGGCATGCGCTACGGCCTGCGGGTCATGCCCCCCGCCGGTGTGCCCCAGACGGCCGCCAACATGATGTCCTACACCCGTGAGGCCGGTTTCGGCGACGAGGTCAAGCGTCGCATCATCCTGGGCACCTACGCCCTGTCCGCCGGCTACTACGACGCCTGGTACGGCAAGGCCCAGCAGGTCCGTACCCTGATCATCGAGGACTTCGCCAAGGCCTTCGAGCAGGTCGACGTGCTGATCTCCCCGACCTCGCCATCCACCGCCTTCAAGTTCGGCGAGAAGATGGACGACCCCCTGGCCATGTATGTCAACGATATCGCCACCATCCCCGCCAATCTGGCGGGAACCCCGGCCATGTCCATCCCCGCCGGCCTGTCGGATGACGGCCTGCCGGTCGGCTTCCAGTTCATCGCCCCCCAGAAGCGCGACGAGCTCATGTACAAGCCGGCCGCTGCCTTGGAGGCGGCCCTTGAGGAGCAGTGGGGTGGCCCCATCCACCAGTCGCTCAAGACCCCCTGGCTCGAATCCCTGAACAAGTAAGCATCGGAAGGAACACCTATCATGGCTGAAAAATTGTTGAAATACGCCGATGCCGTCGCCAAGTACGATCCGGTCTTCGGTCTGGAGACCCACGTTGAGCTCTCGACCAACACCAAGCTCTTCTGCCCGGCCCATATCGAGTTCGGCGGCGAGCCCAACACCCAGCTGACCCCGGTCTCCCTGGGGCTGCCCGGCTCCCTGCCAGTCGTCAACCAGACGGCCATCGACTACGCCATCAAGCTGGGTCTGGCCCTCCACTGCGACATCGCCGAGTGGAGCCAGTTCGCCCGGAAGAACTACTTCTACCCGGACATGCCCCGCGACTACCAGATCTCCCAGTTCGACAAGCCGCTGAACGGTGAGGGCTACCTGGACGTGGAACTGGAGGACGGTACCGTCTTCCGGGTGCCCATCGAGCGTGCCCATGTTGAGGACGACGCCGGCAAGAACACCCACGTTGGTGGGGCCGACGGCCGCATCGAGGGCGCCGACCACTCCCTGGTCGATTACAACCGGGCCGGAGTGCCGCTGATTGAAATCGTCACCAAGCCCATCGAGGGGGCCGGCGACCGCGCCCCCGAGATCGCTGGTGCCTACATGCGGGCCATCCGCGACATCGTGCGGGCCCTGGGCATCTCCCATGCCCGGATGGAGCAGGGCAACATGCGCGCCGATGTCAACATCTCCCTGCGCAAGGGTTCTGACGCGCCCCTGGGCACCCGGTCGGAGACCAAGAACGTCAACTCCTTCCGTGGCATCGAGAAGACCCTGCAGTACGAGATTCGCCGGCAGGCAGCCATCCTGGATGAGGGTGGGGAGATTCTGCAGGAGACCCGCCACTGGGACGAGGCCAGCCAGTCCACCGCCGGCGGCCGTGTCAAATCCGACGCCGACGACTACCGCTACTTCCCCGACCCCGACCTGGTCATGGTCCACGTGACCAAGGAGCACATCGAGGAGCTCAAGGCCCAGATGCCCGAGATGCCCCACGAGCGCCAGAAGCGGCTCCAGAAGGAATGGGGCTTCTCTGACATCGAGCTGCGCGACGTGCTCAACGCCGACGCTCTGGACCTGGTCGAGGCCACTGTCGCTGCCGGCGCCTCGGCCGCCGGAGCCAGGAAGTGGTGGTTGGGGGAGCTCTCCCGCGAGGCCAACGCCCAGTCGGTGTCCTTGGAGGAGCTGCCCATCAGCCCCGAGGATGTCGCCCAGGTCGAGCAGCTGATCGCCGATGGCAAGCTCAACGACAAGCTGGCCAAGCAGACCGTCTCCGGCGTGCTGGCAGGTGAGGGCAAGCCCCAGGAGGTCGTGGCCAAGCACGGCTACGAGGTCGTCTCCGACGACGGAGCCCTGGCTGCCGCCGTCGACCAGGCCCTGGCCGACAACCCTGATATCGCCGAAAAGCTCAAGTCCGGCAATATGAAGCCCATGGGCGCCATCATCGGCGCCGTCATGAAGGCCACCCGTGGCCAGGCCGATGCCAAGGCCGTGACCAAGCTGGTCATGGAGAAGATCAAGGGCTGACCCGCATGCATGGTTGGCTGGCGGGATTGCCCCTGTCGGCCTGACTGTCAGGTCTCGTTCGGCGGCCGGAGTTGGGACTGTTCCCAGCTACGGCCGCCGGTATGCTTGCGCGTTCCTGGCCGCCACGGCAAGTGCCCCGCCCAGACCCGCTCAGAGGAAAGCATTCCCCTGGGTGGGGTTACCGAGTAGCATGGAAGCCAGCGCCATCGTATACACGTCTATGAGGAATGAAGCGAATGCCTGTCAAGCCTGAATCACCGTCATCTACGGCAACGGCACGAACCTTGCCTGGACGTATAAGCATTCCCACCATCCGTGGGGAAATGGTGCACCTGCGCCCCGCCACACTGGCCGACCTGCCCCTCCTGGACGAGCTTGAGGCCTTCCATAATGCCTCGACCATAACCGGCAAGGATCCGGCTTCCGAGCGCCTGGCTGTTCGAGCCTGGGTCCGTCGGTCCGTGGCCTGGGTCAACGGGAAGGCTTCCTCCGATACCGGTGGGGGCGACCCGGAATCCCGCCGTACCGTGGCCTGGGCCATACAGACGGATAGTGACCATGATGGCGACGGCCAGTCTGATGCTACGAGCACCGGCAATGTCATCGGCATGGTCTTTCTCATCGACATCGATGGCTGGGGGCGTTCGGCCCGCATCCAGGTGATCCTGGGCAAGGACTACCGGGGGCGTGGCTATTCGCGCGACGCCATGCCCAGGGTCATGACCTATGGATTCGCCAGTGAGCCGGTCGGCCTGGGCCTCCACCGGATCTGGGTGGCGGTTCCCGAAAAGAACGCCCGGTCACTCTCGGTCTACCAGTCCCTGGGGTTCGTGCCCTCCGGCACCTCCCGTGACGCCTTGTGGGACGCGGAGAACGACAAATACCAGGACCTGATTGTTATGGACTCCCTGGTCGATGAATACGACCCCATCCAATCCCTCGATGCCTTCGGCATGCATGTGATCGAGGAGAACCCCGGTGTGCGCGAGGCCCTGGCAGCTCGGGAGCACTCCCTGGCCCTCCGGCAGAAGCTGGCCGATTCGCAGGAGCTCCAGGCCAATCGTCAGAACAGCAAGGAAAATCAAGCGGTGGGGGCTCCTGGAAGCACGGCTGGCCAGGTGGCTGGCGGGACTGCTTCATCAGCGGGACCGGCCATAGCGCCGGAGCAGGTGGCGGACCCACAATCCGCACCCTCGCCAGACCAGCAACAGCCGGCCGCCCTCGCCTCCCAGCCCGCGCAGCAGGATGATGGCTCAGATGCCCGCTGGCTCACCCCTGAGAGTCGTAAGCCCTCCAAGGCCGCCTGGTGGCGTAATCTGGGGCGGAAGCATAAGGATGCCCACGAGGATGAGAACTCTGCCGAACAGAAGGGGAAGTGATGAGCGCCGAGGATCTTGACAACTACGAGACCCAGGCCGAACTGGCCCTGTACAAGGAATATCGTGACGTCATCAAACTCTTCACCTACGTGGTGGAGACCGAACGCCGGTTCTACCTGGCCAACAAGGTCGATTTCAATGTCCGTTCAGCCGGCCAGGATGTCTATTTCGACGTCAGACTGACCGATGCCTGGGTCTGGGATGTCTACCGTTCCAGCCGGTTTGTCAAAAACGTGCGTATTGTTACCTTCAAGGATGTCAACGTGGAGGAAGTGCAGAAGTCCGATATAGACATTCCCGAGTCGATTGGTTAACAAGCTGTCCGTAGATGTGTACAGGCGGGCTGCACACTAGCGTTGTATCAACGGTTCCGCACCAGGAATGGTCGGATTGGCGGCGGAGTGCCCCATCGTCTTACCGCTGTTTGGGTTGTATTGGTGTACATGTCATTCCAATGCTGTTGTTCGTGCGCCTGACCGCGTATGCTGTACTGTGATTTGTTGGATTTTCAGGAGGTTATAGTGTCCGAAAAGCAATCTGTGGTGATTATCGGTGGTGGACCCGCCGGTCTGACCGCTGCTTGGGAACTGATTAAGGACGGCGGAGCCGACCGGTTTGATGTGACGGTGCTGGAAGGCACCCGCGCATTCGGCGGTATCTCCCGGACTGTCAAGCACAACGGCAACCGTATGGACATTGGCGGCCACCGCTTCTTCTCCAAGGATGAGCGGATCATGGACTGGTGGAAGAACGTGCTGCCCCTCCAGGGTGCCCCCTCCTACGACGACAAGAAGCTCGGCCGTGAGCACGATCTGGAACCCGGTGGCCCGGACCCGGAGAAGACCGACAAGGTCATGCTCAAGCGCCACCGCATCTCCCGCATCTTCTGGAACCGTCACTTCCTGGACTACCCGATCTCCCTGTCTCCAGGCCTCTTCAAGGCCCTGGGCTTCAAGCTGACCATGAAGGCCGGCTTCTCCTACCTCAAGTCCATGTTCCACAAGCTGCCCGAAGACAACTTGGAGAACTTCTACATCAACCGTTTCGGTCGTCAGCTCTACTCCATGTTCTTCGAGGGCTACACCGAAAAGCTGTGGGGCCGTCACCCCAGAGAGATCTCCGCCGACTGGGGTGCCCAGCGGGTCAAGGGTCTGAGCGTGGTGGCCGTGCTCAAGAACGCCATTGATAAGATGCTGCCCAAGAAGCGTTCCAACCAGGAGGTCGAGACCTCGTTGATCGAGGAGTTCTGGTACCCCAAGCTGGGCCCCGGGCAGCTCTGGGAGACCGTTGAGGAGAACTGCGAGCAGGCCGGTGTCAAGGTGCTGACCGATGCCCAGGTGACTGAGATACGCCAGGAGCATGGCCAGGTCACCTCCGTGATCTACCGCGATTCCGATGGCAAGGCCACGGAACTCAAGGCCGACCAGTTCATCTCCTCCATGCCCATCAAGGACCTGGTCAACGCCCTTGATGCGGCCAAGGGAGCCGTGGCCGAGACCGGCGAGGGCAAGAGCCTGGTTCCTGCCGACATGAAGACCGTTGCCAACGGCCTGCCCTACCGTGACTTCGTCACCGTGGGCCTGCTGGTCAAGCACCTGCGTATCAAGAACACCACCGACATCCCCACCCTGGGCAACCCACCCATCGTGCCGGACTGCTGGATCTATGTGCAGGACCCTGGCTACAAGGTCGGCCGCATCCAGGTCTTCAACAACTGGAGCCCCTACCTGGTCAAAGATGTTGACAACACCGTATGGGTCGGCCTCGAATACTTCTGCGAGGAGGGCGACGACTTCTGGAATCTCTCCGATGAGGAGGCCACCCAGCTGGCCATCAAGGAACTGACCCGCATGCGGATCATCAATGGCCCGCAGGATGTGCTCGACTCCCACCGTGAGCGCGTCAAGAAGGCCTACCCGGCCTACTTCGACACTTACGCCCAGATGCCCGAGCTGGTGGAATACCTGGACTCCTTCGGCAATCTCTACTGCGTGGGCCGCAACGGCCAGCACCGTTACAACAACCAGGACCACTCCATGGCCACCGCCATCGAGGCCGTCGACAACATCAAGACCGGCAAGACCTCCAAGCGCAATGTCTGGTCGGTCAACACCGACAAGTCCTACCATGAGAGCAAGAAAGGCTGAGCCGGTGAACTGACGGCGCCTAGGAATCAGTGCCGCAACAGGCCCTGACACTGTGCGGGCAATCGGAACAGCGGCGTTTGCCATGGCGAGCCCAGACCAAGTTTTGGTCTGGGCTCGCTTGTTTACGACCAATTCCCCTAGGCCCATCGGGAGCGTTCTGGCACGCCGGTTTTGCGCTGGTCTGACCGGAGTTGTACAGTAAGTACAGGTTTGGCGGTCATGTGTTCATGATGCCAAACATTCATCTGCGGGTATACTCCGCATCTTTTTCATATAGCTCTCAGGCTCTGCCGAAGAGAGGGCCAAGGAAAGGCTAATACCAGTGGCAACAAGCCAGAATATTGAAGACATGAAACTGCCTGAGCTCAAGCAGCTCGCCAAGCAGATGGGGCTGAGGGGCACGTCAACGATGCGTAAGCCTGACCTTATAGCTACGCTTCAGGCAGCCCGCAACGGGGGACAGGCGCCGGAGGGTGTCACTGTCAAGGCGGCAGCAAGCCCGGCATCTTCGGGTGCGGACACGCAGGCGGCTGAGCATGCCGGGCGGGCGGCGAAGAGCACAGAGGCCGGGGCGTCTGCTGCGCCGGCCCATGGAGCCGATGACAAGGACCTGCCTTCGGACGGTGAGGGAAACGGTAACCAGCCCTTTGAGGTCCGTCGTCGGCAGCGTACCCGACCAACCGCTGACAGCTCCGCTGCGACCAGTCGCTCAGGCCGTTCCGAGAACAGGTCGGATTCAGCCTCCGCAGGTCATGATGGGGAGGAATCCCAGGATTCGCGCCAGACGAAGGTTCAACCCGATACCCTTCTGGATCAGCTGGACCTGGACCTGCCCGAAAGCCAGGGACATGGCCGCTCCCGTCAGGCCATCCGGTCTGACCGCGACGGCAATGACCGCTGCGCTTCCAAGAATGAGGGCCAGGGCCGTCGCACCCGTCGGATTGCTGACGATGACCTGCCCCGCCGCCGGCGGCGCAATGAGGGTCAGTCCCGCCACGCCGAGGAGGAGGTCCGGGATCTCGATGACATCCTTTCCGCCTTACCTGATGATGAGGCCCAGCAGCAGTCAAGCCATGGTGAAGGGTCTTCGGCCGATCACGGCATGGCCCGTCGTGGCCGTGGCCATGAGCACGCCAACGGTGCCGACCGCTACGGCAACCGCCGTATGCGCGGACGCGACCGAGACCGTGATTACGATTATGAGGACCGTTCCGAGCGGGAAGGTCGGCACGACTCCCACCGCGAGGAGGCTGATCTGGTTCCTGTGGCCGGCATCATCGACGTGCTCGACTCCTACGCCTTCGTGCGGACCTCCGGCTATCTGCCCGGGCCCAACGATGTCTACGTATCCATGGGTCAGATCAAGAGGTACAGCCTGCGCAAGGGCGATGCCGTCCAGGGCTACACCCGCCCCCCGCGTGAGGGTGACCGCCGCAACCAGCGGCAGAAGTTCGTGCCCCTGCACTCGATCGAGACGATCAATGGCATGAGTGTGGAGGAGGCCGCCGGCCGCCAGCATTTCTCCAAGCTGACCCCCCTCTACCCGCAGGAGCGCCTCAGCCAGGAGAGCGCACCCAACAACATCACCGGTCGCCTCATCGACATCGTGTCCCCCATCGGCAAGGGCCAGCGTGGCCTGATCGTCTCCCCGCCCAAGGCCGGCAAGACCATCACCCTGCAGAACATCGCCAACGCCATCTCGACCAACAATCCCGAGGTCCACCTGATGGTGGTCCTGGTGGATGAGCGGCCCGAGGAGGTCACCGATATGGAGCGGACCGTCCAAGGTGAGGTCATCTCCTCCACCTTCGACCGCCCCGCCTCCGACCACACGACCGTGGCCGAGCTGGCCATCGAGCGCGCCAAGCGACTGGTGGAGCTGGGGCAGGACGTGGTGGTCCTCTTGGATTCCATGACCCGCCTGGCCCGTGCCTACAACATCGCCGCTCCGACCTCCGGCCGCATCCTTTCCGGTGGTGTGGACGCTCAGGCCCTCTATCCGCCCAAGAAGTTCTTCGGCGCCGCCCGCAACATCGAGAACGGCGGCTCTCTGACCATCATCTCCTCGGCCCTGGTGGAGACCGGGTCCAAGATGGATGAGGTCATCTTCGAGGAGTTCAAGGGTACCGGCAACATGGAGCTGCGCCTCTCCCGCGAGCTGGCTGACAAGCGTCTCTTCCCGGCCATTGATGTCAATGCCTCCGGCACCCGCCGCGAGGAGCTCATCACCCCCAAGGACGAGCTGCCGATCATCTACCGGCTCCGTCGTCTTCTGGGTGGCCTGGAGCCTGAGCAGGCCTACCAGACCCTGGTCCCCAGGCTCAAGAAGACCTCCACCAACCGGGACTTCCTCGCCGCCATCATTCAGCAGAGTGGCAACTAAGCCATAGGCCCCTGCAGGTTCATACCTGCCTTCCACAAGCCGGATACTCACGTATCCGGCTTCGTCATATCTTCGCTCCTCACCCCCTTGCCCGGCTCACCCCAACTTCAAGTGCGATGACAAGAACCCTATGTTGCCGTCAGGAGGCACCGGAACTTGCCGGTGGGGTGAGCCGGGTTGGGGTGAGGAGTTGGGCCGGGGCCGGAGGGTGGTTATGGGAGGGGGGTACGGGTGAGGCCTGGACCGCCCTTGGCGCTAGGCTTGAGGCATGACGAAGGATGACTGGCAGGATACGACCATTGACGAGCGGCAGGCAGCGGCCCACCCTGAGATCGCGGGCCTGGTGGAGGAAGTCGGGCAGCTGAGGGCATCGGTTGACAACATCGACGGAGCCATATTGGCCCTGCTGGCCGAACGATTCAAATGCACCCGGCAGATAGGTGTGCTCAAGGCCCAGGCAGGATTCGCCCCGGAGGACCCCCAGCGTGAGCAGGTCCAAGCTGTACGCTTCCGAGCCATTGCCCTTGCGGCAGGTCTTGACCCCCAACTGGCGGAGGACTACCGGCGTTTTGCCGCCGAAGCGGCCAAGCGGCGTCACCAGGACATCGCCGAGTCCATACGCTAATACCCCATCATCCCACCGCTAGGGTACGGCCCTGAAGCCATAGGACCCAGGACTTGCCCACATTACGCATATTGCGAATACCGAGCACGCAGGGTGAGGGCAAGCGGCTTCGTGAACCACCAGAGAGTACAATGCACTGGGGAAATGAGGGGCAACCCGCCGTCCGGCCTGGGTTCGCATTCTCACATCAGTTTCGGCGGTAGTCAACCATAGCTAGAGCAGGGAGAAAGTGTCATGCTGTCACCCAGTGGGCTTGCCAAGCGTGCCTGCGCCGCTATCGTAGGCCTCGCCTTGCTGGCGGCTGCGCCCCTGGCCCTGTCGGCTTCCGCCGCTCCGGGTCCCCAGGAGCCACTCCAGGGTTCGCTTGCCCTGGCAGTGGACGGTTCCCCGGTCGACTACCGCAAGGACCAGACTGTCATGACCCTGGCTGATGGCCATGGTCGCATGGGGCGGTTGTTCGTTACCGATGACATTGAGGCGAAAGCCCCCGGGACCATCACCGAATTTGGCTTGGATGATCAGGGCAAGGCCACGCCGCGTACCATGCAGGTCCCGGAGGGCGGCAAGCTGTCGACGGCCAGTTCGGTGAGGCCCGGACTCAAGCAAGCTCCTTGGAGGCTGAAGGTCACCTACAATCTGGATGGGCCGCAGGTGCCCAGAGACCGCATCACGGGCGCCAATGGTTTCGTCAATGTCCATATTGATGTCTCACCCAACCCGGTAGTCGCCCAATCCGCGCAGCCTGGGCCTGTGCCCCTGGTCGTGTTCACGGTGCCGACCAGCGTTACCGATGGCATCACCGCCAGCCCGGGCGCGGTCGTCAGCAGGCGGCAGGGGCAGCTGCTGGCAATCGCGGTCGGCAAGCGTCAAGAGCCTACCCGGTTCGATTTCTTCTTTGACGCCAGGAACTGTTCCATGGGCTCCTTCCTACTGGCCTCGGTCGATGCCAAGGACCCAGGGCAGTTGGTGGAGGGCCTGCGGTCCCTGGCCGGCAAGGCCCACCAGCTGCCTGACCAGGCCACCGGGGGTGTCTCCAAGCAGGACAGGGCCCTGATTGAGGAACTGAAGGCCCTGCGGGATCAGGAACATGCGCAAAGCCCCAAGGCCATCGGCGAGAAGACCCAGGACTACCAGCAGGCTTTTCTAGGCTACATGTCCGCCTATGTGGGGGCCTATACCGACCATTTGAGTGGTTCCATCGGTTCCAGCACTCAGATGTCGGCCCTCCTGGGGGCCGCCGGTGAGCTTAAGGGCGACACGCCGCTCTCCCGGGCCGTCGACGACCTGGCCAATGCGGTGAATGCCATGAGTGATGCCCACGAGCATGACGGTGCGGCCCAGGCCTACGACGATGCGGTCAGGCAGATTGAGCGACGGGGCAGCGTTGGGATGGCCCAGAGGGCCAGAGGATGGTCCGGCGACCAACTGACTCAGGGGGAGCGGGACTACAAGAGCGGCCAGGACCAATTGCAGAACGCCATGATTCCATACTCCATGGCCTATACCGACTCCTATACCAGCTACCTGAGCGCTCTGACGGGCGGCAGCGCTGGTGGGGCCGCTGGTTTGAAGGCGCAGGCCCTGGCCCAGACCGAAGCAGGCAAGGCCAGCAATGATGCCCTCAAGGACAATTGGCGTAAGGTGGAGGCCGGCCTGGACTCCTTGGCAGCTGCCAGGGAGCATACAGGGCAGGCGCAAGCCTGGCAGAAGGTCGCCCAACTCTTGACGGCGCAATCCCAGCAGGGCAAGGGTTCGGACGGCTCCGCGGATGAACTGTCGTCCCGGCAGACCAGTGTGTCGCCTGGGGTGACCAGGTTGCTGTCACAGGCTGCCATGCCTGCCCGGTCCCTGGCTGGGCCCTTGGGTCTTGACGCCGACAAGCGTGAGGGGCAGGCTGTCGCTGGCCTTGTGGATTCCTCGGACATGGTTGACCAGATGGTCGGCATAGCCGACGCGTCCGCGCAGCTGGATGCCGCCGCCCTTGCCCTCATGCCTGCCCCCGGTCAGCCCTCACCGGTGCTTGTTGACGCCCTCCAGGCTGGTGCGGAAGCTGGCGGGAGTCTTGGGAACGGTGGAATGACGGGGTCGGATTTCCTTACACCCTTGAACCGCCACACTGCCTCCAGCAACTTTCTGATGGTGATAGCGCAGGGCTAGCAAGGATTCTGGATCAACGTCATGCCGACCGCATGATGACGCGCGGATATGGTTTGGGGCTACCGGCATACGTATGCCGGTAGCCCCAAACTCTTGCCTAGGCCCTGAAAGGCTACTTCTTGGGCTTCTTGACCGGTGGTTCCCCCAATTCACTCTGGGCGACCGTGATGGATTCCCCACCGGCTTCCATGGAGGCATCCGCCAAGGAATCGGCGGCCCCGGCCTGGGTCTCAAGCTTGAGGTCGCCGCTGACCCGGCCAGCCTCGCGGATGTCGGCCAGGGAGGAGCGCACCGCATCAAGTCCTTCAGCCGGCACCGATAGGGTGGCCGAGAGGATCGGGGTCTTCATTGATACCTTGGCCTGGGACTTCAAGCCGCGCAGCTCGGCCAGGGCCTTGCCTGCCCAGACCAGCGTCTCCGGGTCGGCGCCCTGGGCTGCGGCCGTGTAGGGGGCGGAGGTCGGCCAGGCGGACCGGTGGACGGACTCCTGCCCCTCATGCATCCAGGACCAGACCTCTTCGCTGGCGAAGGGCAGGTAGGGGGCCAGGAGCCTGACGAAGGCATCCAGAACCAGCCCAAGGGTGGTCCGTGCGGACAGGACGGAGGCGGGGGAGGGGGCTTGGCCGTTGATGTCTGCGGTGCCATAGGCCCGGTTCTTGACCAGTTCGATGTAGTCGTCGCAGAAGAGCCAGAAGAAGGTCTCGATGACCTCCAGGGCCTTGGAATGCTCGTAGGCCTCCAGCGAAGCCGTGGCCTGGTCGATCACCTGGGCCAGCCGCGCCATGACGGAGCGGTCGATGGGCTCGGTCACATCGGTGGGATTCCAATCGGCGCTGGCGGCGGCGCCCACATGGTGCTGCTCATCCTCGCGGCCAATGGCCAGGGCGAACTTGCTGGCGTTGAGCAGCTTGATGGCCAGACGCCGACCAATCTTCATCTGCCCGATGTCGTAGGTGGCATCCAGGCCCAGGCGGGCGGCCGCGGCCCAGTAGCGCACCGCATCGGCCCCGTACTCCTTGATGGGCTGGTCGGGGACCACCACGTTGCCCTTGGACTTGGACATCTTCTTGTGGTCTGGGTCCAGGATCCAGCCCGACAGGGTGGCGTTGGACCAGGGCAGGCAGCCGTTCTCCAGGTGGGCGCGGGCCACGGAGGAGAAGAGCCAGGTGCGGATGATGTCCTGGCCCTGGGGGCGCAGGTCCATGGGGAAGGTGGCCTTGAAGAGCTCTTCGCTGGCCTGGTCGGGCTCGGCCCAGTGGGTCACGATCTGGGGGGTCAGGGAGGAGGTGGCCCAGGTGTCCATGATGTCTTGCTCGGCCGTGAATCCGCCAGGCTGGTCACGCTGGGACTCCTCGTAGCCCTGGGGCACGTCAGTGGACGGGTCGATGGGCAGGATGTCCTCGGAGGGGGTGATGGGGTGGGCGTAATCCACCTCGCCCTCCTCGTTCACCGGGTACCATAGGGGGAAGGGCACGCCGAAGAAGCGTTGGCGGGAGATCAGCCAGTCGCCGTTGAGGCCGTGGACCCAGTTCTCGTAGCGCACCCGCATGAAGTCAGGGTGGAAGTTGAGTTCCTTGCCCCGCTCGATCAGTTCGGCGTTCAGCTGCTGGTCGGTGCCGCCATTGCGCAGGTACCACTGGCGGGAGGTCACGATCTCCAGGGGCTTGTCGCCCTTCTCGTAGAAGTTGGTCATGCGCTTGGTGGGGGTGGGCTCACCCTCCATGTCCCCGGACTCGCGCAGGTGGTCCACAATGATCTTGCGGGCCGAGAAGCTGGTCTTGCCTGCTGTCTCATGGTAGATGGCACGGCCCTCGCCGTCCTCGATCCAGTCGGGGGTCTCCGAGAGGATCCGGCCGTTGCGGCCGATGATGCAGCGGGTGGGCAGCTTCAGGTCGCGCCACCATTCCACGTCGGTCACGTCGCCGAAGGTGCAGCACATGGCGATGCCCGCGCCCTTGTCCATCTCCGCCGCCGGATGGGCCAGAATCGGCACCTTGACCTTGAAGAGGGGTGAGGAGACGGTCTGCCCGAAGTAGGGCTTGTAGCGGTCGTCCTCGGGGTTGGCGATCAAAGACGTGCAGGCGGCCAGAAGCTCAGGCCTGGTGGTCTCGATGTAGATCGGCGTACCGTCCTCGAAATGGAAGGCGATCTTGTGGTAGAAGCCGGGGTATTCGCGGCTCTCCAGCTCGGCCTGGGCCACGGCGGTCTGGAAGGTCACGTCCCAGAGACCTGGAGCCTCCTGCTGGTAGGCCTCGCCACGGGCCAGGTTCCGCAGGAAGGCCTTCTGGGCCACCCGCTGGGGGTGTTCGCCGATCGTGTGGTAGGTCTGGTCCCAATCAATGGAAAGGCCCAGGGACCGCCAGAGCTCCTCGAAACGCTCCTCGTCCTGGGCGGTGAGGCGTTCGCACAGTTCAATGAAGTTCTTACGGCTGATCGGCACCTGGTCGCGGGCATCCAGCTTCTTGCCGTCGGTTCCCTCAAAGGGGGGCTTGAAGTCGGGATCATACTTGAGCGAGGTGTCCACACGCACGCCGTAGTAGTTCTGCACCCGGCGTTCGGTGGGCAGGCCGTTGTCGTCCCAGCCCATGGGGTAGAAGACGTCGTAGCCGCGCATGCGCTTGAAGCGGGCGATCACATCCGTGTGGGTGTAAGAGAAGACATGACCCACATGCAGGCTGCCGGAGACGGTCGGCGGCGGGGTGTCGATGGAGTATACGGCCTTGCGGTCGCGGGTCTGGCGGAACCTGTAGGTGCCCTCCTCGTCCCAGGTCTTGCGCCACTTGTCTTCCAGCCCGTCGACGCCCACCTTGTCCGGCAAGGGGGTCAGGTCGGCGTGGATGCTCATATTGTCCTGATCAGTCATGAAGCCAAGTTTAGAAAGCCTTGGTGACAAGCGCGCCCGGGTCCGGGCAGGCATGTTGGTCGGCCTGTGGGCAGGGCCAGTCAGTCCATACGGATTGCCGCCAGGGGGAGCCGCTCGTCGACCATGTTGACGGGGTAGTCATGGAGCTTGCCGCTGGCCACGACCAGGCTCTTGCGGGTGTAGAGCCAGTCGCTGGCGGCGTTCTGACTGACTTCCCTGGCGTAGGCTTTGAGCGCCTCCTGGTAGGCCTGGTCGTTGCTGGCGGCCATGACCTGCTCATAGAGGTCCTGGGCCCTGCGGTTCTGGTAGTGGAGGATGGAGTCACCGGCGAAGATGTCGGTATCCTCGGGCTGGTCCATGGTCATCAGGGCAAGGGTGTAAAGGCCGTCGGCCATGCGCTGTTCGACGGCCTCCTGACTGAGGACCTCCATCTTGACCGATAGGCCACCATTGTCCTGAAGCTGCTGGCTGATGGTCTCGCCCAGGCTCTGGTAAGGCTGGGGTACCAGAAGATCCAGGGTGCCGATGTAACGGCTGGAAAAGTAGCTCAAGAGCCTGCGTCCCTTGTCCTTGTCGAAGGGGAAGAGGCCGGTCAGGTCCTCGTAACCAGGTTCCAGCGGGCTGATGGGGCCGCCCAGAGGCCCTGCGGCATCGGGTTGGGAGGAGGCGATGGAAGCTGTATCGAGAAGGTGACGGGTGCCCTGGCGCATATGCTCATCGGCGTATATCGAGTTGGAGCCGCTGTTGTAGGCCAGCAGGACCTTCTCCGTGGTCTGGCCGCTACGGACCTGCAGCCCGGTGCCGGTGAAGAGCTTGTCGTTCATCTCTCTGGCCTGTGGAATGGCCAGCTGAATCTTGCCCTCCTTGAGGGCCTTGGACATGGCGGCGTTGTCCGTGTAATGGAGGAAGGCCAGCTTGTCGATACTGGCCTGCTTGCCCCAATATGAGGTGTTTTTGGCCATGCCGATGGTCTGTCCGGCTGAGAAGTCGCTGACGGTAAAGGGGCCGGACCCCACTGCCGTCTTGCCATAGTCACTGTTGGCCTTGTCGTAGACTATACCGGTTCGACCGCTGAGTGCCCTGAGGAGACCCGGCCTGGGCCTGCTCAAGCTGATGGTCAGATGCTGGTCATCACTATTGCTGACCTTGGCCAGACCTTCCAATTCGGAGGCTCCCAGATACTGGCCTTCCACGGTCGCCTTGAGCGAGCTGACCGCCTCCTCGGCTGTGAGACTATGACCATTTGAGAAATGCAGGCCATTGCGCATGGTGAACTGGTAGGTCAGACCGTCGTCGGAGACCTTCCACTCCTTGGCCAGGCCGGGCTTCAGCTGGTTCTGCTCGTCACGGCTTACCAGGGTCTCGTAGACGTTGCCTAAGAGAATCTGCTCGACCGATTTGTCCTGTTCCTTGCGAATATCAAGACTCGTGGGTATGGACCTGACTCCCACCCTCAGGGACTTGCCTTCCTTGCCGGGGGCCAGCAGAGTGGATAGATGACCGGTCCCTACGGACCAGCCCAGCAGGAGCAGGAGTGTGAGCAAGGCCGCAATCAGCAGGAACACCAACCATGTGCCCAATCCACTCCGTTTGTGACCGGCCGCGTGACTTCCGCTCATATCATGACCTCCCTTTGCTGATTCTCCCGGTGAACCCTGACCCTGATGGTAAGGAGCCTCAAGTCGTGCAGGATCACTCAACCAAGCATACCGGCGCTGGGGCAGCTGTCGTTCAGGGGGCAGTTGGCGCAGTCAGGTTTGCGGGCATGGCAGATGGCCCGGCCATGCAGGATCAGCCTATGGGACAGGTCGGTCCATTCCTCGGCGGGGAAGCAGGCTGTGATCTCCTCCTCGATATGGACCGGATCGGGCTTGGCCGAGCGCCAGTCGGTCCGCCAGCGTAGGCGGCCGGTCAGGCGGATCACATGGGTATCGACAGGGAAACCGGGAATGCCAAAGGCGTTGCCAAGGACCACGTTGGCGGTCTTTCTCCCCACTCCCGGCAGGGAGGTGAGTTCCCCCATGGTGTGGGGCACCTGGCCTCCGAAATCGCGTTCCAACTGCGCGGCCAATTCGACCAGATGCTTGCTTTTGGACCGATAAAAACCCAAGGAATGGGTCAGGTTCTCGACCTGCCCGACCGTGGCTGCGGCCAGATCCGCAGGGCTGGGGAAAGCCTTGAAGAGGGCCGGAGTGACCTTGTTGACCTGCTTGTCCGTGGTTTGGGCGCTCAACACGGTGGCGACCAGCAGCTGGAAGGGGGAATTGAAATTCAAGGCGCTCTTGGGAGCGGGTATCTCCTGGCAGAGGATGGCGTACTCCTCGTGCATACGGGCTATACGCGCCTTCTTGGATTCGGCTGCCATGCTTCTCTCTTCTCCGGGCTCATCCTTCTTATATCCCACGAGTCTATAACCGAATCCGCAGGGGTGGGGGCATGTGTAGGGAGGTCTTGTGCGTGCTCAAGCCTCGTGGTCGCTAGCTGAGTCCGCTGCCGCTTTTGGGGCTGATGCTATCGGCGCGCTCGCGCTGTCTGCGAAATCTTTGGTGTCTTTACTGTTCTTGGCGCCCTTGGCGGTTTTCTTCCCTGCCGCAGCCTGGGCCGGGCGGTTCTGTTCGCCTTGTTCGGCCCGGCCGCTATTGCCGGCGCTGCCGTCGGTTCCATCCATCAGACCCTCGTCCGGGTCGAAGCGGTAGCCGACATTGCGCACGGTGCCGATCAGGTGCTCATACTCGCTACCCAACTTGGCCCTCAGCCTACGGATGTGCACATCAACCGTCCGGGTGCCGCCGTAGTAGTCGTAGCCCCAAACCTCCTGGAGGAGTTGTGTTCTGGTGAAGACCCGCCCAGGGTGCTGGACCAGGTATTTGAGCAGCTCAAACTCCTTATAGGCCAGGTCGATGGGGTAGCCGTGGAGGTTGGCCGTGTAGCTGTTGGTGTCCACCACCAGGTCGCCAGAGCAGATGCGCCCGTTGCTCTTCTGTATCTGGATGCGCTCAGCCTCGCCGCCGACCTCGCTCAGGCTGTTGCCGCCCTCCAAGGCCAGGCGCAGGCGTCCCTCAACCTCGGCGGGGGAGGCGGTCTGAACCACCACGTCGCTGATGCCCCACTGGTGGTTGACCACCGTAAAGCCACCTTCGGTCAGAACCAGCAGGATGGGAGTCGACAGGCCGGAGGCCTTGATGAGGCTGCATAGGGTCTTGGCTGCTGCCAGGTCTTCGCGGGCATCCATCAGGAGGATGGTGTTCTCCGGCATCTTGACCAGGCTGGCGGCATCCATGGGTAGGACGCGAATCCGGTGGGAGAGCAGGGTCAGCGAGGGCAGCACCGAGGCAGGGTCGTCACAGGAAGTCATCAAGCTAATATCGGTCATGAACCCGCCCTTCGTGGGCCCAGGCGAGGGTCTTTGCCGTCACGGTGCGCCCGCGGCCCGCAGTACAGGCTTCTTGCCTATGACCCTCATTGGTGTTTGGTTCATTCTAGACGATGGTTGTGGACACATGCGGTTAGAATGGCTTGCAGTAACTGTTCTTAGGGTCAGAAAGTGTGCTGTTGCCTGGGAATCGGGAAGTGTCCAAGATGTGATACGGCTAGGCCGTATGGAGGTACGATATGAGGCTTGCAGGATCCGATATGGAGGCCGGGTCGGATACCGAGGCTAAGGCAGCAGTCGGTACAGGCCCAGGGGCCGTGCCTGACATTGATTCCACTCCCAGCGTTGACCTGACGGCTGAGAGCGCCGCTGCCGGCGACGCCCCAATTCCCCCGAGCATCCAAGTCTCCAGGTCGGCCCTGCCAGTGGCGCTCACCCAACTGATCGCCTACTTGCTCCTGGTGGTCCTGGTCCTGGCGACCTCACTGTTGCTGGGTCGGGTCGCCAACATCTCCCAGCTCTTGGGGCAGACCGCTTCGGTGGTTATGATCCTGCTGTTCGTCGTCTATTGGCCCATGGGCGGGAAGATATCGGAACGGGTGGTTGGACCGGTGGTAGGCTATGCCGGCTTGTTCCTTGAAATAGTCCTGGCCAAGGCCAACCGCTCCTCAGGTGCTGAAGGCTGGTATATCGGCTGGGCCCAGGCCTTCGTGGTCTTGCTTGTTGTGGCCATCATCGCGGCCTTCCTGCAGCAGATGCTCCGTAAGGACCGCTCAGGACTGGTGCTCTCGCTCTCCCGCACCCTCATGGCTGCCGTGGCCTGCATCTGCGCCACCGGTTGGTCGCTCCTGGGAAGCCTGGTCGTCCCCTGGCCTGTGGTGATGGTTACCAACGGTCCTGTCGGGCGGATTATGATCATCTCCCTGGCGGTGGGAATCCTTGTTGAACTGCTACTGCTCCTGGCCTCCTGCCGTTGGTGGCGTCAGGCTGAGGACTCCGTGGTGCAGACACCCTGGTCCTGGTTGGGCATGGGCCTGCTGCCGGTCATGCTGGCCGGTGTGCTGCCCCCGGCCGCGGGGCTCTTGCCCACCCTGCTGGTCTGATTACCAGGCGATGAAGCCCAGGTGCTCCAGCAGCACCTTCAGGCCGATGAATATGAGCATCAGGCCGCCGGCGATCTGTGCGGGTGTCTGCCAACGGGCGCCTACAAACCGCCCCATGTAGAGTCCAGCCGCTGAAAGGACGCCTGTCACCAGACCGATGGTGGCGATGGCGAAGATGACGTTGACGTCCATGAAGGCCAGGCTGACCCCGATGGCGAAGGCGTCGATGCTGCAGGCCACGGCCAGGGGCAGCATGTGCCGCCAGTCGAACTTGGCAGTTTCCTTGAGATTCTCCTGGTCCTCCCCGAAGGCCTCACGAATCATATTGCCGCCGATCAGGGCCAGCAGAATGAAGATGATCCAGTGGTCGACCTGGTCCAGGTATTGGTTGAAACGGCTGGCCAGAAAGAAGCCCAGGAGGGGAAAGAGGGCCTGGAGTCCGCCGAACCAGATGGCGGTCTTGAGGGCATCCTGGGCCCTGACCCGCTTGACGGTGAGCCCCTTGCCGATGGCTACGGCGAAGGCATCCATGGATACGGACAGGGAGATAAGCAGTATTTCTATGATCATACGGTGGTACACAAGGGTTCATCCCATCGGTTCCCCACGGGATGGGCCTCGACGGGGTTACCGCCTACGCCTGGTGGATACCGACATAGAACTGCTGACCAACTGCACCAGCTTTGAATTCCTAGCGAATGCCGTTCGCATGTCGTTCAATTACTGAACCGACTATAGCAAAGCCCGCCCCCAGCATTCATGCCGTGTTGAGCATGGAAACCGGGGGCGGACTTTATGACTCTGGATGCGAGCATGGCAGGTAACTTGCTGGCTCGTCAGGCCAGAGCCTGCTGGGTTCCGGCCCCAGTCACTGCTCGCTGTCGGCCAGGCGCTGGCGGGCGGCCACGATTTCGGCTTCGGCCTTCTCGGCGTTGGTCCAGTAGTCGCCGGGCATGACCTCCTTGCCGGGCTCCAAGGCCTTGTACTGCTCGAAGAAGTGCTTGATTTCGGCCTTGTGGTACTCGGAGACATCATCTACATCCTTGATGTCGTCGAAGCGCACGTCGGCGGGCACGCACAGGACCTTGTCGTCCCCACCGGCCTCGTCGACCATGTGATAGAGGCCAACAGCGCGGCACTCGACCACGCAGCCGGGGAAGACCGAATTGGGGATCATGACCAGGGCGTCCAGCGGGTCGCCGTCCTCGCCCAGGGTGCCATCGATGTAGCCGTAGTCATCCGGGTAGCCCATGGCGGTGAAGAGGGTCCGGTCCAGGAAGACGCGGCCGGTCTCGTGGTCCACCTCGTACTTGTTCTTGGATCCGCGGGGAATCTCGACGACGACATTGAATGTTTCTGCCATATCAGTCTCCTTGTGAAAGGTTGATTGCTACCGTATCCACTCTACTCTGCGGCCTACCGAGCCGCCGGCCCATCAGACTCGTGGACGACGCTCAGAACCCATGCGACTCTGGACCATGGATCCAGGGAGACCGCCTGCCGGGCTTCCCATTCCTGGACCTGACCGGTCAGTTCGTCCCTTAGCGCGAAGGGCCCCTCTCCGGGAAGGCCCGCCGCCTCAAGGTTGACGGTGGCCTGGTGGGCCTGCCTGCCATCCAGGTTGACCAGCACAATCAGGGTGTCTGCCCTGCCGCTTGGGGTCAGCTCAGCCGGTGTGTGGCGGGCGAAGGCCAGGATGTTCGGATCGTCGCTCTCCAGGATGGACAGGTTGTGGTAGCTCCCACAGGCCGGGTGTTCCCGGCGGATCGTGTTGAGGGAGGTCAACAGGTCGGCAATGCCATACCGGCCGGTCTGGCCCCAGTCCCGGACCTTGATCTCGTACTTCTCATTGTCGGCCTGCTCCTCGGACCCTGCTTTTTGCTGGTTCTCGATGAGCTCGTAGCCGTTGTAGATGCCCCAGGATGGCGAACCCAAGGCTGCCAGGACTGCCCGGACCGCATGGCCTGCCACCCCGTTGTCGCGCAGGTAGGCGGTCAGGATGTCGGGCGTGGTGGGCCAGAAGCTGTTGTGCTGGTAGTAGGCCTCATCACTGTTGGTCGTGACCAGGTATTCCTCCAGCTCGGCCTTGCTGTTGCGCCAGGGAAAGTAGCAGTGGGTCTGGGTGAAGCCAGCCAGAGACAGGGCACGCACCAAGGCCGGACGGGTGAAGGCCTCGGCCAGGAAGAGGACTTCCGGGTGCCGGGACTGGGTGTGGGCAATCACCTCCTGCCAGAAGCGCACCGGCTTGGTGTGGGGGTTGTCGACCCGAAAAGCCGTGACTCCGGCCTCGATCCACAGCTCAAGAATCCTCTCGACCTCCCGCTCGATGCCAGGCATGTCCGCCTCGAAGTCGATGGGGTAGATGTCCTGGTACTTCTTGGGCGGGTTCTCCGCGAAGGCGATGGACCCGTCCGGCTTGTGGTGGAACCAGTTGGGATGCTCCCTGACCCAGGGGTGGTCGGGGGAGCACTGGAGGGCGAAGTCCAGGGCAATCTCCAGACCCAGCTCATGGGCTTTGGCGCACAGGACCTTGAAGTCCTCCATGGTTCCCAGGGCCGGGTCCACGGTGTCGTGGCCGCCAAGTTGGGAACCGATGGCGAAGGGGGAGCCAGGGTCTTCGGGCCCGGCGGTCAGGCTGTTGTCCTTGCCCTTACGATGACTGATGCCGATGGGGAAGATGGGTGGCAGGTAGACCATGTCGAATCCCTCGGCCGCCGCCCGTTCCAGCCCGGAGATGGAACTCCTGAGCGTGCCGGGTACAATCCTACCGCTGGTAGGATTCCGCTGGGCCCCTTCGGACCGGGGGAAGAACTGATACCAGGAGACGAAGGACGACTTGGGGCGTTCGACCTTGAAGGCCAGCGGGCGGCTCAGGCTCAGTCCTTCGCGCAGGGGTTTGCTCTGGTGGAGCTGCCGGATGAGCGGGTTGTCGGCACCTTCCAGTCTGGCCTGGGGGGCCAAGCTGCCGTCGGACAGGGTGCAGATGGCTGACTTGAGCAGAGTGACCTCGGCTTGGGTCAGCGGGTTGGTGCTGGTGCTTTGGGCCTGCGTTGCCTGGCCTTGCGCGACCCAGCGCTCGCAGAGCTCGGCCCCTGACCGCAGGGCGTTCTCAAGGTCATCGCCGACCTCAACCTTGATTCGCGCGTCATGGAGCCAGGTCAGGTAGTTGTCCTCCCAGCCTTCGATTTGTACGGTCCACTGGCCAAGCTGTGGCATGACCCGGCTTGCGAAGCCCACTTCCCAAGGCCTGATCTCTGAGTGCTGGCCTGCCTGCAGTCTGGCCTCCCACAAGTCCAGACCGGGGCTGGTGCAGGTCATGGGTATGGTCTGGCTCCTGCCCCCGGCCGGGTCATAGAGGACCGCCGTGGCGCCCACCTGCGGCCTGCCTTCCATGAGGACCTGCGCACTGACCCTGAAGACCTCTCCCAGCTCCACACGGGCCGGAAAGATACCGCCCTCATGATTGGGTCTTAAGCCAAGGATGGCCACCCTTCCAAACTCCTGTGGCCGGGGTCCTGGTGCGCTGGTGTGGTCACTGTCCTTCGTGGCTTCAACAATCGAACGAGAAGCCTGTGTAAGGTCGAGCCCTGATTGGCCAGTGCCTCCGGCAGGCGCCGGTGGTTGGTCCGGCAGCTGTGCGTCATTGTTGCTAGGTGCTAGTGGACTGTGTGAGGCTTCCATATCTCAATTGTATAGAGCCTGCCCTATGAGTATGGCCGCAAGGGGGCTTGGGAGCTGCCGATCCTCGTGTAACTCACCCAGGATGAGTGCGCGCTCGGTGAAGCCTCGAATGGTGGGTGAACCGTACACCTTGAGTCCCGATGACCGTTTCTCCCGTGTTCCAGTGCCATCCGTTGCCGCTGTAGGTGCACATGCCACTGCCAAGGTCGCGGCAGGCAAGCCCCCGGCCTTCTCCGCCGCATGTCCGGCTCAGTGGTCTATGCGGCATTTCCCGCTTGTGAGCCCAGGTAGCCAGCTAACAAATAAGTCACATTCATGTGTGTTTGACTACACCCATTCGTGACTTTGCGGAAATAATTGCCTTCCTAGACTCAGTAGCACAAGCGGGGACCGGTGAATGTTCAATCCCGCTGGACTGGATAGAAGGGAAGAGATATGGCTACCAAGATAGGCATCCTCGGCTACGGTAATTTGGGGCGCGGCGCGGAGGCCGCCGTCAAGCAGAACGATGATATGGAACTGGTGGGCGTCTTCACCAGGCGTGACCCCTCCCAGCTGACCATCGCCACGCCCGGCGTCCCTGTCCGTTCCGCCGACGATCTCCTTTCCGGCGATCCGCTGGACATCGACGTGCTGGTCATCTGCGGCGGCTCGGCCACCGACCTGCCAGAGATGACCCCCAAGTATGCGGCCCGCTACAACGTGATCGACTCCTTCGACACCCACGCCCGCATCCCCGAGCACTTCCAGAACGTGGACCAGGCCGCCACCCAGGCCGGCAAGGTCGCCATCATCTCCGCTGGTTGGGACCCAGGCCTCTTCTCCTTGAACCGCCTCATGGGCAACTGCTTCATCCCCCAGGGCAAGGACTACACCTTCTGGGGCAAGGGTGTCAGCCAAGGGCATTCCGACGCCGTCCGCCGCATCGACGGGGTGATTGACGCCCGTCAGTACACCATTCCGGTCGAGTCGGCCCTCGAATCCGTGCGAAACGGTGAGAATCCGGACCTGTCCACCCGCCAGAAGCACACCCGCCAGGTCTTCGTGGTGGCTGAGGAGGGCGCTGACCGGGATGCCATCACCCAGGCCATCGTGACCATGCCCAACTACTTCGACGAGTACGATTCCACCGTCGAGTTCATCTCACAGGAGGAGATGGACCGCGACCACTCCGGCCTGCCCCACGGCGGCTTCGTCCTACGCTCCGGCGAGCTGGCCTCCGGCACCAAGGCCCTGATCGAGTACTCCCTGAAGCTGGAATCCAACCCCGACTTCACCTCCTCGGTCCTGCTGGCCTATGCCCGCGCCGTGGCCCGGCTCAACGCCGAAGGCCAGTCCGGTTGCAAGACCGTCTTTGACATCGCCCCCGCCTATCTCTCGGCCCACGATGGCGCCTACCTGCGCAGCCACTTCCTCTGAGCATTCAGCGGTCGGTATTGTAGGGAGGGTGCCTTTGAGGTGCCCTCCCTTTGTTAGAAAGCACACTGATACGCACATTAGGAAAAACGGTGAGCAAGCCCCCATATGGTGGTTGCTCACCGTTTCGTTTCCGGGCAAACGGATTCGCTGATTCCAACTGATCCTTGGGCGGTTCTAAGCACTCGGTTGGGCAGCGGGCAGACACTGAAGTGATCATGGGTGTCTACGTAGCTCAGAGCACAGTCTGTGGGGCCTACAGGGAGGCGCGGCGGACCAAGGACATGTGGAGGATCTTGGTGGTTGGGGGTGCTCCGGTGGTGCTGGCCAGGGCTAGTTCGGCGGCCTGGCGGCCCTCCTCCATGAGAGGCTGGTGGACAGTGGTCAGGGGTGGGTGGGATTGAGCGGCCAGCGGATGGTCGTCGTAGCCGATGACGGATACGGCGTCGGGAACGCTTATGTCGCGGGCGGACAAGGCGGCCATGACCCCGACAGCGATGCGGTCGGAGGCGGCGAGCACGCCATCGATGGTCAGTCCTTCGTCAAGCAGTTGATTGATGGCGTTGAAGCCAGACGACTCGTCCCAGCCGGTGTAGATGATGCGCTCATCGGGCAGATCCCTGCCATATACGCTTCTGTAACCCTTGAGTCGGTCGGGAACGGCTGGGTTTATGGCCGGCCCCATAATCGCCAGCACATTCCTTCTGCCGCGTTCCCACATGGCCCGGGCAGCCAGGGCCGCGCCTTCAACATCATCGGAGTACACGTTGGAGAAGATTCCCCCGTAGGGGTTGTATCCCAGCTGGCCGCAGAGTACGGCGGGCATGTGTATCTTCGCCATCACATCAAGCAGGTCCGTACCAATATAGGGCGATATGTCAATGACCGCGTCGACAATATGGCGTTCCAAATGCCGCTGGACACGAATCCGCTCCGATTGGGTGGAGGCCTGCATGAGGATCGGCAGGTAGGAGGATTGGGAGAGTTCCTCGGAAATCCCACGCAGGAAGGTTCCGTACGTAGGGTCCGACAGGAACTCATCCAGGGGCTCGGTAACCAGTATGGCTATGGTCTCCGAGTGCCCCATGGCCAGTGCCCGTCCCTGTGCGTTGGCTACGAACCCCAGTTTCTGTGCGATCTGCCGGACGTGTTCTGTGGTCCTCTTGCTGATGCGCGGAGACCCGTTCAGTGCCCGTGAAGCTGTGGACCGGGAAACTCCGGCCGCCTTTGCCACGTCGTGCAGGGTTACTCTGGGGTGTTGCTGTTTAACGACCATAAGACCCCTTTGTTAGCTCCCAACAAAACGCTATTGTAAGCATAAACAAGATTTGATTGGCGCAGATTAGCAAAAATCCGCCTCGCGGGCAAGATGGAAGCTAAGGAGAGGACCATGGGCATGGGCTCTGATTCGCGCCCGGTAATAGGTCGTGTGGCTTTGCTGGGTATGACTGTGGCTGCGGTATTCGATCTGCCGAACATCATCAATGGGAATGTCGCCATCGGTATGGTGGCGGCCCCGGCTTTCCTGCTGGTGACCATCCTCTATTTTGTCCCATTCGTCCTGGTCATCGCTGAATTCACCTCCCTTCATAAGGATGCCGAATCGGGGGTGTACCAATGGGTCAAGTACTCCATGGGCGGTGCCTGGGCCTATCTGGCGGCTTTTTGCTACTGGTTCGTCAACCTCTTCTTCTTTGCGTCCATCCTGCCCACCGTCATCATCAATGCGGAGTTTCTGGTGTTCGGCGAGAGCCGCGATCTGGGGAGGGTCTGGACCATACTTATCGAGGTGTCCATCTTCGCCATCACCACCTGGGTGTCCACTGGGGGAGCCAAATGGATAGGTTCGGTCACCACCTTCGGTGCCTTCGCCGCTTTGGGGCTCATGTTGGTGATCATTGTCGCGTCGGTGGCGGCTTTGGCTGGTGGGGTTCGGCCGGCGACTGAGATGTCTGCCTCGATGCTGGCGCCAGACCTCTGCAGCCTGGCGTCCATATGGACTTTTGTGGGGGCGCTCGCCTGGATAATCCACGGTCTTGGGGGTTCCGAGTCGGTCGGCGTCTTTATTAAGGATTTCAAGGGTGGGGTCAGGGCCTTCGTTTCGACCATCGTCATCGCCGGTCTGGCCATCGGCCTTTTTGATGCCACCACGTCCTTGCTGGTCAACGTCTTCGTGCCGGCCGGGCGGCTGCACCTGTCCACCGGCATCTTCCAGATCATGGAGGCCATCGGCGTATGGGTGGGTGTGCCCGCCTCCCTGACGGCCCGTCTGGTCGCCTTCATCCTGCTGGCGGCTTCCCTGGGGTCCTTGATGATATGGACCTCGGCCCCGGTCAAGGTGCTGTTCTCCGAGGTCCCCCATGGGATATTCGGCAGTCGCCTGGTTGAGTTGAACGAGCGGGGGGTGCCCTGGCGGGCCTCCTGGCTTCAGTTAGTCATCGTCTTGCCCATCCTCATCATTCCGGCGCTGGGGTCCGACACCCTTGATGGTCTCCTGCGGGTGGTGATCAACATGACCTCGGCCACGGCACTCATTCCCCCGCTGCTCATCATCCTGGCTTATTTTGTGTTCCGTCTGCGCTTCGATGGGCTTGAGAGACCCTTCCGCTTGGGCTCGCGCGCCTGCGGCATGGCTGTGTCGGTCTTCCTGCTGCTGGTATTCTCCGTGGTTTTCGTGGCCGGTACCCTCCCGGTCGGCCAGCCCCTGTGGCTGACCCTGGTCTACAACGTCGGGGGAGTGGTCGTCTTCATCGGTTCAGCCATGCTGTGGTATCTGCGCTACATGCGTAGACTACGCCGGTCCGACCCGGCCGCTGCGGCTGCGGAGCTACGTCCCAACGCGATGGGACCGGTCGGGTAAGAGCCGCCGGTTCGACAGCATTCCTGCCAAGCTTTCTGGATGGGGCTGTTGTGGTCGCTGCGGGTTTGCGCTATGGTTGCTTTGTGTTAGGGCGCTACCGGGTGCCCAGGATTCATTGCCATGTCTCGTTAGGTCTGAGCAGAGACATGGGGGTGGGTCCTTTTTTTGTGGTTCGCGCAAAAGGGAAGGAAGGTAAGGATAATGCCTTGGGTTTATCTGTTCCTGGCAGGGTTGTTTGAAGTGGTATGGTCCACCACCATGAAGCTGAGCGATGGCTTTGCCCATATTGGCTATACGCTGGCGACTATTGTCTGTTCCTTGTTCAGTTTTGTGCTCCTTGGCATGGCGACTAAGAATATTCAACTGAGTCTGGCCTACCCCATCTGGACCGGCATTGGCGCTGTCGGCAGCATTCTGGCGGGTGTCCTGCTCTTCAAAGATCCCATGTCTTTGAAGACCGGTTTCTTTGTGGCTCTGCTGATTGTCGGGCTGGTCGGTATCAAACTCACTGCCTGATATAGCCGTGCTGCCTGTCGGTGCAATCGGCGTCAAGGGTTGTGCCCACTACAGTTCTCATAGTTTGAAATGGCTCCCGGTCATAGGCCATGGATTGAACTGCTGACTGGCCTATCAGACTTCCGAGACCTTCAGCAGGGACTTGACGCTGGTGCGCTGGTCCATGGCCTGGTAGGCCTCGGCAATGTGGTCCAGGTCGTACGTGTCAGTGAAGACGCGCCCTGGGTTGATCGAGCCATCCAAAACCGCCTGAAGAAGGATCTGCCGGTCCCAGGTCCGCACTGAGGCCGGACCGCCGCGCAAGCCTAGGTTCCGGTAGAACATGGCTTCTGGGTCCACCTGCTCGTCATGGGGGACGCCTACCCGACCGATGACTGCCCCGTTGCGGGCGATGTTCAGGGCGGTGCTGGTGGACTGCTTGGACCCCACGCACTCCAGCACGGCATCCACACCCCAGCCATCAGTCAGCTCCTTGACCCTGTCTACGGCTGCCTGGTCGCGTTCCGCAACGATGTCGGTGGCGCCGAACTCGCGGGCCAGGGCCTGGCGGTCCTCATGCCTGGACAGGGCTATGATGCGGCTGGCCCCACGCAGCTTGGCGGATATGACCCCACACAGGCCCACGGCTCCGTCGCCCACCACGGCCACGGTGTCACCGGCTTTCACCTCGGCGGTGGCGGCCGCATGGTATCCGGTGGCCATCACGTCGGATAGGGTCAGCAGGTCTGCCAGCATGTCGTCGGAGAAGCTCCGTGCCCGTTCGATTCCGCCAGGTATGACTACAACAGTCCCGTCCGCCTTGGGTACACGCATGAATTCGGCCTGGGCTCCCAGCCCCCGCTCGCCGCTGTCGAAGAAGCCTCCCCTGGGGCAGGTTGCCTCGAAGCCGGCCTTGCATACCGGGCAGACCCCGCAGGAGTATGCAAAGGGGACGATGATGAAATCTCCGGGTTTGACGGATGTGACGCTCTGGCCTACCTGATCCACGACTCCGATGGCCTCGTGGCCTGTGGATGTGTTGGATTTGCGCGGGCTGATTCCACGGTACCACCACAGGTCGGATCCGCAAACACAGGCGCGGACCACACGCATGACCAGTTCGTCGGGGTTGCTGGGGGTCGGCTTGGGCACTTCCTCGCAGATGACCTGACCCGCTTGTTTGAAGATTGCTGCTTTCATGATGCTCACCCGTTCTTTCTCGCTGGAGCCATGCTGCCTCCAGCGGCCTGTGCTGGTGGTGTGCCAACTGCCGCAAAGCCTGTATAGCCTGGAAAGTTAAGTCTATGAACTTCAACCATCCATCTCAAATGCCTGTATAACATGAAAAGGTATGTCTCAAAGGCATATGTTGACCCGAATGGTGCGCGTATCCTCAGCGCATCGGTTACTCAAGGAGCGGGGTATGAATCTGCGGGTGCTGCGGTATTTCCTGGCAATAGTCGAAGAAGGCAGCATTTCCGGTGCGGCCCAGTATCTGAACATCGCCCAGCCCTCCCTGTCCCGGCAGATCAAAGAGTTGGAGACAAGCCTTGGTCACAAGCTCTTCGAGCGGGGGAGTCGGTCCATCACCCTGACACCGGCCGGCGTCCTCCTTCGTGACCGGGCCCGTGAGATTGTGCTCCTGGCTGATCGAACCGAGGCGGAACTCTCTGGTATGGAACAGACCATCGGCGGCACGGTGTACATAGGTGCCGGCGAGTCGGATGGCGTGCGTCTTCTGGCCCGGGCGGCCAAGGCGATGATCGAGCGTTATCCCAAGGCCAATGTCCAGCTCTTCAGTGGCAACGGCGAGGCGGTCACCTATCAGCTGGAGGCGGGACTCCTTGACTTTGGCCTCCTCTTTGAGCCGACCGACACCACCCGCTACTCCTATATTCCCCTGCCAACCGGTGACCGTTGGGGCCTGCTGATGCCCAAGGACTGCGAGCTGGCCAAGCAGCCCAATGTGTCGGCCGAGGATTTGCGGCAGCTGCCCCTGCTGGTGTCCGCGCAAACTCGCTTCGACAGGGAGTTCAGCAGGTGGGGCGAGCTGGCCCGTGAGGACTTGCACATCGTCGGCAGCTACAATCTGCTCTTCAACGCTTCGCTGTTCGTCTCCGAAGGCTGCGGGTACGCGCTCTGCCTGGATGGGATCATCAACGCATCCGGTGACTCCGATCTGATCTTCCGGCCCCTGGAACCCCGTCTGGTCTCGCATATGAACCTGGTCTGGAAATCCGACCGTCACTTCTCTCCGCTGGCCCGGGCCTACCTGAGCATACTGCGTGAAAGTCTGGCGCAATGAGTTCCGGTCGCCAGGCGCTCCCATGGTTCTGCCCGCTTCCGTCACGGATAAGGCTCCAGTGGGGTTGCCGGTAAGCGCCAACAGCATTCCGGGCGCCGTACGCTTGCCGCTGGCAACGGCGAAGAGCTGAGGGTGACCACTCAGCTCGTCCAGGCTTTGAGCACGTCCGCAGGCACCTTGGACGCGTCGAACCGGTAGTGACCGGTGATCGGCCGGCGTTTGGGACTGTTCAAGTAGTCGTTTTCCCGTTCCTTCTGCCCCATGTTGTGCAGGAGGAGGGGGACGCCTGACTGGTCTCGGCGGTCCGACACCACCCCGATATGCCAGCCATTGTCGAATACCACCAGGTCTGCCTGGCCCCACTGGTCATGGTCGGCCGTGTCATTGGTCAGGGTCTGCCCGTAGCGGCCAAGGAATATGCCCAGCACGCTGGCCCTGCGAAAGTCTATGTTTGGGTCGGGCCGGCTGATTGCGGCCGAATAGGCATCAGGGTGGCTGGCGATGTCGGCATCGACCATCGCCTTCAGATCGTAGCCGGCTGTGCGCAAGGACGGCCAGACCAGGTCGGTGCAGGCTCCGCGGTCGGCCGGAGGGTAGCCGCCCTGATAGTAGCCGCTGTCATAATGGGGGTGATGTTCGGCATCCTGCCGGGTCCCCGCGACGATGTCCGAATAGTCATCCACGCCGTTGTGGTTGTAGTCCACGGGACTGATGAGCTTGGGGGCGCGGTCGGCCATCTTTGGTGAGTCCGCTTGCTTGGAGGTCGCCGCTTCGCTTGGGCGGTCAACCCGAACTCGGTCGATGAGGCGGGCGGCCAGCAGGGCTGACAGGAGCAGGACCACCATCACAGCGAATGCCACCGCGATGCGTCGGCGCAGGTACCGGCCTTGTGAAGGCCTCATGGCGTGATGTTCTGGCTTGGTGGTGGTCATGGGCATGTTTCGGTTTGGAGCGAGGGGCAGTTGATGATGTCGAGCTTCTTGCACTGCTTGCCAGATAGGTTGCTTGTGTTCAAGGTGTTCAGGCAGATGGCGAAGTAGGCCACCATATGCCAAGGCTTAGTACCATTGTTGTTCGCCGTGATGAGGTAGGTCTTACTTTCCTGGTATTCCTCTGACCGGTCAATATGCTCCTGCCAGGATGTGTTGACCGAATCCGATTTCGTATGGGATTGCGGCAGGGATTCCAGCACTTCCTGCTTATATTGGGTTGATTTGGTGTCCGTATGCAGGAGCTGGTAGGGCGTGGTGATAGGTAAGCATGATTGACCTTGGTGTTCCTGGCGATCGTTGAGACAACCAGCCGTCGCTGCATTTGCCTTTACTGGTTGGAGTCCTGTGACATCTCTTGCAAACGAGCCTCAAGCTGCTGGTCGTTCAAGACCAGAGAACTCTTGAATCCGGGTGTGAACGTGTAGGCTGTGCCCTGCTCGATGCCCTCAATGAAGTTGTTGAACGCCTCGTCCGAACTGATGGCCAGACCGTGCTCCGATGTGTAGCTCATATCTCTCGCTCCTCTCGCCAGCTGTTGCCGCAAGTGTATATGAGGGTGACACCTTCCACTATGCCCCGGTTCAGGCCATAAGCGCAAGTCGCTGGTTTCCCGGTTTGATGTACCCGTTTGAGTGTACGGGTGAGGCCGTGGCGGGGCTTTACCATGAAGGCCTATGTGAACCTGGGCAGCTCACATCCGTGTGGGCAAGGGCGGCAGGGTCAAGCGCGACCGTGCCTTTTATCGAGGCCTCGGGTCCGGTAAAGTACGCCATCACCACAGACTGACGGACACACAATATGGCGTATAACCCTATAACCCAGCATTACAGGAAAACAGAAGCCCGGAATCGTTGTGATTCCGGGCTTTTCAGTAGCGGGGGCAGGATTTGAACCTGTGACCTCTGGGTTATGAGCCCAGCGAGCTACCGAGCTGCTCCACCCCGCGTCGGCTGCCTTGCAGCAGCTCTACCTACCTTAAAGGTCAGCGACAGAAAGTCAAGTTTCCGGCGAGTTTTTCTCAGAGAGGATTCGCGGAGGAGGTCTTCAACGGCCCGGAGGGGGATTGAACGCCTTATAGGTAATCTTAATACCCAGTGATCGAATCGGGGCGACATCCGCCCTCAAACTGAGCCATACTATGAGGTATGCCTATCAATATCCCCAGTGGCCTGCCGGCGCGGGCGATCCTCGATTCGGAGCGGATCTTCGCCCTTGAGCGCCCTGAAGCGGAGCGGCAGAGCATCCGCCCGCTCAAACTGGTGATCTTGAATCTCATGCCCAAGAAGATCGAGACCGAGACCCAGCTGCTCCGGCTCATATCCAAGTCGCCCCTGCAGGTCGAGATCGACTTCATGAAGGTCTCCAGTCACAAGTCAACACACGTGGCATCCGATCACCTGGTCAAGTTCTACGAGACCCTTGACGCCTTCCAGGACAACAACTACGACGGTCTGGTGGTCACTGGCGCCCCGGTGGAGCACTTGCCCTTCGAGCAAGTCGACTACTGGCAGGAGCTCAAAACCATTCTGGACTGGGCCTCCTCCCACGTCTTCTCCACCATGTACCTGTGCTGGGGCGCCATGGCCGCCCTCAACTACCGCTACGGGGTGCGCAAGGTGGACCTGCCACAGAAGGTCTTCGGCGTTTTCCCCCAGTTCCTCCAGGACGAGTATTGCTTTTTGACCAACGGCTTCGACGAGGTGAGCCTCCAGCCCCACTCGCGCATGGCAGGGGTCAGTGAGAAGGACCTGGCCGCCGACCCCCGCCTGCAGGTGCTCACCTGGGGGCCGCAAGCCGGCCCGGGACTGATCGCCACCCGCGACTTCTCCGAGGTCTTCGCCTTGGGGCACTGGGAATACGGCAAGACCACCATAGCCGAGGAGTACCGGCGTGACCAGGCAAGGGGACTGGCCAATGTTCCCCTCCCCAAGAACTACTTCCCCCATGATGACCCGACCCTGGAGCCCCTGTTTTCCTGGCGGGCCCACGCCAACCTGCTCTGGCGCAACTGGCTCAACTGGGTCTACCAGACCACGCCCTACGACCTGGCCGAGGTGCCGGGGCTGCGGGCCGAGGGGCGCTTGGGCACCGACCGCTCCATCCGTCATGACCCAGACAACCCCAGGTCGGATGGCTTCAGGCCCCTGCGGGCTGACGGCTACGGCCTGGTTCCGCCCGTTGAGAACTGCGGAGGCTGGCCGAGCTCGCTGGCCTCGCAGCCTCTGGACCCGACGAACGTCGGTTGACCTTCATCTCCAGCCCCAGCAAGCTTTTCACCCAGTTCAATATCCATGACGGCTGCATGTACTTATCCTCGCAGCTCCAAGTGCACACCATGGTCACCAAGATTCTTGAGTTCCCACTTGTCCGCTTTCCCGTCTTTGTTCATCCAACTTCAGTAGACAGTTCCGGCATACTGTATAGAAAGCTGCACAAAATTGTGTAAAGTGTCTATTTGAGGCCTGAAGAATCGCCGTGGAATCCTTCTCCTGTACGGTTTTTGAGCGTGACTTACATCACAGCACTCGGTAGTCGTAAAATCTTTCTCGGCTGTTCGGAGTCGAAAGCCAACCGGCTCTGGCGTGGCCGTCTTGGCAGACCCCTAAGTCACAGTGCTGCAGCTGATACCGCAACATTGATAGGATAGTGAAGCATCGTGCCCATGGAGGTCATGGGTGGGATAGACTGGCATCTGAAGCATGATCAGGAGGCGTGGATGGTTCAACCAAGCGGCGCGGTACTAGTGGCGGCTGAGAACGGCCCGGAACTCCCTTCAATACGCGACTTCCTGCCTGACCCCATTCTCTTCCAGGGCACCCCCTTCGCCATCAACCGCATCATCTTCGTGCGGCTCCTGGCCATGGTCATCATTCTTCTGGTCCTGGGCATCACCGCCTCACGGGCCAAGCTCATTCCCTCCCGTTGGCAGGGAGCCGTGGAATGGGTGCTTGACTTCGTCCGGGATTCCGTGGTCTACCAGGTCATGGGGGAGCTGCGGGGCAGGCGCTATGTGCCCATGATCACCACCATCTTCCTGACGGTGCTGGTCTTCAACCTTTGCGGTGTGATTCCTGGAATGAACATCGCGGCGACGGCCACCATCACCATGCCCCTGGTCTTTGCCCTCTGGACCCTGGCCCAGTATCTGGTGACGGGCATCCGGGAGCAGGGACTGTGGCCCTACCTCAAGCAGGAGCTCTTTCCCGCAGGTGTCCCCTGGCCGCTCTACATCATCCTGACGCCCATCCAGTTCCTGGAGCTCCTGGTCATCAAGCCGGTCTCCTTGACCATCCGACTCTTCGCCAACATGGTCGCAGGCCATCTGCTGGTGGCGGTCAGCCTAGCCTTCGCCCAGTACTACATCATCGTGGTCAGCAACAAGTGGCTGGCCCTGGCCGGTGTGAGCTGGTTCGGCCTGGGCTTTGCCCTGACGGCGTTCGAAATGTTCGTCGCGGCACTGCAGGCATACATCTTCGCCATCCTCAGCACCGTCTACATCAACCAAAGCTTCCCCGAGGAAGACTAATCCCAGGGCTTAACCAAGATTTTGCGAAGCCGGCACACACACCTGGAATCGCAGCGTAATCCACAACCGGAAACGGTATAGGAAAGGAACAACAATGGATATCATCACTCTGGCAGAGGTCACCGGCAGCATCAGCGTTCTGGGCTACGGCCTGGCCGCCGTGGGTCCTGGCATCGGCCTTGGCATCGTGGTCGGCAAGACCCTTGAGAGCATGGCCCGCCAGCCTGAGATGGCCAGCAAGCTGCAGACCGTCATGTTCATCGGTCTGGCCCTGATCGAGGTGCTCGGCCTGCTCGGCTTCGTCTCGCTCTTCGTCGTCTGAGCAGCTGATTCGATTGATTTCTAGAGGTAAGAACACCGTTTCGGCACCCTGGGGGGCGCTGATGGTGTGCGAGAAGGAAAGGAGACACCCATGGAGCCGCTAGCGGCGAACGGGGGCATTAAGCTCTTCATCCCCGAGACCTACGATATCGTCTGGTCACTGATCATTCTCGTCATCCTCGGATGCTTCTTCTATAAGTTCTTCCTGCCGAAGTTCCAGTCGATCTTTGACGAGCGTTCCGCCAAGATCGAGGGGGGCATCAAGAAGGCCAAGGAAGCCCAGGAGTCGGCCGACCAGGCCAAGAAGAAGTATGAGGACCAGTTGAGCCAGGCCCGGGTGGACGCTTCCAAGATTCGGGATGACGCCCGGTCCGAGGCCTCCCGCATCATCTCGGATGCCAGGACCCGTGCCGAGGGTGAGGCGGCTCAGATCACCGCCACCGCCCAACGGTCCATTGAATCCCAGCAGCAGCAGGCCATGGTCTCCCTCAAGGGGGATGTGGGTTCGCTGGCTGCGGCTCTGGCTGGCAAGATCCTGGGAGCCAAGCTGGAGGACGAGGATACGCAGTCCAAGGTGCTTGACCAGTTGATCGACGATATGGCCGAGAAGACCCATGAGGGCTGAGGTTGGAACTCATGGCATGCAGGAGCAATAGGGAAGGGAGCTGACAGATGCGAGGAGAAGCATCGCGCATTGCCGATCGCACAGCGCGGGACATGCTGGCACCCAAGCTCAAAGGCGCTGGTGAGCACGCCTGGCGAGTGGGCCAGGAGCTGTTCACTGTCACCAACCTGCTGGACCACAACGCCAAGCTGGAGCATGCCTTCACAGACCAGTCCAGGTCCCTGGACGACAAGCTGAGTTTGCTCAGGGGCATGTTCGAGGGCAAGGCGGATCCCACCACCATTGAGATCCTCTCCGACCTCATTGAGCGCAAGTGGAGCCGGCCCAGCGACATAGCCAATGCGGTGGAGGATTTCGCCGTCGACGCGATGATGTACTACGCCGATGACTCCGACTCCACCCTCCAGGTCTCCCTGGAACTGGCCGAGTTGCATTCAGCCCTGCTCAAGCTGCCGCTGCTGCGGGCCCAGCTCTCCGATGACAGCTCCGATCCGGCACCCCGTGTCGCACTGATCGACAGTGTCCTCAAGGGCAATACGCTCAACCGGGTCACCATGCGGCTTGCCGAGCATGCCACGTGCAACCTCCGCAACCGCAGGTACCTGTCGACCATCCAGTGGCTGATCGGCAAGTTCTCCCGGCATATGGGCCAGTCAATGGTCACGGTCACCACGGCCACTCCTCTCTCCGGCGAGCAGACTGACAGGCTTACCCAGGTCTACTCGAAGAAGATGGGGCACCCGGTCCATATCAACTCGGTGGTTGACTCCAGCGTGATCGGCGGCATGAGGATTCAGGCCGGTGATGAGGTTACGGACAACACCGTCCAGGCACAGCTGAGGGAGCTGCACCGGCTGGTCACCTCCGGCTGAGCGAAGCGGGCATAGAGACTTACCAATGAACCAAACAAACAATAAGGAGTGATCATGGCAGAACTTACCATTGATCCCGGTGCGATACGCGAGGCGCTCGATAAGTTCGTCGAGTCCTACACGCCGACCGACACCCCCACCCAGGAGGTTGGGTACGTGGCGACGGCTGGCGACGGCATCGCGCATGTGACGGGACTGCCTGGTTGCATGGCCAATGAGCTGCTGACCTTCGAGGACGGCACACTCGGTCTGGCCTTCAACCTCGATGCTCGCGAGATCGGTGTGGTCGTGCTCGGCGATTTCATGGGCATCGAAGAGGGACAGGCGGTCCGCCGTACCGGCGACGTGCTGTCCGTGCCGGTTGGCGACGGCTACTTGGGCCGCACCGTCGACCCGCTGGGCAACCCCATTGACGGATTGGGTGAGATCAAGAGCGAAGGCAGGCGCATCCTGGAGGCCCAGGCCCCCGATGTCATGCACCGCCACCCGGTCGACGAGCCCCTGTCCACCGGTCTCAAGGCCATCGACGCCATGACCCCCATCGGTCGCGGCCAGCGGCAGCTGATCATCGGCGACCGCCAGACCGGCAAGACCGCCATCGCCCTGGACACCATCATCAACCAGAAGGCCAACTGGGAGTCCGGTGACCCCAAGCAGCAGGTCCGCTGCATCTACGTGGCCATCGGCCAGAAGGGCTCCACCATCGCCTCGGTCCGCCAGACCCTGGAGGAGACCGGAGCCATGGAGTACACCACCATCGTGGCTTCTCCTGCCTCCGATTCCGCTGGTTTCAAGTACATTGCCCCCTACACCGGCTCGGCCATCGGCCAGCACTGGATGTACCACGGCAAGCACGTGCTCATCGTCTTTGACGACCTGTCCAAGCAGGCCGAAGCCTACCGTTCGATCTCCCTGCTTCTGCGTCGCCCGCCGGGGCGCGAAGCATACCCCGGAGACGTCTTCTACCTTCACTCCCGCCTGCTGGAACGCTGCGCCAAGCTCTCCGACGACCTGGGTGGCGGTTCCATGACCGGCCTGCCGATCATCGAGACCAAGGCCAACGACGTCTCGGCCTACATTCCGACCAACGTGATCTCCATCACCGACGGTCAGATCTTCCTGCAGTCCGACCTCTTCAACGCCAACCAGCGCCCGGCCGTGGACGTGGGCATCTCCGTCTCCCGTGTGGGTGGCGCCGCCCAGACCAAGGCCCTGAAGAAGGTCTCCGGCACCCTGAAGATCTCCCTGGCCCAGTACCGCTCCCTGCAGTCCTTCGCCATGTTCGCCTCGGATCTTGACGCGGCTTCCAAGGCCCAGCTGACCCGTGGCGCCCACCTGACCGAGCTGCTCAAGCAGCCCCAGTTCTCCCCCTACTCCACAGAGCAGGAGGTGGTCTCGGTCTGGGCCGGCACCCATGGCAAGTTGGACGACCTGGATCTGAATGACGTGCTGCCCTTCGAGAAGGCCATGCTGGACTACATCGAGCACAACACGGACATCATCAAGACCATCCGTGAGACTGGTGACTTCAGCTCAGAGACAGAGCAGGCCCTGGACAAGGCGATCGAGGACTTCCGGTCCACCTTCGTGACCGAGGCCGGCAAGCCACTGGTGGACAAGAAGCCGGTTGCTTCCAAGCCCACCGAGGTCCAGCAGGAGAAGCTCGTCGCGGGGGAGAAGAAGTAACCCATGGCTTCCCAACTCGCATTGAAATCACGAATCGCCTCCACCCAGTCGTTGGGGAAGATCTTCAACGCCCAGGAGATGATTGCGTCTTCGCACATCGCCAAGGCCAGGGCAGTGGCCCTGGATGCGAAGCCCTACACCGATGCGATTTTCGATGCCGTGCAGGCACTGGTGGCCCATACCAATATCGACCATCCTATTGTCATGAAGCACGACGAGGACAACCCCCGTGTGGCTGTCCTCGCCCTGACTTCGGACCGTGGCATGGCAGGTGCCTACACCTCGTCGATCATCCGCGAGACCGAGGCCCTGCTGGCCGGGTTGGATGCCAAGGGCAAGCAGCCGCAGCTCTACGTGTACGGCCGCCGGGGGATCTCCTATTACAAGTACCGCAACCGCAATGTGGTTGATACCTGGGAGGGCGAGACCGACCACCCAGGTGTGGCCGTGGCCGAGTCCATCTCCAAGACCCTGCTGGATGCTTATATGGCGCCGGCACGTGACGGGGGAGTCTGCGAGCTCTACATCGTCTACACCGAGTTCATCAACATGGTGGTGCAGAAGGTGCGGGTGCTGCGCATGCTGCCCGTCGAGTTGGTTCAGGGCGGCCAGGAGGCTGATGGGTCGACCGAGTCGGTGCAGGAGGCTGTGGACGACAGCGACCATGGGCAGCCAAAGGATGGGCAGGAGACCGCCAAGACCGGCACAGCGCCAGCCAGGGCCGGTGAGGTGACCCCCCTGTACACCTTTGAGCCCTCACCCGGCAAGGTCCTGGATATGATTCTGCCCAAGTACATCCAGTCGCGCATCCACGAGTGCCTGCTCACCGCAGCGGCCTCGGAGACGGCAAGCCGGCAGAACGCCATGCACACGGCCACCGACAACGCCCACAACCTGATTGATGATCTGACTCGCAAGCTCAATGCCTCCCGTCAGGCCTCCATCACCCAAGAACTTACCGAAATCATCGGCAGCGCCGACGCGCTGAACAAAGAGGAAGAGTAGGAACGCATATGGCTGACAATCAGACCACAGCGGCTACCGACGAGATACCACAGGAACTGCTCCAGGGCCGCGTCACACGTGTCCAGGGATCGGTCATTGATGTGGAGTTTCCGACTGGCCACCTTCCCGACATCTACAACGCACTGACTGTTGAAATCAAGGCTGTCGGCACCACCGAGGGCGAGAGCTCCCATGTGATCACCCTTGAGGTAGAGCAGCATCTGGGCGACTCCACCGTTCGTACCGTGGCCCTGAAGCCTACGGACGGCCTGGTGCGTGGCGCCGCGGTCACTGACACCGGCGGCCCTATCGAGGTGCCGGTCGGCGACGTGACCAAGGGCCATGTCTTCGACGTGACGGGCAAGATCCTCAACAAGAAGCCCGGCGAGACCATCACCATCAAGGAACGTTGGCCCATCCACCGCAACCCGCCCGCCTTCGACCAGCTGGAGTCCCGCACCCAGATGTTCGAGACCGGCATCAAGGTCATCGACCTGCTGACCCCCTACGTGGAGGGTGGCAAGATCGGCCTCTTCGGTGGTGCGGGCGTGGGTAAGACCGTCCTTATCCAGGAGATGATCCAGCGTGTGGCCCAGAACCACGGCGGCGTCTCCGTCTTCGCCGGTGTCGGCGAGCGTACCCGTGAGGGCAACGACCTGATTGGTGAGATGGGCGAGGCCGGGGTGCTTGACAAGACCGCCCTGATCTTCGGCCAGATGGACGAGCCCCCGGGGACCCGTCTGCGTGTGCCTCTGACCGCTCTGACCATGGCCGAGTACTTCCGCGACGTGGAGAACCAGGACGTGTTGCTCTTCATCGACAACATCTTCCGCTTCACCCAGGCCGGCTCCGAGGTCTCGACCCTGCTGGGCCGCATGCCTTCGGCCGTGGGCTACCAGCCCAACCTGGCCGACGAGATGGGTGCCCTCCAGGAGCGCATCACCTCGACCCGTGGCCACTCGATCACCTCCCTGCAGGCCATCTACGTGCCCGCCGACGATTACACCGACCCGGCTCCGGCCACGACCTTCGCCCACCTGGACGCCACCACGGAGCTCTCCCGTGACATCGCCTCCAAGGGCATCTACCCGGCCGTGGACCCCCTGTCCTCCACATCGCGAATCCTGGATCCGCGCTACGTTGGCCAGGCCCACTACGACTGCGCAAACCGCGTCAAGGCCATCCTCCAGCGCAACAAGGAGCTTCAGGACATCATCGCCCTGATCGGCATCGACGAGCTGGGCGAGGAGGACAAGACCACCGTCAACCGCGCCCGCAAGATCGAGCAGTTCCTGGGTCAGAACTTCTACGTGGCCGAGAAGTTCACCGGCCGCGAGGGCTCCTATGTGAAGGCGGACGAGACCATCGAGGCCTTCACCCGCATCTGCGACGGCGTCTACGACGAGGTGCCCGAGCAGGCCTTCTCCGGCATCGGCGGCATTGACGACCTGGAAGAGAAGTGGCACAAGATGCAGAAGGAATACGGTGCCTGATGGCCAGCGGTGAGATCATGCAGGTGAACATCGTGGCGGCCGACCACCCCGTGTGGTCCGGCAAGGCCCAGGCGGTCATGGTGCCGGCCCTGGAGGGTTCCATGGGAATCCTGCCCAACCATGAGCCGGTCCTGTCCCTTCTGGAGCAGGGGACCGTTACCCTGACCGATGACCAGTCCCAGAGCCACAGCTTCGAGGTGAGCGACGGATTCATCTCCTTCGACTCCAACAAGCTCACCATTGCCGTGGAACACGGGCAGGTCAAGGATTCAGCCAAGCAGTAGGACCAAGCCCTTTCCGGTAGGAAGCCGGCCCCCGCACACGCGGGTGGCCGGCTTCTCTCATGCTGCGGCATTCCTGGTGGGCCGCCTCTCCTCGACCGACTCACCCCAAGCGCCAATAGGTGGCTCAACGTGCAGGCTCACGCTGATATGGCCAACTATCTGGCCTTGGGGTGAGCCTGGTGCCACCCCCGCCGCACGCGCCCTTGCTGGGTGCGGCCAAGGAACCTTCCTCAGTGGACACACCCCAGCGGCAGATAGGTGGCCGGTGGTGGCTGGATTGGGTTGACATGCCGGGGTAATGGCGTTTGGGGTGAGTCAGTGGTGGGTGAGTTGGGTGAGCTGGCAGGGATTTCTCACCTCATGGGTGGATGGGGCCTGGGGACTTGCTAGAGTGGGGGCCGTGCGAATCATAGTTGCCGACTGTAGCGCCCTCTACTCGGGCCGCCTCAATGCAAGCCTGCCCCTGGCCAAACGTGTGTTGCTCATCAAGGCCGACAACAGCCTGCTCATCTTCTCGGAGCTGGGCTCATACAAACCACTGAACTGGATGGCCGCCCCCTGCACCATCAAGGAGGGTGAGCCTCCCGAGCCTGATGATGACCCGGAGACCTCCACCCCGGAGAAGGTCTTCACGGTCTATGCCGACAAGTCCAGCGACGTGCTGGAGGTCACCCTGCAGAAGATCTACTCCGACCAGACCTTCGACCTGGGCCAGGACCCCGGCCTGGTCAAGGACGGGGTGGAGGAACACCTGCAGCATTACCTGGCTGAGCAGATAGAACGGATCGGTGAGGGGGCCAAGCTGGTTCGCCGGGAATACCCGACTCCCATCGGCCCGGTCGACATCATGGCCACCGACGCCAAGGGTGAGCACGTGGCCATCGAGATCAAGCGCCACGGTAACATTGACGGGGTCGAGCAGCTGACCCGCTACTGCGAGCTGCTCAACCGGGACCCGCTCCTGGCCCCCGTCCACGGCATCTTCGCCGCCCAGACCATCGCCCCACAAGCTCGGGTTTTGGCCGAGGACCGGGGCTTGCGCTGCCTGCTCCTGGACTATGAGGAGATGAAGGGCACCGAGGACAACAGCCTCCGTCTCTTCTGAGTCGCGATCAAGGCGGTGTCCGGTCACATGGTCATTGGCCAGGGTCTGTCCGAGCCGTGTCCTATAGGTCCAGCCCACACCGCACGCGACCTCCGGCAGCCCCGTTAGGCCATAGCAAAGGCCCTGGAACCCAACGGGTTCCAGGGCCTTCATGCAGCTTCTAGGGCTCAGGAATCAATGTGGAGAATATCGACCACGAAGTAGAGGGTGGCGTTCGGCGGAATGGTCACATTGCCGGCCTGGTCCTTCTGGCCGTTGGCCCCGTAGCCCATGTCGGGTGGGATGACCAGGAGCACCTGGGAGCCGACCGTCTGTCCGGCCAGGCCCTTCTTCCAACCGGTGACGACCTGCTGGAGGGAGAAGCTGGTTGACTGGCCACGGTCCCAGGAGGAATCGAATTGGCTGGCCTTGCCATTCCCATCAATGCACCAGCCGGTGTATTGGGCGTTGATGGTGTCGTTCTCGGAGACCTTCTTGCCTGACCCCTTGATCAGAGGCTGCACGACCAGCTTGCCATTCGGCTTGTAGCCGTTAGGGTCGATGGAGGGCTTGCCGCTGTCGTCCAGGGTGATCTTGGGCAGGTCGGCGGGGATGTCGGTGACCTTCTCGCCCTCGGCGCGGGTCATGGCCTTCTCGCTGGAGACCAGGGTGTAGGCCACCAGGTAGGTCCTGGCACCCTTGGCGGCTGATGATGAGGAGGAGGAAGACGAGGAGTTGTCGGTGCCGGCCACGGCAATGGTGGTGTTGAGCCTCTGACCCTTGAAGAACTTGTCGTAGTTGCTCTGGTCCTCACCCTTGGAGAGCACGGTGCTGCAATCAGGGGTGTTCTTGGTCCAGGTGTTGGCCACTTCCTTGCCGTCCTGGGGGTTCAGCTCGATGCCCTGCATGCAGATGCGTTCACCGCCCTTGACCTCCTTGCCATTGCCTTCCTGGAGGATGGCAAAGGATTCCTTGTCGATCTTGAGCGGGGCCTTGAAGCTGATCTTGGGCTGCTTGCCTAGGTCGCCACTGGCTGTGACTCCGGTGAGTTCCTTCATGCCAGTCTTCTTGGCCATGGCCTCGGTGGCCGCCTTGTTGACGGTGCTGCTGTCGTCGGTCCCGCAAGCGGCGAGGCCGGTGCAGAGGGCCAGTGAACAAATGGCTGCAAGCAAGGTGCTGGCAGCGTGCTTTTCTCTCAATATATTACGCATGGTTCACTACTCTATCCTGCTAATTCGATTTTCCTGGCAGATGGCTGAATTTTCTCGGAGCCATTTAGGCCACGGTGCTTGTAGAATGAACATGTTATGACTGATGCAGATACTGATCGCGGTGAATCGCGCAAGCCCACCCGGCCTTCTCGCCATGCTGTCATCATGCGCGGCCTGGTGGCCCCCTTCTTCGGGATTCTGGCGGTTGCCAGCATAGTCTTGGGGTGTCTGAACGCCACTGTCTGGAAACCGAGCAGTGAGATAAGGGCGCAAGCCCGGGTCGCCGGTGCCCGCTATATCGCCACGGACCCCAAGGTCTTGACCCTGGTGGATGAGCAGGCCGAACTGAAGGTTACGGGCCCCTCCTCCAGTCAGGAGGTCTGCATAGCTCTGGGCAGCCCCAAGGATGTGGCCGGCTGGACCGCCGGTAAGGATTACGTACGCATCACCGGTCTTCAGGATTGGGCGAGTCTGTCGACCCATGAGGCCCATGATCGGTCCCAGGCCAAGGGGGTGAAGGGCCAGGATGTGGCCTTCAAGGATTCCGACATGTGGACCAGGGTCAGATGCGGCAAGGGTTCCGCCCGGATGAACACCACTTCCGCTGATGCGGACCGGGTGGCCTTGATCTATCTCGGCAAAAACGCCAATACCTCCTCTTCTGCCCGGGTGTCCCTGCACTGGGTCCGGCACAGTTTGCCTGACTTCGCCACCCCATTCTATTTCGTGGGCGCACTCTTCGTGGTACTGACCGTCCTGTCGGCCTCGGTCTTCGCCATGCCTCCCCATAAGCGGCGCAAGCGTGAGCTGGTCAGCACCGCCACACCGGTCCAGGAGGAGGTCAGTATCAAGGATGCCGTCACCGGCAGCCTCTACAGCTTGAAGGAGGCGGCAAGTCTGGCGGCCCCGGGCAAGTCCGCCCATATGGTCCATAGGCATGGCAGGGTGGATGCGGGCGGTGATACGCCATTTGGCACGCCTGCCGCCACTGGGCCGGTCGTTCACGACCCCGGTAACCGCAACCTGCCGGCAGAACAGTCGCAGGAGTTAGACCTGTCCGCCCTGGGGATCCAGGACCAGGAAACGGCCGCCCCGGAGCCGGAGGGCGTGGGTGAGGAGACCACCCTCATCAGCCAGAATGAGTTCGACGAGTATCTCGCCCGCCTGGCGGCGGAGGAGACCGAATCCGCTGACGACGGAGCCGAGGAGGGGGGCCAGCAATGATGGGCAAGGCACGAGGATTCACACGGATGGTCGCCTCGGCGCTTACCGTGCTGGCAGCCATATCTCTGGCCGCCTGCGAGGGGCAGGTCCCCAAGCCGGACATGACCAATGATGAGGCCTCCACAGGCCAGGTCAAGGAGCAGCCGGACCTGACCGAGGCCCAGGAGAAGAGGATTCGTACCGGAATCCTGGAGACCCTGGACAAGGCCAATGAGGCCAAGGATCCTTCGGGCTTGGCTGGTCGCGTGACCGGCCCGGCCCTCGACGTGCGCACCAGTGAGCTGAACATCGCCAAGGCCACCGACAAGCTGGACCCCAAGACCACGATTCCCAAGGAGATGACCCAGGTGGTCATTCCCACGGATGCCTCCTGGCCCCGGTCGGTCTTCACCATCACCACGACCACCGAGGACCAGCAGTCCAAGAGGTTGCTGGTCATGACCCAGGAATCCGCCCACAGCAACTACCAGCTCTGGGCCGTCACCCGGCTCTTCCAGGGGGCCAAGCTGCCCAAGTTCGCGGTGCCCAGGATCGGTTCCCAGATGGGCAAGCCCCAGGACAAGGGCCTGGTCGCCACCCCCCAGGAGGCCGTTGACCGCTACGCCGACCTCCTCCAGTCCGGCGATGCCAGCAAGTATGCCGACTCCTTCGCCTCTGACTTCTTCCGTCAGGATTTGAACAAGCTCTCCCAGACCGTTCAAGAGGGCATGGAGCGCAACAAGGGGACGCAGACGCAGACCTTCACGCCGGTCAAGGACAGGATCGCCGTCATGCGCTCCAGTGATGGCGGGGACCTGGTCGTGGCGCAGATCAACTCCGAATGGACCCGGCAGGCTGGAGAGGGCCGTGATTCCAAGCCGGCCTCCGATGCGGAGAAGGCCCTGTTCGGCGACGGCCAGGTGACCAGTACCATGAAGGTGACCTATGTCAACGTGCTCGCCTTCTATGTGCCCCCTGCCGGGTCCGGCCAGCAGATAGCCGCCGTGGGGGCCGAACGCCAGCCCATCAAGGTGGAGGCCCTCTAGGCCCAGCCACCCAAACCCATGCGTGCGGCTGAGGCTTGAGTCCAGGTAATTCAACGTAGGAACAAACAGAGGTGTCGGTCGAAAGGACATGATCGTGGCAGGACAGCAGAACAATCCAGGGATTTCCATGGCGGGAGCGGTTGATTTGGGTGCGCTCAAGCATAAGGTCGAGGCCGAACCCGGCCAGGTGGGCGGTGCCCCGGCAGCTGGCGCCTATGTGGTGGATGTGACCGAGGGCTCCTTCCAGGCCATCGTCCAGACCTCAGCCACCTACCCGGTCCTCCTCTTCCTCTGGGTCCCCACCGATGACCGGCTCTTCCCCATGGCCAAGGCCCTGGGGGACGCCGTCAACGGCCTTGAGGGCAGGATTCAACTGGCCCGTATAGATATGGCCAGCTATCCCTCCATCGCCCAGGCCCTCCAGGTTCAGGGGGCGCCGGCCCTGATAGCCCTTATCGGGGGCCAGCCCATGCCCATCCTCCAAGGGTTGCCCCAGGGCGATGAGATGCGGCAGATCACTGACGAGGTTATTCCCAAGCTCATGGATGTGGCGGCTCAGGCCGGGGTTTCGGGCACCGCCCCCTATGCGGGGGACCCTGCCGATCAGACCGAGTCCGACGGCGACAGTGGTTCGGCTGGGGCCGAGGAGTTGCCGCCTGCCCACGCCGAGGCTCACCGTCTGGCCGCCGAGGGTGATTACGGGGGGGCCGCCAAGGCCTACGAGCATCTGCTGGAGACCGACCCCAACGACAGCCTGGCCCAGCGTGAGCGGTCCAAGGCCCTGCTGCTGGCCCGGTCCGGTCAGGCCAATGTGCGCCAGGTGCGCGAGAGGGGAGCCGCCCATCGTGATGATGTGGAGGCGCAGCTGGCCGTTGCCGATATTGATATGATCGGCGGGCAGATTGAGGACGCCTTCAACCGTCTGCTTGACTTCCTGGCCGGCCACAAGGCTGACACCGAAGCCGTCCGCCAGCGGCTCCTGGAGTATTTCGCCATTCCCGAACCCACTGACGGCCGCCTGCAGCGTGCTCGTCGCCGCCTGGCCACCCTCATGTACTGATGGTCTCAGGCCTAGGGCCTGGCGTCACTCCATCCGGTTGTGTCCAAAGACCTGTTCAAAATGCGGACCCTGCTCCTGCAGTTCCCTGCTGAAGTCGTCCGCCCAGGTTGAGAAGGGGTGGGAGGCCAGGCCATCATTGGAGAAGCGGGCCTGGTCGGTGATCTCGGTCAGGCAGAAGCTGGGGATGACCAGGTTGGTCACAGGCCGGCTGCGTTCCGCCTCGGCCACGATCAGGGGGGCATTGTCGCCGCCGAAGCTGTCGATGGCCCAGCCGTCCTCTCCCAGCCAGACCGAACGGCGGTTCTTGACGATGGGCTGGCCGCCGCGCTTGATGAGTTCGGCCGCGATGTGGGCATCAATCTCCCGCTCAGCCTCGTAACGGGTCCCGCCCACGGCCGGGCCTTTGATGGTCACGAAGGCTTCGGTGAACTGGTCCTCATGCTGTCTGACCACATCGAGCGGGTCCGTGTCCGGGGTCATCTCCAGGCGCAGGGAGTGGGTCTGGAGCCGCACCCGCAGGGCGTAGTTGTCGGCGTGGACGTAGTAGCTCTGCACAATCAGCAGGGGGGCGTCACCGTCATCCAGGTCCGCGGGGATCTGCCGGCAGAAGAAGCGGCGCTCATACTCGAAATCATTCATCTGATTGTCCATGCTTTCAGTCTATGCCAGGGGCGGGCCAGGCCAGCCCCTGCGGCCGGACTTCAGAGTGATGTTCACGAATCGCTGACCCTGCAAAGTCAAGGACCTGTGTAGAGTAGGGTGAGTTAAACGGGCTTGTAGCTCAGTGGATAGAGCGTTCGCCTCCGGAGCGAAAGGTCGCGGGTTCGAATCCCGTTGAGCCCACCATCGTAGGGCGGAAAGCAGACTTGTACGGTCGGCTTCCGCCCTTTGGCTTGCCTGGCGCAATGGCCCGGTGAGCGTGGCTGGTCCAGTTGTTGGGAGTGGGGCCTGACTGTCGGCTGGGACTGTAGACTATGGAACATGAGTCCTGAAGCTTTGAGTGCATTGATTTCCCAGATTGCCCACCAGCTGGTTGAGTCCGGCCAGACCGGTCAGCTGACCGAGGAGGGGATTCCTCCCGTCAGCAAGCTTGCCGTCATGCGCCCCAAGGACCGCGCCCATGGCGACTGGTCCTCCAACATCGCCATGCAGTTGGCCAAGAAGGCCGGCATGAACCCGCGTGACCTGGCCCTGCTCTTCGCCGGGGAGCTGGAATCCGCCCAGGGCATCGCCTCCGTGGAGGTCGCCGGCCCCGGCTTCATCAACATCACCCTGGACAAGGCCTCGGCGGCGGCGGTGGTCGACCAGGTCCTGGCCCAGGGGCGGCGGTACGGCCGCAACGACCACCTGTCCGGCCAGACACTCAATCTTGAGTTCGTCTCCGCCAACCCCACCGGCCCCATCCATATCGGCGGAGTGCGCTGGGCCGCGGTCGGCGATTCCATGGCCAGACTCCTGGAGGCCAACGGGGCCAAGGTCGTGCGCGAATACTACTTCAACGACCATGGCGAGCAGATCAACCGCTTCGCCAAGTCCCTGGTGGCCGCGGCCCACGGCGAGCAGACCCCGGCGGATGGCTACAAGGGCGCCTATATCAACGAGATCGCCGAGCGCGTGGTCGCCCAGGCCAAGGCCGAGGGACTGGACCTGCTGGGCCTGCCCCGGGTCGATGCCGGTATGGACAAGGAAGGCGAGCCCCTGGGCGAGGGTGACTCCCCCCAGCGCGAGGAGTTCCGTAAGCGGGCCGTGCCCATGATGTTCGCTGAGATCCAGCAGTCCATGAAGGACTTCCGGGTCGACTTCGACGTATGGTTCCATGAGAACAGCCTCTACGAGGACGGCGAGGTTGAGAAGGCCATCGCCGAGCTGCGCTCCAAGGGAGACATCTACGAGAAGGACGGGGCCACCTGGTTCGCCTCCACCAAGCATGGCGACGACAAGGACCGGGTGATCATCAAGTCCGACGGCAACTACGCCTACTTCGCGGCCGACATCGCCTACTACTACAACAAGCGCCACCGGGCGGTGGACCCGGCCCAGGTGGCCATCTACATGCTGGGCGCTGACCACCATGGCTACATCGGCCGCATGATGGCCATGTGCGCGGCCTTCGGCGACGAGCCCGGCGTCAACATGCAGATTCTGATAGGCCAGCTGGTCAACGTCATGAAGGACGGCAAGGCCGTGCGTATGTCCAAGAGGGCCGGCAACGTGGTGACCATCGACGACTTGGTCGAGGCCATCGGCGTGGATGCCTCCCGCTACTCCCTGGCCCGCACCGATTACAACACCTCCGTGGACATCGACCTGGACCTCCTGGCCTCCCACAGCAACGAGAACCCGGTCTACTACGTCCAGTACGCCCATGCCCGCAGCTGCAATGTGGCCAGGAACGCGGCCGATGCCCAAATCGGCAGCGAGGGGGCCGACCTTGCCCTCCTTGACACCGAGGCGGACGGCGTGGTTCTGGCGGCCCTGGCCCAGTGGCCCTCGGTCCTGGCCCAGGCCGGTGACCTGCGTGCCCCCCACAAGATCGCCCACTACCTGGAGGACCTGGCCTCCGCCTACCACAAGTGGTACAACATGGAACGCGTGGTCCCCATGGCTCTGACCGACCCGGAGGAGCGCCAGTCGCCGGCCGAGCGCGAGGCCATTCGCACCGCCAAGAGTCCCGAGCCGGCCCGGGCCGCAGCCCGTCTGAAGCTCAACCAGGCGGTCGAGACGGTCATCGCCGCCGGACTGGACCTGCTGGGTGTCGAGGCACCCCACAAGATGTGACCGATTCGGCCCGTTGACGGTTGACTGTTGGTGACTGGTGGCTGGCGACCCCCATCTCGCAAGAGCAGCCACCGCCATCCCGCGCAAGGCCCGCTGCCCATCTATTGGGAGCGGGCCTTGGCATAGGCGCCGGTGCCGTTAGAGTGTGAGCAGCAAAGCGGATACCGGACCCGCCGGCAGGTGCCTTGGAGCCCCTGCCGGCAGGCGACCGGTACAAGGAGAAGGTTAGATCAATGGACATAGTGTCTGACAGACAACCCTCGGCAATCTGGCCCGATGCAGCCAGTCTGGATGGGCAGGGGCAGCTGAGCTTTCACGGGCGGACGGCAGGCTCCCTGCTCGACGAATTCGGATCCCCCCTATACCTGATGGACACCGACATGGTGGCCAACCGCGCCCGGCGCTTCGCCCAGGCGGCAGCCCAGGCCTTCGCCAACTCCACCACCCATGTGTCATACGCGGGCAAGGCCTTCATGTCCAAGGAGATCATCCGGCTGGTGGTCGAGGCAGGTCTGCTGGTCGACACCTGCAGCATGGGGGAGATGCGCCTGGCACTGGCGGCCGGTGCGCCCGGCCGTCGCCTGGTCCTGCACGGCAACAACAAGGCGGATGAGGAGATAGCCCTGGCCATCGATGAGGGCTTCGACAAGATCGTGGTCGACGAGCCCCAGGAGCCTGCCAGAATCGCGGCCATCGCCCGGAGGCTGGGCAAGAGGGCCAGGGTCATGCTGAGGGTGACGGCCGGCATTCACGCGGGTGGCCACGAATACATCTCCACCGCCCATGAGGACCAGAAGTTCGGTGTCTCCCTCCTGGCCGCAGGCACCGATGCGGCAGTGCTGGATGTTTTGGACACCCTGAGCGACCCCAGCCCGGCCGTCAGCGATACCGGGCATGCCCAGGGCCAGGTCGCCGGACCACAGGAGGGCCGGGAGCTGGACTACCAGGTCCGCTCCCCCTACGACATCAGGGGAGCCCAGGTCACAGACCAGGATAGGGCGCTCGCAGCCGCCATGGAGGCGGTGGCCGCCGGCCCGGCCCTGGCTGTCCTCAAGGACATGCTCAGCCGCCAGGATGACCTGGAGTTGGTCGGCATCCACTCCCATATCGGCTCACAGATCCACGAGGCCACTGCCTTCATCCAGGCCGCCAAGCGCATGATGCTCCTGCGCAAGACCTTCTATGCCACCGATGCCTTCACCCTGCCCGAAGTGGACCTGGGCGGCGGCTATTCCGTGGCCTATACGGACGGCGAGGACTCCATGGACATCGAGACCGAACTCTCCCGCCTGGCGGGGGCGGTCAATGGCCTCAACCGGTCCCTAGGCATGCCGGCCCCCTCCATCTCCTTCGAGCCGGGCCGCTGGATAGTGGCCCCGGCCGGAGTCAGCCTCTACCGGGTCGGTAGCATCAAGCCGGTGGCCCTGCCTGAGGGCACCCTGGACTCACAGGGCAGGCCCATCAGCGAACGGGTCTATGTTTCGGTGGACGGTGGCATGTCCGACAACATCCGCCCGGCCCTCTACGGGGCCGACTACACGGCCAGGCTGGCCAACCGGCAGGGTTCCCAGGAGACCATGCTGGCCCGTGTGGTCGGCATGCACTGCGAATCCGGAGACATCATCGTTCACGAGTGCCGGCTGCCCGCCGACCTCAAACGCGACGACATCCTGGCCGTCCCCGTCACGGGCGCCTATGGGCGGACCATGGCCAGCAGCTACAACCAGGCCCTCATTCCAGCGGTCGTGGGTGTGGGAGCCCAGGGGGCCCACCTGCTCATGCGCCGCCAGACCATCGAGGACCTTCTGGACTTGGACCAGGGCTGAAGCCCGGCCGGTTACCTGTCGAATTGATTCCTTAGAGTAGAACAACCATTGCCACACGTTCCGGGAGGTCCAGACATGGCAGCACTAGAGCAGACCCCAATCCGCATCGGCTTGCTGGGAGCGGGCACGGTAGGGTCACAGACCGCCCGTCTGCTGGTCGAGAACGGCCGGGAGCTGGGCAGTCGGATCGGCCGGCCCCTTGAGCTGACCGGCATCTCCTGCCTGCACCCTGACCGGGTCAGCGATCCCTGGATCGACCGGTCCCTGCTGACCACCGACAGTGAGGCAGTCTGCAAGCGTTCCGATATCGTGGTCGAGCTGATTGGTGGCCTTGAACCCGCGCGAAGCCTGGTCCTGACCGCCATCAAATCAGGCGCTTCGGTGGTCACCGCCAACAAGGCCCTCCTGGCCAAGTTCGGGCCGGAACTCTACCGGGCCGCCGAAGACCGCGGGGTCGATATCTACTTCGAGGCGGCGGTGGCTGGGGCCATCCCCATCGTGCGCCCCCTGCGAGAGTCCCTGGTGGGCGACCAGATCAGTTCGATCCTGGGCATCGTCAATGGGACGACCAACTACATTCTCGACCAGATGACCACCCAGGGGCTGGGCTTCGACCAGGCCCTGGGCCAGGCCCAGGAGAAGGGCTATGCCGAGGCCGACCCCACCGGGGACATCGAGGGTGAGGATGCGGCGAACAAGGCCGCCATCATGGCCACCCTGGCCTTCCATACCGAGCTGGGTATTGACGATGTCACCGTCGAGGGCATCAGTTCCATCACGGCCGACGACATAGCAGTCGCTACCGCCGAGGGCAAGGTCATCAAACTCCTGGCCGTGGCCAGACAGGATGCGGACGGGGTCTCGGCCCGCGTCTACCCGGCCCTGATCGACAAGGACCACCCCCTGGCCTCCGTCCACGGCTCCTTCAACGCCGTCTTCGTCCAGACCCAGGCCGCCGGCGATCTCATGTTCTATGGCCGTGGGGCCGGCGGGGCACCCACCGCCTCCGCAGTGGTAGGCGACATCGTCACCGAGGCCCGGCATATCGCCCAGGGCACCACCGGTCCCTCCATCTCCCCCTACAAGAGCCTGCCCCTGGCGCCGCTGAGCAAGGCCCGCGCCGCCTTCGCCGTCCGCTTCGTCATCTGCGACCGACCGGGAATCTTAGCGGCGATCGCCCAGAAGTTCGCTGATTTCGGCATCTCCATCAACGGTGTCAACCAGGACCTGACCCCCACCCCCCACGACCCCGGCTACTCGGGCGAGCTCCAGCAGCTGCGCATCGTCACCCACCAGTGCGACGAGCAGACCCTGCGCAAGACCGTCCAGGCCGTCTATGAGCTTGACGGCGTGCCCGAGGGTAGGGCCTCCATCATCAGGGTCATGGAGGACTGATTTGGCGTTGCCAGGCAAGTCGGCATCTCAGAGAAAGAGGCAAACATGAAGCCCATCTGTTCGCAGGTCACCGTCAGGGTGCCTGCCACCAGCGCCAACCTGGGGTCCGGTTTTGACTCGGTCGGTCTGGCGTTGGATTACTGTGACGAACTGACCTTCACCCTGGGGGAGGAGGCAAGGACAGGAGTTGGGTCCGCCGGGGCTGATGGCCCGGACCTGACCGTGGTCATCCACGGCGAGGGCGAGGCCGACCTACCACGGGACGAGACCCATCTGGTCGTCTCCACCTTCCGCAAGGCCTGCCAAACCTTTGGTCTGGACCAACTGCCCCTGTCCTTGGAGGCTTGCAACCGCATTCCCCAGGCCAGGGGGATGGGTTCCTCGGCCGAGGCCATCGTGGCGGGCATCGCCGCCGCGGCAGCCTTCGCCCAGCCCGGTGAGCTCAACCGCCAGGCTGTCTTCGCCATGGCAGCCGTCATCGAAGGGCACCCCGACAATGTGGCCCCGGCGGTTTTCGGCGGCTTGACTGTCTCCTGGAATTTTCAGGCGGCCGAAAGGGTCGGTTCGGTCCCCATCCCTGACGGGCAGCCCCTGTCCCAGGGTTACCAGACCGTCCAATACCCGGTCGCGGACTCCCTGACCGCCAGCGTCTTCGTGCCGGACTTCGAGCTCTCGACCGAGGCCGCCCGCCATGCCCTGCCCAAGACCCTGCCCTATCAGGACGCCATCGCCAACATCTCCAGGGTGGGGCTCCTGCCGGCTGCCATGAACCCCGACTTCCTGGCCACCCGTGCGGATCCCAACGCCCTGCTCTTCGCCGCCACCCAAGATATGGTCCACCAGCCCTACCGCAAGGAGCTCATGCCTGCCTCCTGGGCCCTGGTCGAAGCCATGCGGGCCGGGGGTTTCGCCGCCGCCATATCGGGTGCCGGCCCCTGCGTGTTGGTCCTCCACCAGGGGGGCGACCCGGCTCTTGTGCGCCAGCTGGCCCAGGAGGAGTTGGACTCTGGCCATTGGCGGCTGCTGCAACTCCGAGTCCACCCCTCTGGCGTGCAGGTGGAACGGTCCTGAGCCAGCATGACTGGCGGGTCGGTGGTGTCGGCTGCGCCCTGAAGGCCTGCAAGGAGGGTAGTATCCTCAAGGTCTGTGCCTCTCGGAGTCTGTGCCCTGCACCACCCGGATATGGTGGGGGCGGAGGCCAACTGATAGTCTGCAAGTGAGATGAATGAAAGCGGTGTGCCCATGTCAATACCTCTGATCCTTGCCTCCCAATCGCCCTCCCGCCAGAAGGTGCTGGTCGATGCGGGCATCATGCCCACCATCCATGTCTCCCATATCGACGAGCCGGCGGCACTGGCCGATGCCGCCCGCAAGCTGGATGTGAGCGTTGATGACCTGAGTGTGGAGCAGCGGGTGACCATCCTGGCCCAGGCCAAGGCCCGGTCTGTCTACCGGACCTACCGGCAGGTGGCCCAGGTCTCACAAGAGGCCGGTGGTGACCAGATCACGGCCTTCCCCCTCCTTTCTCCGGACCTGAGAAGGGACCGCAGTGAGGACCGTGCGGACCTGACCGCCCGGTCCAAGGACTTGGACCGCTTGTCGCCCAAGGACCGCCAGGCCAGTCTGCAACGTATGACCGTCACCCGTGACTTCTCGCAGCTCAAGGTTCCCGTCCAGGCGGAGTCTCTGAGGCTGGCCCTGGGCAAGACCCCCGGCTTCAGCGACGCCAAGGTGGGCCCCCTGATCGTCGGCTGCGACTCCATGTTCCTATTCAAGGGCCAGCCCTACGGCAAGCCCCATTCGCCGGCCGTGGCCCGGGAGCGCCTGCAGGCCATGCGCGGCCAGCACGGCGAGCTCTGGACTGGCCACTGCCTGATTGACTTCGCGGCCGGCCGGCAGGCCCTGGCGGCCAGCCGGGCCCTGGTCCACTTTGCCGACTACTCCGACCAGGAGATTGACCGCTACATCGCCACCGGCGAACCCTTGGAGGTGGCCGGTTCCTTCACTCTGGAGGGCTATGGGTCGGCCTTCATCGAGTACATCGACGGCGACCCCCACGGGATCATGGGCATCAGCCTGCCCCTCCTGCGCAAGCTCAGCTCCCAGCTGGGCCTTGAATGGACCGACCTGTGGAACACCCTCCCCGTTCCGGCCCGGGACCAGGGCCCCAAGCCCTCTGCTGCGGCCCAGGCAGCCAGCCCCATCCCACCCAAAAAGAATGTCCACCAGCCTGGGGACGGCTGGGTGGACTGCGCCTGCGGGCGCCGCCATTGGGGACTCAATGGCGCCTCGGGCATCCTCCTGGTCCGGCGGGACCCGATCAGCGGCAAGGCCACGCATATTGCCATGCAGCACAGGGCCGTCTGGTCGGCTGAGGGCGGCACCTGGGGGATTCCCGGCGGTGCCAGCGCCGATGGCGAGAACCCCATCGAGGGGGCCCTGCGCGAGAGCTATGAGGAAGCCAACATCAATCCCGATGACATCGCGGTAACCGGTTCCTACCGGGAGGACCACGGCCCCTGGTCCTACACCACCGTCTTCGCCTTTGAGAAGCCCGGCCATAGGGTCGATCTCAAGGCCAACGACGATGAATCCATGAGCATCGAATGGGTGCCCATCGATGAGGTGCCCGACCGCAAGCTGCTGACTGCCCTGCGCACCGATTGGCCACGCTTCCGCCGGCGGATTGACCGGATGGCCGCCCGCCTGGCCAAATAGACCCGCCCATCAGTCCGGCGACCTGTAATACCTACAGTGTTGCCTGGCTTCTTGGACGGTGTGTTGGCTGGCTCCCTGCCGTCCTGCCCCTGGCTCTCCTGCTCTGCCAAAGGCGGGCTCAGGAGAGCAGGGCCGCGATGATGGCGATGAAGATGGGGCTGGTGACCGTCGACAGGAGTATGCCATCCCTGGCGAAGGTGAGCCCCACATTGTAGCGGGCCGCATAGTTGTATACGTTCTGCCCGGTGGGCAGGGCGGCCAGCACCACGCAGGCGTAGAGGGTGGCACCCCGGAAGCCCATCAGGAAGTAGGCCAGGAGGAAGGCGATGGCCGGCATGGCCAGGTTCTTGAGCAGGGCCACGGCGATGATGGCCGCCCGGTTCGATCGCTCCTGCATAGGCCTGGTCCCGTACAGGGACATGCCGAAGGCCATGAGGATCAGCGGCACGGCCGACTGGCCGATCATGTCGATCGGGTCGAAGATGAACTTGGGGATGGGGAAGAAGCCGATCCAATGGCTGAGGGCTGAGACCGCAATGCCTAGGAGTGAGCCGATGAGCAGGGGCTGGTGGAGGGGCTGGGTGAGGATCCTCCTGGCTGATACCTTGCCGGTTGTGGCGGCGTCCAGGGCGGCCAGTCCCACGGGGGTGAAGACCGCCTGCTGCATGACCAGGATGGGGGCCACCAGGGCCGGATTGCCCAGAATGTAGGTGGCGATCGGCAGGCCGATGTTGTTGGAGTTAAGGTAGAGCGAGTTGAGGGTGCCGATGATGGCGTCCGCAGGGTCCAGATGGAAGCAGTAGTGGTTGAGGATCAGGAAGACCAGCCCGACCAGGAGGGCCGACAGGAAGGCCACGACGATGGAGGAGTGGAAGATCTCGAAGATCGGTTCCTTGGAGAGGATGGCGAACATGAGGCAGGGACTGGAGACGAAGAAACTGAAACGGTTGAGGACCGTTTGACAGGTCGGCCCGCCAACCCTCATGCGCGCGGCGACGTAGCCCACGGCAATCACGATGCCGATGACGCAGAAGCCTTCCATGGCGCTGAGCAGACCCATCCTTCCAGCTTCCTTCCTCATCATCCGGCTCCAGGCCTTAGCTGCCCGAAGTGTGCAAGCAGCCCCAGTATGCCACAGCTCCCAGTCTTGTCCTGCGGTTTTTTCACGCTGTGACACGCGGCCGCTCGGGTCTTGGCAACCTTAATCTCGGCCTGGTCTTGCCGCTTTGCCCGGTCCGTCCCCGCAGACTTAGCGCATTGGGTTTCGCTGGTGCTCACCCCTGGTGAGAATTTGTGACATACTGGTAGTGGTGGTTCTGCAAACCATCGAGGCATTCGATGGCGTCGATCCCCTCGCGAGATGTGTATTATCCGTGAGCGTCGGTGTCCGCTGTCGTGCAGCTATGACTTTTGAATTGCCTTCATATGAACGCGGTAGGCGTGACCACGGTGAGAGCGTGGGGTGAGAGCGTATGGGGCCCAGAACGTCGATACGATGCAGCGTATCGCGAGGAGTATTGTGCCTAGAGTACAGACCAAGGGTTTCGATCAAGATGAGACCCTGAATAGTGACAGTAACAGTAGTGGTTCAGCCCAGGCCGAAGAGCAGACGGCAGCCAATGCCAAGCGTCGGGGCGGCCGCCGGGTGGTCAGGGGGACCGGTGCCGCCGGCGCCCAGGTGGCCCTGAAGGTCGAGGGTTCCCCGGCCCAGGATGAATCCCAGACCAACGGCAGGTCCAAGAGCACCGGCGAGTCCAAGTCCAAGACCAAGGACGAAGAGAAGTCCAAGACCAGGTCCAGGCCCCAGTCCCGTTCCCGCAAGCAGGACCCGCAGGCCCAGGCTCCTGAGCAGGAGTCGACAGAGGAGGAGACGAGCTCCTCCAGCAGCCGTGCCCGGACCAGCAGAAGCCGTTCCACCGGTGGCCGTGGCCGGTCAGCCAGGGCCCAGGAGCTCCTCGACCAGGACCGGGAGCAGGCGGAATCCGGTCGGCGCAGGCGGACGTCCAGCAGCCGCCGGAGCCAGGTCCAGGAGCCTGCCGAGTCCGAATCCTTTGACGCGGCCCCCACCGGGTCCAACACTGCCCCTGCCCAAGCCGCCAAGGCCCAGGCCCCACGTGTCCGACCCATGACCTCTCTGCTTTTCCAGGAACCAGTGCTTCCCCCCGTCGTCCATGAGCGTGATGCCGAAGCCAGCCTGAGGCCAGATGATGAGGAAGAGGAATCCGGCAGTGCTCGCAGCCGCTCGCGCAGGGCAACCGGCAGCCGCCGTGGCCGCTCCCATGAGACCGACAGTGACCGGGAAGACCATGAGGATGAGGGGCGTGGATCCAGGTCCACCCGCCGTCGCTCCAGCAGGCGGAACGCCGCTGAGGAACAGGGTGAGCGTGAGAGTGACAATCGTGGCAGCGACCGCCACGAGGAGTCCGACGTGACCAACGAATCCAACGAGTCCGCTTCGAACCGCCGCCGTTCTCGTCGGCTGAACGCCGAGGAGCGGCAGGCCGCCGATGAGGTGGGGCAGATCGAGGAGGACCTGGAGTCCGACGAGATCAGCTACAGGCCGATCGAGGACGAGGAGGAGGAAGTGGGCACCCGCACCCGTTCCCGCTCCCGTCGTCGGAACCGCGATGACCGCAAGGATCAGAAGGACCAGGAGGAGTCCGACGAGGAGGAGGGCGCGACCCACTCCCGCCGTCGCCGCAGGTCTGAGGACGAGGAGACGGAGGAGGGGGCGCTGACCCGCCGTCGCCGTCGCCGTCGTGGCGGCCGCAACGCCGACGAGGAGGAGCAGCCCTCCGCCAACGACCATGAGCGTGGGCGTGGCCGCTCCCGTAAGCAGCAGTACATCGACGAGATCACCGACATCGCGGGGTCGACCCGTCTGGAGGCCAAGAAGCAGCGCCGGCGCGACAACCGCCGTGAGCGCAGCCGCCAGAGCCAGCTCATTGAGCAGGATTTCCTGGCCAGGCGTGAGAACGTCAACCGGCTCATGGTCGTGCGCGAACGCGAACGGCACACGCAGATCTCCGTGATTGAGGACGACATCCTGGTCGAGCATTATGTCTCCGACATCCAGGAGGTCTCGACCGTCGGCAACATCTATCTGGGCCGGGTCCAGAACGTGCTGCCCTCCATGGAGGCCGCCTTCGTTGATATAGGCCAGGCCCGCAACGGCGTGCTATACGCCGGCGAGGTCAACTGGGACACCACCCGCCTGGACGGCCAGCCCCGTCGTATCGAACTGGCCTTCAAGTCGGGGGACCCGGTTCTGGTCCAGGTGACCAAGGACCCCATCGGTCACAAGGGGGCCCGTCTGACCTCACAGGTCACCCTGGCCGGCCGCTTCCTGGTCCTGGTGCCATCCGGTGGCATGACCGGGGTGAGCCGCAAGCTCTCTGAGCAGGAACGCGGCCGCCTCAAGGGCATCATTGGCAGGATCGCTCCCAAAGACATGGGTGTGATCATCCGCACGGCGGCCGATGGCGCCAGCGAGGAGGCCCTGACCAAGGACCTGGAGCACCTGGAACGCCAGTGGAAGGCCATCGAGACCAAGCGTGAGGAGTTCCGCCACGGCAAGCGCGCCAAGCTCCTCCAGGGTGAGCCTGATGTGGCCATCCGCGTGGTCCGTGACATCTTCAACGACGACTTCTCCAAACTCATGGTCGAGGGCGGCAAGGTCTACGGCCGTGTCAAGGAGTACCTGGAGGCGGCCGCTCCCGACCTTTGCGAGAAGCTGGAGGCCTGGGACCCGGCCGAGCATGACGGCAAGGACATCTTCGACAGGTGGCAGATCGACAGCCAGCTGCGCAAGGGCATGGAACGGCAGGTCTACCTGCCCTCCGGCGGATCCATCGTCATCGACCGTACCGAGGCCATGACCACGGTGGATGTCAACACCGGCCGGTACATAGGCCGGGGCAAGTCCCTGGAGGAGACCGTAACCCGCTGCAACTTGGAGGCGGCCGAGGAGATAGCCCGCCAGCTGCGGCTCAGGGACATCGGTGGCATGATCATGATCGACTTCGTTGACATGGTGCTGCCCGCCAACCGTGACCTGGTGCTCCGCCGCCTGGTCGAGTGCCTGGCCCGTGACCGCACCAAGCACCAGGTGGCCGAGGTCACCTCCCTGGGCCTGGTGCAGATGACCCGCAAGCGCGTGGGCCAGGGCCTGGTCGAGGCCTTCTCCGAGGAATGCCCCACCTGCAAGGGCCGTGGCTTCCTGGTCCATGACGAGCCCACCATCTCCTCCGACTATGCCGACCCCTACGCCGTCAAGGGCGGTGACCCCTTTATTAAGACCAACAAGCACGGCCATGGGTCCAGCGCTCCCGAGGCCAAGGCTCCCAAGGGTTCCAGCCCGGATGTCAAAGCCAAGCTGGCCCAGATAGCCGCGGCAGCCGTGGCCGCCAACGATGAGCCGGGCGACCAGGGTCAGGAGTCCGAGGAGGCCGCGCCCAAGAAGGGCAGGGTGACCAAGTCCAGCAAGGCCGGCAAGGCCAGTGCGGCCAGCGGGTTGGCCAAGGATTCGGCCAAGGAGACCGAAGCAGCCAAGGAGAGCGAGACCGCCGAGGAGAAGCGCAAGCCCCGTGCCCGCAAATCCCGTCGGGTGGTCCGCCCCTCCGGCAGCGCCAGCTCGGCCGAGGCGGTCCCCACCGTGGTTGTGGCCGGAGAGTCCACCCAGACCACTGAAAGCGCCAAGGCGGATACGGCAAGGGACAAGTCCGGTGAGGGCCAGGGCAAGGCCTCCCCGGAGGGTGACCAGCAGCAGGACTGAGTGCTTCAGGCCCGCGGTCTCGGCTTTAGGGCCGGGCGCGGCCCTGTCCTCACGCTGGCAGGCTCCCTCTGGCCTGACGGAAGGGGTCGGTTGGGGCCGACACACGTTCTGCCGGTAGGCTTGACGCTTGTACAGGCACCGGTGTATGTTTGATAGTCGGTGCCTGGCCGTGGGCTCACAGCCAGCCAGGTGGATAGCTTTTCAAATAGCAAGGAACGGATTATGTACGCGATTGTGAAGGCCGGTGGCCATCAGGAAAAGGTCGAGGTCGGTGACGTTATCCTGGTCAACCGTCTGAGTGCCAAGAAGGGCGAGTCTGTGGATTTCCCGGTCGCGCTCGTTGTCGATGGTTCCAAGGTGACCATGGCCGCCAAGGATCTCGCCAAGCACTCCGTCAAGGCCGAGGTCATTGACGATGAGGCCAAGGGTCCCAAGATCAACATCATGAAGTTCAAGAACAAGACCGGCGTCACCCGTCGCAAGGGCCATCGTCAGCCTCTGTCCGCCATCAAGGTCACGGCCATCGCCTGAGCTTGACTCGCTGGAGTCTGTGGATTCTTAAGGTCGAAAGGAAGAAATCATGGCACATAAGAAGGGTGCATCCGCCTCGCGCAACGGTCGCGATTCGAGCGCGCAATACCTTGGTGTGAAGAAGTTCGGCGGCGAGGCAGTGCTGGCCGGCAACATCCTGGTCCGCCAGCGTGGAACCAAGTTCCACCCCGGCCACAATGTCGGTGTTGGCAAGGACCACACGCTCTTCGCCCTCGCCGATGGCAAGGTCAAGTTCGGCATCCGTCGTGACCGCAAGGTCATTGATGTGGTCGAGCCTGCCGAGGCAGTCACCGCCTGACCTGCTCTTCAAGCATTTCCAAGCCGCGTCCAACCGACGCGGCTTTTTCATTGCTGACTCCGGCGCTCTGGGCGAACGGGTTGGTCCCCAACGGTAAGGTGAAGTCATGAGTGAATTTGTAGATAGGGTCAGCGTCCATGTCAAGGGTGGTGACGGCGGCAACGGTTCCGCGGGCATCCGCCGTGAGAAGTACAAGCCCCTGGCCGGCCCCAACGGCGGCAATGGAGGCGACGGCGGTTCGGTGATCCTGGTGGCCGACGCCAATGCCAACAACCTCCTGGACTTCCGTTTCCTGCCCCACCGGTCGGCTGGTAACGGCACCATGGGCCTGGGCGACACCAAGGACGGCTCCCGTGGCGAGGACCTGATCCTGCCCGTGCCCCTGGGCACTGTGGTCTTTGAAGCCAAGGGACCTGTGGGCCGGCCCAAGAAGCCCGGCAAGGTCCTGGCCGACCTGCGCCACCAGGGAGAGACCTTCGTGGCCGCCGCTGGTGGTTCCGGTGGCCTGGGGAACGCGGCACTGGCCAACAAGACCCGTAGGGCCCCCGGCTTTGCCCTCCTGGGTGAGCCCGGGCAGGAGCGGGACCTGCTCCTGGAACTCAAGTCCATCGCCGACGTGGCCCTGGTGGGCTTCCCCTCGGCAGGCAAGTCCAGCCTGATCGCCGCCATGAGCGCCGCCAAGCCCAAGATTGCCGACTACCCCTTCACGACCTTGGTGCCCAACCTGGGGGTGGTCAAGTACGGTGACTACCGCTACACCATCGCCGACGTGCCCGGCCTCATCCCCGGGGCCTCACAGGGCAAGGGCCTGGGTCTTGAATTCCTGCGCCACATCGAACGAACCGAGATCATCGTCCATGTCATCGACTGCGCCACGCTGGACCCGGACCGTGACCCCCTGTCCGACTACCGGGCCCTGGAGGAGGAGCTGGCCCTCTATGCCGACGCCCTGAAGCTGCCCTTGGGATCCATTCCCATTCCTGACCGTCCCCGGATCATTGTTCTCAACAAGATGGATGTGCCGGAAGCCAAGGAGCTGGCCGAGTTCGTCCGCCCTGAGTTCGAGAAGATGGGACTGGAGGTCTATGAGGTCTCCACAGCCTCCCATGAGGGCCTCAAGGAGTTCGGCTTTGCCCTGGGCAAGCAGGTCCAGGAGATGCGCCGGCAAGTCCTGGACCAGGAACAGGCCGAGGATGAGGCCCGGGTGGTCATCAAACCTCTGGAGGAGACCGGCCGTCGCCGCCGCCGTGAGGACGGGCGGGGGAGCGCCTCCGACTTCTCCATAGTCCGCGAGGAGGACCGTGGCGGAGACTTCTGGTTCACGGTCACCGGCGCCAAGCCTGAGCGCTGGGTGATGCAGACCAATTTCGACAATGAGGAGGCCGTGGGCTACCTGGCCGACCGTCTGGCCAAGCTGGGTGTTGAGGACGAACTACGCCATCTGGGGGCCCGGCCTGGTGACGAGGTCCGCATCGGCCAGGGTGACCGGGCGGTGGCCTTCGATTGGGACCCGACCATAGCCGCCGGTGCGGAGATCCTGGACGGGGCCAATCTGGGGGCCAGGGGCAAGGACCTGCGCCTGGAGGAGCAGGAGGCAGGTGGCCGACGCAGGACCAACGAGGAGCGCCGCCGCCAGTACCATGAGATGATGGATGCCCGCGCGGCCGTCCGCCAGGCCATGATGGCCGAACGTAAGGCCGGCCACTGGGCCGATCCCAGCCTGGACGATGACCGGCACGATGAACACGGCATCCTGGGGCGGGGAGAGGATAGCGAGCCTGCGACCCCTGGAGACCAGGCCTAGTCCAGCTTGCACTAGGCCTGCGGTGGCTGGCAGCGGACAAGCCAGCGTGCCATAACGCCCCGGTCTTCCTCCTGGCTGGTTAGACTTGTTGTTGGACAGGGCCCACCGCCCTGTTCCTCCCCGGTACTGGATGGCTGGCCAAGGCAGCCGGCCAGGTCACAGTGCCACGACACACGTGAAGGATGGTTGATGGTGCAGACTGCCGAACAACCAAGCGAATCCGGCCAGGCCTTGAGGGCAGTGAGCGGCCACGCCCAGGTCCATCATTCCGTGCGTGAGTCAGAGTCCTTGACGTTCCCGACCACTGAGGAGGAGACCAGGGCGGCCGTGGCCCAAGCCCGGACCGTCGTGGTCAAGGTCGGCTCCAGCTCCCTGACCAACTCCACCGGCCACCTGGATCCGGACCGGCTCCGCAAGCTGGTGACGGCCCTGGCCCAGGCCCGGCTCATGGGTGCCAGGCTCCTCCTGGTCTCCTCCGGGGCCATCGCAGCCGGCTTCGGCCCCCTGGGCTTTGACTCCCGGCCTGCCGACGTGGCCTCCCAGCAGGCCGCGGCCTCCGTGGGCCAGGGCCTGCTCATGGAGCACTACGAGAGCGCCTTCGCCGCCTATGGTCTCCAGGCCGGCCAGATTCTCCTCACTGCCGAGGACACCATGCGCCCCACCCAATACCGCAATGCCCGCCGCACCCTGGACCGAATGCTGGAACTTGGGGTCGTCCCCATCGTCAATGAGAACGATGCCCTGGCCAGCAACGAAATACGCTTCGGCGACAACGACCGCCTCTCAGCCCTGGTGACCAACATGGTCCGGGCCGACGCCCTGGTTCTCCTGACCGATGTGGACGCTCTCTACACGGTTCCCCCCTCGCAGCCCGGCTCCCGGAAGATTCCCTTCGTGTCCGACGTGCTGGAGGCCATGGGCCAGGTTTCCGTGGGCGGCAGCACATCGGGCTTGGGCACCGGCGGCATGGTCACCAAGATGGATGCCGCACGGGTGGCAGCCATCTCCGGCATCCCCAGCATCCTGACCTCGGCCCCCAACGCGGGCCCGGCCCTGATGGGCGACCCGGTGGGCACCGCCTTCGCCCCGGTCAAGCAGCGGGGTAGCTCCAAGCGCCTGTGGATCCGCTTCGCCTCCGAACCCCGTGGGCGTCTGGTCGTCGATGGGGGAGCGGCCCGGGCCATAAGCGGAGGGCGGGCCAGCCTCCTGGCCGCCGGCGTGTTGGCTGTGGAGGGTGACTTCTCGGCCAACGACCCGGTCTGGATCGACGACGAGGCCGGCCGGCACCTGGCCAAGGGCTTGTCTGCCTTCGATGCGGAGGAGATTCCCCAGCTCCTGGGCCGCAAGAGCGGTCAGGTCAGACGGCTGCTGGGCAAGCAGTACGCCCACCCCCTGGTCCATCGGGACAATCTGGTTTTGGTATAGGCTTGGCAAGCTCCCGGCCCTTGGGTTTATTCTGGGGACCATGACTATGGCAGATTGGCAAGTGTTCAGTGACCGCATCAACCGTGTGGCCCCCAGCGCGACCCTGGCGGTCGATGCCCGGGCCAAGGCCCTGAAGGCCGCCGGCGTTGATGTCATCGGCTTCGGTGTGGGCCAACCCAATTTCCCCACCCCCGACTACATCGTCGATGCCGCCGATGCCGCCTGCCGCGATGAGACCAACTATGGGTATACAGCCACCAGCGGTCTGCCGGAGCTCCGCCAGGCCATAGCCGATAAAACCAAGCGAGATAGCGGCTATGAGGTTGATGCCGACCAGGTCCTGGTCACCAATGGTGGCAAGCAGGCCGTCTACGAGGCCTTCCAGATTCTGCTCAATCCAGGCGACGAGGTCATCATTCCCGCCCCCTACTGGACCAGCTACCCGGAAATGGTCAGGCTGGCCGGCGGCAAACCCGTAACGGTCCTCTCCACTGCCGACCAGGGCTTTGAGCCTGACCTCCAGGCCTTGGAAGCGGCCCGGAGCGAGCGGACCAAGGCCATCATCATCACCAGCCCCTCCAACCCCACCGGCTGCATCTGGAGCAGGGAGACCATACGGGCCATCGGCCAGTGGGCCTTGGACCACCACATCTGGGTCCTGTCCGACGAGATCTATGAGCACCTCCACTATGGCCAAGCCCAGACCTCATACCTGGGCCTGGAGCTGCCGGAGCTGCGCGACCAGCTGATCGTCCTCAACGGGGTCGCCAAGACCTATGCCATGACCGGTTGGCGGGTTGGTTGGATGCTGGCCCCCAAGCCTGTAATCCAGGCCGCTGCCAAACTCCAGGGCCAGCTGACCGGCAATGTCTCCAACATCTCCCAGCGTGCCGCCATTGCGGCCCTGACCGGGTCTCTGGATGCCGTGGAGCGCATGCGCGAGGCCTTCGACCGCCGCCGGCAGCTCATCACCGAGGCCATGAACCAGATTCCCGGCATATACTGCCCTGTGCCGACTGGAGCCTTCTATGCCTTCCCCAAGGTCGAGGGCCTGCTGGGGCGGCCCTTGGGTCCACGAGGCAGCCAGGCAACCAGTTCCCAGGACCTGGCCTCCCTCCTGCTGGACCAGGCGCGAATCGCCGTCGTGCCGGGTGAGGCCTTCGGGGCTCCGGGCTATCTGCGCTTCTCTTACGCCCTGTCGGATGAGGACCTGCTGGAGGGCATGAGGCGCCTGCGTGAGTGGGTCGGCTAGGTCCGCGACACTCCAAGCGTCGGGGGCTCCGGTGGACTAAATCGAGGGCTTTCGCTAGTATGAATTGTTGGCTCTTCGTAGCATGCCTTGGCGTGCTTCCGTAGACTAACAGCCACCTAGGGAAGTGGCGCAATTGGTAGCGCAACGGTCTCCAAAACCGTAGGTTGTGGGTTCGAGTCCCGCCTTCCCTGCCAAGCACGTCGGGACAACACGGAATATCGGCCGAACGAAGGATGGACATGGCAAAGGAACGCAAAGACAGGAACAATGCGAAGCCGAACATTTTCGTGCGTATCGGTCTCTTCATCAAGCAGATCTTTAGCGAGCTGGGGAAGGTTGTGACCCCGACCAGCAAGGAACTGTTCGCTTGGTCCTTCTCGGTCTTCATCTTCGTGGGCCTGCTGATGGTTATGGTCACGGCCATGGACTTCGGCCTTGGCAAGCTTGTGCTGTGGATCTTCGGCTGATCCATCAATCTGAAGGTGAAAACGCATGAATGATGAACTGAATCTCGAGAATCTTGATTCCCTCCCCGACTTTCCCCAGACCGACCAAGGCGCTGATACAGGCACTGCGGACGCTGATGGCGAAGGTGCGGGCCCAGGGTCCGCTGACATCTCCCTGGCCGGCCTGTCGGTCGACGGCGAAACCGCCGATGCGGCCTCCGCTGAGGATGGTGAGCTTTCCGCCCCTGCCGAGGCTGACAGCTCCTCCCAGTCCGCTCCTGACTCCGAGGCCTCCCCGGAGGCCGGAGCCGACGAGGCTCCCCTTGAGGATGCCGGCAGCAAGGCCGTCGAGGAGTTCTCCAAGAGCTTGCGTGGCCTGGAGGGCAAGTGGTATGTCCTGCACACCTACTCCGGCTATGAGAAGCGTGTGAAGGCCAACGTCGAGTCCCGTGTCCAGAGCTTCGGTCTGGAAGACAAGATCTTCCAGGTGGAGATACCCATGGAAGAGGTCGAGAAGCACACCGACAAGGGCAAGAAGGTCGTCACTCGCGTGCGGGTCCCCGGCTATGTGCTCATTCGCATGTACCCCGATGAGACCGCTCGCCGCATCGTTCGCGATACCGAGGGTGTGACCGGCTTCGTTGGTCCCTCCAAGGAGCCCGCGCCTCTGTCGCGTAAGGAAGTCGTCAACATGATGGCTCCCATGATTGCCTCTCAGGCTCTCAAGGATGCCGGCGACAAGCCCGCGGCGGCCAAGAAGCGCACCCTGGAGGTCTCCTACAAGGTGGGCGACCAGGTCACCGTCACCGATGGCCCCTTCGCCACCATGGCCGCAGCCGTTTCCGATGTGGAACCGACCACCCAGAAGCTGACCGTGCTGGTCTCCATCTTCGGCCGGGACACCCCCGTGGAGCTGGGCTTCGACCAGGTCGAGAAGATTGTCTGAGCGTCAGGCTCATAGCAGCTGAAGGTACAAGAACCGCAGGGCAACCTGCGGTTCTTGGCGTATTGAGCCCTTGTCCGGTCGCAATGCCATACTGGTAAGGCTTGTGTTCAGTGGGCCTTGCCCTCCGTCCCAAGCCGGCAATATCAGTTGCGGAAGAACTGTGCTTGGATGTGCGGACCCCTGGGTCCGCCGGTCCCTCATCGGTTCGCTACTACCGCTTCGTGGAAAGAGAATTACAGCACTATGCCTGCTAAGAAAAAAGTAACGGCTTCTTTCAAGGTCATGATTGAGGCCGGCAAGGCCAATCCTGCACCGCCTCTGGGCCCCGCCCTGGGTTCTCATGGTGTCAACATCATGGAATTCTGCAAGGCCTACAACGATGCCACCAAGGACAAGATGGGCCAGATCGTTCCCGCGATCATCACCGTGTACGAGGATCGTTCCTTCACCTTCGTGCTGAAGACCCCTCCGGCGGCATCGCTGCTCCTCAAGGCAGCCGGTATCAAGAAGGGTACCGACAACCCGCTGACCACCAAGGTCGGCTCCGTCACCAAGGCTCAGGTACGCGAGATCGCAGAGACCAAGATGGTCGATCTGTCAGCCCGCGACATCGAGGCCGGAATGAAGATCATCGAGGGCACCGCCCGCTCGATGGGCATTACGGTTAGCGACTGAGAGGAGAGGGACACATGACTAAGCATTCCAAGATCTACCGCGAGGCCGCCGAGAAGGTCGACCGCACCAACCTCTACACCGCTCCCGAGGCCATCGCCCTGCTCAAGAGCATGCCCAAGCGTGGGTTCGACGAGACCGTCGAGGCTGTCTACTGCCTGAATGTCGACCCCCGCAAGGCCGACCAGTTGGTCCGTGGCGTCGTCAACCTGCCCAACGGCACTGGTAAGACCGCCAAGGTCCTGGTCTTCGCCCGTGGCCCCAAGGCCACCGAAGCCACCGAGGCCGGCGCCGACATCGTCGGTGATGATGATCTGGTCGCCAAGGTCGAGGGTGGTTTCCTTGACTTCGACGCCGTGGTCGCCACCCCGGACATGATGGGCAAGGTCGGACGTCTGGGCCGCGTGCTCGGTCCCCGTGGCCTCATGCCCAACCCCAAGACCGGCACCGTGACCATGGACGTGGCCAAGGCCGTCTCCGACATCAAGGGCGGCAAGATCGAGTTCCGTGTCGACAAGAACGGCAACCTGTCCTTCATCCTGGGCAAGCTCTCCTTCGATGAGAAGGCCCTGGATGAGAACTTCCGCGCCGCCGCCGACGAGATTCGTCGTCTCAAACCCGCCACGGTCAAGGGTCGCTACATCACCAAGGCCACCATCTCCACGACCATGGGCCCCGGCGTTCCACTGGACACCGCCCCTCTGGCCTGAGATCAGCTCTGAGACGGAGCCAGGGTCCGGCAGGTTTGGAATCGTGATTCCTGCCGCTTGACCCAGGTCAGCTCCTTGCCAAGGGTCCACACCTCACACGGGTGTGGACCCTTGGCTTATAATCAGGCCGGTCTTGCCTTGCTGGTCACGCCATGCAGAGGTCTAAGCTTTGCCTGGCCTGGCATCCATCATCCTGCCGATGGCAATAGCGGTCTGCAGCACGAAGGCGTCTCTGGGGTCGGTGGCATCCCAACCCGTCGTATCCGCCGCCCGCTTGAGCCGGTAGCGCACCGTGTTCACATGCACCTGCAACTCCCGGGCCGCGGTATCCAAGGAGCTGCCTGAGTCCAGAAAGGTCTTGACCGTCATGAGGGTCGGGTCATCGGGATTGCTGCTGAGTAGACTGCGGTAGACCTCCTCGTAGAGGGCCTGCCGGGCCAGCTGGTCGCCCATGAGCGCTCGTTCGGGGAGTAGATCATCAGCCAGGAGGGGGCGCATCTGTATATGCCCCTCGATGGCTGGCGCGGCCGCGAGGGAGGAGACGACCTCTCCCAAGGCGGTAACGGCCCCCTCAAGCCCCTGCCGCAGGCCACCCAGGCAGACGGGCGCCTGGGGGTCGAAGGCCTCAAGGGCGGCCGTGCAGGTCACGCTGGGGGTGGCTGCCCTATGTTTGAGTACGAGCAGCAGGCAGGAGCCCTGCCAGCGTCCGACCAGGCAGTGCTCCCCGCCCAAGTTGCGTACCGCCTGCCGCATAATCCGACTACTGTGCTTGAAGCTTGAGGCAAGGGAGCCTCCAATGGCGAAGCAGGAGAAGTCGTCAGGCCAGCCCAGGAGGTGGCTGATGGCCATGACCCGGTGGTCGGCCATTCCCTGCATCAAACAGGAGAAGAGCAGGGTCTCCAGGACCTCTCTTTGCACTGAGAGGTCCGGCAGGGTCGAGGAATCCGCTGAATCTCCTGCGGGCAGGGCGGCACTCGAGCCCGTGCCGGAAGCGGGCGTCAGGGCCCCTGCCTTGGTTCTTTCAACGGACAGGTCCGTCATGGCGATGGACTTGGTCAGGAGGTCCAGAAAATCCTCGTTGCTTACTGCGCTCATATGCCCAGCCTAACCGTTTCTTGCAGCTTGGGCGAGGATGTCTCGCCTATGGAATCTTGTACGCCCCTGCTGGGATTCCCGCCAGAAGGTCAGCAGCATGAAGCCGAACACGAAGGCCAGGGGCAGGATGTGCCGCTCGAAATTGTTGGCCGGTGAGGTGATCATGACCCCCATGAGCAGGAGCAGGGGCAGGTGCCAGGCTAGCGTCCGCCAGCGCCTCTCAACCAGCTCGGCGGCTCCCAGGAGCAGGGTCAGGGTCACGTAGAGGTTGCCATGTAGGAGGCAGCCCCAGAGCTGTTTGTCCTCCAGCTCCCTGGTCTTGGAGGAGACCTTGGTCCGCCAGTCGTGGCACCAGTTCCTGATCCAGCTGGTCTGCCGTTGGACATGGTCGCTGGCCACATAGTAGTCCATGGAGATATAGGGGTTGTCGTTGACGTTGAAGTAGCCGTAGGACTTGGCCAGGAAGGCGTCGGTGGCGATGGTGGGGTTGGCTTTGACGATCTGCCACCAGGCGCTGTTGAAGTTGCGCATGTCGTCTTTGGTCACGGTCCGCCAGCGGTAGCTTACCTTCTTGGCCTGGATGCCGGATGACTTGACCGGGTCCGCGTCCTGGGGCTTGTAGGCCTCCGCCATCTGGTCCAGGTTGAAGACGGGTGCCAGCTTGGCCCTGGCGGATTCGGCAATACCTGCCGGGTTGAGCTTGGCCACCCGGGCTATCTGTTGGAGCTGGATACCCCGGCTTTCGATCGGGTCGCCACCGATGACCGCCCCGGTGCCCAGGAGCAGGGTCAGCCCGCCGTGGAGGACCAGCACGGGGATGACCAGTCCCAGCAGATAGGTCTTCCAACGCTTATGGTCGGCCAGCAGCAGGGCCAGAATCTCGATAAGTAGAATGTAGAGGGCGTATTTCGCCGAGATCATCATCAGGCAGGTCGAGACGGCCAGACCCAGAACCGTATGGGTGGGCAGGCGCCGGGGCCGCCCCTGGGCCCCCAGCTGGCCACGGGTCATATGGAGCTCGTAGCCAATGCCGAACCACCAGACGAAGGCGTAGGCGAAGAGGGGTGACTTGGTCAGGGAGATGGTCGAGAGGGTGGCCAGGGGACTGAGGAGGAAGAAGCAGAGTATCAGGAGGCGGGCCAGGGGTCCGGCGGCCCGGTCTGTCTGGTAGGGGGCTGGTTTGCCGGCATACAGGGGGCTGTTCCGCCTCCGTGAGGCCTTGGGATTGCCGGCTTTTCCGACGCTCGTGGCGTCTATGTGCTCGCTGACCGCTTCCACGCCCCACTCGGGGTGGATCAGGTTCCGTGGCCGCCAGGCCTGCCGGGTCTCCGGGTGGGTCAGCATGTGGCTGGTGGCCTCGGCCCGGTCGTAGGGCCAACGGACCCGTTTGCCCAACCAGGGCAGGTTGAAGAAGCGGTTGGCGCAGGAGGCGCAGGCGAATACCGCCAGGAGGAACTGGCTGAAGGATAGGAGGGCGATGCCCCAATCGTTGGTGCCGGTCAGGTAGCGGGAGGCGGTGGCCACGGCACCATAGATAACCGTCAGTACGATGTTGTGCTGGTCGGTCAGGTAGGTGGGCTGGGCGGGCCACAGGTAATGGGCGGTGGGGTAGATGTCCATGGGTACGAAGGAGAAGAAGCCGATATAGGGCTGCTTCAGGCCCGTCCACTGGTTCCAGGCCCAGCTGAACTCACGGATCTGCGAGCGCACGTCGGCGCCGAAGGCCGTGACCAGGGTGGTCGGCACCCAGAGCCAGCCGACCAGCAGAATCAGCGCCAGCTTCCACCAGCGGTCGGTCGCCTTGACCAGGCTCCGGCCCAGGAGGTTGAGGGTGTTGGCCAGCAGCCGGCCCAGGCGGCTGTATCTCAGACGGGTGCGTAGGCTGCCGGCCTCCCGCTGGAGTGAATCCGGGCTGCCGACCCTGCGGCCGATGGGCCAGTTGATGAGCCGATACCAGCCCGCCGGCATGAGCCGCAGTCCGCGGGCGAAGCGGACCAGCTCCACCACAATCAGCAGGTAGACCAGGAAGGAACCCAGGAATATGAGCCCATTGGTCCAAGAGAATTCGGCAATGGACCCTTGCCGCCAGTAAATCGGCCCCACCGCCATGCACAGGGCCAACCAGAGGCAGGCCAGCACAACCAGCCCCCAGCGGCTTGCGCTCCCCAGTCGTTCCCAGCTGCGGGAAGCCTGGTGTTTGCTGGCTTTGCTCCCTGCATCTGTGCTGGTTGAGACGCTGCCCCTCTTCGCCGACGCACCATTCGTAGGAGTGGCAGCATCGGTCTGCGGCAGGGAAGTCTCGGTCATGGTCAAGATTCTAGCGTGGCCGCCAGAACGGGCTCCCCGACGCACCGCCCATATGGCAGGGGGTGAAGTTCTCCGGGAACCTGCCTGGGTGTGCGAGCGGCGTACTCGGGAAGATGTGACCTTCCCCGGGGTTTCAGCCCGCATTTCCTATGTATACAGTTCAATGACCCACTGTTCCTGAGCGATCAGCGAGAATGCGGGGCATTCGGTGCTGATGAGCTCCCTGGGTTCATTGCCTGGGGTCCGGGTCCATGAGGTCTGTTGCCGACGTGCTGGAATAATGCACGGATTCCGCCCCCTGTCTCTGCCCGCTGCTTCTATTTGCGTCTCTGTCTCTGCCTGTGTCTTTGTCTTTGTCTCTGTCCCCGGTCCCTGCCACTGTCTTTATCTCCGCCTCTACCGATTTCCTGCTTCTGTTTCTGTCTCTGCTTTTGTTTTTGCTCTTGCCCCTGCGCCTATCTCTGCCACGGCCCCCTGTCTTTGCCAATTTCTCTCTCCCTGTCTATGTCTCTACACCTGTCGTTATCTCGGCCGTTGTTTCTGTTTTACGCCTCTGCACCATTGTCTCTGTCTCTGTGGCGGGTACCCGCTAGCATGAAGATATGATGGCTGGAAACTGGGCTGCGCTGCCGCATATGCCCGAGACGGAGAAAGCGGCTGCCAGGATCATATGGCGGTCCAGCGTGGACTCGACCAATGCTCTGGCGCGCCGCATGATCCAATCCGGCGAGCTCCCCCTGGCATCCGGCCGCGAGCTTGGCGTCAGTGTGGTTCTGGCCGACCGGCAGGAGGATGGTCACGGCCGTCTGGGCCGCCGTTGGGTCAGTGAACCAGGAGCCAGTCTGACCGCCTCCTTCGTCTGCCCCATACCCACCAATCTGGCCACCGATCCCCGCTTCAACGGCTGGCTTCCCATGATTGCCGGCCTGGCATCCCTGGACGCCCTGACCCAGACCCTGGCCGCCTGCCAGGCCGAACCCTGCGCCCCTGACTGCTCCCTGCAACTCAAATGGCCCAACGACATCTACTGCCAGGGCCTCAAGCTGGGCGGAATCCTGGCCGAACTGGTGCCCCTGGTGGGGGAGCGGACCCGAATGGGCCTGATACTGGGCATCGGCATGAACCTTTCCCTGGGGGCTGAGCGGCATCCCACACCCCAGACCACCTCCCTGCATATGCACTGGAGCCCCCTGCCGCCCATCACTGACCTGTCTGACCGGATTCTTGCCGCTCTGACCCGTTCCCTGGCTGCCCGCCTGCAGGATTTCTGTGCCGACCCCCAGGCCCAGTCCACGGTTCTCCTGGAGGAGTGCAGCGGCAAGTCCTGGACCCTGGGCCGCCAGGTCGAGGCCCGTCTGGCCGCCGGTGGCAGCCTGGTCGGTCGGGCCACCGCCCTCAACCCCGATGCCTCCCTGACCATCGAGGATGATCAGGGTCAATCCCAGCAGGTCCACACCGGAGATGTTGGCATCTTGCCTTGATTGGTTAGCACGCTTGGTCGTTCGGCATGTGAACGCGGTCCGAGGCAGGATGGTGTGGATTCCTTCGGTGTTGTATGGCCTGAATCTTGAAGTGATGTTCTCCTTCGATTTCTCGACTCCCTTGGTTTTGTCTGATGGGTCCATCGTCTATTCGGGCTAGGTCGGCCAGGCCCTGTATGGGCAGGTGCACCGTACGGTGCATGTGGAGCAGAAAGGCTGTTCCGTCATCCAAGCGAGGTGTACACGCTTAAGGGTTGGACTATCGGTGCATATGGCATCAGCCCGTTGCCCACCTGGACGGGCCATGGCCTGACCGGTTGGGTGAAGGTTGATCCAAACACGGATGCTGAGATTCCACGGAACATGGCTTTGAATCCGGTGACCGTTGATATGACCCTGCGTGCCAAGTGGTGGTGGACCAGTGCACAGTCAGGTTCCTGTCCTCGGACGGTTCCCCGACGGGTCTCCCGATCAGTCGGTGGCGTTCGGCGGTCATGTGGCTGAGCCTGGTGATCAGCAGAACCAGCCGTCGCCTACCCCACTGCGGCCGCGCCCCGCCTGTTGGTTGGTGGACCGACCGGTTGGCCGGAGCCAGTGGGAGTACACCAGGAGTGTGGTAGGCCGGGCGACTTGGGAGCATACGTTGACCCTGTATGTCAGGTGGAAGCCTCAGGACAAAGTCAGTTTCGGCCTGGGGGCGGCCCCCGCCTCGGTGGTCCCTCCCGCCGACCTGGTGATGGACAAGTCCTTGATGGTGTCGGCCTCCAGGTGGAGGCTCCCTCCCGGTCCTGCCGCCGGCCAACGCGTGCGACCAAAGAGGCAGGGTCGGGGATAAGGACTGCCCTAGCGGAGTGATACCGCTTCTACCTCAGCCTGCCTCCGGTCTCAGCCCCCCCCCCGGTGCAGCAGGGCCCGACCGGATTCGGGCCGGCCACCCCTTTGTCCGAAATCCCTCACCAGTTTTCTGCTATTGATGGATTTTGGACAGAAAACACGGTATTCTGTCCGTATTTCCTCAGGTGGATGCTGGTATTGAGGGATTTCGGACAAACGTGATGGGGCAGGGTGCTCTTGTCCAATGTCGCAGACTCCGATGCCTCCCTGATTGTCGAGGATGACTAGGGCCGGTTCCATTAGGGACTCACCGGAGATGTTGGGGGTCTTGTCATAAGCGGTTTGGGATGTGGCGGAGAGTCGGCCGGGGGAGTGCCCTTTCGGGTCTGGAAGCTGCTTGGGTATAATCTGGGCGCGCCTGCAGGAACAGCGTTAAGTCAGGTGAATCTGTGGGATTTCATACAAGATTTCGGCTTTCGTCAGTTTCCGTACGCTAGATTGTTGAACTCATCGGGGACTGGTCCGCTTCATCATAGATTAAGCGCTGGCAGTAGAAAGACGGTAGAGAGCAATACTGTTTATCGCTTATTCACGTGAATCATAGCCAAGCTACGGGTTGGTGTCATGTTCGGTTATACATGTGATAACTAAGTTCCTTTCCACTTTCCGCTTGCTGGATGCCGGTCCCCTGCCGTTATTGGATCGTTTTTTGGGGGGGCTGGGTGAACGGATATAACGAACGCAGTGTAGTCAAGCGTGCCATGGTGGGCATGCTGAGTGCGGTGGTTCTTCTTGCTGGAGTCGGGTTCTTGCCCATGGCATCCAAGTCTTACGCCCAGTCGGCTAAGATTCCGGTGGTGAAGAAAACGGGTGATTCGGCACCCAGCCCGATGGCGGTAGCCGCGCATCGCAGCTGAAGCCGCGTGGGGCAGTGGCTTGTACTCCCGGTGTGGATACCATCCAAACCTGTTTTTTCGGATCTGGAACTGGCCGCGGCTGTTGCCAGGGCAATGCCGGCCGCCAATATCAGGCAACCGGAGCTGACTATGAGACCGTCAAGACAGTGTATGCGCCGAGCCAGAGGGTTACGGACTTTACCGGTATGGAGCTGTTGGTCAATCTTAATTTTCTGATGCTCGATAACGATGGATTTACCGCTGTCCCCGACTCGCCGCCATTGCCTAGGCTGACCAGACGTAGGTTGGACTGCAATAGAATTGCACAATTGCCACCAGCATCATGGTGGGCGGCAACCGTGCCCAATCTTATTGAGTTCGGTTTGGGTGGCTCCTTTACGAATATCAGCCAATTATCCGGATTGACCAAGCTCCTATCGCTGTACCTGGAAGGCGCGAATGGCATCAAGGCTGATGACTTGTCACGGGATCTTCCCCTGATCTCGAGCATCTACCTGATAAAATGCGAGAAGATCGCTTAGGTGCCGCTCTTGCCTCCAAACATCGGTACCTTAGCTGTGCAGCAACTGCCTGAAGTGCATGATGTCGAACCCCTGCCTTCCAACCAATACTTCAAGACCATGCTGGTATATGATTGCCCCATATATGATTGCTCCGCCTTGAAGGATGTGCGATCACACACGATGGTTGCGGAGCCCGACTATAGCGCTGCCATTGGAATGTCAGGAGTGTGGGATGCCCCAAAGGTCAAGCTGCCACAGAAGGAGACGGCACTCGATCAGGAATTCACGCCACATTCGGCCAAGCTTCCCTACGGTAGCTATGCGAGATTGATGTTGCCAGTATCAGTCCGCAGCCGCTTCGGGTGGATGAGGAGAACGGCGCTGTCACCTGGCAAGCAACGAACATACAGATAGACGATGTCGTTACCTATAAGTTCAAGCACGAAGCTCATGTGTGGCTCTCAGGCATAGATGTTGCCACCCTGCAAAGCGATGTCACGCAAGATGTGAAATGGGCGAGGGACCGGCGAACAGTGCCTTTTGCTCAGGAGGGCGGCGTCACCCCATCCATAGTTCCAGACATCACCATTGATGATGGTGAAATTCTCGGCGATTATATGCCGACCGGCAACGCCCTGCCCACCCGTACCGGCCACTGCCTGTCCTGGGTGTACGCCAGCAATGACATGGAATGGACCATGGAGTACGATGCCGTTTCGGCTGATGGCCTGGTCCTTAAGGAACACTGGACCCCAAATCCCCATGATGTCAACTTCCATCACCACGATGGCAGTGGAAGCAACACTCAGGATGCGACGGTTGGGTCTGCCTATGGCGCGATCCTAGAGAGCATGGCGCCGGCCTACACCCGTACCCACAACTGGTTGAGCGGCTGGTCACAGCAGGCTGATGGCTCCGGTCCCTGGAACCTGGTCGCCGACACCCTGCCAGACAACGACCTGGACCTATACGCCCAGTGGTTAAAGCAGCGGAAGGTGACCTTCGACACCGACGGTCACAGCCCCGCCACCTGTGTGGAGTACGTGAACCCCGATGGGGCCAGCATGGTCCCCGGGCCGACTGCCCCGTCCCAAGCGGGTGCGGTCTTCAGGTAGTGGATCGATGCCAGCACTGGCGCCCAATATCAGTTTTCCCGGCTTGCCACCAGCGATCTGGCATTGAAGGCGTATTGGCTCTACCCTGTGGATACCCTGCCTGTGTCCGGCGCTCCCCTCAGTAGCTGGGCCCCGACTCTTGGTCTGGTCTCAGGCCCCCTCACCGCCATGATTGCCATTGCCGTGCTCCTGCACCGCCGTGCCCAACATGGGGATACCAGATGAGAGCTGGGCGCTGATAGCGGCTGGTTGAGTTCCAGGCCCTGCAATAGGGGCTTGGGTGTTTGGCCCATGCTGCCCAGCCTTGTCTTGGCCCTGCCTCTGAGCTGACTGGCGATACCTCTACGCTGTTTTGGTCGCCCCTGTATTGCCTAGCAATACTGTGTTGCCTGGCGAAACATTCGTGTCGTCTTGGCCCTGCCCCTGTGCTGGCTGGCGATACGCATGTGCTAACTGAGGGATGCCCTATGCAGGTTTCTCTCCGAAGCCTCGCACAGTGCTATCTTTCGACCCCTTCGACCCTGCCAAGCTACGGTTACGTTTGTGGAATCGGACAAAAGGCTCCACGCGAATTTGTAGCTTTTGCGCTGACGCGGCCTGACTGACGGCGATATGTTTGAATTTATGCCGAAAATTGTCAACACATTGCTGGTCGCCAATCGTGGGGAAATCGCGCTGAGAGTGGTCCGCACAGCCCGGGAGATGGGCATCGGGACCGTTGCGGTCTATGCGGAACAGGACCGAAAGGCCCAATATGTGGAAGAGGCCGACCAGGCATATCTGCTGCCTGGCGACACCTATCGGGACACCTACCTGAACCAGCCCCTGATGCTTGACATCCTGGCCCGGTCAGGTGCCGACGCCGTCCACCCAGGCTATGGGTTCCTGTCCGAAGTCGCCTCCTTCGCCCAAGCGGTCATGGATGCCGGTGCCATCTGGGTGGGCCCGTCGCCCTCCGCCCTGGAGGAGCTGGGCGATAAGATCTCGGCGCGGCGGGTGGCCAAGCGGGCTCACGTGCCACCGGTCCCCGGCATTTCAGAGCCGGTGCGCGACATCCGTGAGCTCCTCTCCTTTGCCCACACCCACGGTTATCCGCTCATGATGAAGCGGACCGATGGGGGAGGCGGCCGGGGCATCACCCTGGTGGCGGACGATGACGAGCTGCGCAGCTTCTACATGAACCACGACGCCCTGCAAGGCGGCGATCTTGACGAGTACTTCGTTGAGCGCTTCATTGACCAGGCCCGGCATGTGGAGACCCAGTGCGGTCGTGACAGCAAGGGCAACTTCACGGTGTATTCGACCCGTGACTGCTCGGTACAGCGGCGCAACCAGAAGCTGATCGAGGAGGCTCCGGCCCCCTTCCTGACGGCGGATGAGGAGCGCAAGCTCCATGATTACTCCAGGGCTCTCTTCGAGGCCGTGGGCTACGTGGGCCTGGGCACCTGTGAGTTCATGCTCACCGGCCAGCACAAGGTCTACTTTCTGGAGGTCAACCCCAGGCTCCAGGTGGAGCATACGGTCAGCGAGGAGGTCTGCGGCCTGGATTTGGTCCGCCAGCAGTTGACCATCGCCGGCGGTGGGGAGCTCTCCCAGGTCGACCGGGCCGACATTCGCGGCCATAGTTTCGAGCTGCGCATCACCTGCGAGGACCCGGCCACCAACCTGACTCCCTCCTCAGGCACCCTGACCCGGCTGGTCTGGCCCTCCGGCCCCGGCATCCGTGTGGACTCGGGCGTGGTCGAGGGAGATACGGTCTCGCCCAAGTTCGACTCCCTCATGGGCAAGCTGGTGGTCACGGCCCAGGACCGGCCCGCTGCCATAGCACGCGCCCGTAGGGCCCTGTCCGAGCTGCAGGTCGAGGGTGTGCCCTGCCCGGCCCCTCTCTTCGCGCAGATCTTCGAGGACCCTGACTTCACCGCTGAGGTAGGGGCCCCTGGACGCACGAATGGCGCTGATGGCGGCGAGAGCGAAGGGGCCTTCTCCATCTCCACCAAGTGGCTGGAGCGGACCTACCTGAACAAGCCCGCTTCGACCGCCGCCAGCGGCCAGCCCGCCTCCCTGGGGGAGCCCCAGGCGCAGGCCAGCCAGCAGGTCAGTGAATCCTTTGTCATCGAGATCGACAACCGCCGGGTCAAACTCACGGTTCCCCTGGACGTCGTTGAGAACCTCACCGGCCCTTCCCGGTCCCGGTCCGGTCGCCGCCCAAGCCAGCCCCTGCGCGGTCAGAGTCTTCATGAAGCTGAGAGCAAGGCGAGCCTGGGGCAGTCCGAGTCCGGTCTGATCGCGGCCCCCATGCAGGCCGTGGTCACCAGGGTCAACGTGGCATCCGGGCAGGCGGTCTCCAAGGGGGATCTCCTGGTGGTGCTGGAATCCATGAAGATGGAGAACTATGTCTATGCCCCGGTCGCCGGCAAGGTCGATCGGATCTGTGTGGGGCCATCCGACGGTGTGGAGGCCGGCCAGGAGCTTTTGACGATTGATGTCAAGGGACGCGGGGTCAGGACCGGCGGGCCCGATGCCGGAGTTCAGGGTGATCAAGCTGATTCGGTGGCGGAAGTCGGGCAGACCGGCCAAGCTCCTGTGGCAGCTGGTCATAGCAAGTCGTCAGGCGATCAAACCGGTGCGCAAGGAGGCCAGCAATGACGGACATCATGTCAACGCCAGCCGTCCAGGAGGCCCTGGACAGCGGCCTGCCCCTGGACCAGCAGCCCATCCGTGCCGCCGTGGCCAAGGCAGCAGCCCTGGCCCGGGACGCCGAGGACCATGCCCGCGAGCGCCAGCACGCCAAAGACAAGCGCACGGCCCGCGAACGTCTGGACCTCCTCTTCGACTCCGGCTCATTCCAGGAGATCGGCCGTTTCTCCGGCGGCGACATCAACCACGGGGTGGCTGGTTCGGCGGTCATCACCGGATTCGGCCTGGTCTACGGTCGCAAGGTGGCCGTCTATGCCCAGGACTTCTCCGTCCAGGGCGGCACCCTGGGTTGGGCCGAGGGCGAGAAGATCTGCCATCTAATGGACATGGCCATGGACCTGAAGGTCCCGGTCGTGGCCCTGATTGATTCGGGCGGCGCTCGCATCCAGGAGGGTGTGGCGGCCCTGAGCCAGTATGGCCGCATCTTCCGCAAGACCTGCCAGGCCTCCGGACTGGTACCGCAGATTTCAGTGATTCTTGGCCCCTGCGCCGGTGGTGCCGTCTACTGCCCGGCCTTGACCGACCTGATCGTCATGACCAAGGAGAACTCCAATATGTTCGTGACCGGCCCTGACGTGGTCAAGGCCGCCACGGGCGAGACCATCTCCATGGAGGAGCTGGGAGGCGGCCAGGTCCACAACGCCAAGTCCGGTGTGGCCCACTATCTGGGAGAGAACGAGGCCGACGCCATCGACTACACCCGGACCATCCTGGCCTACCTGCCCTCCAACTCCTCGGCCAAGGTCCCCGTCTTCGCCTACACGGCCACCCGGGCTGACCATGAGCGCGCCGAGCGGCTCAACGCCATCGTGCCCGACAATGACCGCCAGCCCTACGACGTGATGGATGTGATCCGCTGCATTGTGGACTATGGCGAGTTCGTCCAGGTCCAGGAGCTCTACGCCCCCTCGGCGATGGTGGGCCTGGCCTGCATGGAGGGGCACCCTGTCGGGATTGTGGCCAACCAGCCCAAGGTCATGGCCGGCATTCTCGATGTGGAATCATCCGAGAAGATCGCCCGGTTCGTCCGGCTCTGTGATGCCTTCAACCTGCCTGTCGTCACCCTGGTGGACACACCCGGCTACAAGCCCGGCTCCGACCAGGAGCATGCCGGCATCATCCGGCGGGGGGCCAAGGTCATCTATGCCTACGCCAACGCCCAGGTGCCCCTGGTCACGGTGGTCATGCGCAAGGCTTTCGGCGGCGCCTACATCGTCATGGGGTCCAAGGCCATCGGGGCAGATGTCAACTACGCCTGGCCCTCCAGTCAGATCGCCGTTCTGGGTGCACAGGGTGCCGTCAACATCATCCACCGCAAGGACCTCCACAAGGCCCAGGAGCGGGGGCAGGATGTCGAGGCCTTGCGGGCCAGGCTGGTGGCCGACTATGAGGAGACCACCCTCAACGCCAACCTTTCCTTGGAGACCGGCCAGATAGATGCCATGATCGACCCCGAGCAGACCAGGCAGGTCATCTGCCAGTCCCTGAGCCTCCTGACCGACAAGCAGCGCCGGCCCGCCACAGGCAAACACCATGGGAACCAGCCCATGTAGGCCGCTCTGTGGCCGGAGCCGGATGGGCCGGCCCCCGCACAGGGCCCCAACCGCCGGCCGGACCCACTGGCACCATCTTTGACATTCACCAATCAGACCCAGCATCAGCACACAGCGCAATCAGATATGAAGGAAGCCATGACCGACAAGACCATGTTTCTCAGCAGTTTGGAAGACCAGCCCCACGCCCTCATCTTCGGCGGACAGTCAACCCCATGGACGGCGGCCCTGGCCGACCTGACCACCCAGCCCGATCTGGAGGCCGGACTCAGGCGGCGCCTGGAGGCCACCGACAGCCTCCTGACCCCTGTGGCTCCTGAACTCTTGGCCACCCTGGGCAGGCCCCAGGACCTTTTCGGCTTCCCATCGGCCACGGCCAAACTGGGTGCGGCCGCCGATGCCGCAGCATCGGTGCCCGGCATCGCCCTGGCCCAACTGGGTGCCCTCATGGACCTGGAATCTTTGGGCTATGACCTGGGCAAGGTCAGGCCCCTGGCGGTCCTGGGCCACTCCCAGGGCGTCATCGCCGAACATATGGTCGCCGCCATCCAGTCCGCCCAATCCTTAGACCAGGCGCAGGCCGGCATCGACCAGATACTGGCCATCGCACGCCTGATTGGCCTGGCCGCCAGCCGCCAGGCCAGGGCCTTGGGCATCGGGCAGAGCGGCGAGCTGAGCCCCATGCTTTCGGTCAAGGGGGCCAATGCCCGCCAGGTAGAGGCCCTCATCGGCCGCCTGGGCTCCACGGCCGGGCCCATCTCTCTGGCTGTGGTCAACTCCCAGACCCACTATGTGCTCTCCGGCCACCCCGAGGACCTGGCTGCCTTCATGGCAGAGGCAGGCAAGGAGGCCAGCCACCAGGCCAAACTTCGCCAGGAGAAGGAGCGTGGTGGATCGGCCTTCGCGCCGGTCATGGAATACCTGGACGTGACCGTTCCCTTCCACTCGCCCCTCATGGCCGCAGCCGTCGACCAGACGGTGACCTGGGCACAGGCCTGCGGCCTTGATGCCGCCCTGACCCGCACCCTGGCCGAGGAGGTCCTGATCAACCAGGTGGACTGGTCGGCCCGCATCCAAGGGCTCCTGGACTCCACCGACCCTGCCGGACTCTGGATCATTGACCTGGGGCCGGGAACCACCCTGGGCAAGCTCACCTCCGCACTGGTCCAAGGGACCGGCAGCGGCCTGGTCGAAGCGGCCACCGGGGCCGACCGGGCGGCCCTGTCCACCATGGAGGGGGAGCCGGAACGCACCGAGAACTGGAGGCTCTTCGCCCCCCAGGTCATCTCCACTCCCGCCGGGGAGAAGGTCTCCACCAGGTTCAGCCGTCTGACCGGCAAGGCACCGGTCATGCTGGCCGGTATGACCCCCACCACCGTGGAACCTGAGATTGTCGCGGCAGCAGCCAACGCCGGCTACTGGGCCGAGGTGGCCGGCGGCGGCCAGGTCGACGCCCAGGTCTTCGACCGGCATATCGACAAGCTCGAGGAGCTTCTGGACGAGGGCAGCACCGTTGAGTTCAACGCCATGTTCATGGACCGCTACCTCTGGAACCTACAGTTCGGCAGCAGCCGTATCGTGCCCAAGAAGCGCGCCTCCGGCACACCCATCGACGGCGTGGTCATCTCCGCCGGCATCCCCGAACTGGAGGAGGCTAAGGGGCTGATCGCCAGCCTCAAGGCCGACGGCTTCCCCTACGTGGCCTTCAAGCCCGGAACCGTTGACCAGATCCGCCAGGTCATCGCCATCGCCAAGGCCGTGGTGCCGACCATGGTCATTGTCGAGGTCGAAGGTGGGGCTGCCGGCGGCCACCACTCCTGGGAGTCCCTGGACGACCTCCTGGCCTCCACCTACGCCGATGTACGGGCCTGCGACAACCTGGTCCTGGTGGCGGGCGGCGGCATCGGCAGCCCTCAACGCGCCGCCGACTACATCTCCGGGCAATGGTCGCGCGCCTACGGACTGCCGGATATGCCCGTGGACGGCGTTCTGGTGGGCACCGCAGCCATGACCGCCAAGGAGGCCCACACCAGCCCCCAGGTCAAGCGGATGCTGGTTGAAACCCCTGGCATCGCCCACACCGCCGACCCCGACCCCTTCGCCCCCATGGGCGAGCAGTGGGTTCCCTCCGGCCAGGAGCGCGGGGGCGTGACCTCCGGCCTGAGCCACCTCCACGCCGATATCTATGAGCTGGAAAACTCCTCGGCCCGTTGCGGTCGCCTGCTGGTCAGGGTCATGCAGCACCCCGAGGAGCTGGAGGCCCGGCGCGAGGAGATCATCAAGGCCCTGAACTCCACGGCCAAGCCCTACTTCGGCGACCTGGAGACCATGACCTACCTGGAATGGGCCCAGCGCTTCGCCGACCTGGCCTTCCCCTGGGCAGACCACACCTACGCCCTGCGCTTCCTTGACCTCCTGCAGCGGATTGAGGCCCGCGTGCGCGACCAGGACTCCGGTGAGTTCGACTCACTCTTCGTCTCGGTCCAGGCCGTTGAAACCGACCCCCAGGCCGCCATCGACCGCCTGAACCAGGCCTACCCGCAGGCTGGCCTGATCCGGGTGACCCCCACCGACATCGCATGGTTCCCGACCCTGGTGCGCGAGTACCCCAAGCCCATGCCATTCGTGCCGGTCATCGACAACGACCTCCTGCGCTGGTGGGGCCAGGACCAGCTCTGGCAGTCCGAGGACCCGCGCTACTCCGCTGATTCCGTGCGGATCATCCCTGGGCCGATCTCCGTGGCGGGCATCACCAGCATCGACGAGCCGGTGGCCGACATCCTGGGCCGCTTTGAGCAGGCCGTCCTGGAACGGGCCCAGTTGGGAGCGGGGGAGCACAAGGCCTCGCATGGGGTCTCGGCCCCCGACGCTGCACCCGCCGGCGTCGGCCGCCAGGCCTTTGTGCCCCTGGCCGCCGCATCGAGCGCCGAGGAGTTCATCCGTCGCAGCCCCAACATCTCCTGGGTGGGCCACTGCATGGCCAACCCCGCCTTCGGCACGCCCATGGGCGACCGTCACTATGAGATCCGCCCGGTCGCAGACGGCCAGGGAGCCGGATCCGTGGCCGGTGCCGGCAGCCGGCAGCTCGTTGACCTGGACATCCACCTGGACACCTACTGGGACCAGGAGGCCGACGGGGGACTGGGCAGGCACGCCGTGCGCGACATCGTCATCCCCCTGATCGTTGACGGCAGCAGGCCCGGCGCCATCCCGGTCGTGGACCGCGAGCGCCTGCCCCAGCACGTCTACGCCATGCTGGCCGACACCGCCGGCATCGGCAACACCGCCATCACCGGCGACCGGCTGGAGGTCATGCCCCAGATCGAGGAGCTGGCCGACAAGACCACCTACCCCTTCGGCCTGGCCCGCTCCGGCTACACCCTCTGCGCCAACCTGGGCATGGACCACGAGGCCGCCACGGCCGGAACGCTGCCCGGTGACCTCAAGGCCTCCCGCTTGGCCCCGGACGCCCTGGTCGGCCCCGCCTGGCCGGCCATCTATGCGGCCCTGGGATCGGTCTATGTCAAGGGCTACCCGGTCATCGAGGGCCTGCTCAACGCCGTCCACCTGGACCACCTCATTGAGCTGGATGTCAGTGAGGAGGAGCTCCTGAGCCATACCGGCGAGCGCATCAGCCTGACCTCCTGGGCCGACGACTACCAGGAGTCCGCCTCCGGCCGTGTTGTCACGATCCATTTGATCCACAGCTCCGCCGACGGCCAGACCCTGGCCCACGAGACCGAGCGTTTCGCCATCCGTGGCCGCTCATACTCCGACCAACTGCCCACCGATGCTGCCGAATACGGCGACTATCTGGGCCTGCGCCGGCAGGATGGACTTCAGGAGGACCTGCTGGATACACCCCGCCGCCTCCTGCGCCGGGTGACCCTGACCGCACCCGCCGAGATGACGGCCTTCGCCCGGACCTCCGGAGACTTCAACCCCATCCACACCTCAGCCAGGGGAGCGGCTGTATCCGGCCTCAAGGCCCCCCTGGTCCATGGCATGTGGCTTTCCGCCAGCGCCCAGCATGTGGTCCAGGCCATGGACCTCAAGGGCGTCCACTATGAGATCGCCGGCTGGACCTACAACATGTATGGCATGGTCCAGTTGGGTGACCGGGTGGAGATCTCCGTGGAACGGGTGGGCAAGCTGGCCCACAGTGGCATGGCCCTGGAGGTCATCTGCCGGATCGACGGGCAGATCGTATCCCGGGCCACCGCCATCGCGCGGGCCCCCAAGACCGCCTACGTCTACCCTGGGCAGGGCATCCAGCAGCAGGGCATGGTCCTGGACGAGCGGGCCCAGTCCGCCGCCGCCCGCGAGACCTGGGAGCGGGCCGATGCCCTGACCCGGTCCAAGTTGGGATTCTCCATCCTGGCCGTCGTCCGAGATAATCCCAAGACCCTGACCGCCCATGGGGTCAGCTACCACCACCCCGAGGGCCTCCTGAACCTGACCCAGTTCACCCAGGTGGCCCTGGCCACGGTGGCCTTCGCCCAGACCGCCCGTCTGCGTGAGGCCGGTATGGACATATGGCCAGCGTATTTTGCCGGCCACTCCCTGGGTGAGTACAACGCCCTGAGCTCCTTCGCCCAGATCATCCCTCTGGAGACCGTGCTGGAACTGGTCTTCCACCGGGGCACCACCATGCATCACCTGATCGAGCGCGACGCCCAGGGCCGGTCCAACTACCGTATGGGGGCCCTGAGGCCCAACCAGTTCGGGGTCGGCGACGGTGAGGTCAAGGCCTACATAGACCAGCTCTCGCGCGAGTCGGGCGAATTCCTGGAGATCGTCAACTACAACCTGGCCGGTGCCCAGTATGTGGTCGCAGGCACCATCAAGGGCCTGGACATCCTCAACAAGGAGGCCAGCCGTCGGGCCAAGGAGTACGGTGGCAAGGCACCCTTCATGCTGGTGCCCGGCATCGATGTCCCCTTCCACTCCAGCCTCCTGCGCAAGGGCGTGCCCGAATTCCGCGACAAGCTGGACCAGCTCCTGCCCGAGCACATCGACTACCAGCGCCTGGTGGGCCGCTACATCCCCAACCTGGTAGCCGCCCCCTTCGAGTTGACCAGGGACTTCGCCGCCAAGATCGTGGAGGTGGCCCCCTCCGAGCGGATCCAGGCCCTCCTAGACGACCCGGCTGCCTGGCAGGCCATGGCCGCCGATGAGCAGCGGCTGGGCAGGCTCCTGCTGACCGAGCTACTTTCCTGGCAGTTCGCCTCGCCCGTGCGCTGGATCGAGACCCAGGCCCTGCTCTTCGGCTCCCGCCGCCAGGGCGGACTCGGCCTTGAGGAGTACGTGGAGGTCGGGCTGGGCAACTCGCCCACCCTGGCCAACCTGGCGGCCAAGACCCTCAAGCTGCCCGAGTTCTCCAACCGTGGTGTGACCGTCTATAATGTGGGCCGCGACCAGGCCCGGGTCTACATGACCGACACCGATCCCGCGGTCGTCATTGAGGATAAGGATGCCGGGTCGGAAGCTGAGCTTGAGGCCGCTGCTGCTGATGCTGCTGCTGGTTCAGGGACTGCCCAGGCCGCTGCTGCTGGTGACTCCGGTTCGGCTCTGGCCGCCGCTGCCCCGGCTCCCGCTCCTGCTGCTGAGTCCACAGCCATCCCAGCGGCCCCGGTCGCCCCGGCACCCGGAGCTGATGGCCCTCACGAGGACATTCCTTTCAAGGCCTCAGACGCCATCCTGACCCTCCTGGCCTACTCGGCCAAGGTCCGCCCCGACCAGATCGGCCAGTCCGACACCACCGACAGCCTGACCAACGGGGTCTCCTCCCGGCGCAACCAGCTCCTCATGGACATCAGCTCCGAGCTGGGCGTGGCCAGCGTGGACGGGGCGGCTGAGGCCGCCATCCCTGACCTGTCCACCTTGGTCGACAAGGTCGCCCCCAACTACAAGGCCTTCGGCCCGGTCCTGACCGACATCGTGCGTGAGAGGATCAAGGGCGTCTTTGGTGCCGCCGGCATCAAGCCCGCCCAGGTCGAACAGCGCGTGACCGGGGCCTGGGGCCTGGGGGCCGGATGGGCCAGCCATGTGGTCACCGCCCTGGTCCTGGGCACCCGCGACGGTGCCTCCGCCCGCGGTGGCGACCTGGCCTCCTTGGATTCACAGCCGGTCTCCTCGGCCGCAGCCGCCAACACCCTGATTGATGCCGCCGTCCAGGCTGTAGCCCAGGCCCACGGCCAGTCGGTCGCCATGCCGACCGCCGGTGGTGCCGGGGCCGGTGGAGCGGTGGTCGACTCGGCCGCCCTGGATGCCTTTGCCCAGAAGGTCACCGGTTCCCAAGGACTCCTGGCCTCCACGGCCCGATTCGTCCTTCAGGAGCTGGGCGTCCAGGAACCGCTAGCCCCGGAGCAGGATGACGATTCGGCCGCCTTGGTCGCCGCCGTTGAGTCAGAACTGGGCTCCGACTGGCTCAAGCAGGTCGAACCCCGCTTTTCTCAGTCCAAGGCCATCCTCTTTGATGACCGCTGGGCCTCGGCCCGTGAGGACCTTGCCCGCCTCTATTACGAGGACGACCAGACCGTTGCCGACCTCTCCTTCATCGGAGCAGGCAAGGAGGTCGCCCAGCAGGCCAAGTGGTTCGCCGGCAAGTGCGCCCAGGAGGGTCGTTCGACCCTGGCCGCCGTCTATGAGCGCATAGCCCTGGAGGCTCAGGAGTCCCCCAAGGACGACCCGGCCGCCACCCGCTTCGCCTGCGATGTGGCCGTGGTCACCGGCCTGGCCCCCAACTCGATCGCCGCCAAGGTGGTCACCGGTCTGCTTGCCGGCGGGGCCACCGTCATCGCCACCTCCCACAGCTTCAAGCCTTCCATCAAGGCTTGGGCCAAGGAAGCATACCGGCGCTATGCCGTGGGCGGTGCCAAGCTCTGGCTGGTCCCGGCCAACCTGTCCTCCTACCGTGACGTGGATGCCCTGGTCGATTGGGTTGGTCATGTCCAGAAGAAGGTCAACGGGGCCACCACCACCATCCTCAAACCCGCCTACGAGCCCAGTCTCTTCTTCCCCTTCGCCGCACCGCCGGTCCACGGGACCCTGGCCGAGGCCGGAGACCTCTTCGAATCCCAGGCCAGGCTCATGCTCTGGGGGGTTGAACGGGCCATCGCCGGCTTCTGCGCCATCGGGGCCGACACGGATGTGGAGCACCGCCTCCATGTCATCCTGCCCGGCTCGCCCAACCGCGGTGTCTTCGGCGGTGACGGGGCCTACGGTGAGGTCAAGTCCGCCTTCGACGCCATGGTGACCCGCTCGCGCTCCGAACGCGACTGGGCCGATCGGGTGACATTCGCCCACCCCAAGATCGGCTGGGTGCGCGGCACCAACCTCATGGGTGGCAACGACCCCCTGGTCGACGTGGTCGAACGTCACGGCATCCTGACCTACTCCACCCAGGAAATCGCCCGGAAGATCCTGGACCTGGCCACCGACCAGGCCCGACTCCAGGCCCAGGCCGCGCCGCTGGACGTGGACCTCACCGGTGGGCTGGGATCCGAACCCTTGGACATCAAGGCCCTGAGGGCCGAGGCCATGGCCGATGCCGAACGGCAAGGTGACCGGGCCGGTGAGACTGGTGACACTGGTGAGTTCGCCCAGGCTGGTCAGACCGCCCAGACCGCCCAGTCCAAGGCCACCATCAAGGCCCTGCCCACCCCGCGCCAACGCCGCCAGCCACAGGTGAACCTGGAGGACTGGCAGGGAGTCACCGCCCGCCCCGAGGACATGATCGTCATGGTCTCCATCGGCGAACTCGGCCCCTGGGGCTCCGGCCGCACCCGCTTCGAGGCCGAACTGGGCATCAAGTCCGACGGCTCCGTAGACCTCTCCGCTGGCGCCATCCTCGAACTGGCCTGGAACATGGGCCTGCTCACCTGGCAGGACAGCCCCAAGCCCGGCTGGTACGACAGCGACGGCAACCTGGTCCCCGAAAGCGACATCGCCCAGCGCTACCATGACGAGGTCGTGGCCCGCTCCGGCCTGCGCCCCTTTGACGAGGGTATGGGCAGCGACTACCGGGACGGCACCGACGAGGAGGAGGTCGAAATCTTCCTGGACCACGAGGTCCAATTCTCTGTCCCCTCCCCGGACCTGGCCCAGGAGTATGTCAAGCTCGACCCGGACCACACCGCCATCGCCCCGGACACTGAATCCGATGAATGGCTGGTGACCCGCAAGCCCGGCTCCATGATCCGCGTGCCTCGCCGCGCCGCCATGACCCGGACCGTCGGAGGCCAGTTCCCCAAGGGCTTCGACCCGCTCAAGTGGGGCATCCCCGCCTCCATGGTCGGCGACGTGGACCAGATCGCCCTGTGGAACATCGTGACCACTGTGGACGCCTACCTCTCCGCCGGCTTCAGCCCCAGCGAAGTCCTCCAGGCCATCCATCCGTCAATGGTCGCCTCCACCCAGGGCACCGGTTTCGGCGGTATGTCATCCATGCGCAAGCTCTACCTTGACCGCTTCCTGGGGCACGAAATCCCCACGGATGTCCTCCAGGAGGCCCTGCCCAATGTAGTGGCCGCCCACGTCATGCAGTCCTACATCGGTGGCTACGGCAACATGGTCCAGCCGGTCTCGGCCTGCGCCACGGCCGCGGTCTCACTGGAGGAGGGCGCCGACAAGATCGCCTTGGGCAAGGCAGACTTCGTGGTCACAGGCGCCATCGACGACATCGGTGTGGAATCGGTCATCGGCTTCGGCAACATGTCCGCCACGGCCAAGTCCCAGGAGATGTACGACAAGGGCATCTCCGACCGCTTCTTCTCCCGGGCCAACGACCGGCGGCGCGGCGGTTTCCTGGAATCCCAGGGCGGCGGCACCATCCTGCTCACCCGCGGTGACATAGCCCTGAGGATGGGCCTGCCGGTGGCCGGCGTGATCGGCTTCATCCACTCCTACGCCGACGGGGCCCACACCTCCATCCCCGCTCCGGGGCTGGGTGCGCTCGCGGCCGGACTGGGCGGTAGGGACTCCAAGCTGGTGCGGGACCTGGCGCGGCTGGGCGTCACGCCCGACGACATCGCCGTGGTCTCCAAGCACGACACCTCCACCAACGCCAACGACACCAACGAGTCCGAGCTCCACAACACCTTGGCCCACGCCATCGGGCGGTCTGAGGGCAACCCCCTCTTCGTGATCTCCCAGAAGACCCTGACCGGCCATGCCAAGGGTGGGGCCTGCATCTTCCAGATCAACGGCCTGACCCAGCTCTTCGGGTCCGGTCTCCTGCCGGCCAACGCGGCCCTGGATTGTGTGGACCCCAAGCTGCGAGGAGACGACCACATGGTCTGGCTGCGCAAGCCCCTGCACATCGGTGTGGTCAAGGCCGGATTGGTGACCTCGCTGGGATTCGGGCACGTCAGCGGTATCGGCGCCATCGTCCACCCCGGGGCCTTCGAGGCGGCCGTGGCCAACACCGCCGGCCTCGAGGCCCTGGAGACCTGGCGTGAGCGGGCCAACCAGCGTCTGGCTGCCGGCCAGCGACACCTGGAGGAGGGCATGATGGGCAAGGCGCCGCTCTATGAGCCCATCGACAACCGCCGCTTCCACGAGGATGCCCCCGGCTACAGCGCCCACGAGGCTGAGAAGTCCATGCTCCTCAACCCTGACGCCCGCCTGGCCCCCGATGGCTACTTCGCCTGAGGCTCAGCCGTCGGGCCCCGCGCCCGAGGGCAGGTCCGCGGGCCGTCCACCAGCGACGGCCCGCCCTGGTCTTCCCCTCCAGCCCACTCTCCCAGTCCCGTCGCTAAATGTCGTGAGACACATGCTGTACACAGTTTGGTGCACTTTTTATGACATATAGAGCGAATGAATGACGTAAAAGTGCATGATTGTGTGAGGAGCATGTGTTTTACGACATTTAGCGATTCGGTAGAGTGACGGGACGAGGTGACGGGCGTAGGGTGTGGGGGTGCTGATGGCACCTAGCTTGTCTCTGTGATCAGTGGGCAATGGCTGATGATGCAAGGAGAGGGCAGTGGGATGACTTTGGTAAGCAGCTTGACGAACCTGCTGGGTCTGGGGCATGACATTGTTGATGTCGCGGCCTTTGCGAGGCAATTGGATCAGCCTGGGTCAAGCTTCGGGGCCCTCTTCTCCACCCGCGAGCTCAGGCAGGCGGACGAGCGCGGGCGGACCAAGGGGGACGGCCGGGCCATCCATCTGGCTGCCAAGTGGGCCGGCAAGGAGTCGGTGCTCAAGGCCTGGTGCCAGTCGCTGGGGGAGGAGTCCAACCCCTACTCCCTGGACGACTTTCCCTGGTCGCAGGTCGAGATTCTTGATGATTCACGCGGCCGGCCGCAGGTCATCATGTCGCCAAGTGTCAGCAAGGCCCTTGAGGATTCGCTGCCTTCAGCCACGGGAGCCACCCCCACCCCCCATCCTTCCTGGCGCCTGTCCCTCACCCACGATGGCGGCTTGGCTTCGGCCGTCGCCTTGCTTGTCGTGGGCCAGTGATTGTGTATAATGGCACAGTTGCTTCCTGACGGCACCAGCCGCCCAGGGCGCCACGCACGCGGATGTAGCTCAATGGTAGAGCCTCAGTCTTCCAAACTGATTACGCGGGTTCGATTCCCGTCATCCGCTCCACATGTGAGGGTTGGCAACCACCGAATGCCAACGGCGAACGAAGGTCATACAAGGCTTCGGTTCGTAGCGGGGAAAGATGGCCGCATCCGAGTTCGGACTGGTTTTGGCCGCTTTTGGTGCGCTTAGGCTACGGTGTCGGCTACACCTGTGGAAAGGTATGGCTGACAGTCGGGAGACCGCATGGTTGGGCAGGGTTGACCGCTATGCCTAGATGAGCACGAATACATTCAAGTATGGGTGGGGTCGAACTACTTTGGCATACCGTAGAAGCTGAGGTGTGGGTTAGGCCTAATCGTGGTCGTGATTCGCGGTAAAGCTTATATTGGGAATTGCTCATATGTGGTTTTGATGGATCAGATAGAGCCCACTGTGAGGTAGATGCACTCGTTGAATGCGCCCTCATTGCTGCCGGGGTTGCTGTTGAGGGCCCATGAGTAACTTGGTTGCGCTATGGCAACGATGGCAGGGGCTGACCTTCAAGATATGGCATCGCCCCCCATGGAGGCAGCGACCGGTAGCTGTTGAATGGGAGCCCCTTAGTGAGCCAGTGTGGCTTGTTTGTACTCTTCCTCCAAGGCCTGGCGTAGGGTGCCGCTGTAGGTGACGCCCTGCTGCCCGGCCCAGGTGTCCAGCCAGGCGGGGATGGTGACGTTCTTGCGCACTGCCTTTGAGCCGTATTTCTCAGCGTAGGCATCCAAGTCCAAGGCAATCATGCAGACTGTCGCACCAGCAGTCTGAGGGTGAATATCTTTGAAAGATCTGGCGGTAGGGGCGCCTTTCCCCTTCTCCAGCTCCGCGAGCACCCAGCCGCTGGCGGCGCCCTCGGCCATGAGGAGAGCCTCCGGCAAGGTACGGCCTTGACTTACATAGCCAGGCAGGTCGGGGAACTCGACAGTCTAGCCGCCCGAATGGTCCTCGAAGGGGATGAGAATGGAGGGGTAAGCGAGTTTCATTTGGTCCTCTTTTTCCGTAATGCCAGCCTGCTTCCATATGGATTTGACGGTGGTCGGATTGATGTCGACGTTATGTTTGGGGATGGTCACTCATCCTGATTTCGTCGGGTGGACATATTGGCAGTGGCTGCCGGGTTGGGTGCTGAACCGCCATCCATCCCTGAGGAGGATTCGTTCGTCCCCCCCCCCCTGAATCTCATATCACAGCAATACACATTGTGCGCATAGAGGTCAAGGCTGTGATTGGTTTCAGGCCAAGGGCTGGGGTAGGATGTCGGTGATTGACGCGGGCAGGGGACCGGTGGCGAGGTTCTGCATGCGCGAGGATTACATGGTGTTACGGAGTGAGGTGGGTATGACGGGCGAATTCGATGGCTCGGTGGAGCGGCGGGATTTCGTTGCCGCCGGCTTGCCTGATTCGTCCCTGGCTCCTGCCGCCGCTGGCAATGAGGGCAATTCCCAAGATGCTAGTGGGACAGGCAAGGGCATGGTTGTGGTCAGTGGGCCGACGGATGTGTCCAAGCATCCAGAGGCTTCGATTCCGGAGAGCGACCTGTCGCTGGCGGATATCGAGCGTGAGCGGTCCAAGCCCTTGCCGGCAATCATCTATGGTCTGCTGATTTTCGCCGCGATCATCGTGCCCTACTGGCTGGGCCGTGCCCTGGCCATCCGCAGGACCAAGTCCATCATCGTTCACTTGACGCCTTATGCGCCGCAGGGTATCGCGCTGGTAGCCTGGGCGGTCACGGTGATCATGTTCACCGGCTTGGCCGTCTCGCTGGTCGAGTCCCGCCGCTGGCTCTGGCGGATCATCTTTGTGGTCGCGCTGGCGGCGGAGCAGTTGATCGCCGGGGTCGCCCTGCTCAAGTTCGACTTCTGGTACTCCACTTATGTGGTCTACGGGCAAGCCTCCAACCTGGTCAACGCCGCCAATCTCGGCATTTGCGCGGCTGGCTTGGCTGTGGCCGTCTTCGCCGTGATTTTCGTGGGGCTGCTGGTTCTAGTCCGCAAGGATTCGCCGTTGAATGTGCTCACCCGCTCCTGGGCCGCCTTCATCATGTTCTTCGTGTTCGAGTTGATCGCCCTGGCCCTCATCCTTTTCGGCGGTATTCTCTAGGTGACCTGAAGTCCGACTCGTTCTTTGGCCGCCCTGCCCAGCTCGTACGCTGTGGGCCTTCGCTGACGGGCCGTGCATGTCTGATTGGGCGCCGCACCCATACGGCCAGGCTTCGTCCCGTGCCGCGTTCTTAATCCACACCCTCGCTTACAATGGGCCTTTGGCGTGTTTCGCCCGCGGATACAGAGCGCTTCGGCATAGGGCCGTTGGCACCGCGCAGCTACTATAAGGAGGATGCCGTGGCACTTACGGTTGAAGAGAAGCAAGAGATCGTTAAGAAGTACGCGACCCACGAAGGTGACACCGGGTCCCCCGAGGTCCAGGTCGCCCTGCTCAGCAAGCGGATCGCCGACCTGACCGAGCACTTGAAGGAACACAAGCATGATCATCATTCCCGCCGTGGTCTGATGCTGATGATCGGCAAGCGCCGTCGTCTGCTTGATTACCTCAAGGGCGTCGACATCAACCGTTACCGTACGCTCATCGAGCAGCTTGGTCTGCGTCGATAAGTCGTGCTTGCTGCCCGGGCCCTGCGCTCGGGCAGCTTCATATGGCTGCGGAACCTCCCTCCCAAGCCCGCTGGTATGTTGCGGCTTGGAGGGGCATTGGGGCCGCGTCGAGTGCTGAAAACGGAAGATGGGCAGGTCGTGTGGCCTGCAGTGGCTGCTGGTTGACGTTGAAACGAGACGAGACAGAGGTCCTCAGGTGAGGGCCGCCAAGCAGTAAGCAGTAAGCAATACAGCTGAACACAAGCTGAATACAAGTAAAGAGAGAACAACAGGTGGCCAGGTGGCCGCCGATGGATGGAGAACATCCGACAAACATCCGAATATCCGGGAATCTGCAAGAATTCATATGCTCTGATGGCACAGTGGATTTGAAGATACAGTGAAACAGAGCGGAAGACGGAAGAACTACAGAAGATCGCAGCCAGGTATGCTGCGGGGTCTTCGGATGATTGCTGGCCGGTGGGTACCGGTTCCAGCGTGTGGTAAGTGAAGTAAGAACAGACAAAGGAGGAACCCTTGGAGGGTCCCGAAATCAAGGCCGTTGAGGCCGTAATAGACAATGGTACATTTGGCAAGCGCACCCTGCGCTTCGAGACGGGCCGTTTGGCCCAGCAGGCCGACGGCGCCGTAGCCGCCTACCTGGACGACGATTCGATGGTCCTGTCGACCACGACCGCCGGTTCCAGCCCCAAGGAAAACTACGACTTCTTCCCCCTGACGGTTGACGTGGAGGAGAAGATGTACGCCGCGGGCAAGATCCCCGGCTCCTTCTTCCGCCGTGAGGGCCGTCCGTCCTCGGAGGCCATCCTGGCCTGCCGCATCATCGACCGCCCCCTGCGGCCCTTGTTCCCCCACACCTTGCGTAATGAGGTCCAGGTCGTCGAGACCGTCCTGGCCGTCAACCCTGACGATGCCTACGACATGATCGCCCTGAACGCCGCCTCGGCCTCCACCCTGATCTCCGGCCTGCCCTTCGAGGGTCCGGTCTCCGGTGTGCGCCTGGCCCTGGTTGACGGCCAGTGGGTCGCCTTCCCCAAGTGGAGCGAGCGTGACCGTGCCGTCTTCGAGATCGTGGTCGCCGGTCGTGTCATTGAGAACGGTGATGTCGCCATCGCCATGATTGAGGCCGGTGCTGGCAAGAACGCCTGGCAACTCATCTATGATGAGGGCCAGACCAAGCCCGATGAGGAGGTCGTGGCCGGTGGCCTGGAGGCCGCCAAGCCCTTCATCAAGGTCATCTGCGAGGCGCAGGACGAGCTGAAGAAGCTTGCCGCCAAGGAGACCAAGGACTTCCCCCTCTTCCCCGAGTACACCGAGGACCTGTACAACCGCATCGACCAGATCGCCCACGCCGACCTGGACGAGGCCCTCTCCATCGCCGAGAAGCTGCCCCGCCAGGACCGCATTCACGAGATCAAGGAGAAGGTCCGCGAGCAGCTGGCCAACGAGTTCCTCGACATGGATGCCAACGAGAAGGACAAGGAGCTGGGCAACGCCTTCAAGGAACTCCAGCGCCAGATTGTCCGCCGTCGCATCCTGACCCAGGACTACCGCATTGACGGCCGTGGCCTGCGCGACATCCGCACCCTGTCCGCCGAGGTCGACATCGTCCCCCGCGTGCACGGCTCCGCCCTCTTCCAGCGTGGCGAGACCCAGATCCTGGGCGTCTCCACCCTGAACATGCTCAAGATGGAGCAGACCCTGGACGCCCTGTCCGGTCCCAGCTCCAAGCGCTACATGCACAATTACGAGATGCCTCCGTATTCGACCGGTGAGACCGGCCGCGTGGGCTCTCCCAAGCGCCGCGAGATCGGCCATGGGGCCCTGGCTGAGAAGGCCCTGCTGCCTGTGCTGCCCGACACGGAGGAGTTCCCCTACGCCATCCGGCAGGTTTCCGAGGCCCTGGGTTCCAACGGGTCCACCTCCATGGGCTCCGTCTGCGCCTCCACCATGTCCCTGCTGGCGGCCGGCGTGCCCCTGAAGGCCCCCGTGGCCGGCATCGCCATGGGTCTGGTCTCCGGTGATGTTGACGGCAAGCACATCTTCAAGACCCTGACCGACATTCTGGGTGCTGAGGATGCCTTCGGCGACATGGACTTCAAGGTGGCCGGTACCTCCGAGTTCATCACCGCACTGCAGCTGGACACCAAGTTGGACGGCATTCCCGCCGATATTCTGGCCGCAGCCCTGCAGCAGGCCAAGGAAGCCCGGACCACCATCCTGGACGTCATCACCGAGTGCATCGACGCCCCGGCCGAGATGAGCCCCTATGCTCCCCGCATCATCACCACCCACGTGCCGGTCGACAAGATCGGCGAGGTCATCGGACCCAAGGGCAAGATGATCAACCAGATCCAGGAGCAGACCGGCGCCGAGATCGCCATCGAGGATGACGGCACCGTCTACATCTCCTCCGAGGGCGGCGATGCCGCCGAGAAGGCCCGCGAGATCGTCGACGGCATCGGCAACCCGCATGTGCCCGAGGCCGGCGAGACCTTCAACGGCAAGGTCGTCAAGACCACCAGCTTCGGCGCCTTTGTCAACCTGACCCCCGGCACCGACGGCCTCCTGCACATCTCCCAGATCCGCAACCTCACCGATGGTGAGCGCGTGGACGCCGTGGAGGACGTGCTCAAGGAGGGCGACGAGGTCGCCGTCATCGTCCAGGGTGTGGACGACCGTGGCAAGATCTCCCTGGCCATCCCCGGCTTCGAGGACCAGGAATCCTCCCGTCCCAGCCGTGATCGTGGCGACCGTGGTGGCCGCGACGACCGCCGTGGAGGCTACCGCGGTGGCCGTGACCGTGGGGACCGTGGAGATCGCGGCGGTGACCGTGGTGGCTACCGTGGTCATGACCGTGACGACCGCGATGATCGCCGCTCCGACCGTGACCATGACGACCGCCGTGGTGGCCGTGGCCGCCATGAGGACCGCTATGAGGACGAGGACCGCGATTCCCGCCGTTCCGACCGCGCCGGGCGTGGTGACCATGATCGTGATGATCGCCGGTCCGACCGCCGCAGCCGTTCCGACCACGATGACCGCCGTGGTGGCCGTGGCCGCCGCGACGACCGCAACCCCCGCTACGCGACCGATGACGATACCTACAACGAGTACCGCGCCGACCGCGAGGAGCGCTCCGAGCGCCCCCGCCGTCGCATCCGTCACGACTTCGATCCCTTCGAGACCGAGGACTGATAGCCGCAGCGCTGTCGAGGACTGATAGATCCGGACTGCTGAGGTCAGCTGAATACAGCTGACCCGGCTCCAGCAAGAATTGTGGGCGACCCCGACCAGGGGCCGCCCACAATTGTTTTTCGCTGCTGAAGTGTTCAGGTCTGGCTCGGCTCACCCCAGATCAGGAGCCGTGCATGAAATTACTTGTCGAAGTGATACTTAGGTCCGAAAAAACGACCCAGAGACTCAGTACTTCTTCGATAGTATCTGCGATTGTCGTCTGCAGATAATTGATGGTCGACTGTGAAAGTCTCCCGTGGTTGTGCGCAAGCTCGACGGTTCGGTCTGAACTGATGGTAAAGCGTGCTAAATCTAGCTGCTTGCCTTTACGAACGTGCACATGGACCCCATGGTTCCTGTCCAGTGCGGAAAAATAGACGGCGTATCCATCAAGAACGAAAACCTCAGGCATTTGCGTATTGCCGGTCTAGGTTACGCAGATCGGTAATCATAGGCATGATTTTTCCCCAATAGTAATTGAGAAAGCTGATGCCATCCTTTCCGAACGTGGAGCTGAGAATGTTTCCTTGGTTGTCAAGGGTCGCTGTATGAGGAAATCCTTCCTCGGTGATGGTGATGGTATCGTCATCCCATTCGGTTCTTATGCCGTTCTGAATAAACACGTGCTCAGCCTTGGTCATCTCAGCCTCCTTTTCTATGTTCAGTATGTCGTCACATGGCAGCGTTCCGCAAGTTTCGCTGGAAGCGGCAGAGCTACGCCCAAGCCGGCCGCTGTGATTGTGATTGTTCGCGTGGGTATGAAAAGGGGGCCACGGCATCCCCTGTGCCGTGGCCCCGGTCTTGTGCGGGCTTCGCTCAGGCGTCTTTTAGCGCCTGAGCGTGTGGCCTCGCGTGTTCCTGCGTCTGGTGGACACGAGGCCGTCGATGGCCAGTAGCACGAGCGATCCCAACCCAAGGCCCACTGGTCCGGTCCAGGCTCCGAGTGGTCCTCCGGTGTGGGGGAGTTGGGTGAGGTTGGGTGACCATTGTGCCCAGATGTCCATATCGGTGGTGATGGGTTGGTTGGTGTAGGGCTGGGTGCCGGCTTGGTCGAGGGTCCAGCGGGTGCGGGTCCAGCCTGGCCTGCTCCATCCTAGGCCGGCCAGTTCGCTACTGGCGTTCCGTCCGTCGATGATGGTGCGGGTGGCGGTGGACGGTGAGGCTCCGGGCCAGTTGGCGTGGATGGTGACGGTGTGGATGAGGGCCCACTTGGCGTGCAGGGTCATGTTGGCTGATACGGTGCCTCCGGTCCATGGTCTGGTTGGTGGGTTGTCGGTGCACCAGCCTTGGAAGGCGTGCCCGCTCCAGGAGACGGCGGGCAGGCTGGCCACGGCCAGGGTGTCGCCCTTGTCGATGGTCCGGCCGGCCGGCGTGGCCCCCGGCGCCCCGCCCAGGTCGAAGCTGATGGTGACCTGTCGGGTCCATCGGGCAGTCAGGGTCATGGTGTGGCCCGGGTCGTCGAGCTCGTCGTGGCCGATGGTGCTGCCGCCGGCGCTGAAGTCCCAGTGCTTGCCCTTGGGGGTCCACCATCCCTTGAAGGCGGGTGTGGCCTCGCTGGGCCCGTAGTCGGGTGGGGTGGGCGCCCCCGGGTCGGTGGGGCCGGACCCATAGGGCACGGATTGGTCCGCCGGTGGTGTGGCCGTGCTGTCGGGGTTGGCGAAGCGCACGGTGTATTGGTCTGGCTGCCATTTGGCCTTGACGCTCATGGGAGCGGTGACCGGGTCGGCTGTCAGGTTCCACGGCGTCTCGGTGTTGCCCACGACTTTGACCCAGGCTGGTGTGCCCAGGTGGTGGCCCTCCTTGGCTGTCAGGATGGCGCCGATGGGGTCGCCCTCGTGGATGGTGCGGCTGGTGGGACCCGTGCCCCCGTCGGTGTCGATCACCACCAGGTGCATGATGGGCTCCCACTGGCCGTACAGGGTGATGCTGTCGGTCAGCTTGGTGTCGAAGTCCCACTTGGAGCCGCCCGTGGCGGCGGTGTACCAGCCCTTGAACGTATAGTGCATCCAGCTGGGCTGGCTGGGTTCGATGGCCTTGTCGCTGTACACGTGCTGGGTCCAGTCCGCCTCCCCGTTGCCCGGCTTGAACGTCACATCATACTTGTACACCTTTTGTGTGATGGTGCCGGAGAAGATCATGGTGCCGTCGGCGCCGGCGGGGGTGGAGTTAATGCCGGCGCCCTGGGTTTTTTGGGTTCTGAAGCCGTAGGTGTAGGTGCCTGGTCCGCGTCTGGCCCAGTTCATGGTGCCTGCCCCGGTGGGGATGGTGCCGTTGGAACTGTTGGAGTAGGTGTCCTTGGGCCAGGTGCCGTTGGCGATGGGGGTGCCGTTCCCGTCCTTCCAGGTGGTGTCGGGGTTGATGGGCGAGGGGGCGGCCGGTATGCTTCCGCGGGCGGTGCCCCCGGTGAGGCGGTTGGCGGTGCCGCCGCTGGGGGGAGCGACCAGCGTGTAGTCTCTGTAGCCGTTGTGGTAGTCCCATTTGGCGGGTCCCAGGGTGAGGACGCTGTTCAGGCTGGTGCTCAGCTCGGGCATGGTGATGGCCTGTCCCGAGGCGTCCAGATAGGCCAGGGCCGGCAGCTTGCGGTTGGGATTGGCGCCGTTGTACATGCTGCCCAACGGCGTCAGGTCGGTCAGGTGGTTCTGATCCAGGCACAGTCTGGCCAACAAGGTCAGCGAGCCCGTGCCCAGGGGCGCCAGGCTGCCGTCCCTGAGATCATTGGACCCCAAATCCAGACTCGTCAAACGGGTGAGACGGTTGAGGTTGGTGAGGTCGGTGAGTTTGTTGTTGTTCAGGTTCAGACTGGTCAGGAGGGTGTTGTCCTTGAGGGGGGTCAGGTCGCTGATCTGGTTGCCGCTTAGGTCCAGGGTGTCCAGCCACCAGAAGCGGTCCAGGTGGGTGAGGTCCTTGAGGCCTTTGCCGGCCAGGTTCAGGCTGGCCGCCGTGGTGTCGGTGCTGGTGAAGGTGGAGCTTGGTGTCTTGCCCAGGGCGTTGGCGACGGCTTTGGGGAGTTTGTCGCCGTCGCTGTTGGTGAAGCAGTCGGTGATGGTGCTGGAGTCCACGGTGCACCCGCCGTCCGAGTAGGTGACCTTTTGTGTGATGGTGCCGGAGAAGATCATGGTGCCGTCGGCGCCGGCGGGGGTGGAGTTAATGCCGGCGCCCTGGGTTTTTTGGGTTCTGAAGCCGTAGGTGTAGGTGCCTGGTCCGCGTCTGGCCCAGTTCATGGTGCCTGCCCCGGTGGGGATGGTGCCGTTGGAACTGTTGGAGTAGGTGTCCTTGGGCCAGGTGCCGTTGGCGATGGGGGTGCCGTTCCCGTCCTTCCAGGTGGTGTCGGGGTTGATGGGCGAGGGGGCGGCCGGTATGCTTCCGCGGGCGGTGCCCCCGGTGAGGCGGTTGGCGGTGCCGCCGCTGGGGGGAGCGACCAGCGTGTAGTCTCTGTAGCCGTTGTGGTAGTCCCATTTGGCGGGTCCCAGGGTGAGGACGCTGTTCAGGCTGGTGCTCAGCTCGGGCATGGTGATGGCCTGTCCCGAGGCGTCCAGATAGGCCAGGGCCGGCAGCTTGCGGTTGGGATTGGCGCCGTTGTACATGCTGCCCAACGGCGTCAGGTCGGTCAGGTGGTTCTGATCCAGGCACAGTCTGGCCAACAAGGTCAGCGAGCCCGTGCCCAGGGGCGCCAGGCTGCCGTCCCTGAGATCATTGGACCCCAAATCCAGACTCGTCAAACGGGTGA
>NZ_PDCG01000039.1 GCF_003315635.1 Bifidobacterium aemilianum | reverse complement strand
TTTGTTGTGAAAGCAGAAGACGGCGTCTGTGTTAGGGTGGCGTATCGTGGGCTGGGGGGTGTGTATAGGAGGCAGGTCCAGGGGAGCCAGTTCGTAGTCATAGAAGGCCCAGACTTTGTCTGGACAGTGGAAGCCGGAGAGGGGTTAATCTCTGCGGCGGCGAAGTTCGCGGGCAAAGTGAACAACGCCGTCAGGCAATACGAGACCGCTCACCAGATAAGCGCTACACTAGCCCCACCGAATCCAGCTACGAGCAATCTCGGCAAACAACTAGAACAGCTGTCGGAATTACATTTTTCTGGAGCGTTGAGCAACGCAGAATTCAGTGCGGCGAAAAGCAGGCTTCTAGGAATTTAACGACGCCCCACGGGTTAGAGCAGGCTTCTCCTGTCCGTATCGTTGTGTCTGCTATGTTGGTGCTGTCATCGGTGACTGAGTGAAGGAGCGATCATGGGTGCGGATGATGGGACGAGCGTATTCCCTTCGGTGGGCGGCGAAGAGAGGACGACCGTCCTGCCACTTGCAACAGCGGAAACACCGGCTGGTGCAGTTCCCCCGCCGGTGCCGCCTGACGGCGGAAACCACAGCAAGCCCCGCGCCGGCAAAGGCAAACACAGGTGGAAAACGGTCGCCGCCGTACTGCTCGCCTTCCTCATCGGC
>NZ_PDCG01000038.1 GCF_003315635.1 Bifidobacterium aemilianum | reverse complement strand
GAAACAGCCACAGGCTTTTCTCTATCAAGCTCAGCCAGCATATCCTTCTGCTCTTTCGGAGTTAACCTACGTATACCAATTCCTGTATAACCCCAGATAGTAGCGAAAATAACGCCAGTCCAGCACAAGGTGGCCCAGGGCATGTAGCTCAGGGTCGGCACGCCCAAAGTAGCGGCCATATAGGCGCCGGCGGCGGTCCAAGGCAGAATTGGCTCGAAGATTGTACCGGAATCCTCAATGCTTCGTCCAAGATTGCAAGGGTGCAAACCGCGTTTGATATAGGCAGGACGCAGCAATTCCCCAGGCAGAAGGAGGGAAACCTGACCATTGCAAGTGGTGGAAATTGTGAGAATACCAGTGAGCAAGGTAATCACAATCAGAGAGCCAGTGCTTTTCGAGATTTTGAGCAGAGACATCACAATTTTGTTCAAGGCACCGGAAGCGGAGAGTACGCCCGCGAACGACAAGGCACAGAAAGCAATGAGCAGTGTGCTCATCATCGACTGCATTCCACCACGATCAAGCAGTTTAGTGATATCAGCTGCGGCAGGCCCCAGATCAAATCCTTTTCCCAACATCGTTGTATCGAAGCCGCCAACGATAGATGTAAAGGCATTGGTGACGGAAAAATGCTGAATGACTAAGGCATTAAACATGGCGACCGC
>NZ_PDCG01000037.1 GCF_003315635.1 Bifidobacterium aemilianum | reverse complement strand
AAGTATGGGCACCGAAGAGGTCGCGCTGCCCCTGGATCAGTGCGGCGGGCAGGCGCTTGGAGCGCAGGGCGTCGTAGTAGGACAGGGAGGAGGCGAAGACCGGAGCCGGCAGACCGGCCTGGGCCGCACGGGCCACAACACGCCGCCAGGAATCCTGGGCGCCCTCCACGGCCTGCTTGAAGAAGGGGTCGAACAGGAGGGAACCGAAGGACTCGCCGGAGCCGTAGGCATCGGAGATGCGGTTGAGGAACCTGGCGCGGATGATGCAGCCACCCCGCCAGATGCGGGCGATGGCACCCAGGTCCAACTGCCATCCATAGACCTTGGCCCCCTCCTCCATCTCGTTGAAGCCCTGGGCGTAGGCCACGATCTTGGAGGCGTAGAGGGCCTGGCGGATGTCCTCGATGAAGGCCCTGCGCCCTTCCTGGTCGGCGGCCAGGGATGCGAACGCCCCCTCGGCCTTGGGTCCGGCCAGCCGCTGCTCCTGGGCCTCCTTGCGCAGATCCGGCGTGGATGAGA
>NZ_PDCG01000036.1 GCF_003315635.1 Bifidobacterium aemilianum | reverse complement strand
GCCCGAGATCCGGTATTTCACATAGCCGCCGATGGATGCAGAGGAACCCCTGGACCCATCATGCACGGCCTGCTTGGTGATGGTGGGACGATCGTTCTTGATCTCCACCCGACCCAGGATGGGTGCCGTGGGCGAGGTCTCGTTCTTGAAGCGGGTGTATCCGGGGAAGGTGGAGGTCACGCCGACCGCGGTTCCCACCAGCATGGGGATCGAGTTGCTGTAGCCGCCCGGGCCGCCGGCGGCGGTCGTATCGACAACAACGTAGATCCCTTGGGCCAGACCGCTGAATGCGGCCGAGGTACCCGAGCCGGTGGCGGTGTAAGTCGAGCTGGCGACCAGGCCGGCGAAGGCCGGCTCTGCGACCAACTTGGTCACGAAGTCGCGCAGGTGACCGGCCCAGGCGTGATCGGCGCTGTTGGAGGTGGTGTCATCCTGGGATACGCCAGAGACGCCCTGCGACTGGAAACCCAACCATAGCGAGGACATCTCACCGACCGGATTGTCCTGGACGGCCGGGGCGGGCGAAGCCGGGTGCCCCGGGGGCGGGGCGGCCCACCCCCGGTACCCACCGCTCCCCTTTAGGCCGGCAAGGATTCGCAGATCGCCGACCCAACGACCATGAAGGTGTCTCGGCTCTGCGTAAGGAGTTCGGCGGCCACCCCGTCGAGCAGGAG
>NZ_PDCG01000035.1 GCF_003315635.1 Bifidobacterium aemilianum | reverse complement strand
GGTCGGAGGTCTTGATCGTGGGGGACTGCCATTCCTGGGGCCGCTCCAGCCCGCGGGAGAGCATGTACCAGGCGACCTCAGGTGAGATCTTCAGCCGTTCCAGCTCCTGATCGGGGGGAAGTTCGATGGTTTCAGTCTCCGATGGCGAAGGGGTTTGCTTCCTGGTCGCCATCGTCCTCACCTAGCCCCTGTATCTGTCCTTCCGCCGCTGGATTGAGCCCGAAGTCACGCGCGAATGTGTGCACGTCGGCCCTGGCCGCCTTCAACGCGGCCACAGCTGGATGTGGTTTGGGCACCCCCTGGGATGTCTCGACCGTCATGCCTTCTTCCAGGAGCTGCTTCATGGACTCACGCATCTGCCAAACAGCCGTGCAGTACGCCTCCAGGCTCGGACCGTCCACTTTCTTGAGGATGCCGAGTCCATCCAGCGTCTCGACAACGCTCTTCCACACGGTCTTGGCCCCTTCTGGCAGATAGGACGGCATCCTGGGCTTGTCTCGCTCGAATCCGATTTCCTTCTCGACCTTGCGTCCCCCGGAGTCACGGCCTTCACCCCTCCCGTTGATCAGTCGCAGCTTGGTCGGCGCCTTCATCGGACCCCGCTGACCCATGGTGGCACCCCCTGTCAGGCGAAAAACGATTTGGGAAACCTGAGACGCGAAAAAAGCAGTTTCGGCGGCGCCCCAGTTATCCACAATTTTTGTTGATAATTACCCCATACC
>NZ_PDCG01000034.1 GCF_003315635.1 Bifidobacterium aemilianum | reverse complement strand
CCCGGTCTCGGGGGCTCAACCCCCAGCTGCTCATACGCGCCCAGTTCGAACCCTTCCCCAACAATCCGGGTGTCGACCGCTGGATTGAGTGCGGCGGCTATCAATACTTTGCGAACTCCTACGCGGATGCAACCGCTTACGACAAGGAGCCCCGCCTGAACCAACCCCACAAGACATACGAATCCGGCTCTGTCAGCGAACGCACGATCATCGCCCACAACGAGGAGGAAATCTGCGGCACCCGGCTGAAACTGAACTGGCGGTTGATCTGGCAGAGCGTGGCCGACGGCAGCTGCCACACCACCAAGGAGGACTCGTGGGGCCCGGACACGCATTACGCCGAGCACTGGGAAACGCCGGCCAGCATCCAGATGCCCGTTGAGGCAGAGGGCGAGGGTGCCAATCTGGTCCTGACTCTGACTGTGCACATGGAGGGCCAGAAAGTCCATCGGGAGGACAACTTCCTAGGTTGGATCGACCAGGCAGGTGGAACAAGGCTGACCGTACGCGGCACTGAACGCAACCCGGGCACCCAGGGATGGGAGTCGTGGACCGTAAAGCACGTCGTCCACCTGCCCCCCCCCCAAGAGGCCAGCGCCATGAGCGAGCGCTGGACCTCCCACATGGAGGACGATGCCAAGGGTGCCTTCCAGCTGGAAGAGGCTTCGGACGACTTCTGCCACGAGTAGAACACCTTCTACAGCTTCAACGCCGCACCCATCGAAC
>NZ_PDCG01000033.1 GCF_003315635.1 Bifidobacterium aemilianum | reverse complement strand
GGATGTGGCGGTAGATGGCGGTCTGGGAGACACCCATCTGCCGGCCCAGGGCACGCAGGCTTAGGGCGGACAGGCCCTGCTCATCAATCAGGTAGAGGGCCGAGCGCAGGATGTAGTCGCGGCTGAGCGCCGTCCTTGTGGGTGCCTTGGGCCGGACGGGCATGCCTACTCCTTTCGCTGGATTCCTCTCTTGAATAGTACAGCCGCCAGGACGGCAAGGGCCAGAAGGAAGGCCAGTAGGGCACTGATATCCGAGCGGACGGCAGCCAGGTCGGCCGAGTCGAAGTTGATTGCGCCGATGGCGTCCATGGCCCAGTAGACGGGGCTGACGGCAGCCAGGTGCTGCGCCCAGCCGGGGAAACCGGACACCGGTGACAGCGCTCCGCCGATACCGGCCAGGAGCATACCCAGGATGTTGTTCAAGGACATGGCCATTTCCTCGGTGGAGGACCAGAAGTCGTTGAGCAGCCCGACGAGGGTGAGCACGCCGCAGGTGAGCAGGAAGACGACGGTGAGGGCCGAGGGAGGCAAGGTTCCTCAGGTGGAGCTCAGGTGCTGAAGGGCGTCTGGCGGCGAGGAGCTGTGGGCATGGAGCGGCGGGCTCCAGGCGGACTGCGCCAAGGCACTCAAGGAGAGGACCTGACCGGCTCCTGGCCCAAGCCTCGCTTGTGTTGGCGAAGGCTGCTGGTCCTTGGAAGGCCGCACAGGCGTTATCCCATAGGCATAGTGGACAAACGCAGGG
>NZ_PDCG01000032.1 GCF_003315635.1 Bifidobacterium aemilianum | reverse complement strand
TTTGGAACCGGGCCTGGGGCGGGGCCGCCTGGCGCCGTGGCCCGGGCCTGTCCGCGTCGCCCGGGCCGTGGTCCGCACCCGGCTTATTCCTGCCTGTCAACCAGTGCGGTCATGAGGTTCAGGTCGAGCTCGAAACTGACCCCTCGACGTTCGTAGTCGGGTTGGGTCTGGGTATGTGCCATGGCGGATCGGACGAACTCCCCTGCGATTCGCGCCGCCTGGTCCAGGCTACGTCCGGCGAACACGGCCCCGCACAAGGCAGAGGCGAAGGCATCCCCGGTGCCATGGATCATGTAAGGGAGCTTGCTGTGCTTGAGTTCGACGCGTCCGTCCGTCCCGCCCAGGCCTTCTCCGGCCGCAAAGTTGCGCAAGTCCCCGTCGCCGCGGTCGATCCCTTTGAGGATCACGTGCCGCGCGCCCATGCCCAGCAGCGCCTCCAGCAGCTCTGCCACCTGGGCATCGTCCAGGTCCTGGCCTTCATAGGGCAGTCCGGTCAGCAAGGAGGCTTCGGTCAGGTTGGGCATCAGTACATCCGCACCGTCGGCCAGGCGAGCGGTGGCGCGGCAGAGCTCATCGGTGTAGGTGGGGTACATTCTGCCCCCGTCGCCCATGACCGGGTCCACCAGGCGCAGGGCCTGCGGGTACTCGCGGTACATGCGTTCGATGATCCCCACCTGCTCGGCCGAGCCCACGAGACCTGGGCGGACCGCGTATGGCGTCTTCTCCTTGCAAACAAAAACATACAGCCAGCAACCGTACCCAGTCCCGCAGCACTAC
>NZ_PDCG01000031.1 GCF_003315635.1 Bifidobacterium aemilianum | reverse complement strand
ATTTCGCCACGTTATGGCTGAACGTACCGGATCCTGATTTTTCAGGGCCCGGAGCGCAGGCCATGACGCCGGCGGACACTTCGGGCATGCTGACGATCCTCGGCTATGCCAAATGGGTTGGATACGTGGTGGCCGCCATCGCCTTGGTCGGGGCATGGGTGGAATACGCCCGCGCTTCCCGCAGTGGCGACGATGCCGGCGCGATCGACAAGATCGTGATTGTCCTGCTCGGCGTCGTCGGCATCGGAGCCGCCACGGGGCTTGTCAGTAGCGTTCTGCAGAACGGCCCCACCAACCTCGGCGGCACGGCGGCGAAGCTGCAGAGCCATTTGTGGTTCTACATGCTCGTGGTGGCATCCATATCTGTGATATCCGGATTCTGCCGGATGATGTGGCGGCATGAGATAGGCCCGGGACGCGATACCCTGGCCTCTCTGCTCCGGCTGATCATCGTGGCCGGCGCCGGCACCACAATAGTGCAGCTCGGCTTCAAGGTCGGCGACGCCTTTTCCACATGGCTCCTGGATGAGGCTAGCGGCAAGGATTTCAGCAAGGCGGTCACCAATGCCTTCGTG
>NZ_PDCG01000030.1 GCF_003315635.1 Bifidobacterium aemilianum | reverse complement strand
CTGGAATTGGCTCCTGAAACTCATGGCGCGGTTCGGGAAGTCGGGCGCTGGCGGCTGGGCCGGTGGGTGCGGTGGCTCCTAGGATGGAGGCATGATTCCTACGGTTGAGCAGGCCCATGAACTGCACAGGCAATATGCGCCTTCGACGGCGGCGTATGAGCTGATCCATACGCACTGCGTGATCATCGCGACGATCGGCAGGGAGCTGGCCCGGCGGGCCCACGCGCGCTACCGGGCGGCTCAGGTGCGGGGCGCGGCCGAACGCGATGGGGCCGACGGCGGACAGGGCAGCGGCGCATCCAGTTGGCAAAGCGGGGATTCGATGGACTCGGCCGTGCCCCAGCGCGAGCTGGACGTGGACCTGGTCTACCTGGGCGGACTCCTGCACGACATCGGTACGTACCGGATCCTGGCCTCCGATGGGGCGGAAGGGCGGCCCCTGGCCTTCGACGACCGATACATCCGTCACGGCATCGCCGGCTACGAGCTGCTCAAGGCCGAGGGTGTGGACGAGCCGATTGCCCAATTCGCCCGCAACCATACGGGAGTAGGGCTCACGCGTCAGCAAGTGGTGGCCGAACATCTGAACCTGCCGGTGGATGACTACGTGCCTCAGAGCCTGGAGCAGGAGCTGGTCATGTATGCGGACAACTACCATTCCAAGCACCAGCCGCCCATCTTCGTCTC
>NZ_PDCG01000003.1 GCF_003315635.1 Bifidobacterium aemilianum | reverse complement strand
ATCTCAGAGTCCCAGCACCTTGACTCGGTCAGCGGCCGCCTTTCGCTCGGTGTTGCCGGTGTCGCTGACGATATCGCCAAAGGGCATCTCAGCCAGGAGCTGCCAGCTTTCGGGAATGCTGAAAGTCTCCCGGACCTCGGCATCGATCAGGGGGTTGTAATGCTGGATGGATGCCCCCAGCCCCTCTTCGGAAAGGGCAGTCCAGACCGACAACTGCAACATACCATTAGCCTGCTGGGCCCAGATCGGGAAGTTCTCAGCATATGCCGGGTTCTGCTCAATATAGCCTCATACCCCTCAGCGGACGATGTTCAAACCTCCCGCTACTACCAACTCAGTTGGGCCTCAACGAGCAACACAGGCATCGTACTCAACTCCCAGCGAATATCATCAATCTTCGTGCAACATTAAGTCTTTATAATAATTGAAGAATGACTTATTGCCTGTTACAATAACGGTCTTGCCTTCGTATCCGTAGCGTACTTGTTTTAATTGCTCCTGCTTCAAAGTAGTTGCTGCGATAACTTTATAGTAATTTCCCTGCTTTGTTCGGGTTGGAGACGCAGCGATTGAACATATTTCCCCGGTTAGAATCAGCGGTTTTCCTGAATGTCGATAATTGCTCAGTCGTACTACCTGCCCAAGTTGAACGGACACAATATCTGAAACTGGTATTTCTAAAGTTATATTTAGCCTAGTTTTCTCATTAAGGTTAGGATAGATCTGTCCGATTATTGTGCCTTCAGGTATCTTGCTCATTCCTCTCACCTCTTCATTGAGATGGATTATTCCATCTGCCTGTGCCGTTACCGACGCCTTAGCATTCGTAATTTGCGCGAGAGCGATTTGAGTCTGGATTTCTAACTTAGTAGCAGATATATTGGTTATTTCCTTATCTGCGTTCAGCAGGAATTCAGCCTTTAACTGAGTAAGCTTACTTTGGGTATTCATTTGATTAGGTTGAAAACTACTACTGACTAATTGTAATTGCAAAGAGTCAATAGCACCGTTGAGCTTCTGCACCGCTGAATCTATTTGGCTGATTAACTGGGAGGAGATAACATCTTTCTCCGCTGGATCGTTCGTTATTTGACTTTGATACGCTTTATAACTGGAACTAAATGGATTGCTTTCAGATAAAGCACTTTCTCCATTCACCGCATTTTCAAGCTCTTCATACTTCTCTACAAGGTTTTTATTATACGCTATCTGACCCTCTATGGCAAGTCTCGTTAAAGCGACCGATTGATTTTGATTTTCGACAAACTCATGCTTTTGGCTATCTTCAGTTTTAAGAGATTGCACTTGCGCCCGGTAATCCTCTAACTGTGAGCTGTATCCAAATTCATCTGGGTCAAGAAAAGGACTACTGTCATTCTGTATCCCGCTTTTTAAAAGTTGCAAAATCTCATATCGCTGATTCGTTATATCCAGTTGGTGCTGTAAGTCGTCCAGCTGAATAGAATTATGTGCATTCTCATATACAAGTAGTAAATCCCCTTTGTGGATTGCTTTATTTTCTACAAGATTATTAACTATAATGCTCTGTCCGCTTGTAGATTGAATAAGTGCAGTAATCTTAGCGGGCCCTATTTCCCCTACCGATTTGACTGTAATTTCTCTTCTTCCTATGACTGAAAAAATAAGCATCGCCACAACCAAACAAAAAATAGGAATTATAACCAAAGAGGAAAAGTTATCATACCTTCGACTGTAATATTCCGAACTTTCAAGGAACTCTTTGTCATTCATACAGATACACCTTTCAATCAGAGAACAAGGAACAATATCGCCCCTTTTGATCCATTAGATCTTCATGTGTTCCTTGTTCTACGATTCGACCATTCTCCATTACCAAAATTGAATTACATCTAGATGCGACACTGAGCCGGTGAGCTATAAATATTATAGTTTTGTCAGTTAGAGCCAGCAAATTACTAACAATCTTCTTTTCTGTTGCCACATCGAGATTACTAGTTGCCTCATCGAGAATAATAACTGGCGCATTAGCTAGCAAAGCTCGTGCTAGAGCAATCCTCTGTTTTTGTCCACCAGAAATAGCTGCCGCATCACTGGTTAACTTCGTCTGGTAATTCAACGGCATTTTTTCAATATCTTGCCTGATTTCCGCAATTTCTACTGCTCTTAGAATGTCATCTTGTGTCACTCCTTCCGATAATCCGAGTGTGAGATTCTCTAAAATAGTTCCCGAAAAAATATAGGGGTCTTGCGGCAAATAATTAATATGGCCTCTTAACACTTTGAGATTAATATTACAAACGTTCACATGGCCGACAGTTATGCAACCCTCTGTGGGTTCGAAGAAATTCACGAGTAGTTTCGCAAGTGTGGTTTTACCTGAGCCACTCAGCCCAACTATCGCTATTTTATCGCCACGCTGAACTCGCAAATTAATCTCAGTCAGGGTGTTGGAACCGTAGCCGAACTTAAAAGAAACGTTATCTACCACAATAGGTCCGCTTAAAGATTTTTTCTCCGTAATTATTTCACTATCATGCATTTCTGGTTTTACTAAGAAAATTTCATTCAATCGGTTATTTGCAACTTCTGCGGATTGTAATTTAGTTTGCAAATTAATAATATTAAGAAGTGGATTTGTGAAATAGCTCAGCAAAGAATTGAAAGTAATAAGCTGTCCGACGCTAATTCTATTCTCCATAACTAGTTTGGCCCCAACCCACAGTACAGCAACATTCAGAAGTAACTGAACGCCAGTCTTCAGGACACCCTGAAGTGTTTCGGTTTTACCGTATTTAAAAGTTTTATCTAAATATTCGACAAATTCATGATCAATTTTTTTATATCGAATACGTTCAGCGCTTAATGCTTTTATAGTTTCTATTCCATTGATATCCTCAATTACAGAGGAGCTGACGATAGAATTAGCTTGCATACAATCGTTATTCAACCTATTAAAAGGCTTAACAAAGATAAAAACTATTGCTCCATACATAGGAAGTGCGATAAGCATCAGAAAGAATAGGGTCGGGTTCTGCATGCATAAGATTGAGCCGACGATGACTAATGAGCCGATGTCCAAAAACACTGTGATAATTGCGCTACCTAAGGCATCAATAATTGAGTTGGCATCCGAAAATCTAGAGATTATTTCTCCAGTGCGCCGCGTTGAAAAGAAACTCATGGGCAATTTAAATATATGCTTTATGTATGAAAGCAGCACGTCAATAGAAAGTCTCTGACTAAGCACAAGTAGTAAATACTGCCGTGCGTACGTTAGTAATTGCTGTATGGCATACGCCACTACCAACCCAAGCGACACAATGCTTAACGTCATTTTCATTTGATCGGGGATATACAAGTCAATTAACGCCTGCAGATAATACGACCCTACAATATTAATAACAGTTACCAGTGAAGCTGCCACCGTAACATTTGTCACTAGCTGCCTGTTTTTTAGCAGCAAAGGGACAAATCCCGATAAACCTCTGCTGCTTTCGTTATGTGGCTGAAACCGAGGTCCCGGAGCGATAAACAGAACTACCCCAGTCCATTCTTTGGAAAAATCACTTTTTTCCCTTTTATAAACACCCTTTTTCGGGTCAGGATCAGCAATCGTAAGGGAGTGGCGGCTCGCTTTATATATAACAGCATAGTGCTGGACACCTTCTTCGTTTACAGTGTGCACAATGAATGGATATGGCAAGTCCGCTTCATCGAATAAACTCATATCAGACTTAACAGCGTTTGTCTCGAAACCAATGCTCTGTGCAGCTTTTACGATACCTAAAGCCGTTGTACCTTGCATGTCAGTCTTCGCAAGATCACGCAGATGAGCTAGCGAATAAGAAGAGCCATAATGCCCAGCAATTGTTGCTAGCGCGGCTACCCCACAATCTCTTTCATCGACTTGAGAAACGTATGTGTATCGGCGAAACATGTATCTCCTATCAGCATCAGTTATGCAATTCCCAGAATTCTGTTCCTTCACTGCATTATTCACATTTCGGGTGGTTATCGTGGTTACCGTTGAGTGAAGGACGCGAATCCTTAGCAAATTTCTTTAATCGCTCAATAATTCAAATGATCAAGTCCACAGCACTGTTTATATAGACCGTGTTGCGAATCCAAATGAATTTGAAGATACTCAATCCACTTTCCTAATTTTGTTTGAACGTTATGGCTAAAATTTAAACGCTTAATCAGGAAGCAACTTTAACAATTCAATTATTTACTTTTGACGGAACTCCTAAATAGTTCAGAAAAGCACAACGCAATCAATCCACACACCAACAAAGAACAATTTGTTGTGGCACCCACAACATCAGATGCTACGCGACAAGTGACGAGAATAAGACTTATGGCAAAAACGCCATAACCAACTATTGGCACAGCAATAAAGCAGTAGCCGATTTTGCGGACAAGTCGAAAGAATTCGTCAGAAAAAGCCCTGTTCAGCACAGTGAATTGTTGTATCTTTTTAACAGCTTTGCATAAGCATTTCATCGCTGTAGCCACCAAGAAAAATATAGCTGCGCCACCGAATGCATATAGTACTGAGCTAACATTGCCATGCCATGTTGCTCTGTCGCTTAAAGTAAAATTAAAACCATATAAAGAACTTTGAATGGCAACACCTTTATCGACGGCTTCATTAATTGCAAGTTTATTGCCTGAAAAGGAAAAAGGGATAACAAACAAGCACATTCCAAAGTTAACCCAGTTAAGGACTTCAAGAACTTTAAACAGAACAAAAGAAAACCGCAATAAGACTGTGTTCTTCATGACATCACCTTTGACTATAGCGAAAACCATCGTACTAATACACTCATTACCGTAACACGATAGCATTGACATCCAGCAAGAATTTGACAATTTGTATGATGTTACTTTAGGCTGGCCCTAATCTGGAGCAAGCGCATTGTAGTACTCGCCTGGAGATACACAAAAGGAATTGTACAATGAACGACAACGTTATAACACTTTCGGACGATGCTTTAACTCTGATACAAGGCGGAAATAAAGGCAATGTTTTCTACGACTCTATGTACTGGGTAGGATCACATTACGTTGACGGCCTTGCCTATCTAGGAAAACAACGAATTTGGTGGTCTAATGGTTACCCTTCTTATGGTTATTAGCCTAACGGCAGGTGACATCTAGATTGTCTTCATAAAGAGAACAATATAATTTATAATTCAGGAGCAAAAATGAATACCATATCTCACTCCCAGCAAACCTTGTCAGAAAATGAATTGGAACTGATACAAGGCGGCGGAAAACTCCCAGGATGGCTAGGAATCATTGACCCAGTATATCAGGGATTCAAAGGCCTTAGTGATGGTGCTCGCGATAGTTGGAGAAAAGCATTCGGCGGCTGAATCAATAACAGGTTCTTCGTAATTCAGTAAGTCAGTTCATTCTCAGTGTTATTTTGTCGCTATTGACAGAATCCGCATAAAGCACGCCCACAAACTCACATTACTCAAAACTGGAGCATCCATATAGATGCTCCAGTTACCATATCTCAGAGTCCCAGCACCTTGACTCGGTCAGCGGCCGCCTTTCGCTCGGTGTTGCCGGTGTCGCTGACGATATCGCCAAAGGGCATCTCAGCCAGGAGCTGCCAGCTTTCGGGAATGCTGAAAGTCTCCCGGACCTCGGCATCGATCAGGGGGTTGTAATGCTGGATGGATGCCCCCAGCCCCTCTTCGGAAAGGGCAGTCCAGACCGACAACTGCAACATACCATTGGCCTGCTGGGCCCAGATCGGGAAGTTCTCAGCATATGCCGGGTTCTGCTCGGCAACGGCCTTGGTGGTGTCAGTGTCATCGAAGAACATGACGGTGCCGTGGGCGGCGGAAAAGCCGTCAATCTTGGCGTCGGTCCGAGCGAAGGCCTCATCGGACTTGGCAATCTTGCGCAGGGTCTCGCGCACAATCTCCCACAGCTTATGGTGCTCCTCTCCAAAGAGGACCACGGCCCGCTGGGACTGGTTGTTGAAGGCGCTGGGTACGGCCACCGTGATGCGTTCGATGTTGTCGACGATCTCCTGGTCGCCCAGTTTGGACGTGCCTGCCAGCGCGTACTGGGAATGACGGGATTCGAGAGCTGTCAGGGTATGGGACATGATTCCTCCATAGGGTCGTGTACGTCAGGCTGGCGGGGTGGATGCCAGTGACCTGACGGCCTGGAGGCAAGTCCTCGTAGAGTCTGTTCGTTCATTCAATTACATACCACTATTCGTGGTATCTACCTGTACTGTATACACTTCAACCAGCAGCCAGCACCCTTGTTCGCCGGGAGAGTATTGTCCACCGCCAATACATTGAAAAGAGAGGTAGTCAGTTTCGCTGATGCGAAAACCGTCCCCGGATTCTCCACAAAGACCTAGGCTGCTGCGACAGCTTCCACGTAGAAGACCGTGGTTTCGCCGTAGTCGCGGCGCTGGGCGATATCCCAGCCATCAGGCAGGGTCGGCGGTTCGGAACGCTTGGACCGCTCAAGCACTATGACCGCATCCGGCGCCGCCAGGCCGCCTGCCACCAGCTTGAGCAGCAGTTCGTCGCAGTCCTCGGTCGAGAGCGCGTAGGGAGGGTCTATGAAAATCAGATCGAAAGCACCAGAATCCGCACCCCCGTCAGCCGCACTCCCAACGAACTGTTCTGCCTTGCGCCTGACCACCCGTGCCTCCATATCAGGCCGCCAGGAAGGCTGCTTCTTTAGGGCTTGAAAGGTCTTGCTCAGGGTCATGGCCACCGGGTCGGAAGACTCGACCGCCACCAAGGCATCGGCACCCCGGGAGAGGGCCTCTAGTCCCAGCGCACCGGTGCCCGCATAAAGATCGAGGACCCTGGCCTCCGCAGTAACACCCTGGGATTCCAAGCGGGAGAAGATGGCCTCCTTGGTTCGCTCGGTTGTCGGCCTGGTGCCCGCCCTGGCGGCAGGCAGGGGCAACCCCTTGAATCGTCCTGAAATTACGTGCATGACTCCAGCCTAAACCAGCCTCTACCGAGCAGCACCGACCGCACGACAGCACGCGGGTTCAGCCGCTGACGATGAAGCTTTCGTTGCCCCTGGTAAAGTCGAGCACCGCACCGGCCAGCTCCACATGGTCCTTGAGCTCCGGGTCGGCGGCCAATAGCTCCTCGGCCTGGCTTCGGGCCTTGGCAATGATATCTGCGTCCTGAACCACCCGCAGGAGCTTCAGGCTTGATTTCAGGCCTGATTGTGCGTCTCCCAAGACATCTCCGGCCCCGCGGAGTTCCAGGTCAGCCTGGGCGATCTCAGCCCCATCCAGGGTGCCCTCGATGACGGCAAGACGCTCTTCCGCCACAGACCCAGGCTCGGCCCGGGAGACCAGGAAGGCCCAGGAGTTGGTGCCCCCACGGCCCACGCGGCCACGCAACTGGTGAAGCTGGGAAAGGCCATAGTGGTCGGCATCGAAGATGACCATGCAGGAGGCTTGGGGCACGTCAACACCCACCTCAATCACCGTGGTGGCGACAAGGATGGGGGTCCTGCCCGAGGAGAAGTCGGCCATGACCTGCTGCTTGGTCTTGTCGTCGTCCCGGCCGGTCAGCGAAGCGAACTCCACCCCGGCGAACTGGGGCAGGGAGGTCAGCCGGCCCATCATCTCCTCAACGGAGTGCAGGGGCGGACGCTCAGCCGTGGGGGCCTTCGCTCCCCCGGCACCAGAAGCCTTCCCTTCGCCTGAAGAGGCTGCGGAGTCGTCGGCCATGCCGTAGGGGTCCAGATCTTCTATCTGGTCATCCTCATCAATCCTGGGGCACACCATATAGGCCCGCTCCCCCGCGTCCACACGTTTGCGAACATGGACGAACATCTGAGCCATCGTTGCCGAATCCTGCTCGGGGATCACATGGGTTCTGATGGGTTTGCGGCCTCCGGGCAGCTCGGTCAACCAGGAGATGTCCAGGTCGCCGAACCATGTCATGGCAGCCGAGCGGGGAATAGGCGTGGCCGTCATGACCAAAAGATGTGGGGCCTTCTCGCCCTTGGATTGTATGGACTCGCGCTGCTCGACACCGAAGCGGTGCTGTTCGTCGATGACCACCAGAGCCAGGTTGGGCGCCTGGAAGGTCTTGGAGAACGCTGCGTGCGTGGCTACCACGATGCCCGGCTCACCGGAAGCGGCCTGAGCCAAGGCCTTGCGACGCGCCGATAGTTTCATACCGCCGGTCAGCAGGGTCACCGGAGGCTCTGGGTCCAAGCCCTTGACCATGCCTGCTATGGTCTGCTCATGCTGCTCGGCCAGCACCTGGGTGGGGGCCACCAGCACGGCTTGATAGCCTGCCGCGACCGCCCGTAGCATGGCCGCCAGGGCCACCACTGTCTTGCCTGAACCGACCTCGCCCTGGAGCAGCCGGTGCATGGGGTAGGTCCGGCCCATGTCTAAGCCAATCTCATCGATGACCTCCTGCTGGCCGGTGGTCAGGGAGAAAGGTAGAGAGTCGATGAAGGACTTGGTCAGGGAGGGGTCGCTGCAGACATACGAGGCCTCCTTTTCAGCCTCCCGCCTGGCCTCCAGCACGGAGGTCTGGGAGACAAAGGCCTCCTCATAGCGCAGGGTGACGATCGCCCTATGGAAGACTGCGGTGGACTGGGGGTCGTGGATGGCCAGGTAGGCCTCAGCGCGGGTCATCAGCCCCTCTGACTCCCTGACCACCTCAGGCAGAATATCGGGAATCGCGGGCCTCAGTAGGCTGGCAGACAGGTTCTCGCCGGGCTCGCCGGTTGCCACCCCGCCGCTGGAGGCCAGACCCTTCGCACCGGTTTGTCCAGAGGCCACGGCGGAAACTGCGGCGGCACCAGGAGCAGGACCCGCTTCGTCGTCAGCGCTCGGAACGGCAGCCTCACCGGTGGCCCCAGCAGCCCTGACAGCCCCGGCAACCCCCGCACCAGAAGCGCTATCAGCCCCTTCATCGGCAAGGCCCACCCCGCCTTGAAGGGCCTGCAGAAAACTCAGGATCGACTCGTGTATATGCTCACTGGAGATGCGCGAACTGGCCCGGTAGACAGGCCTGGGCCGGCAGACCTTGCGCAGGGCCTCCTGGCAGGAGTTGGCATCGAAACGCTCGCCGGTCGGGCCATCATCGGTCAGCGGCTCCTCGGGGGCGATGGTCAGAATCTGCGGGTGGGGGAACTGAAGCTGCCCCTTAAACTCGCTGGGATCCCCGGCAATGACCACTTCAGCGCCGGTGTGCAGCCGCCCGGCCGTCCAGTCAATAAAGGGTTTCTTATAGGAGAAGAAGACCAGTCTGGCCACCGACGGGGCCACCTGCCGACTGGCGGCAAAGTCATCATCCCCAACCAGGACTTCCAACCGGAATCCCCGCCGCCCGTGCATAGGCAAGACCCGCTGGTTGACCACCCTGGCCGCAAAAGCCATGGATTGCCCCAGCTTGGCCTCACGAATGGCCCGTAGCGGCAGAGGCTCAGTGACACGGAAGGGGTAGTAGGTCAGCGCATCGCCGATGGTGACCATACCCAGGCTCTTGAGCGCACCGATCCGTCGCTTGTTCGTCAGGAGGGACGAAATCGGTGTATTCAGCGAGCTAGTCATACTCCCCTATTTTCCTCGACCCGCCCGACAGCGAGCCCAGCTGCACACCTCCTTTGGTTCCACCCTCTCAAACCATTCAACTCGTCCGATCCGCCTCAATCCATCCCTGCCCCGATATGTCCAACATTCCTGGACTATGCCGACAACGGCGAATGTTGCTCATACCCATCCGGTATGGGAAAATCCCCCAATAGCATGGCGCTATTGAGGGATTTTGGGCTTGAGATTGCCGAACTTCGGAGGTTACTTGGCCTCTGCCTTGGAGTCAGGCTCGCCAGCGTGCTGCTTGATGCCGAAGGAGGCAATCATAGCGATGACGGCCAGGACGAAGGCAAAAACAAAGCCGTAGCGGGAGCCGGCCACGAAGGCCTGGGCATGGTTGGAACCGTTGCCACCGAGGGCGTGCTGCTGGCCGGTGCTGAGCAGGATGGTGGCGACGGCGGTGACCACTGCGCCAACAACCTGCTGGAGGGTGTTGAGAATGGTCGAACCGTCGGTCGACAGCTCCTGAGGCAAGGCAGCAAGCGCGGAGGACTGGGCGGGAGACATGGTGGTCGGAATACCCAGCATCAGGATGATATGGGCGGCGATCACGAAGGCGATGGAGGTGTCGGGGCCAACCATGAAGAGCATGATCAGACCGACCATCGAAAGGACCAGGCCAATGCGAACCAGCAACTTGGGGCCGATTGAGTCATAGAGACGGCCGGCAAAGAGGGACATCAGCGCGTTGACCACGCCACCGGGCAGCATGATAAGACCAGCCACTGCGGCCTTGATGCCCAGGCCCTGCTGAAGCTCCTGGGGCATGAGGTACATGGCGGCCAAGGTGATGGAGAAGTTCATCATGACGATGATGGTGCCGACGGTGAACTGCTTGATGCCCAGGGCATGCAAATCAATGACGGGGTTGGTCATGTGGAGCTGACGGTAGGAGTAGAAGGCAACGGCCACGATGCCCACAACCAGGGCGATGATGGCGCCGGCCATCATGCCGGGCTCACTGATCAGACTGATGCCCAAGACGATGCCGCCGAAGCCCAGAATGGAAGTCAGGCAGGACAGGCCGTCAATCTTGGGGCGCAGCAGAGTGTAGGGGTTGACCATCCAGATGGCGGCTGCGACGATGGCGACAAGAGCCACCAGGGCGAAGAAGAAGAAAATCCAACGCCAGGAGAGGGCGCCGATGAAGGCACCGGCCAAGGTCGGGCCAATGGCCGGGGCGAACATGACCACCAGGGTTGCGGTTCCCATGGCGAAGCCGATCTTGTTGAGGGGGAAGACCTCAAGGATCACTGCGAACATCATGGGCAGGACCAGACCGGTCGAGATGCCCTGAATCATGCGGCCAATCAACAGTATGGCAAAAGATGAGGCGGGGGCGAATCCCGAGATCAGAGACCCGATAAAGAAGGCCGTCAGCGCGAAGAGGACCATCGGCTTGGCCGGAATCCACTTAAGCAGCAGGCTGGTGAAGGGCAGGACGATGCCGATGACCAGCATGTAGCCAACCACCAGCCACTGGGCGGTGGAGGCAGATACCTGGAAGGTCTCCTTCAAGTCAGGCAAGGCTATGTTCATGGAGGTCTCGCTCAGCATGCCGAGGAAGGCTCCCAAATAGAGGCCAAGCATCACCAAATTGGGGTGCTTGACATCGACCCTTGCTTTCATCCTGTTTTCAGGCATGGTTGAACCCATGTTGTTCTCTCATTTCTAAACACAATCGCATCGGGGGCCGCAAGGGTCCCAGCCCAGGCATGGAGCTATAGGGCATGACGCTGATAACTTGTCACCACATAGCGCGGGTGCATGCGCATTCATTTTTGGGGCATTGGATACGGTTTGACACGTACCTTACGTTCGTAGACGTGTCACCGCCACTCGCCGCAAGGACCGGGATCCCTCACACGTCCCTAGTCCGAAACCTTATTGTTAGCAGACCCACGGACAAACCGGGGTGTCCTCACACAGCCCAGCCACCTTCCAGCCTGACAGGTCACCGCGCCTGGCGGTGGCAGACAACCGGCTCAGCATTCCGATGGCCAGGTTCCCCAATATCGCACAAGATACGCCTCACACACCCTTCTGCCTTTGTTGCGACATATAACCGCCGTAGATGACGTAACAGAGGCGTAAGGGCCGGCATAGCACATGATGTACGACAATAGCCAGGGGACTTGCGGCCATGTTCGCGCCAACCAGGATGGGCGGGATACAAGACGGAATACAGCGGACCCCCGCAGCCACCTGGGCTTGCGGGGGTCCGTCAGTTGAAGCTATCTGCGATTCACGCGGCCACGCGCTGAACCTTACCGGCCTTCAGGCACTTGGAGCAGACGCGAACGCGAACGTTCTCGCCGTCGACGGTGGTGCGAACCGGCTGAAGGTTCGGACGGAAGGTGCGCTTATTGCGGATATGCGAATGCGAAACACTGTAACCGGTCTGCGGTCCCTTGCCGCACACTGCGCAACGAGCTGCCATGATGACTCCCTAAACTGTTGACTTTCAAGCCTTTTCCTATGCTCAAGCCGAGGACAAAGCACAAGGCTGAACACACAACTTCACAAGTATACAACCAGACCCGATATTCCGCAAGCGGCACAACCCCTTGCGATCCCTGTCGACAACTCGAAGCTGCCGGCGAGAAGACCATGATGTTACGGCTTGACGGGGGCGTCGGCATAGTGACCGGGCAACTTGGGTCCTGCCCGTATGCTGGCGACACTGGAGCCTTAGGCGCCGGTCCTACAGCATGGGCAGCAGGATGGTTGGGGAGGAGGCTGGCGTTCGGCATATCTCCTGGGGCTGGCCATCGGCTGCCAGTTGGAAGACAGTCAGGTTGTTGGAGGCCTCGTTGGCGACCAGGAGCTTGGACCCCAAGGCTCGGATCTGCCGGGGACGACTGCCGCCACTGGAGATTCCCCAGCCGCTCCAGCCTTCGACATCGGGGCTGCTCAGCCGACGTAGATGCTGGCCGTCCCAGTTCAGGGAAACGATACGATCGGAGCCGCGCAGGCCCACGTAGACCATACCCCGGCAGGAGTTCCGGCTGGAGACGAAGGCCATGGACGCGGCCTGGTCGTCCATAAGGGTCCCACCCAGATCAACCAGGTCAACCACTTCAAGCTCTGGGGGAGAGGCCATGCCAGAAGCCCCTTTGTTCGGTCCGGTCCCACAATCCACAAGACTGACCGTATTGGCCCATTCTGCCACCAGGGCAACCATGATGCGGCCATCAGCGGTCGGGAGCAGAGTCAGGTCGCGGGGGCCTGTGCCCGCCGGCAGCACCAAGGAGTTGGTACGGACCAGACGTCCTTGCTGCCAGCGATGTATATGGACCCGATCGGCCCCAAGGTCGGTCGAGAGCAGGCGGCCGTCCGGCAGGGGCAGGAGCCAGTGGGCGTGGGGCCCGGCCTGGGCGGGCAGGGGGCCATGGCCCTGGGCCGTCAGGACTTGGTCGGCGTCCAGAACCCGACCCTCAGCGTCAACGGGGTGGATACTGATGGAGCCGTCACCATAGTCGGCCGCCAGGCAGTGGTTGACGCCCAAATCATCAGCCATGACGATGGCATGGGTGGGGCCAAGTCGCAGCGTTGCGGCCCGGCCCAGCTCCTCCAGCCGAATATGGCCGTGAGACTGGCCCAGGCGCAGGCTGGCAATCTGGTCACTGTTCTCCAGCACCGCATAGAGCATCTGACCATCCCGAAAAAGCCATGTTGGAGAGGGCATGTCAGCCAGCAACCCCCGGTTGATCAGCCGGCAATCCCCTGCCGGCGAACCACCATCGGCCTCCGACTCCACCAGGTCGTAGAGCTCAATGCCCGGGCTGGTCTGCCCATTGAGAGGCCCGAAACCACCAACCAACAGATGGGTAATCTCTTCAGTCATACAGCCAATCTACGCCCTGCCCGCTCCCCCACCAAGCCGGCCAGACGCTCTTGCCAAGGAACGGAGCCTTGGTCAGCCCTGCCGCCGCGCAAATGTTCACTTCCAGCCCTTGTACCCAGTGACCCCACACCTCGCTACCATTGGAGTTGGAGCCGCAGGGCCAGAATGGCCTGCGGGCAGTGCAGACGGAGGAAACATGCAGGGCACAATGAATTGGGTGATTGCTTGGGTCAAGGGCCATGCCGACAAGATGCTCTTGCTCATCGTGGTGCTGGCCCTGGCCTTCATCGCCACCAAATTCCTCAGCCACCTGCTCCGCCAGATTCTGGAAAAATCCAACGTTCCCTCGGCCTCGATCTTTGTGAACCTGACCCGCGTTACCATCTGGGTCTTCGCGGCGGCCCTGGTCATGCAGCCGGTCTTCGGCATCAACCCGACCACGGTCATCACGGCCCTTGGTGTTGGTGGGCTTGCCCTGTCCCTTGGTCTCAAGGACACGATCGCCAACGTGGTCTCCGGCTTCGAGCTCATGGTCGGCAAGGTCATCAAGCCCGGCGACCGGGTCTCCATCAACGGCACCACCGGCCTGGTGGTCGACATCACCTGGCGGCAGACCGTGGTGCTGGAGGACAACGGCAACCGCATGATGATTCCCAACTCGGTCCTCAACACCTCAGCCCTTGAAGCGGTGGCGACCGAGGCCAACAGCGGGCTGACCCTGCCCTTCACCCTGAAGGTGGGGGCGGATACCAACCAGGCCCAGCGGCAGATCCAGAGTCTGGCCAGCCGGGCCACAGCCAAGCTGCGCGACCCGGCCACGCCGATTCAGGTGCAGTTCACGGGCTTCTCACCCTATGGCATCAGTGGGCAGATTCAGATGACGGCCAAGGTCGGGGTTACCGAGGTTGACCTGCAGGACGCCTTGGTCAAGGCCCTTGCTGGGTCTGATGTCATCGAGCAGCGGGGCGGTCTCGCCACTGATTGAGTCCTGCCGCAGCTGCGGACAAGAGTGAGTCCAAGCGGTTAAGGCCAACTACAGGCCGGGCCGCATTGATTCGGATCGACTGCCTGGGTCGCCCTGTACGAAGCCAGATGAGCGACCAGCACGGATGGCAAAAAGAACCGTGGTCTGGGCGTAGGCAGCCCAGCGCCGCGGTTCCTGCACATCGACCGTCAGTTGAAGAGCGCCAGCACCATGACCAGCAAGCACAGCACCATGAAGATGATGCTGCCGACGTTTAGGAAGATGGTCTGGGGCACCACGCTCCGGGGCAGCTCCTCAGGAGTGGTGAAGAAGACCAGCTTGCGGCGGTTGACGATCATGATCACCAGACCGGCGAAGAAGACCGCCACCATGCAGCATTCAAAGGCGAGGAAGGACACCGACAAGACCGGATGGGCCTGGAAGGCCTGCTGGACCTGCTGCGGATCCATGGAGGAGAGCTGGTCGGAGGCCCTATCCCCAAGCCCCATCATCAGTATGGAGGGGACAGCGCCGCCGAGCAGGTTGACAATCATATGCATGGCGATCGAGTAGCGCAGGCGTGAGGTGCGCATGTAGACGTAGCCAAGGACCAGCCCGATGCCAAAGGCGTAGAAGAACTGGTAGAGGTTGCCATGGAAGAGGCCGAACATCAGGGCCGAGAACACAATGGCCGGCTTCTCACCATAGCGGCGAAGGTGGTCGATGAGCTGCTTGCGGAATATCCATTCCTCGAAGATGGGAGCCAGGATCACCGTGACGACGACGATGGTGACCGGGTCGGCGCCAAGTAGCTCGTCCAGACTGTTGGTGGCCTCACCACCTGAGAGTAAGGCGGAAAGGATCTGCCCAATGATGTTGCCGATGCTCATGATGGGGAAGCAGGACAGGAGCAGCATGATGAAGCTGGTCGGCTTCAGGCCCATCTTGCGGGTTGGCAGGACGGGGATCATATTGAAGATCAGCAGGGTCAGGGGCATGGCCACGAAGTAGAGCGGACCGTTTGAGACCAGCACAGTCTCCCAGTAGGGGATCTTCACGCCACGGTCGACCGCAGCCATGATGATGCCGAAGATAATCGCCAAACCATACCAGACGGCGAACATCATGCTGAGGGCCACGCCGGCCATGGAGAAGCGGCGGCGGGCCAGGAACCACCAGTCGGGGTTGATGACATCAGGCAGGCCTCGTGGAACCCCGGGCCTTCTGGCCGGCATGGGCTGGGCCTGGAAGCCGGGTTGGAACTGAGGCTGTTGGCCGGGCCAGGTGGGCTGCAGGGGCTGAGGCTGCGGCATGGTCTGTGCGCCTGTGGGAGCTGCCCCAGCTGGCACGGGGGCTGCGGGAGACACTGGAACCGTTGGCCCCATGGGATCTGTGGGAAGCCCTGGGGTCAAAGGGGTCGGGGTCACAGGACCATAGCCTTGCGGATTCGGGAGCGTCGGCGGCTGGACCGGGTATTGCGGCTGGGCCTGCCTCAGGCCGGGACCATAGGACCCGTAAGGTGCGTACGCGTCGGCCCCGCCATATGGCTGCGGCTGCACAGGCTGCCGGGGAACATTCCCTTGGTGGCCTGGGGCACCCCAATGCTGCCTAGGGGGCACCTGAGCTCCGGCCCCAAGGGGCAGGAACTGCGGGGGGTCCGACCTATGGACCGGGAGCGGTGACCCTGTAGGCTGACCTGCCGAAGGGGAAGGGTCAGAAGTCGGCGCCGAGGGACCCTCCTGCCCATTGCCCTGCTGCTGAGGCGACCCGGCAGGCAGGCCCACGGCCCCTTCTTGTCCAGCCGCATACCCAGTCTGATCAGGCTGGCTGGGCGATTCAAGCTGGCCAGGCCGCAGGTCAACCGGCCCTCCATCGGATGAGGGCCCATCCTGGTCGCCGTCGTCCTGTGACTGGGACTTGTCCGCATACTGAGACAATCCGCCATAGAAGGAATCCGTCGTCAGGGACGGAAGGGAAAACTGAGGGGTCTCCTGCTTGAAGAAATCAGCGAGTGGCTGGCTCTGGGCACCGTCGCGGAGCCCATCGTCACCGCCATTGCTGGCCTTCGCAGCCATGCCTTCCTGCTCCATCCGTCCTCCTCATCGTCAACCGACTCGTCGTAATACTGTTGTCTAATTTACGGCAGAGGGGCAACCGGGGCAATGCGGGAGGAAGGAGTCAGGCCAGCAGACCGTCGATCAGTTGGCTGATTAGGTCGCCGTAGGGCAGGCCTGTGGCCTCCCAGGCTTTGGGGTACATGGAGATGGGTGTGAAACCAGGCATGGTGTTGATCTCGTTGACCAGAATCCGCCCCTGCGGCGTCACGAAGGTGTCCACGCGGCTCAAGCCACTGCAGTCCAGGACCTTGAATGCTTTGATGGCAACCTGCCGCACCGCTTCAAGGGTATCCTGGGGCAGGCGGGCCGGAACCTCCACATGGGAGGCATCCTCGTCCATGTACTTGCTGTCGAAATCGTAGAACTGGCCCTCGCCGCCAGCCTCGTCCTTACGGTCCAGCACCACCTCACCGGGCCAGGAGGCTGTGGGTTCCTGATCGCTGCGGGCCTGCAGCACGGCGCATTCGATCTCACGGCCGGCAATTCCCTCCTCAACCAGAACCTTCCAATCATGCCGTGAGGCCTCAAAGACCGCCTGCGCCAGGGCCTGGGCCTGGCCTTGCTCATCGAGCTTGGTCACGCCGAAGCTGGACCCGGCCCGGGAGGGTTTGACAAAGAGCGGGTAGGACAGGCCGGCGGAGTCCACTTGCGCTTGGAGGGCCTGGGCCTGGCCGGAGAACTGGTCGGCAGCCTTGAAATTCCTGGTGTCAAGGGTGATGCCAGACACCACGTCGATGCCTGCGGCTGCCAGGATTACCTTAGTGAAGTCCTTGTCCATGCAGGCGGCGGAGGCGAAGACCCCGCAACCCACGTAGGGCAGGCCCATGGTCTCCAGGAGCCCTTGGATACTGCCATCCTCGCCATAGGGGCCATGCATGACCGGCAGGACCGCGTCAATATGCCCCAGGGACTGCAGGCTCCCATCGGGCTGACGGGCATAGAAGCCGTCCGGTCCCCCGCCCATGTCCACGACCACGGGGCGGCTTCCCAAGCTTTGCTCGACAGTTGGCAGGGAACCGGAGGACAGGTCGAAGTCCCGGGGATCGGTGCCTCCGGTCAACCAGCGGCCATCCTTGGTGATGCCGACCGGGACCGGCTCAAACCGTGTGGTATCCATGGCTTTGAGGACCCCTGCCGCCGAAATGCAGGAGATTGAGTGTTCATCGGCCTTACCGCCGTAGAGGACCAGGATACGCCTGTTGGTCATGTCAATCCTTTTGCTTGAGATACGGGCACATTATAGGGCCGGCGGCCAGGGCGCGGCCGGGTCAGCACTTCCTTCTGCCCATAAAGGACACAAGCTGTGGCCGTGGCTATTCCTCGCTGATTTCCCTGCCGAAGAGCTGGGAGAGCATCTGGTCGCAGGTCAGGCCCTCGGACAGGACCCGGCTCATGGCGTAGGCCAGCGGGGTATGAATGCCCAACTGACGGCCCAGGGCTACGACGGCTTCGGTGGTGGGCACCCCCTCCGCGACACCGCTGCTGGCCTGGGTGGCCTCCTCGACGCTCATCCCCTTGCCCAGGTTGGAGCCGAAGCTGTAGTTGCGGCTGAGGGATGACCCACAGGTGGCGATCAGGTCACCCACGCCGGCCAGCCCGGCGAAGGTCTTGAAGTCCGCGCCGGCCGCCTGGCCCAAGGCCGTCAACTCTGCCAGCCCACGGGTCTCGACCATGGAGGCGGTGTTCTCGCCGTAGCCGGCACCCCGTACCATGCCGACGGCCAGGGCCACCACGTTCTTGAAGGAACCGCACATCTCCAAGCCGACCACGTCGGCGGTGACGAAGGCCTTGAAGTAGTCGGTGGTACATGCGGCGGCCATGGTCCGGGCCCTGGCAAGGTCCTTGCAGGCGACCACGGTGGCGGAGGGCTGGCGGAGGGCCACCTCCTTGCTGAGGTTGGGGCCGGACACGGCAGCGAACCGTTCCTCCGGCAGGTCCAGAGCCTGGCAGACCACCTGATCCATGCGGTCCATGCTACGACGCTCAATGCCCTTCATGAGGGAGACGACCAGGGCGTCGGCGGGTATCAGGTCCTTGAAATCAGCCAGGGCCTCCCTGGCGAACTGGGCGGCGATGGCCACGACCACGATCTGGGCCTGGGCCACGGCCTGGGCCCTGTCGCCGGTGGCGGTCATGGAGTCAGGCAGACGGTCAACGACCGGCAGGCGGGCGGAATTGTGGTGGCGCTTGACGATATCGTCGACGATATCACTCTCACGGGCCCACATGGTCACCTCATTGCCGGCATCGGCCAGCACCTGACCAAAGGCGGTGCCCCAAGCCCCAGCGCCCAGTACCGTGATCCTCATGCCATCCCCTCGTCTCGTCGGTTCGTCCTACTCCCTGGTAACTGTGAAGGTCCCTGCCGGAGGCCCGGCCGGCAATCCACACAGCACGTCATAGACATACTCTATACAAGCGGCCTCCCTACTCAAATCTAAGCCAGCAACCGTGGGGCCAGTCAGACCAAGCAAGAATCCTACCTGCCTGGCCAACCGACAGAGGCTCTGCCGGCCGAGCAGACCAGCCAATCAACCAAAGAAACAGCCCAGACAGCCAGTCAGCCAGCCAAACCTTCAAGCCCAGCCGTCGGCACCATAAGCCCAAGCAAACAGGTGCCCATGTCAACCGGCCGAGCAGCCAACGCATCCAGCCCAGCTACAAGCTCAGCAAGCCGAGCCGGCGGCTCAACGGCCATGGCAGACCGCCAGGCCCAAAGGTTCAGCGGGGCTGGCGGCTCATGGTGCGAAAGTCCCAATACCCCTCGGCTGGCGGCTCCTCGCCACGAATCTCGGCCATGACGACCTCCATCCGCTGACGAATCCGCCTGGTCAGCTCCTTGACCGCAGACTCGGGCGGTTCCGGCCCCCAGGAATCCAAATCGGCAAGGAGGTCCCCATAATCCAGCTGGGCGTCGTAGCACATGACCACGTTCCTGCGGGGCCAGGGCCACCAATGGTTGATGGAAGCGGCCCCCCAGGTCACGGAGCAGAAGAGCGGCACCTGCCGGCCCAGCTGCCGGGAGGCCTCCAGGGCGATGACACCGACACCGGACTTGAGGCTCATGGGCCATTTGAGCGGGTCCCGGGTCACCGTGCCTTCGGGCCAGATGGTCAGCGGCCTGCCGGAGGTGAGGATGGCCACGGATTCGTCCTCGATGATTTTGGCCTGGCCCTGGCCCCGTGGGGTGGGCTGCATGCCGACCAGCTGAAACCACTTGCCGATGAGCGGCCACTTGGCCATCTCGGCCTTGGCCATGTACCTGGGTCTGCGGCCCATATGAAACAGCGACATCATGGGAATGAAGACGTCGTACATGGTGACGTGGGTGGCGGCGGTGATGAAGGGGCCGGTCTCCGGCACATGTTCCAGACCCCAGGCCCGCACCCTGGACCGCGAGCGCACCACCAGCGAGACCCCCTCCAGGAGCCTGGCCGTGGCCTTGGGGTTCTGGGCGTTGATCTCGCCCTCGTTGGGCTGCCGTGGGCCGGTCGGGTAGTAATGGGTGGGGTCCACCAGCTGGTGCTTCCGGCCCAGCCTGGCCACCTGCTCCTTGCTGAGCGGCTCTACCGCCGATCGTGGTGAAGGTTTTCCTTTGGATGCCATGCCACCATTGTGCCCCAAGCCCGGAACGAAGGCGACGCTCACCTCCCCCGGACCTGATACAGCCAAGGGATAAGCCGCTGAAAGTATGTCAGAGGCCTATCCCTTGTAGTGAGCTAGGTGAGGGTCAGTCGATGTCGGCGCCCAGGGCGACCAGTTTGCCACGGAAGTCCTCGTAGCCACGGTCGATCAGGGAGATGCCGTTGACATCGGAGGGGCCGGAGGCGGCCAGGGCTGCAATCAGGTGGCTGAAGCCGCCGCGCAGGTCGGGCACGTCAATCTCGCGGCCAGTCAGGGGGGTGGGTCCGAAGATCACGGCCGAATGCTTGTAGTTGCGCTGCTGGAAGCGGCAGGGTAGGGAGCCCAGGCATTCCTTGTAGAGCTGGATGGTGGCGCCCATGTCGACCAGGGGGCGGGTGAAGCCGAAGCGCTGCTCGTAGACGGTCTCATGGACGATGGAGAGGCCGTTGGCCTGGGTCAGGGCGACGACAAGGGGCTGCTGCCAGTCGGTCATGAACCCGGGGTGGACATCGGTCTCGATGGCGACCGGCTTGAGTTCGTTGCCAGGATGCCAGAAGCGTATGCCCTCGTCGGTGATGTCGAACTGCCCGCCGATCTTGCGGAAGACGTTCAGGAAGGTCATCATCTCAGGCTGGGTGGCCCCCTTGACGAATATGTCACCCTGGGTGGCCAACGCGGCTGAGGCCCAGGAGGCGGCCTCGATGCGGTCGGTCAGGGAGGTGTGCCGGTAACCCTTGAGTTCCTTGACCCCCTCGATGCGGAAGGTCCTGTCGACATCCACGGAGATGATGGCGCCCATCTTCTGGAGGACGGCCACCAGATCCATGATCTCGGGTTCGGTGGCGGCACCGGAGAGTTCGGTCTTGCCCTCGGCCTGGACCGCGGCCAGAAGGGTCTGCTCGGTGGCGCCGACAGATGGGTAGGGCAGGTGGATCTTGGCCCCGTGCAGTCCGTCCGGGGCGGTGATGTGGATGCCGTCGGCGTGTTCCTTGTCGACCTTGGCTCCCAACTTGCGCAGGGTCTCCAGATGGAAGTCGATGGGCCTACCGCCGATGTTACAGCCGCCCAGGGCCGGAATGAAGGCCTCTCCCAGCCGGTGCAGGAGGGGGCCGGAGAAGAGGATGGGAATGCGGGAGGACCCGGAGAGTGTGTCCACATCGGCCACGTCCGCCAGTTGGACCTTCTTGGCATCAATGGTCACGATGCCAGCGGCCTCATCCACATCCACGTTCACACCGTGGAGTCGCAGGAGGTCGGAGACCACATGGACGTCACGAATCTGCGGAACGTTCTTCAGCACGGAGGTGTCCGGCGCCAGCAGGGCAGCCACCATGGCCTTGCTGACGAAATTCTTGGCTCCACGCACCTGGATGCTGCCGACCAGCGGCTTGCCACCCTCCACATGCAGGAGGTCCTTGCTGTTCTCTGCCACGTCGGCCTCTTTCTCGTCATTTGCCTTGCGCCAACCACACCTGTTTACGGCTGCCGAGACAGGGCTGTCAGCTTCTCGTATTCATGCTATGCCACCAGTCTGCCACACGGTTTGTGCGTGGCAGGTGAAATGCGCCGGCAGCCTAAGCCTGCCGCCCTGGGCGATCAGGCGCTGACACGGTTGGTCGAGCCCGGCCACCGCAGGCCAGCGGCACAGCTCTTCACCCAGGCCAACACAGCAGTCGCAGTGTCTATTCCTTGGCGTGTCAGCCCTGTGCCGGGGCGGCCTGGCAGGCGATCTGTCGGGCCAGCAGGGGGTTCCACATGGCACCGGTGGCGCTCATGACCGCGTCGGCTCCCGCCTGGCGGTAGGCCTCATAGTCCTCGGGACCCATGACCCCGCCCACGCCGGTGATGGCGAAGTCCAAGCCCAGCCTGCGCCGGATCGCGTCGAGCCGACGGACCATATCGAGCCCGGCTCCCCTGATGGCGTCGCCGCAGACACCGCTGTGGTCTCGGCCCTCGCCAGGCAGGGCCTGCCGACCCTGGGCGTCGACCAGCCGGGCGGAAATGGTGTTGATGGTGGCGAAACCCTGAACCCTCCCCTGGGCCGCGGTCTGGCGGACCATGGTCTCCAAGGCCTCATCGGAGGGAATATAGGCCAGTTTGATGATCAGCGGCCTGTCACCGATCTCCTCCTTGACGGCCTGCGCTATGCGGCCCACCAGCTGCGGGTCATGGCAGAGCAGACGCCCATGGCCCTCATTGGGGCAGGAGGTGTTCATCTCCATGATCCGGGCACCGGTCTGACAGACCAGTCGGGCGGTCTGGACATGGTCGCGGATGTAGGCCTCCTGGTCCATGCCTGGCCACCGCGAGCCTTGGAAGCTGGGCAGGAGGAGCTGGCCTGGGCCGGCAGCCTCCATGGCAGCCTGCATATCGGGCTGCCAGATGTCCGGGTCCCGGGAAGGCACGCCGAAGGAGTTGGATATGGAGACCGGACGGCGGTAATCGGTGTCGGCCAGCAGGCCCTCCTCCAGCTCTGGACAGCCGGGGGTGATGGAGCCATCAGCACTGCGGGGGTGGACGGAGAGCACATTCGGGAAGGGATTGCAGGGCCAGGCCTGGGACCGGACCGTCTTGTAGACCGCCATGTCGAAACCCATGCGGAAGGCTGCAGTGGTGTACTTGGCGTTGAGTAGGGGGCCTGCGGGGATGCCGAAGGGCAGGTTAAGAGGGATTCCCAGAAAGCTGGACTGGGGCTGGGCTTGAGCCTGGGTGGGCTGCTGCCTGTCGAAACCCTGCGGCTGCTTGGCCTGCGAATCGGTCAGCGACTGGTGGGGCGACTCGGTGTCGGTGCCATCGAGCGCATGTTTGAAGAGTCCGAAGGGCCCCAGAGCATAGTTGTCCTCGTAGGACAGGGCCGAATTGTAGAAGGGTTCGAGATCGGGAGAGCCTATGGCTGCACCCCTGGAGGATGTTGAGGGAATCGGTGTGGTCGGCTTGGTCATGGAGGCCCCTTTCGTCCACCCCACCATCATAGCGAACCCGTGCTATCAGACCGGCGGCCCGCTGCCAGCCGGCGACGGTCGGCCAGCCAAGGGCACTGGCCAACGGGAAGGGCAGGGCCGGTCAGTCCATCCCCAGGTCGAAGGCTGCGGCCTCATCCTTGCGAGAATACTGGCGGAAGGCCATGAGGGTCTGGGTGGCGACCACGCCCTCGACCTTGGCGATGCCGTCGGGGATGATGGTGGTCAGCTTGTCGAAGTCGGCGGTGGAGACGATGGCGACCAGATCGACCTCGCCAGCCACCGAGTAGACATCCCTTACACCAGGAATCTCCACGATGGCCTGGGCGGCCTGGGACACCTTGTTCGCCTCGGTGTTGATGAGCACAACTGCGTCAGCCATGATGCTTCTCCGATTCCTGTGCGGCCTGCGGGCCGGAACGAGCTTGTGGCTACAGCCTAACCGAGGGCCTGGGATGACACCAGAGGAGGTCCAGCATCTGATTGCCGGTGGGCGATCTTGCGGCATCCACCCCTGGGGCGGCTCCGGTCTGGACAACCCGCCTACTCAGGACTTGCGGTCGCTGAGTGGTCCGGCCCACTCACCCTCGTCCACCTCTCTGGCAGAACCAATGGGTTGTTCGGGCCCATGCTTGACGGGAATGGTCTTGGGTTTGAAGGGGAAGAGCTTGTCACGCTTGGCCTCATAGGCGCTGATGGCATCCTCGTGCTGAAGGGTCAGGTCTATGTCATCGTAGCCGTTGAGCAGGCGCCAGCGGGTGTAGTCGTTGACCTCGAAGGGTAGGGTCACATCGCCGCAGGTCACGGTCCGCTGCTCCAGGTCCACAGTCATGGACCGGCCAGGCTCCTCCTCCAGGAGCTTCCAGAGGAGCTCGATGCTCTCCTGGGGCATGATGGCCGCCAGCAGGCCATTCTTGGCGGTGTTGCCGTAGAAGATGTCAGCGAAGCGGGAGGATATGACCACGCGGATGCCCCAGTCCCGCAGGGCCCAGACGGCATGTTCCCGGGAGGAGCCGATGCCGAAGTCCGGGCCGGTGACCAGAATCTTGCCCTGGGCATATTCCGGCCTATTGAGCAGGAAGTCGGGGTCCCTGCGCCAGGAGTAGAAGAGGGCGTCCTCGAAGCCGGTCTTGGTCACCCGCTTCAGAAAGACGGCTGGAATAATCTGGTCGGTGTCCACATTGGACCGGCGCAGGGGCATTCCCGTCCCTGTCACGACTCGTATAGGTTCCATGGTCTACCCCATTTCACTCACTGTCCATCATGTGGACTTCGCTAGCTGGCTCCGCCTTCCCAAACGGACCTGCTACCTATCTACTGGCTACTTCTGCTCTGATCTTCTCTGCACCCTCGGCCAAGCTGCCAGGCCAAGACGGGCCGATCACAGGTCGGCTGGGCTCGATATGGTCCCACGGATTGCCGTGGCCGCCGCCACCTGGGGTGAGGCCAAATGGGTCCGGGAACCCTTACCCTGCCTGCCCTGGAAGTTGCGGTTGGAGGTGGAGATGGACCGCTCGTCGGGCACCATCTTGTCGGGGTTCATACCCAGGCACATGGAGCAGCCGGCATTGCGCCATTCGGCCCCGAAATCCTTGAAGATCTTGTCGAGCCCCTCCTCTTCGGCCTGGAGGCGGGCTCGGGAGGAGGCCGGCACGACCAGGACCCGATGGATGGAGTCGGCCTTGTGCTGCCCCTTCATGATGGCGGCGGCGGCCCGCAGGTCCTCGATGCGCCCGTTGGTGCAGGAGCCGATGAACACCGTGTCGACCGGAATGCTCTTGATGGGCATGCCAGGCGTCAGACCCATGTAGTCAATGGCCTCCTGGGCGGCCCCGCGCCTGGCCTCGTCGGCGATCTCCTCCGGCACGGGAACACTGTCGTTGATGGGCAGGCCCTGGCCGGGATTGGTGCCCCAGGTCACGTAGGGAGTCAGGCTGGACGCGTCTAGGTCCACAACCTTGTCGAATACCGCATCATCATCGGTCTTCAGGGTCTTCCAGTATTCGACGGCCCGGTCCCACATCTCACCCTCCGGCGCGTGGGGGCGGCCCTTGAGGTAGTCGAAGGTCGTCTGGTCGGGAGCCACCATGCCGGCACGGGCCCCTGCCTCGATGGACATGTTGCAGATGGTCATCCGCGCCTCCATGGACAGGTTGCGGATGGCCTCGCCCCGGTATTCGAGAACATGGCCCTGGCCGCCGCCGGTACCGATCTTGGCGATGATGGCCAGAATGATGTCCTTGGCGGTGACACCCTGTGCCAACTTGCCGTTCACATTGATGGCCATAGTGTCAAAAGGCTTGAGCGACAAGGTCTGCGTGGCCATGACATGCTCCACCTCGGAGGTGCCGATGCCGAAGGCCAAGGCCCCGAAGGCGCCATGGGTGGACGTATGGGAGTCGCCGCAGACAATGGTCATACCCGGCTGGGTCAGGCCCAGGTTGGGCGCGAAGGCGTGAACGATGCCCTGGTCGGCGTCTCCCAAGGGGTGGAGCCGCACACCGAACTCCTCGCAATTCTGCTCCAGGGTGCTCAACTGCAGGGCCGAGACCTTATCAGGATTGGGGCGGTCAATGTTGATGGTCGGGGTGTTGTGGTCCTCGGTGGCGATCAGCTGATCAATATGGCGGGGCTTGCGGCCGGCCAGACGCAGGCCCTCGAAGGCCTGGGGACTGGTGACCTCGTGCATGAGCATCAGGTCGATGTAGAGCAGGTCAGGGGCACCATCCTCACCGTGGTAGACCAGGTGATCGGCCCAGACCTTCTCAGCCAACGTACTTGCCATATGCGCTCCTCGAACTTCCACCAACAGATTGACAACAGGGTAAAAAACGTTGTTTTTCCGCCATTTTGCTGTGACGTGTATAGCTACTTCCATCGCCCTCTCGGACTGCTTACCCTGAGTATGGACGCTCCCGACCTGTATGGACTTTTGCGTTTCGAAATATGAGATGACATAATTTATCCATGGCTACTTCCCAAGAAACCGACGATGATATGAGCATCTCTGAGCAAATGCTCCCCGATAACCCCCTCTCCAACCAACCGTCAGTGGTCGAGCACGATGATCTGGACAAGAAGGAGATTCATTCTGGGGTTGGCGTCTTGGACAAGACCATTAAGATTCTCGATGCACTGGAGACCGGCCCCATGACCCTGGGCCAGCTGGTCGGAGCCACAGGGCTCGCCCGCCCCACAGCCCACCGCCTGGCCATAGCCCTGGAACGTCACCGTTTCGTATTACGTGACCAGCACGGGCGCTTCGTCCTAGGCTCCCGCTTCGCCGAACTGGCGGCGGCGGCCGGCGAGGACCGGCTGCTCACCGCCGCAGGCCCCATCCTCCAGACCCTGCTGGACCGCACGGGTGAGTCGGCCCAGATTTATCGCCGCCAGGGCGACCAGCGGGTGTGCATCGCCGCCGTGGAGCGAGCCAGCGGACTGCGCGACTCCATTCCGGTGGGCGCCATGCTCTCCATGGAGGCCGGTTCCGCCGCCCAGATTCTGCTGGCCTGGGAGGACTCGGAACGCCTCCACCAAGGTCTGCGCCACGCCAAATTCACGGCCGCAGGCCTGGCCGCCGTCCGCAAGCGCGGGTGGTCCGAATCAGTCAACGAGCGGGAAGAAGGTGTCTGCTCCATCTCAGCGCCCATCCGCAACTCCTCGGGCCAGGTCATCGCAGCCATCTCCATCTCCGGCCCCTCCGGGCGCATGGGCCCCACCCCTGGCCGCCGTTACGCACCCCTGGTCATGGCCGCCGGCAAGTACCTGACCGAGGCCCTGCTCAAGGCCAATGCAGGGCGCTGAGCCATACCGCGCCAACCACAACACAAGCCTTGCGGAAGGGACCTCCTAGACGGAGGTTCCTTCCCATACCCACCCACCTTCCAAGTGACCGACCCGGCCAGACTCATGGCGGCATGACCGCCACACCAAGGAGCCAACACCACCCACCACTCAATTCAAATCCAAGGTCCGGGTCAACGGCAACACCAAAACCATGTCAGGACAAACGCCACACCAACAAGATCAGCGCCGAGAGTAGAAGCAAATCAAGACCTACGGCAAGCTAAAACCAGCGTCAGCGTCGCCCCCCCCCCATAGACACATAGGCACCAACCCAACGCCAACAGGACCAACCCACATCAACGCCGAAAGTAAAAGCCACACCGGTCTGAACCCAAATCAAACCAAACCCAACATCAGTGTCAGTATCAACGACAACGCTGAAGCCAAGACCGGATCAAGACCTATACCACCGAGAATCCAGCGTCATTGGCGATGACAACACCATGTCAACAGCAACATCAAGACCACCTCTAAGACCGGGGGCTGCACCCGCCTCCACCTACTTCCTAATGTGCAACTTAGCCAGGAGCCGGCTCAGGAGACTGGGCTTGTGGAGCAGATCCATGGCCTCACCCTTGGCGTCCGCCGTAGTGTTCAGCGCATAGGTGTATGCCTTGTGGGTTCCGGGCTTGCCGACCAGATCGCCGAAGGTCAAGGGTTGGGTGCGCGGCTCATAGGGGTGGCGGATGTCGAACTCGAAAAGCCGCGCGGCACACTGGGTGGGGGCCGGTCCATAGGAGCCGAAACCGCAGGTGGGCGTTGCGGCCAGCATAATGCCCTCCAGCTCACCCACAAAACGGTTGCGGTGGTCGTGGCCGGCAGCCATCGCGAAGTAGCCATCCTTGGCCTTGAGAATATCGAACTCCCCGCTGTCACGATCGGGGCAACTGATTCCCTCACCCAGGAAGGAACCGGGCAGGGTCTTGGTATCATCAAGGATAAAAGAGCGGCCGCTGAAGGCCCGGTAGCCCTCCACCGCCCGGGCCGTGGTGGCCGGAACCTCGGTCAGCAGCCGGTAGTACTGGGGTATGGGAAAATGCTGGAAGACCATGGATTTGGTCTTCATGAGCTCAGGGACCTGACGAAGGAAGGCCAGGGCAGCGGGATCCGGGCTGCCGGCGCCGCCCTCCCTGGCGTAATCACCCGAATCGAGCATGACCAGGCCGATGACATTACGCTGGCGCTCCTCATCCATAACCGGAAGGGCGAAGGTGCCCGGCTGGCAGGGGAAGACCTCCTGGTCCGGCAGTTCCGCAAAAGCATGGGTCAAGGGTTTGGTGGCCTCGGCCTGCCTGCCCTCGGCAGCGTGCTTCCTGTCCATGCTATTTGGTTCGCCCTCGTGGCCCGTCGCCGACTTGGGATTCAGACAGCCGGGAAACTCACGGTATATATCGTCCAATTGCCCATTGCTCAGTCCGCACTGAAAATCATGATTGCCATAGGTGACCACCCAGGGAATCTGCCGGTCAACCAAGGGCTGCAGAAACTGGCCGATGCACTTGCGCACCAGCTCAGTGGTGCGGGCCCGGTTGGCAGCCGCCCGCTTATCAGCATCAATGGCGGACACGCCTACCGAGGTCCGGCTGCGGCCGTGAAGACCATTCCGCGACTTACCGGCAACCTGCTGATCCGGTGAATCCTTGTCCCAACGGCGTCTGCGATAGGTCGCCGAATAGGCCTTGTTATAGCCGGCAATCTGATTGCCGGTAAAAACCACCACATCTGGCCGCACCGCGTCCAAAGCCGCCGAAATCAACTTAAGGGTGTCCCCTGCAACCTTGGGTCCGTCCTGGATGTCAGCCAACTGTAGGACACGGAACTTGCCGGAAGCGTGGAATTGCAGCCGACCCAACCTGGCCGAGACCGAGACTGGGCGGTGATCCTCGGCATCGGCCGGCTGAATGCGAGGCCTCGACGATGAATTCCGTGCTCCTAGGGATAGTTCTGTCATGCCCACTAGCCTAATGCAGTTCCCGCAAATCGCCATAGTAAGCCCCTCCACATTGCCGTCGCTGCGAGTCGAGCCACTATTGACCCCGCCGGCCAACGACCAATCACAACACCAACGCCAACATCTCAGGTCCTTCGCTCGATTCACCCCACCCTCACACTCGGGTCACCCCAATCCCACACCCGATTCAAGATTCCCTCCACCAACTCACGCTCCAACTCGACCGACAGCCTCTCTCGTGGTAAACCCATCCATCTACCGGCTCATCCCCCGTGCCCTCGCCCAAGTCCTCTCCCACACCATCATCCCTCGCGCACGCCATCATCCTCGCGCACGCCCGCACCCCCTCACACACATTCACGGCTCACCCCAAAACCAGATACAAATCCACAGCCGTCCAAGCTCCACACAACCCATCGCACAACTTTACCTAGGGTGAGTCAAGCATCACAATCACCCACCTTCTATCTCCATTCCAGGCCCATAGTCCCAATCCCGCCTTCATCACGCAACATATTCCCAAATCCCCACCAACACCCAAAGACCTCCCAATTCTGGCCAATACCCGAATATTGCCGAACCACCAATACTCAAGCGCTTCAATCACCTGAACCGCACCCCGCCCTGAATCTCATCACGGTCTTCAAAGGAACGACTCACCCCACCTTCAAGTACCCATCAAGAGTGCCGCTCCCCCAATGGCTGATCCTTCATACTTGGAGTTAGGGTGAGTCCGCGCGAGCAAACCTGTCCCAAAAGCAATGAGACCTTGGCTTAAATCGTCTATAAGCACGACGAGTGGTGGGTGGGGCTATAGGAACTAGACGTGTTGTTTTAGATTCTGGATACGTGCCTGGTTGTGGCCTATAGGCCCATGCCCAGGCTCAGACGCAGGTACACACCAAACAGGCCTATAGTTCACATTGAGTACCTATAAGCCGACCTGGGAGGCAGGCCTGGCCATACGACAAGGACACGTCAGATAACCCCAAAACCAGATTCTAAAGCACCACGTTTAGTTCCTATAGGCCAATGCATTCAGTTCCTATAGACCCTATAGTCGAAGCACCACGTTCAGTTCCTATAGATTGGCAAGGTGCATTCATCGGTGGATGCACATGGGGCCGGATACACAAAAACCGCCGGCCTCGCTTCTGCAAGACTGGCGGCAAGTCGCAATGCTGCGGCCACTGGCTGGGGTACCTGGACTCGAACCAAGAATGGATGAACCAGAATCACCTGTGTTGCCAATTACACCATACCCCAATTGACTACAATGTCTATTGTACTAAGTACTTCGACACTGTGTACCTCCAACCGGATTTGAACCGGTGTTGGCGCCGTGAGAGGGCGTAGTCCTAGACCGCTAGACGATGGAGGCCTCGTCGCCCATATTGCTACAGACGACAGATAAAGACTGTACTGAGGAGGCCTACTTCCCGCAAGTCGGCGTGTCGCCATAAGCGAAATACCGCTGTGCTCCGCAAATACCATTGACGCCGCAGAAGCCCGAAACCCAGCCCATAGCAGGCCTCAACAGCCCTCAGACATGCGCGCGCAGGCCTTTGAGGCGGGCCACACTCAGGTCCTTGCCAAGAATTTCCATGGACTCGAACAGCGGCGGCGAAACACGCCGCCCCGACATGGCCACCCGAACCGGACCATAGGCCAGGCGGGGCTTGAAACCGCCGTCCTCAATCAAGGCCTTGTCCAAAAGCTCATGAAGGGCGTCCGCATGCCACTCATCGCCAGAGACAGGCTCCAGCGCAGCAATCGCCTTATCCAGCACCTCGGCGGCCGAGTCCTTGAGCTGCTTACGGGCATCCTCGTCAGGCTCAATGAAGCCTTCGGTGCCCAGCAGGGAGGCGGTCATACCGGGGACCTCACCCAACAAACGAACCCTAGGCTGGACCAGGGGGCCGGCAGCGGTCAGAATCTCACGCTCGCGCTCAGTCAGAGCGTCCCAGGAATCGGCGGATACCAGTCCCTGGTGCCGCAGGTAGGGCAAGGAACGGTTCAGGAAGTCCTGGGGATCGAGCATACGGATATGCTCGGCATTGATGGAGATGGCCTTATCAATGTCAAAGTGGGCGGGGTTGGCCTTGACGTCGCGGATGTCGAACTTCTCAATCATCTCGTCCATGGTGAAGATATCGCGGTCGGAAGCAATCGACCAGCCCAGCAGGGCCAGGTAGTTGAGTAGGCCCTCGGGGATGAAGCCGTTGTCGCGGTGGAGGAAGAGGTTGGACTCCGGGTCGCGCTTGGAGAGCTTCTTCTTGCCCTTGCCCATAACATAGGGCATGTGGCCGAAGAGCGGCATCTCCTTGGCGACACCAAGCTCCATGAGGTAACGGTAGAGCACGATCTGGCGGGGTGTGGAGCTGAGCAGGTCCTCGCCACGCAACACCACATTGATGCGCATCATGGCGTCATCGACCGGGTTCGTCAGCGTGTAGAGGGGGTCTCCGTTGGGACGCACGATCACATAGTCCGGCACCGATCCGGCTTTGAACTCGATGTGGCCACGGATCAGGTCGTCGAAGGCGATGTCCTCATCAGGCATGCGAATTCGCAGGGCTGGCTTGCGGCCCTCGGCGCGGAACGTGGCCTTTTGCTCCTCGGTCAGATCGCGGTCGTAGCCGTCATAACCGAAGGCCTTGGGTCGGCCAGCGGCCAGATTACGGGCCTCGACCTCCTCAGGGGTGGAGTAGGACTCATAGGCATATCCGGCCTCGAACAGCCGCCGGGCAACGTCCTGGTAAATATCGAATCGCTCGGATTGACGGTAGGGGCCATCTGGGCCGCCCACATTGATGCCCTCATCCCAGTCGATGCCCAACCATTCCAAAGCGTCAATGATCTGCTGATAGCTCTCCTCGCTGTCGCGGACCGCATCGGTGTCCTCGATACGAAAGACGAAACGACCATGGGTATGGCGGGCCTCAGCCCAATTGAACAGGGCCGTGCGGACCATGCCCACGTGGGGCGTGCCGGTCGGAGAAGGGCAGAAACGGACGCGTACATCTTCGGGCAATTTGGGTTGGGTCTGATCAGTCATGGCTCTATTGTGCCCCGAAAGTGAGACTTGCCCAAGCCCGCCGCCCCCACTGGCCCGATGGCCATCGCCGAGCTCACGGGTCTTGAAGGCTGGGTCATGCGGCTACCCCATCGATACTGATCAAGCATGGGGCCGGCCTTCGCTCATGTCTCGCTAGCGGTAGGCGGAGGGGAACACCGCGCACAGACCTAGATGCGAAGGCGCGAATAATCTCTCCCACTTCGCCTGCAGCCAGGCACGACAACTCGAGTCTTCAGGTAGCACCAATACCCACTCCCGCCCCACCCGCTCAAGGAATCACCCTATGGCGAGCCGAGCCAGGGGCCGGCGCGGAGCACCTGTTATTTACTCAGAAAAACCTCCGGGGCCTTCATGAAGTTCTCGGCACAACGCTCACCGCAGAAGTAGTAGGTCTTGCCTTGATATTCACGGTTAATGGCCTCATCGTTAACGGTCACGCTCATGCCGCATACCGGGTCGGTCGCCGTTGCGGCTCCCTTGGCAGCCGCCTTATCTGACATGTTCATATCCATTGGATTCTCCTTGTTGTGGTGGGTATTGCTGCCGGTCATGCCGGACTGGCTTGCAGCCCCATTCGGCGTGACCAAATCACTCCGGTCATCGACTATAACCTGAGGCTCATTGCCGGCGACAAGCCCGGACTGGCTCGCCGCCTTGCTCCCGGACTCGTCTCCTCCGCCGGGGTGGCCGATGGAATCTTGCCGAATCTCGGCATGCCTGAGCCGGTTGGCGTTGAGCACAAGGCAGAGGGAGGAAAGGGCCATGGCCAGCCCGGCGATCATAGGACTCAGCAGCCATCCGGTGAGCGGGTAGAGCAGGCCCGCCGCCAGAGGAATGCCGATGACGTTGTAGCCAAAGGCCCACATCAGATTCTCGCCGATATTGCGCATGGTGGCGCGGGAGAGGTTGATGATGCGGACCACTCCGCGCAGGTCGCCGCTCATGAGGGTCACGTCCGCCGACTGCATGGCCACGTCGGTGCCGGTGCCGATGGCTATACCCAGGTCGGCCTGAGCTAGGGCTGGGGCATCGTTGATGCCGTCGCCAACCATGGCGATCAGCCCCTGGGAACCTCGCCGGCCACTTGAGGATTGGGCCTTGGCCTGCGCGTCCCTCTCGTCCTGCAGACGTTTGATCCAGTAGGCCTTGCCGTCAGGGCGAACCTGGGCGATGACCGTGTCAATGCCCACCTCGGAGGCGATACGCGCCGCTACCTCTGCCTTGTCTCCACTCAGCATGACGGTTCGAATTCCGGCACGGCGCAAGGCAACGACGGCTTCGGCAGACCCCTCCTTGACAGGGTCGCCCTCATAGGAGGGACTGTCCAACCGCGAATCCGCGTCAATCACACCCCGGGTTATGGTACCGGTCTTGTCAAAAACGACAGTGCGAATGTTCCGGGCCCGTTCCAAGGCCTTGGCCGACGTGACCAGCACACCCTTCGAGGCACCCAGGCCCGTTGCTGCGGTGACCGACAGCGGGGTCGCCAGGCCCAGGGCGCAAGGGCAGGCAATGATCAGCACACTGACGGCGGTTATGACGGCATGTGCCAGGGCGGGTTGCGGGCCAAAGGCCATCCAGATGGCGAAGGTCCACACGGCTATGACCATGACCACCGGTACGAAGATCCGCGCAATCCTATCTGCCAGTTGCTGGACGGGCGCCTTCGTGGCCTGGGCTCGGGCGACCAGGGACACGATCTGAGAGAGCACCGTGTCGCCGCCGACCTGCGTGACACGCATGACCAGATTGCCCTTGAGCAGGATGGTGGCACCGGTCAGCGGCTGCCCCTCACCACGGCTGACGGGCTTTGATTCGCCGGTGATCATGGACTCATCAACCTGGCCGGAACCCGCCAGGACCACTCCATCAGTGGGAATCCGTTCTCCGGCTTTGATGACCAGCAGGTTACCTTGCGCTAAATCGTCTGTAGCCACCTCGCGCAAATTGGCAAGGTTTTCCCAGGCCTGCGGACCCTTGGCCACAGTCTCCTCATCAACCAGCAGCGCTTTGCGCGGGCGAAGTTTGATCAGGGATTGAACGGCCTGACCGGTGCCCTCACGCGCCTTGGCCTCCAACAGGCGCCCCAGCAGAACCAGGGCGATGACCACACCGACCGACTCAAAGTAAGGCTCGCGCGAGCCCTCAGGCATGATGCCGGGAGCCACACAGACAACAAGGCTGTACAGGTAAGCGGCCGTAGCGCCCAAGGCCACCAGGGAATTCATATCCGGCGACCTATGGACCAGCGCAGGCCAACCGACCCGGTGGATGGGCCAGCCGCAGTAGAACATGACAGGGGTAATCAGGAGGGCCTGGAGCCAAGGATTGACCATCCACATGGGAATGAGTCCCATGACCAGCATATTGGTCATGCTGGTGAGGAAAACCGGCAGGGTCAGGACCAGGGCGATGACGAAGAGACGGGTGGTGTCCTTGATCTCATGACACCGCTCGACGGCCTCCTGCTCCTCGTTGCGAATCGCGTCGGCAGCACTGTAGCCAGCTGTGGGCGTTGCTGCGCCAACCGACTTTACAGCGCTCGTGGAGCTGACCGGATCGCCGGATCCGCTTTCGGAGGCCGACTGCGTCCCATCTGCACTTCCGTCAGCTTCAGGCGATCCGACCCGCAAGAGCCCATGAACCATGTTCATACCGCAGGCGAAAGGGTATTCACCCGGCGCCAAAGGTGGCAGCTTCACATGCGTTACCTGATTGCCGGGCAGCATGGCATCCAGCCCCAAATCGGAGAAGACCACATGCGATGTGCACTCTCCGGTCTCCTGACGGTCAAAGGTCAGCTCGATGGGAGTGCCAGGGGCCATGGTTATGACCGAAGGGGAATAGCCGCCCTTAACCGTGACAGTCGCCGCCTGGACACCATTCTCGAGGGTTCCGGCGGTTCCTTTCTGACGGCTGAAAAAGAACCAAAGAATGAGCCAAGTCAACAGAGCGGCGACCACCAGGATACCGGCACCTATCACCACCTTGTCAAATACCATTGCGGACCTCTCCTCTGTCTTACATTCGCGGTTTGTCTATTGTGCAAACATTCTTGTTATATACCCTATACCCCTATATGGTATAATTGCAAGCAGTTGTTCAAATGGAAAGATTCCGGACACGAGAGAGGTCAGTCAATGCACGGGTATGGAGCCGACAAAGACAAGGTATTGGGCCGTCTGCACCGCATTGAGGGGCAGGTTAGGGCCATCGGCAAGATGGTGGAGGAAGATAAGTACTGCATTGACGTACTGACACAGATAGCCGCGTCCAATTCCGCCCTGAAATCCGTCGCACTGCTCTTACTCGACGACCACCTCAACCATTGCGTCCGCCAGGCCTCAATCGAAGGCGGCGAAGTGGCCGACGAAAAACTCGCCGAGGCATCGGCAGCCATAGCGCGTCTGATGAAATCCTGATCACGGACGACGCCCCGCCTCGCCAATAACCGGCCAAGTTCGGCCGGGGCCACAGTATGAGCAACCAACCAGGCCAGTGGCGCACGTAGTCATGCGTTACTGAAGTCTTCCGACTCAAGCACAACCCGACCGATTCCCATCCAAGTGGGTACTTCCATGCCGGGCGCCTCACCCCACTGCAACATACCTAAGCCGCCCCGTTGAAATCACGCGCACGTATCGCGACCATTCGCCACTAGGGTGAGCCAGCACTTAGAGACATCGCTCATTGAAGAGCACGAATGCCGTGCAAACGGAAGGGAAAAAGAAATGGGGAGGCGAAAGAAGCAAGTTTGGGGTGACACCAGTGGGGAGGGGAACGCCAGCCATGGCGCCCCAAGCATCCCAAAGACACCCGACGGCAGGCGCATCAAAAAGTGGTTGCTCCCAGCAATCATGTCGGAAGCAACCACTCATCAATGGTCACGCACTGACCCCACAGCTCGTACAGGCATCGGCGTTACTGCGCGGAACCACCTTCGCCGTCGCCGGAGACCTCAGCCTCCACATCAGCCAAGGGGTCCTCCGGCATGGTGCTGAGCTCCAGATGTTCACCACCGGTCTGGTCAGCCAGCACGGTGTCCCCATCATGCACTTTGCCAGACAGCAGCATCTTGGCCAGCTGATCGCCGACCTCGGTCTGCACCAACCTACGCAGGGGCCGGGCTCCATAAGCGGGATCATAGCCGGCGTTTGCCAGCCATTCACGGGCCGCCGCGGTGACATCCAAAGTGATCCGCCGCTCGGTGAGACGCGAAGCCACATGCTTGACCTGCAGATCCACAATTTGCCCCAGCTCATCGCGGGTCAGCGGATCAAAGATGACCAGCTCATCCAACCGATTGATGAACTCGGGCTTGAACTGCCCGTGGACCGCATCCATAACTGCCGCATGCTTGGCCTCATCATCCAAATCGGTCTGCACCAGGAATTGGGATCCGAGGTTCGAGGTCATGATCAGAATCGTGTTCTTGAAGTCCACGGTCCTGCCCTGCCCATCGGTCAGCCGGCCATCGTCCAGGACCTGCAGCAGGATATCGAACACCTCAGGATTGGCCTTCTCCACCTCGTCGAACAGCACCACGGAGTAGGGGCGCCGCCGCACGGCCTCAGTCAACTGGCCACCCTCCTCGTAACCGATATAGCCGGGCGCCGCGCCGATGAGACGAGATACGGAAGCCTTCTCCATATACTCACTCATATCGATGCGAACCATGGCCTTCTCGTCGTCAAAGAGGAAGTCAGCCAAAGCCTTGGCCAGCTCGGTCTTGCCCACACCGGTCGGGCCCAGGAAGAGGAAGGAACCAGTCGGACGGTTGGGGTCGGCTATGCCAGCACGCGAGCGCCGGACCGCGTCGGAGACGGCACGAACGGCTTCCTTCTGACCGATCACACGCTGCCCGAGATAGTCCTCCATATGCAGCAGCTTCTCATTCTCCCCTTGCATGAGGCGGCCCACGGGAATGCCGGTCCACTCAGCCACGATGCCCGCAACCGAATCGGCGTCCACATGGTCGGGGACCATGGGCTCGGCAGTCTCCAAGTCATTGGTTTCGCCGGACTTCCCCGCCTCAGCGGCGGTTTCGGCGGCGTCCAACTCCTTCTGTATGGCAGGGATCTCACCATAGAGAATCTTGCTGGCTTGCTCCAGGTTGCCTTCGCGGGTGAATTTGTCGGCTTCAACGCGCTTGGCATCGAGCTGTGCACGCAAATCGCCCACCTTGTTGTGACCGGCCTTCTCATTCTCCCAACGCGCCTTAAGACCACTGAGCTGCTCACGGGTGTCAGCCAGATCGGACTGAAGCTTCTGCAAGCGAGCCTTGCTGGCAGGATCATCGGCCTTCTTGAGCTGCATCTCCTCCATCTCAAGCCGGGTCTCCTTGCGCTGCAGCACATCAATCTCCTCAGGCTGCGAATCGAGCTCCATCCGCAGGTGGGCGGCGGCCTCGTCCACCAGGTCGATGGCCTTGTCGGGCAGCTGACGGCCCGAGATGTAGCGGTTGGAAAGCGTGGCGGCCGCCACCAACGCATCATCACCGATGGTCACCTTGTGGTGAGCCTCGTAGCGTTGCTTGAGGCCGCGCAGGATGGCGATGGTGTCCTCAACACTGGGCTCGCCCACGAAGACCTGCTGGAAACGACGCTCAAGGGCAGGGTCCTTCTCGACGTGCTCACGGTACTCATCCAAGGTGGTCGCGCCGATCAGGCGCAGTTCGCCGCGAGCCAGCATGGGCTTGAGCATGTTGCCGGCGTCCATGGAGCCTTCGGCGGCGCCCGCCCCCACGATGGTGTGAATCTCGTCGACGAAGGTGATGACCTGCCCGTCCGAGCCCTTGATCTCGTTGAGCACGGCCTTCAGCCGCTCCTCGAACTCACCGCGGTATTTGGAACCGGCAACCATGGAGCCAAGGTCCAGACTGATGAGCTTCTTGTTCTTCAAGGTGGCAGGCACATCTCCCGCGACAATACGCTGGGCCAGACCTTCGACCACAGCGGTCTTGCCAACTCCGGGCTCACCGATAAGGACCGGGTTGTTCTTGGTGCGGCGAGAGAGAATTTGGATCACGCGACGAATCTCCTCGTCACGGCCAATGACGGGGTCAAGCTTGCCTTCCTTGGCCTGGGCAGTTAGGTCCGTGGAGTACTTCTCCAGGGCCTTGTACGACCCTTCGGCATCGGGGCTTGTCACTTTTGCTCCGCCACGCACCCCAGGAACGGCCTTGCGTAGGGCATCAGCCGTGACAGCATTGGCCTTGAGTATGTTCTGGCTCTCGTTGGGGCCGGACGTGGCGATGCCGATGAGCAGGTGCTCAGTGGAGACGTAATCGTCACCCATGGACCGCATTTCCTTCTCGGCCTGGGCCAGGGCTGCAGTCAGCTGGCGGCTGGCTTGCGGCTGCGATGTTGATGATCCGCTGGCGCTTGGGAGCTTGACCAAAGCGTTCCGCACGGCTGCGCCAATGGCTTGTGGGTCTCCTCCCGCGGCCTCAATAAGACCTTGCACCACGCCATTTTCCTGACGCAGCAAGGCATCCATAACATGTAGGGTCTCGACTTGTGCATTCCCTGCCGCAGATGCACTCTGAATGGCATCCCCAATGGCTTCCTGGGCCATGGTGGTGAACTGCTGTTCCATGTTTATTGTCCCTTCGTCTCTGCACTGCCCGGCCAAGCCTTCACAGCCAGTCGCATCCAGCTCGTCTCACGAGGACCTGCGCCGCTATGGAATCTGCTTAGTGTCCGGCAGTGCGCTCTTGCGTAACTATTGTGTTTAACCAATTCACCGAACGCCTTATTCCCAAAGTTGAGCGTCAATGACTCAAGTTTAGGAATTCGCCTGCTAGGGGCGCCGTGTGGCGCCGCGCAGACTTAGTCCTTTCCCACTCGACTCACCCCAAGAGGCAAAACTTTCCCTTAACCCGACCATGCCCTCACCATCACGCGCGCATCTCGGCTTGGGGCGAGTCGCCGGCTACGAGAACAACGTCACCACCGCATATAACTACGGATATAGGTGCTTCCATGGTTGGGAAGAAGATCAAGCATCGCGGCAAACCTGTAATTGCGACAAGCCGACAGCTACGGCATAGTGCGGTTCACGATCCGTGACTCACCATAACCACGATCACATGTCTTTCCTGACTGATTTGCAGGCCAGCTCTCCTTGTAAAGGCAGGTGGGGTGAGTCCCGGAGACCGCACTCAACCACCAACAAAAACAAAACCCGCAGCCCCAACACGGAAGCTTGAAACGCAAGGCATGCGCACAGTCTCCCACGGCACCAGACCTCCGGGTGTGTCGCCCTCAATCGCTTATGGCACAAGACTTCCACGAACACACATCAAGACCCTCACGAATCAACGTTCGTCCACACACCCTCGTCAGAGCCACCTCATGCCGAATAAGTGCCTACCGTGAACTTATGTTTGAGATAGTCGATGAACCGCCAGTGCGTCAGATCATGCGCCACAAGGCCTGGCAACGGCAGCAGCGCGCCATCGCGGATTGCCTCAACGCACAGGCAAGAACAAAATACACCGTCACCGCCGGACTGTTCACAGCGGCCAGTTTGCTCGGCGTACCAGTACCCAACGAGAGGCTGCATCGGGGCATCTACACTATCGTCAAAAACAGGGCCAAACGTATACGGCTGATCAACGTCTCATGCCATAGCTGGAACAACGCCGATTCCTTAGGATCAACAATCGACGTGCACGGCCTTCTTTGCCTCTCCCCCGAGGCGCTCTTCGCCCAGATGTCCTCCTGGCTCACCCTTCGCGAACTGGTAGTTTTCGGCGATTCGCTGACCTGCCGCGACCGGCTACTCAAACGAACGTCGATCAGAGACATCCAAGTATTCCTAGCGGAATGCGACCCGTTCAAAGGACTCGACAAATGCCGCCGCGCCTTGACCCTCATGAAGGAGAACACCGATTCTCCAGCCGAGACGAACCTACGACTGCTCATACGTAGCTTCGGTTTCCCCGACCTTAGCGTCAACATTCCGGTCTCAGTGGAGCAACACACATTTCTGATTGACATGGGTTGCCCTGAATACAAAATAGGCATCGAATTCAACGGGCGGCACCATAGGCAGCAAAGCGCAGAGGACTGGGAACGCTTAAACGCCATTCACTCAACACGATGGCGAATATTCACCGTGGAAACCGATTCCATACAAACCGGAACGCAGATCAGGTCGTTCGTAGATTGCCTACAAAGAGCGCTAGTGAAAGCCGGAGCCTTGGGATTCAAACGATTCATGGAGCCACTAAGTGTCAAGGAAATGTGCGACAGGCGCAGACGACTGCCACAGTAGCTTGGTTGCCGGCGCAGTCACCGAACACGACGGACTCGCCTAGGAGCAGGCAAGGTTTACAGCCAGACCCAAGTCCTCAGCCTTGCACCACCACATTCCGCAATTCACCAATGCCGTCGACCTTCACCACCGCCTCATCACCCGGCTTAAGCTGTCCGGATGCGTGAGGCGTACCAGTCATGATCACATCTCCAGGCAAGAGCGTGGCAAAGCTGGAGATGAAAGCAATCTGCTCAGGAATGCTGTGGACCAAATTGGCTGTCGTGCCGGAGGCCTCGGGTACTTCCTCGCCATTCAGACTGAAGGAAATATGGGCGGCCTGCCAGGCAAACTCGGTTTCAATCCATGGTCCCAGCGGGCAGGAGGTATCGAAACCCTTGGCTCGGGTCCACATGGGATCGCTCTGCTGCAGATCGCGCAGGGTGACGTCGTTGACACAAGTAAAACCGAGAACATACTTCATGGCCTCTTCAACAGGTACGTTCTTCGCTATGCGGCCCATGACCACAGCCACCTCAGGTTCATAATTCATGTCCCGCGAGCAGGCCGGCATGACGATTGGGTCATCGGGGCCAATCACTGAGGTGCTGGGCTTCATGAAGACTACCATCTCCGCCGGCGCCTGTGCGACCGGTGCCTGGCCCTGCTCGTGCATGTAAGCTGCGTGAGCCTGATAGTTCTTAGCCAACCCGTAGACCTTCGAGGGAATAATCGGGGCCAGCAGACGGACTCCGTCGGAATCAAGTGGTATCCGATCGCCCGTGGGCTTGACCGGGCGGCCCCCCAGAGGGTAGCCATCCAACGGAACCAAGTATTCCTTACCATCAGCGGAATCCTTCTGGATGAAAGCGTACTGGGGGACATCATTATGGGCAAAACGTGCGATTCTCATGGTTCCTAGCCTACGCCAAGGGCAGGTTAGATGACGGGGCGGGGGCTGGGTTCATTACGCCAATCACTCCTAGCCGACACACCCCAACAACGAATAGCCAACCACCCTTTAGGCCTCCAGCCTCTTGCACCTGGGCAACGATTGCTAAGGTGAGCCGAGATTCTAAGCGGCCGCCATGCGAGACTTTGGCCTAACGGATACAGCCGGATTCATGCGTAGCCTGCGCGATTAGAGGTAGGAAAAGACGGCTGGCGCCCACAGACTCACCCTTAAGAGCAATAGGGGACAGCCAGACGGGGAAAATGAGGATTCCTTCTGCACATCAGAGGTTAGGGTGAGCCAAGATTCGGAGAAAGGAGCGGAAGGGGGAGCAAGATTTGAAAAGAGGAGAGGAAGGGAGAGCCAAGATCGAGAAGGAATATCGGAAGGGGAACCAGGCGGATTGATGAGATGGCTTGCGCATGGCAAAGGATGAGAACGCGCGTACATTAAGCGCGCACGCACACGGCCGGATACGCCTGGAGCGTTGGGAAGGAAGCGGAGAAGAGGAAACTACACGAAGGCGCGCTCACCGAAAATGGCAGTGCCGACTCGGACCATGGTTGAGCCCTCCTCTACAGCTATAGCCAGGTCTGAGGTCATACCCATGGATAGTTCGCAGCAATGTTCCGTGCCGGGATGCCCGGAAGTCCTGATGGCTTCGCGCAGGCGGCGCAGGTGCGAGAATCCCTGGCGGATGATGGATTCATCATCCACATGGGCACCGACGGTCATGAGCCCCTGCAGGTCCAGGCCGTCCATAAGACCAATTTGGACGGCAATATCAATGGCCTGGCTGGGGGCGCAACCAGACTTCGATTCCTCGCCGGACTCATTCACCTCCAGGAGGATACCGACCACTGCATTACGGGCCACTGCCCGGCGACTGATCTTCTCAGCCAAAGCGACCGAGTCCACAGACTCAATGGTTGTTACAAATGGCAGTATCTTGCCGATTTTGTTGGATTGCAGCTGACCAATCAGATGAAAAGGCAGCGGCTTGGGTTGTTCCATATCAAGACCGCCCCCCTCCCCCTGCGCAGAAACCGAAGCAGCAGCAAGCGGCCCCTGGGAGGCAATAGCGCCAGGATGCTCGCTCAAGTCCAATCCTGAACCTAGGTGCCATGGGTTGTGTTGCCCCCGTTTGAACACCTGAGACCCGTCAACCGGCGGGCCGACCGCTGCATTTCCAGCGAAACCCTGAGTTTCTTGGGTAGAAGCCTGCTGCCCCCCGGCAGCCGGGTCCACGGCCTCGCTCCCGCTGGCAGCTCCCAAGATGAGTCCGCGTTCGGCACATTGCCTGGTCAGACCCGCCCCTTTAGCAACCACCTCCTGCGGTCGATTCTCGCCAATCATGTCAACACCGGCATCAATGGCGGCCATGATCTCCCCGACGTCACGCGTCTTGGTGGCGGCCAGCAACTTGACCGACTCCGGCTCACGGCCAGCAGCCGCCTCGGCGTGGGCAATGGCGGCCCGCACCTGCGCCACATTGTCGGCGATCTGCCCGGCCCGAGCAGCATCAATATGCTCGTTGGCCAGATCCTTGTGTTCCATATACGCCGTCATGCTTACCTCGATTGCTTGCCTCGCTGACAACATCCTAGGCACAATGGGCCGACTAGGGCAGCCTCCCCCGATCTGCGGCCATACACAATCCTGACCATGATATGGCCCAATGCCGCAGAAAGGCTCTGGCAGCATCCGCCGGACCTACGGAGACTCAAACGGCAAGAAACTCCACGATGCCCTCAGGTAGCTGTTGGTCAGCTGGGTGGTCCTGAAGAGGCCTCCAACCACAATGGCTGAAAATGGACAATGCCTCTTGGGCGCTCATGGGGCGATAGCTAGTGGACAAGCCGAGCAACCACGCGCAGTAGCCCACAACCGCTTCAGGCCGAATACCAGCGGACCTCAACGTGCCCATATCCAAGGAGCGCTCGCGTTTGGCGAGTCTGCGACCCTGCGGCGATTCCACCAGAGGCAGGTGGGTGTAGCGCGGGTTGAGTGGTGATTTGACTGGTTCGCACGGATGTGAGGCATGAACGGCCCCAGGACCTTGGGCCTCAGGATAGCTGGAGGAAACGCCGCAGATAGCCGGACAAGCATCAGCGTTGCCACTGGAGCCAAGGTTGCCTTTGTTGTAGCAAATTTCACCAGCATTCCGGGGACCAGGGGTAGCTTTGGCAACGTTTGCATCGCTAGAATGGCTGACACCGCTGCCATCGCCGAAAGACCCATACGTCGCATCGACACCGTCAGGCATGGTCACCCCGTTAGACTTGACCTCACGAATAGGCACGGCCGCACCAGCAGACATGATTACATCGGCAACACCGGGCATGGTGGCAGCACCTGGCATGGTCTCACCAGCAGGCATGGCATCGCCATCGGGCGAAAGACCATATCCCGCCGCAAAGCCTGCATCAAGGAGGCACCGACGAATCCAGATCTGCAGGGCGGTCGACCGCAATAGGTCTCGACCACGGACAACGTCATCGACCCCCATGAGCAGGTCGTCAACCACAACGGCCAGTTGGTAGGACATTACCCCATCGGCCCGCCTGACCACGGAATCACCAATATCAGCAGCCAGGTTGAAGTTCTTCCGGCCGTAGATACGGTCGACGAAGACTGGGTCTGACAAGAACGAGTCCCCATCCGGGTTCGCCTCCGGCATGGCCAGGCGCAGGGAATGCTGGTCGCCAGCGGCGATGCGTGAGTTCATTAACTGCGGATTGGCCCGCCATAGTCGCCGGCAGGTACCCGGATAGACAACAAAACCGTCTCCCTCCTGCGGGGCCGCGGCCGCCCGGATGTCCGAACGGGAGCAGAAGCAGGGATACACGAGTCGCTCCCGGGCGCTCCCCACCCCGACATAACCGCTCTGGCCATCAGTCTGGCCCACGCCCTCACTCAGGCCTCCTGGCCCCAGCCGGTAGTGTCGCAGCAGTTCCAGGGCACGCTCGTATAGCTCACCCCGCTGAGATTGGTAAACGGGTTCGCCATCCCAATCCATACCCAGCCAGGCGATGTCATCCATGAACCAGCGGTCTGCATCCGGAACGACTCGGGGTCGGTCGATGTCTTCGATACGTAGGAGCAGGCGCCCCGCCCCAGTCTTCCCAACACCGGAGTCTTCGGACCGGGCGGACAGCCAAGCCGCCAGCATGGCGTAGACATTGCCTATGTGAATCCGCCCGGATGGGGTCGGCGCCAATCGTCCAGTCATAGCACCCTTATAGCAGGTGAACAGCCCAAGATGCAGCCGCGGCCGGGCCTCACCCCATCTCAAGCTCAAGCCGCCCGCCACAAGCCCAGCGGGGCCGGTGGCCGTCATTGGATCCATAGTTCCGAATCCAACGGCCATTCGTTGACCACGCAACCCCGCAGCCCTATGGATTGCTGCTGCATAAGGGGCGCCAGCTGGCCGGCCCCGGGGCACACGGGCTCGTTGTCGATATGCCCCAGGCGGTGGCCGACCTCGTGGTTGATGACCATGGTCCGGTAGCGTTGCATATCACCGCCAGTGTCCAGCCACTCCTGGGTCGCCTGATTCCAGCGGTCCTGGTTGATGATGACTTGGTTGCCCACCCGGCAGCTGTATTCGTTGGAGCAGCCTTGGAAGAAGCTGGTCATGTACTGGGCCTCGGAGAGGATGAGCGTCATGTCGCAGTCCCCGTTGGCCCCTTGGGTGAACGTTGCTCCGGCCCTGGGCCAGCCCCGGGCATCATTCAAGGCCCGGTAGACCAAGTTCTCAAATTCGTCGGTTTGCCCGACCTGCCCCTTGGTGGACACGCAGTAGGAGTAGTGCCGTTGCTCGTGGCCGGAAGCGGCTGCCGTCGCTTGGGCCTTAGCCAATATTCTGGACCGGTCCTCCTGGGACAAGGGATTGAATCCTGCCATCGGGGCAGGAGGCGCGGAATGCTTCACAAGCGCGGAATCATAGGATTTCTTGGAAGCGTCCGACCGCTTGGAGCCAGCCGGGCTTCCCGTAGTGGGCTGTTGCCCTGAAGAGTGCCCCGCCAGCGAATGCATCGTAGCGGCGAAGCCTGTCAATAGGGCTATCGCCAGCAGGACCAGCACGCCGAACACCACCAGCCGCCGGGTAAGGAAGATGCGTGAGGACGTGGGGCCAACGGCGCTATACGCAGCCCGGGGACACAGATCCGCAAGCATCTGATGCCAGGCCTGGCTGACCCAACGTCCCGGGGCCACCAACAGCAGCGTGACGAAACGCCAGAAGGACTGCACCGTCCGCATGAGTCGCCCGATCCACAGTGAGCCGGAAGACGTGTTATGACCAGCTTGCGAGCGCCGGCTGGAATTGGCGTCAGCGTGATTGCCGCTAGGGGGCCGGCTTGAAGGATTGCCGGCAGCATGCGACCTGGCATCGCGCCCTTTGGGGTCACGGCCAGGCTCGTGGACAGGATGTACCACGGCCCCTCCTCAAGGTTGTCGGATTGCCACAGCACCCAATATACCCACCGCCCCTACCGCGGGCATGGGTAGGGCCCAGTTGGACCGGTGTAGCTTGGTGACAGTCGGTAGGGCGAGGTTGGGGGATGAGTCGACCACCAATCCCACCACAGCCGCTTGCGGACCTGGCGAGCCGGCACGCCTCCACAGACCTCAGATTGACGACACTCCGACTTGAATCATTGGTCGATGAGAGTATAGTAGTCATCTGGCTCAAGAAGTGCCGACGCCCCTGTAGCTCAGTTGGCTAGAGCAGCTGACTCTTAATCAGCGTGTCCGGGGTTCGAGCCCCCGCGGGGGCACTTCCAGCTAGAACCGCAGTAACCACCAGGTTGCTGCGGTTTTTCCGTATACTGCCGGAACCCGGGCTATGGGATTAGGGGTTATAGGCCTATAACCCCTAAACGTGGTGTTTCTGTTGTGGATTTGAGCTTGTGGCAGTAGGCGTGTCTGGGGTTTATTAATAGGTCGGGCCATTAATGGGGGTTGCCTGGGCTGTGGTGTCCAGTTCGAGGCCTATAGGAACTGAGCACGTTTTTAAGCCAAACTGTGCCTTTAGGAACTGAACGTGGTGTTTAAGAATCAGTTTTGGAATGTGTTGTATTGCACGCGATCAGTCTGTCTCGTCTACGTATCTGAGGGATCCTTGGAATTCGCTCCGGAGATGGCGGCACCGTAGTTGCTGGGCCCTCCCGGCCCATGGGATCCCAAGCCAGTGCTTTGATTTGGGCTTTCAGTTGGCCCCTGAGTTAGAGGAAGGCCAGGAATGGCGAGATCACCAGGAGCAGGCCAACGAAGATTATCAACCATAGCCCAGGCCCCTTGTACTTATGCAAGCTGGGAACCTTGTAGACCAGGTAGGCCGGAATAAGGCAGCCAATCAGCCCGAAAATAGGTGAGCAAATGGAGGTGAAACTCAGCACCGGCGCGTTCAGCAGAATGGCACCCCAGGCCACCAGCACCGAAAAGACCAGAATCGATCCCTTCATGATCCTGGTGTTGATGCGCTCCTCCGGCATGAAGCGCTTGAGGATGTTGGTCGCAATGCCCTCGCAGGCCTCCCGAAAACCAAGGAAGACCCCAAAGAAGGCCGTCATCACGGCGAAGATGTTCAGGATGAGGCTGAGGATCTTGACCAGGCTCCCATCCATGTTCTGGGCGGCGATGGCCAGGGTGGAGATGTTCTTATTGTAGGCCTCCACCGCCTCGTCGTGCCCCAGGGCCAGATTGAAGGAAACGGCATAGAAGAAGACGACCACGAAGAGGGTCACGAAGGCTATGTTCATGGCCCGCAGGGATTTGTACCTAGCCACCTCGATGTTCTTGTTGTGGGCCCGGAAGGATATCACCATGGGCGAGAGCGACTGGAGAAAGAGGATGGAGGTCAGGGTGAAGGGCAGCAGCACTATGGTCTGCTTGACCAGGTAGCCCAGGTCGGGGAAGGAACCCACATTATGCAGGTCCCAGAGTCCAATCATGGACACCCCGAGTATGAAGACCACCACCAGTTTGGTCAGGACCATGAAGCTGGATATGTTGAAGAGGACCTTCTCGGCCCTGGAGGCGATGGCGACCAGGAGGCAGATGACCACCAGCCCATAGAAGGGGTTTGAGGACCAGACGGTTTTGGTCAGGTGGAAGGAGTGTAGGAAGGAGGCGCTGTCGTTGGTGATGGCCGTCGAGTAGACGAATATCCAGATCAGCAGCATCAGGAAATAGAGGATACCCAAGAGGAATCCCCAATTCTTGCCCAAATATCCGCTGATGACGCTGGGATAGTCCCCGCCCTCCTTGGATTCGGCCAGGGTGTTGATGAAGAGGCGTTGGAAGAGGTACATGGCCGGGTAGGCGATGATGGCTGAGACCAGAAAGACCCACAGTCCAACCAGGCCCACCTTGACTGGAAGAAAGACTATGCCGGCACCGATGGCCATGCCGATAGACATGATGACCCACCCCCAGTCGGTACTGTCGAACTTGGTCTCCCTGCGCCATTCCTCCAGACTCATGCCGGCCTGATCAGCATGACGTTGGGCGGCGGCCGAGGCTCTGCTCCCGGTCAGCGGTGTAGGTATCCGATCTGCTGGTGACTGTGCCAATGTCTTACTCTTTTCCTGTTCTCCCACCAATATAGTTGTCTGGACAGAGGCAGGTATGGGCAGCGCGCATAGCGAAAACCGGCCCCGCCCGATAAGAGCGGAACCGGTTTCAGCGGTATTCGCCTATTGACTGACGACCTTACTCAGCCATGACCTTGACGGTGAAGGAGGCGGAGATCTCGGGGTGCAGTTCCACGGTTGCGGGGAACTCGCCGGTGGTCTTGATGGGGTCGACGGTGATCAGCTTGGGGTTGACCGATGCCTTGTCGGACAGGGCGACGGCGATCTTGTCGGCGGTCACGCCACCGAAGAGCTTGCCGGACTCGGACACCTTGGCGGCGATCTCGACGGTGGCTCCCTCGATGGCGGCCTTGGCGGCGACGGCATCCTCGCGGGTGGCGACGGCCTTGGCCAGGCGGGCCCGCTTCATGGCCTCGATCTGGGAGGCGGCGTTCTTGGTCCAGGCGAAGCCCAGGCCCTGCGGAATCAGGTAGTTACGGGCGTAACCGGCCTTGACCTCGACCACATCTCCGGGCTGGCCCACATTGCTGACGGCCTTGGTGAGAATAACTTTCATGGTAGCCATTTGTCTCTCCTCCTAATCAGCGGCCGTTGGTGGAGTAAGGCAGCAGGGCCATCTCGCGGGCGTTCTTGACGGCCTGGGCGATCTTGCGCTGCTCCTGGACACTCACGCCGGTGATGCGGCGGGAACGAATCTTGCCGCGGTCGGACACGAACTTGCGCAGCAGGGCGACGTCCTTGTAATCAATCTCGGTGATCTTTGCAGCCTTGAGCGGATCGGCCTTCTTTTTGAAGGGCTTGACCGGCGGCTGTGGCCTCTTTCTTGACATCTGATGTTCTCCTTATGACAGTACTACTACTTGCTGGTGCCTTGACAGGCTGACCCTAAGGTCTTGATCGTCTTGGAATTTAGAATTCCGGCTCGTCTGAATCCCCACCGAATTCGGAGTTGCCTCCGAAGGAGGAGAATCCATCACTGGAGCCAGCCGAGGACCCCCAAGGATCCGCGGCGGGAGCCTGGGCGGCCGGAGCGGCATTGTTGTTGTAGGCAGCTCCACCGGAGTAACCGGCCCCACCCTGGTAACCACCAGAGGCATTGCCGGCATTACCGCCGTTCCCACCGTTGCCGTTGAACCCACCACGGGAGCCACCGGCGAACCCGGAGGAACCGGAGGACTGGCGGGTCACCTGGGCGGTCGCGTAGCGCAGGGAGGGACCGATCTCGTCGATGGTCATCTCGACCACGGTGCGGTTGGAACCGTCCTGGGCCTGGTAGGAACGCTGGGAGAGACGACCCTGGGCGATGACACGCATGCCCTTGGTCAGGCTCGAGGCCACATGGTCCGCCAACTCACGCCAGGCCGAGCACCGCATGAACAGCGCCTGACCATCCTCCCACTGGTTGGAGTTCCGGTTGAAGGTACGCGGTGTCGAAGCGATGGTGAAGCTGGCCACGGACGCCCCGCTGCCAACGGTGCGTAGCTCGGGGTCAGCGGTCAGATTACCCACGATAGTGATGGTCGTTTCACCAGCCATGACGATTCCTTACTTGCTTGATTCCTATTGATTCCCAAGGTCTTCTCTTCCCCCAAGCCGACGCACCGCCGGCGGGAGACAAGCTGTCAAGGTCCTAGGGATTCTTTATCTGCTCAAGGCAGACGAAAACCTACTTGGCGTCCTTACGCAGGATCTTGGTGCGGATTACGGACTCGTTCAGATTGAGGATACGGTCGAGCTCGGCGCTGACAGCAGGCTCGGCGCTGTAGTTGACCACAACGTAGTTGCCCTCGGTCTTGCCGTCAATCTCGTAGGCCAGCTTGCGACGGCCCCAGAAATCAGGTTCCTCGACGGCACCGCCTTCCTTGGTGACGGTTTCGAGATACTGTTCGGTCAGCTTCTTCAGAGCGCGCTCATCCAGGTCAGGATCAGCAATGAACATCAGTTCGTACTTATGTGCAGACATCACCCACCTCCTTCGGACTTATGGTCATGGCCTTTCCATGACAGGAGTGTGTATGCATGCCTGCGGCAATACACCGCAGACAATACATTGATGTTACTCGTCACCCGCGACCGAGGGAGGAAATCCTGCAGGGGAGGTTGCCCGGCCAGCGAGGTGCTCCAGCTCGCCAGTCCGCGAAGTACCCCTACTCAGGCGTAGATGCTTCTGGGCTTCATATCCTCTGGCAACCCGTTCATCAATCCGCTGACCGAGCCCGATTCAAAGACGGATCTAATGCCGGAGGCAAGGAGGGGGGCGATGGACAAGACGGTCATATTGGGCAGACGCTTCGACTTGGGCACGGGAACGGTATCCATGAGAATAATCTCCCGCACGACACAAGCCTGGAGCCGCTCAATTGCCGGCCCCGACAGGATTCCATGGGTGGCAACCAAAGTCACCGACTTGGCCCCCGCACCCTTCAAGGTATTGACCGCTTCACAGATAGTGCCTGCGGTGTCGATCATATCGTCAACCACGATGCAATCGCGGCCCTCGACCTGACCGATGATGCCGTGGGCCTCGGCGTGGTTGGGCCTCGTTACGTCTCGTGTCTTATGGATGAAGGCCAGGGGTAGACCACCCAACTTCGCCGCCCACTGCTCTGAAACCTTGATACGCCCAGCGTCCGGAGACACGATGGTGGCGTCGTCCAAGGGCATGGTTGAACGTACATAATTGAGCAGCACCGGCATGGCGGTCAGGTGATCGACCGGGGCATCAAAGAAACCCTGCTCCTGGGCCGCGTGCAGGTCAACCGTCATGATGCGGTCCGCACCGGCCGTGCGAAAAAGGTCAAAAATCAGGCGGGCGGTAATGGGCTCGCGCCCCAGGTGCTTCTTGTCCTGGCGCGAATACCCCAGGAAGGGCGCCACCACCGTGATGGAACGCGCCGAGGCACGCTTGAGTGCATCAATCATGATGAGCTGTTCCATGATGGCTGTATTGATGGGCTGGGTATGCGCCTGGAGCACAAAGACGTCAGCCCCGCGCACGGGCTGGGAGAAGCGTACATACATCTCGCTATTGGCAAAGTCATAGGCATCGGTCTTCAGGGGTTCAATTCCCAGACAGACCGCGGTTTCAATAGCTTGCTCGGGGTAGGACCGACCTGCCACCAAGGCCATCTTCTTATCAGATTTGCCTTCTAAAATCGCCGACATTGTCCGCCCTCTCCTGTGGAGTCTCACTGCTGCTATCTAATCATGCGAACAAGACCCATCGCAGGACTTGCCCACGACGAGCCCAAGCTGATTCGGGCCACGTCCAATATACAGTTCCCTGAAGAAATCCCGACTAGCGGATTGTCGCCCGGCACGCTTCCTCGCCTCCCTAACAGCCAAACCCACTCACTCCAATCAATCCCCAGAGCGTGTCTTTTCAAAGGCGTTTCTCCAATCAAGAATCGCCCTTATACCACCATGACTCACCCCTATCAGGCAAGACTCACCGCTATCGGAACAAAGATCTGGCATCGGAGACTCACCCTATGTCCAAGTATGGGGAAAGTTCAGCGCAACTGCTTGATGCCTTCCTCCGTATCCGCCTGTGGGGTGAGCCGGCTTGGCGATGGTGCGTCAAACCCTGCTGCAGTGAGCAACCAGTCCCTGTGGAGGGAGGATGTGGAGCGAAGACGCGGAAACACGGGGAACAAGACGGATTGCTCATTGATGAATACCAGGACCCGAAGCCTCCACTCACCCTAAGGACAGATAGGAGGAACGAAATGACGAAGTGGTGGAGAGGGTGGACACCTAACCCACCTTGGGGTGAGTCGGGGGCAAAAACGCCGGCTGCGAAAGGACGGCGGCAGCTGGTTGCCAAGGAGTTGACGGCAAACAGCAGGCAGGAAAACGGTCAAAAACGGCGGAAGCCGGGGGAATCTTGCTTCCCCCGGCTTCCGACTTGATGGAGCTTTACTCGTTGAAGAAGGCCTCGATCTGTTGAGTGCTGCCGTAGGAGGCCTGGGCACCCAGGCCAGTGGCCGCATAGGCTGAGACATAGGAGGCCACCTGGGCGCTCTCGGATAGGGAAAGGCCGGAGGCCAAACCCGCCAAGACGGTGCCCATGAAGGAATCACCGCAGCCAGTCGTATCCAAGGCCTTAACCCTGACCGGAGCGATCCTCTCCACCTGTCCATGATCAAGGACGACCGACCCTTCTCCGCCTAGGGTCACGATGGCCTGGTCAAAGCCAAATTCGCGCATGGCACCCGCGGTGGCTGACCAATCCAGGCCGTCCCACTCGCCATTCTCGGGCTCCTGAATGCCAAGCAGTTGGGCCATCTCATGCTCATTGACCAGGAGGATGTCGGAAGCGGCGATGAGTTCAGCAGACAATTGGGGGACGAATGGTGAGTCGTTAAGCAGGACCTTGAGCCCTGCGGCATGGCAGATCTGGGCGGCATGGGTCACGGTCTCCATGGGGCTCTCCAGACTCAGCCCAAGGACTCGGGATTGTGTGAGGGCCGAAGCGGACTCATCAATGTACTCGGTGGTGACGCTGGCATTGGAGCCGGCGGAATAGACGATGGTATTCTCCCCCTGACCATCCACGGTGATGACTGTGGTGCCGCTGGGACCAGGCACATGCCGTACCTGGGAGACATCCACGCCAGCCTGGCCCAGGTGATCAAGTAGAAAATCGGCGTTGGCGTCCTGCCCCAGGGCCCCGAATAACTGAACCTGGGCACCGATCCGTGCGGCGGCGGCGGCCTGGTTGGCCGATTTGCCGCCCGGCAGCAACTGGAGAGGGCCGCCATTGATGGTTTCCCCTGGTTCAGGCAAACGGTCGGCCACGACCGTGTAGTCCACATTCATGGAACCGACCACGGCCACCTTCGCCTCGCTTGAACTGATTCGACCAAGCCTGTCGAGTGCTTCCTTGTTCATATTCATCCCGTTCATTGAAGGCGCTAGGGCCTTGTTCCCATAGTGTTTCAATTATTCTCGTAGTACAGCGGACCGCAAACCCCGGACCAGTGCTGCTGGGCACCCATTCCCTGGTCTCCAATCCGCCTTTCAGTTGCACCGGCAGGTACCCAAGTCCTGCCCACAGAGCAGGACGGACATGGGTACAAGAGGGCATATACCACAGCCAGCTTATCCATAGATCTCAACGGGCACCAGCCACGCGGGCCCTCGTCGAGCAGGCAGACCCTCCATAGGCCAGCGCCCAAGCCTGCTGGTGGACACCCTCAGCTGGCAGGGGCGACCCCAGACACGCCGCAAATTATGCCACCAGCAAGCCAGCATGAGACACCTCAGAAGGGCACACCACAGCGAAAGATGACATTGGCGAAAGAAGTGGTTTCACCAGAGCGAATCACGAATTTCACATCCTTGACCCGGTCCTTGAACCCATCCGGCCCATCGTGGGGCGTGTAGTCCATGGGCAGATCAAATCTGTCACTCACCCACTGCTCGGCCAGGGTCCCCTTGGCCTCCTGGGCCATGGTGGCTGTTTCAAGAACCAGATTGCCCTTAAGGGCATCAAGCACGTCCTCAAAGCGGGGCAGGCCAAAAACCAGAGCCAAATCGATGACCTCCACACCCTCCGGAACCGGCAAACCGCAATCTGAGACCACGAAGAGATCCTTGTGCCGCAGACCGGCCATAGCAGCCGCCAATTGGGCATTGAGAATTCCATGTGTTAGCATTTTTCACCTTTTCGGCAAGGAGCGCCCTCCCCACAGACCAGGCAGGGCACTTCCATTGACATAGTCGGCCTTCCACAAGCGTCGTATCGGGCCATTCGATTCCAGCAACATCCTAATATAGGCGTCCGCCGGATTGGTGGTCCGATCGGGCCAGATGCCTGAGCGAACCACCAATCCAACCGCCTAGTGGGCATTACGCCCGTTTCGGCATGTCACTGGAAGGAGGAGATGTTCTCCTTGTTGACGGTTTTGACGGGGATGGACTCCGTCTTGGAGACCTTCTCGCCCTTGATGGCCTTGGCCGCCGCCTGGACAGCCTTCTGGCCAAGGACCTTGGGTTGCTGGGCGATGGTACCGACCATGGCGCCACTCTTGACGGACTTGATGCCATCAGCCGTGCCGTCGAAGCCGAAGATCTTCACGTCCTTGCCGGCGCGGTCACCGAGCGCCTGCACGGCACCCAGAGCCATCTCGTCATTCTCGGCATACACGCCGACCACCTTGCCGTTGGACTGCATGAGGTTGGTGGTCACGTCCAAGGCGTTGGCGCGGTCGAAGTTGGCGGTCTGCTCGGCCACGACCTTGATGCCTGAGTACTTCTTGATCTGGTCCTTGAAGCCCTTGCCGCGGTCACGGGTCGAAGCGGCGCCGGGAGTGCCCTGGAGGATGATGATGTCGCCCTTCTCGTCCAAGGACTTGGCCAGCTCATCGGCCGCCTGGGCGCCACCCGCGACATTGTTGGAGGCGATGTGGGAGGTGACGCTAGCGCCAGTGACGGCACGATCCACCGAGATGACCGGCAGGTTGGAGGAGACGAGCGGTGCCACTGCCGAGCCGGCGGCGTCGGAATCAACCGGGTTGATGATGACGGCCTTGGCTCCTTGTGACTGGGCATTCTGAGCCTGGTTCTGCTGGGTTGCGGAGTCGTTCTGGGCGTCCGAGACCTGCAGGTCGATGCCCAGCTTCTTGGCTTCGGCCTGAGCGCCATCACGCAGATCGACGAAGAAGGGGTTGTTGAGGGTGGAGACCAGCAGGGCGACCTTCTCATTGCCCGAACCGGAGGAAGATCCGCCGCCGCAGGCACTGAAGCCGACCATCATGGCTCCGGCGCAGACCAGGGCCAGGCCCGCCTTCACGCCCTTCTTTACTGATATGTTCATCATGGTATTCCTCATTTCTTTCTATTCTTCATTACTCTCGGTGGTGTCAGAGCCAATCTGTGGAAGCTTCATCCGGGGATCGGCCCCTGCTTGGTGCGTGGATGATTGCATCCATCCGGTCGGACTGAAAGCCCGCCGGGACCGGATGGGGATCAGTGGGCGTCTTCCTGGCGGCGCAGGGTATCGAAGCTCACGGCGAAGGCAATGACCAGGCCGATGACGACCTGCTGCCAGAAGGAGGAGACGTTGAGAATGTTCAGACCGTTACGGATGACGGCCAGGAGGATGGCTCCAACGAAGGTGCCGGAAATTCTGCCCTTGCCGCCCGACAGGGAGGCACCGCCGATGACCACGGAGGCGATGGCGTCCATCTCATAGCCGGTGGCGGCCTGGGGCTGGGCGGAGTGGAGACGGCCGGCGATGACCAGGCCGGCCACAGCAGCGAAGACACCGGAAAGGACGAAGACCATGATCTGGGTCTTGTGGACCGAGATGCCGGAGAGGCGGGAGGCCTCCATGTTGCCGCCAACGGCGTACATGGAACGGCCGGCACTGGTCAGGTTGAGGATGACGGCGGCGATAATGCCCATGATGACCATCATCATGATGGGGACAGGAATGCCGGCAAGGTTGGAGCCGAAGAAGTTGACCAGACCGGACGTGGTGATGGGCCGGCCGTCGGAGATGACAAGGGTCAGGCCTCGGGCCACGGACATCATAGCCAGCGTGGCTATGAAGGAGGGCAGCTTCAGATAGGCGTTGGCCAAGCCGGAAAGTCCGCCGAAGACGGCACCAGCCAGGATGCCGACGATGATGGTCATCCAGGCGGGCAATCCCATGGAGGCGCCGGTATAGGCCACGATCATGCTGGAGACCGCGGCCACCGAACCCACCGACAGGTCGATGCCAGCGGCAACGATGACGAAGGTCTGGCCGAATGCCAGAATGGCCACTGTCGCGGCCTGGATGCCAACGTTCAGAATGTTATTGGCCGTCAGGAAGGCCGGGGTGGCGAAGGCCAGGACCAAGCAGAGGATGACCAGTCCAATCAGGGCGCCGTTACGGCTGGCGAATTTCTTAACCTTGTCAAGAGCGCTGGACGGGGATTCCATCTGCGTTGCTTTCACTTGAGTTGACGACATCTTACTTCTCTCCTTCATTGTTTGCGCTGCCATCCGCATCCATGTGGGACACAGCCAAAGACATGACTTTCTCCTGCGTGGCCTCGCTGGCCGGCATCTCACCGCTCAGGGACCCATTGCTCATGACCAGGACCCGGTCGGACATACCGAGCACCTCAGGCAGGTCCGATGAGGCCATCAGCACCGCTCCACCATTGGCGGTGATTGAGTTGATCAGTTCATAGATCTCGACACGAGCGCCGACATCGACGCCACGGGTTGGCTCATCAAGCAGGAGGACCTTGACATTGGCCATTGACCACTTGCCGAAGACTATCTTCTGCTGGTTGCCGCCGGACAGGGATCCGGCAGACTGATCAATGCCGGCCATGCGGATACGGAGCTTCTGCGCGGTCTCCTCCTCATGGTCCTTCTGGCCCTTGCGATCCACTAAGCCGAACTTGGAGGTCGGAATCATGGTCGCCAGACCCAGGTTGTCGGCTACTGAGGCCTCCAGAATCAGCCCCTGGTCACGCCTGTCTTCGGGAACCAGGCCAAGACCCGCGGCAATGGAACTGGCGATGGACTGCTTGCCCAGAGTCTGCCCGTCCACCACGATGGTTCCAGAATCGTAACTGTCCGCGCCAAAGATGGCCCGGAGGACTTCGGTGCGGCCAGCGCCCACCAGTCCGGCGAGACCGACCACTTCTCCGGCCTTGACGCAGAAGGAGACATCGTTGATCCTCCCCTCGCTCTTCAGATTCCTGACCTCCAGCAAGGTCTTGCCCAGGACGGAGGCCTTGCGGGGGTACTGGTCCTCGATGTTCCTGCCGACCATCAGCTTGACCAGCTCCGATTCGGGTGAGGAGGCCGGCAGGGTGTCGATATACTTGCCGTCACGCAGGACGGAGACCACGTCACCGACACGGGCGATCTCGTCCAGATGGTGGGAGATGAAGACCATGCCCACACCCTTGCTCTTGAGCCTGTCCATAATCTGGAAGAGCTGCCGGCATTCCTTGCCGGTCAGGGCGGCTGTGGGCTCATCGAGAATCAGCAGGGACGCATCCTGCATCAGGGCCTTGGCAATCTCCACCATCTGTTGGCGGGCCACGCCCAGGTCACTCATGGGAGTGGACACGTCCTCGTCGAGCCCAATCAGCTTGAGCGCCGCCTCAGCCTTCCGACGCATGGTCTTGCGGTCCAGGAAGCCCCCCTTGGTGGGCAGGTGCCCCAGGAAGAGGTTCTCCATGATGGACAGCTGGGAGACCATGTTCAGTTCCTGATGGATGACCGCTATCCCAAACTTTCGGGCCGCATCCACGTTGGGAATCTTGACTTCCTTGCCATCAATCTCGATATGGCCCTTGTCTGGTTGGTAGATGCCACTCATCATCTTGATGATGGTCGATTTGCCGGCGCCATTCTCACCGAGCAGCACGTGCACCTTCCCCGGCTCGACGGTTAGGGAGACATTGTCGACCACTGTGGAGTTGCCGAATATCTTCGAGACCCCGATTAGCGATAACTGAGTCATTCCATTTCACTTCCTTTATGAAACCGGCATCACCGACGGTTTCTGCTTCTATATGTCAAAGCTTCAAGCAACAGCATGAAGCGGCGAGGAACCCCACTGTTCCCACAGGACGGCAGGATGGACGAACCGCTCACCTACCCGCCAGCTCCTCCCCTAAGAGAGGAATCGGCTTGTCCCTATCTGGCCTGACCGACCGAGGCACGCGGAATATAGATGGTCTCCACGCGCTGGGACTGAGACTGCCGCTTTCCATCCACCATGTCGAGGAAGAGCTCCGCCCCCCTCCGGCCGATCTCCTGCACCTGTTGGGATATGACGGAAATCTGCGGGCTGATCAGCCTGAAGATCTCCAGGTCGTCGAAGGACACAATCGACACGTCCTTGCCCACCTGCTCACCCGCATAGGTCAGCAAGGAGATGGCCCTGATGGCATCCGGTGAATAGCCGAAGATCAAGGCGTCGACCCCGGATTGCCTCATTCGCTTGAGCACCGATGCGCATGAGGCCTGGTTGAAGCTCGTCGATTCGACGAAGACATGCTCCTCGCCGAAAATCCTGGCCGCCAGGTCGCGGAAGGCATATTCGCGGCCCTGGAGGGAAGGGGAATCCAGAATGGGACCTGACACATACCCCACCTTGGCAAAGCCATGGTCCTTGATATCATTCAGGGCTTCCCTGATACCCGGCATGGGGTCGGAGTCCACCAGAGGGACCCCTTCCACACCCTGGGCGGTGCGGTCGACGAAGACAACCGGCAGTTTCCTGGTATTCAACAGGTGCAGGGCATCGGAATACTCACCCTGCGGCACGATGATGGCCCCATCTATGTGTTGGGACAGGATGCTGGTGATAAAGGAATCCTGTAGCGAAACACTTTCCGATGAGGTTCCGATAAAGGTGCAGTATCCAGCTTTGAATAAGGTGTCTTGAATGGCATAGGCGAGATCAGCGAAATATCCGTTGCGGATGTCCGGAACCAGAAGACCGACGGTCTTCGTCTTCGACGAGCGCATGGCCTGGGCCCGCGAATCGGGGATATAGTTCAGTTCCTCGACCGCACGCTCGACACTCTTTTTGGTCTCGGGCGAGATCCGCCCCCTGCCATTGAGGGCACGGGAGACCGTGGAGACCGATATGCCAGCCCTTTGGGCCACATCGCGAATGGTGACATATGCCATTGTTCACACCTCCCCTCATTGCTGAAACTTATCATCTGGAACAGATAGGGTCTTGACCCCTTGCTCGGATTCGGCGCTATGACCGACTTCTGGTTTCTATGTCTCTTCTGCTGGCATGGTTTGGAATCTCCCTTGTTTCCACTTGATGCAGCGGCCTGACGACCACCGCCTTCAGCTTCCTTGTTGGCGATGTGAACATGCGCGCTCATATTCACATCTTGGTATGTCATAACGTTCTCACAAATAGGGAATAATGAATGCTGCCCCATTGCGGTAACGTTTCCGCAATCTTATACCCTCATCTTCATATTCCGCAAATCCGACATGCTTTAATCCTGCGGGGAAACCGCAGCAAGCCTATAGCCACAGCCGGAAGGTAGGCCTTGCCTGAATGGCGTTGGGAGCAAGACAATGAGGGCTTCCTGGCCACAGGCGCACACCCGCAGCAACATGCCCAAACCGCAACAATGGCTCGTCATTGAGCCAGTAGCCATGCAGGCAATATGGGCAAAACCCGAACCAGTTCTCGTCGGTAGACCCGACCTCCCCACGCCGGACCCGACTGATGGACCCTCACACCAATGAGCAGGGTCTGGAGCTGGTCACCCGCGACCAACTACAGCGAATGGCTCTACAACCCAGGCCGGCCGCCACAAACAAATGTGGCTGGCAGGGGAAGCTCACCCTTGCCAGCCACATAGGTCAGTGTGGTATCGACTAATTCTCCGCGTAGATCCTCTTGCGGAAGGCCAAGTAGATGACCAGGCCAAGCAGGGCAATGGCCGCAGCGATCAGCAGCAGGTTGCTGTACACCGCCTGGTGACCGGTCACGCCCACCAGGCTGCCCCCGGCCAGGGCGTCGCTGGACATGAGACCACCGAAGATGGCGATGCCGATGGAACCGGTCACGTTCATGACCAGGTCGTTCATGCCCACGCCACGGCCGGACTGCTCCTTGGGGAGGGTGTCCAGCACGGTGGAGACCACCGGGGAGTACATGAGACCGACACCGGCGTAGAAGACGCAGGCCATGAGGGTCAGCGCAATGATGCCGGTGGAGATCACGAAGGCGGAACCGGCGAATCCGACGATCATGAGGCAGGCTGCGATGATAAGTGTGGTCTGCCGACCGATCTTGTCGACGATGGCGCCGGAGGTGGTGCCGAAGAAGGCGGCAACCAGGAAGGCCCAGACGATATGCATGGAGACCGTGGCCGAGTTGGTGATGCCGAAGACGTCACGGCAGATGGCGTTGAAGATGGGCGACATGCAGTAGTTGTTGAAGTAGAAGACCAGAATCAGGCAGATAGCCATGATCCAGCGGATGTTCTTAAAGAAGGCTGGAGTGACGAAGGGGTTCTGGGCCTTGTTGATGTACACGGCGAAACCGGCGAAGAGCACCACCGCAACCAGCAGCAGCCACCACTTGGAATAGGAGAAGAAAAGGGTCAGGAAGGCGGTGGCCAGACCGAAGATGGTGAAGCCCAGCCAATCCACCTTCTCGCCGTTGCCGCTCTTGGAGGGCAGGCAGCGCAGGAGGACCGGCATGAAGAAGATGGTCACCGCGGGAATCAGGAAGAGGTACTGCCAGGCTATGGAGCTTAGGAGGCCGGCAGCGAAGACGCCGATGGCCGCGGAAAGTTGGTAGCCGGCGGTGAACAGGCCGAAGAAGACCACCTTGAGGGAGGGCTTGAGGTACTTGGTCGTGATGACCAGGTAAACCGAGCCGGCCACCTGCTCGCCCGCCGTCTGCAGGATACGGGCGATGATGACGGTCCAGAGGTTGGCGTCGAAGAAGAAGTTGGCTACGAACCCGAAGATGGAGCCGACGAAGAGGACGGCCAGACCGCCGACCACCAGCTTCTTCAAGGAGACGAAGTCTCCCAGCGACCCGTAGATGAAGCAGACGATGCCCAAGACGATGCTCGGCAAGGCCGTGATCAGTGAGGCCTGCTGGACGGCACCCACATCCTTGCCGACCTGCTGGAAGACCAGGTTGAAGCCCTGGAGGCACAAGGTGCCAAGAATAAAGGTGATCAGCAGGAAAATCAGGGCCCTGACGGCCATCTTGTTGCTGGTCTCCGGGTCGTCGAAGGGATCGACGGCCGCTGTGGTTATGGACTCAGTCATGTTCTCTCTTGTCCTTTGCTGTGACGCTTAGGGAAACTACTCCATCTCGTTGCCCGCAGGCCCGGCATGCTGCTGACCGCCCTGCGGTTATGTCTGGGGCTCAAGGCGTGCCTCTGCCCCGGCTGCCCTACTTGGCCTGGGCAGCCAGTCCACCGATACGGTCCATGAACTCCTTGAGGAAGCGCGGCACATCCACCTGCACGGCGACCTCCATGGTCTTGACCGGGTCGTTGAGGCGGGTGTTGTCACCGATGGTGCGGCCACGGGTGGCACCCTCCACGTCGACCTGCATGTTGATGGGCAGGGTGGTGACCAGGCTGGGGTCAACAGCCACACCGACGGCCAGCGGATCGTGCAGACCGCAGCCGCCCAGGTGGGGCGAGGTGGTCTCGTAGGCTTTGATGTAGAAGTCGGTCATGTCGGCGAGAAACTTGGCCGCCGGAGTGCCCAGATCGCGCCAGCGCTGGGTTTCCTTGTAGGTCAGCAGGGTCTGCAGGGTGACGTCCAGGCCAATCATGGTGGTCGGGGCCCCTGAGCGGAAGAGCTCGTTGGCGGCGTCTGGATCCTGGGAGATATTGGCTTCTGCCCAGGGAGACACATTGCCGCAGACGGTCAGGGCACCGCCCATCAGCACGATCTTGCCGATCTGGTCCTTGATCTCCGGGGCCGTCCTAAGGGCGGCCGCGATGTTGGTCATGGGGCCGGTGGGCACGTAGATCAGGTCCTTGCCATAGGTCTTGGCCGCGTCGATGATGAAGTCGATGGCCGACTCGGTCTCCGGCTCACGGTTGGAATCAGGAATCCGCACATCGCCGATGCCGTTCTTGCCGTGGATGAACTCCGAGATGGGAAGCACCTGGAAGGAATCGCTGGTGCTGGCATGGGGCAGCCCCTTGTAGACCTTGACCTCAGGGTGACCCAGAAGGTCGGTGATGGCCAGATCGTTGCGGATCCCCTGCTCCAGGAGGACATTGCCGTAGGTGCCCGTAATACCGATGAGCTCGACTTCGGGACTGCCCAGGGCATATGAAATGGCCAGCGTGTCATCGACGCCAGTGTCTAGATCCAGGATTAGTTTTCTCATTGTCTCACCTCAGTTTCTTGTAGGTGTCCAGAGACCCAACCAGAACCAATGGCCTCCATGCATCACTCTATCTTTAGGTCTACCGAAGAGCCACGCCCGGCCAAGGCGGAGGGCATTCTGCTGGCGGAAGACAGCGGAGGGGCCCCTGACCATAGCGTCAGGGGCCCCTCCGGACTCAGCCTATGAGGACTGTTTACTGCTCTTCCTCCGCCACGCGGGAATGACCGTAGATCATCTTCATGGAGCAGATGAAGATGACCATGGCCACCAGGATGATGACGCCACCGATCATGAAGACGTTGGCATAGGTGGAGGCCAGGCCGGTGGAGGTACCCGCCAGGCTGCCGCCGCCCATGGAACCCTTGGCCATGAGCTGGCCGAAGAGGGCCACACCAATGGAACCGGTGATGGCCTGAATCAGATCATTGAAGCCCAGGGCACGACCGGATTCCTCCGCCTCCACGGTCAGGGTGGCCGTGTCGACGATTGGCTGGTAGAAGAAGGAGGTGCCGAAGTAGTAGATGCAGGGTGCCACTGCCAGAGCCCAGAACTTGCCGGCGGGAATCAGGAAGGCGATGACAATCAGGCCGCCGCCCATGCAGGCCAGGGCCAGGATGACCGAGGCCTTGCGGCCGATCTTCTGGATGATGGGACCAGCGGCGAAGCCCATGATGCCCGCCAGGATGATGGACCAGACCAGTAGGTTGGAGACCTTGGAGGAGTCGATGCCATAGACATTCAGACCAATGGCGTTGACACCGGCATTCAGGGTGTAGCTGAAGAAGTAGCCGATGAAAATGACGGTCATGGTCATGGCGAAGGCCGGGTTGGTCAGCATCTTGGGTGTGATGAAGGGGGCCTTCGCCTTGTTGATGTAGACGATGAAGGCGACCAGGGTCACGATGCAGGCGATGCCCCAGCCCCAGTTCATATCGGTGAAGAACATGGTGACCGCTGCGGCGAAGAGGCCGATCAGGGTAAAGCCGATGCCGTCGATGTGGGCACCCTTGGCGTGCTGGTCGGGCAGGTTCTTGGCCAGGACGGGGATGAAGAAGACCGCAATGACACCGATGCCGAAGAGCCAGCGCCAATCAAGCAGGGTCATGTAGCCGGCCAGGAAAACGCCCAGGGCAGCGGAGAAACGGAAGACAGCCACGAAGACGCCGTACCAGATCACGCGCTTCTTCTTCTCGACATACTTGGAGACCAGGACCAGGAAGATGGACCCGGAGACCTGCCAACCGGCCGACTGCAGGACGCGGGCGGCGATGACGATCCAGATGTTGAAGGTGCCGAAGCAGCCGAGAATGGAGCCAAGCACGAAGACTATGGTGCCAAGGATCATCATCTTCTTCAGGGAGACGAAGTCACCCAGGGAACCGTAGATTACACAGACGATACCCAGAACAATGCCGGGCAGGGAGGTGATCAGGGGGGCCAGGCCACTTTGGCCAAGCTGCTTGCCGATGTTGACGTAGATCATGCCGAAGGCCTGCTGTTGCAGCACACCCAGGGTGAAAATGATCAGAACAATGGGGATGGCCACCCGCGTCATCTTGTTCATCTCGGCGAATTCGGGCGTCCCCTCCTCGGGGACGGGAATCCCGTTGCTCGCCTCCACGGTTGCGGCGGTGTCAGTCATTACCTTTTTTCCTTTCCAATGGTATGTATTGGTCTTACTTGCGCCGTACGGCGCAAACACGGTCCACGAAGGTCTTACGGAACCGGTCCACGTTCACATCGACGCAAACATCTGTGTTCTTGGCATCGTTGATGATGCCGTCATAATCGACCACGGTCGCCCCCATGGTCAGCGGGCTGGAGATCTCCACGTCCACGAAGGCCGGCCTGAGCTCGAAGAGGTCGGGCTCGACCAGGGCCAGGGCGGCGGAGGGGTCGTACATCTTGATGCCCTCCTCGATGTGGCCGCCGTCATAGGAGCGGAAGAGGGCGCCGATCATGCCGCCGACCTCGCCGGAGGCCTCCAGGGCGTCAAGGTCCTCAACGACCAGGTGGGCCTTGCGGCCAATATCCAAGCCGACCATGGTGATGGGCAGACCCGAACGAAAGACCATCTTGGCCGCCTCTGGGTCCACGGAGATGTTGAACTCCCCATAGACGCCGATGTTGCCGCGCCCGGTGGAGCCGCCCATCATAACGATCCGGTCGATGTGCTCCTTGACCTCCGGGAAGGTGGCCAGCAACAGGGCAATGTTGGTCAGAGGACCCAGGGTCAGGATGCTGACCGGCTCCTCGCTGTCCATCAGGACCCGACGTTCCTCCATGATGGCGTTGCTCTCGGTCAGGAGACTCTGGTCCGGCTCAGGGAAGACGAAGGCGCCCATGCCTGATTTGCCGTGAGCCTCAGTGGCGAAACGGTTGGCCCTCATCAGAGGGGCCGCGGCGCCACGGGCCACGGGAATGCGGCGGCCGAGGAAGGTCAGGAGCTTCAGGGCGTTATTGGTCGTATGGCCCACGCCCACGTTTCCGGACACCGAGGCGATCAGCTTGATGTCCACGCTGGGGTCATCCACCAGCAGGGCTATGGCGGCGGCGTCGTCTATGCCGGGATCGGTGTCGATGATAAGTGGTCTGGTCATGTGCTTCCTTACTCCTTGCTTGTCGTTGCGGCCATCTGCATGGTCATCTTCGGGTCACTGCCAGGCTCTGGGACTTCAAAGCGCCTGACGTCCTCGATCAGGGGAATCGAGGGGGCAGCCCCCGACTTGGAGACAGCCATGGCCGAGGCCCTTGCGGCCAGGTCCAGAGCCTCCTCGGCCGGGCCGCCCTGCATGAGTCCAGCCAGCAGGTAGCCAGTGAAGGTGTCGCCGGCAGCGGTCGTATCAACAGTGGGGACCCGGTAGGCTTCCTGGCTGATCAACCGACCCTCCTGGATCATGATCGAGCCCTTCTCCCCCAGGGTCAGCACGATGCGGGCCCTGGGGAAACGCTTGTGCATGGCCTGGGCCAATTCCTGCCCATCACCGTCCGAACCCACCAAAATGGCAGCCTCACCCCCGTTGAGCACGAAGCAGTCGATGGCATCAAGATCAACATCCAGGAGCTTGTCATCCGCCGGTGAGGGGTTGAGGATGATGGTCATGCCCCGTTCTTTGGCCTTGGTGATCATGGTGGAGAGTTGGCTGGTCTCGTTCTGCAGGAGCAGCCAGTCGCCGGGGCCGTAATGGTCCAGGACCTGGTCGACATAGTCCTTCCCGATGGCCCGGTTGGCACCGCTGTAGAGAATGATGCAGTTGTCGCCCTTGGCGTTCTTCTGGATGATGGCATTGCCTGAACGCACATGGTCACTGCTCCTGACCCAAGTCACATCCACGCCGGATTCCTCCAGTAGGCTGCGAAGAAAGAAGCCGTCAGGGCCGATCAGGCCCGCATGGCATACCTGTGCACCAGCCCGGCTCAAGGCCAGGGACTGGTTGAGGCCCTTGCCGCCCGGGAAGACCTCCAGGTCCCTTGAGGTGATGGTCTGCCCCGCACGAACGAATTCCTCAACACCATATACATAGTCGATATTGAGCGAACCGAAATTGAGAATGCTCACCTTGCTCCTATCTGTCAGTCTCGGCCTTGTGCCGAAGGCCCTGGAAGGCCATGTGGTAGATGTCTCCACAGTCCGCCCTATTCAGGCGAACCACGGCTCCGATGGACTGGTCTGGTCCATAGAAATCAATGTTGTCCAGCATCTTTGACCGCCTCAATGAAGGCCGGCACGGTGAAGACCGGCCGGTCAAGCCCCGATTCCTGGGCCACGCGAGTCAGGGGCGGCGGAGTCACGTATGCTTGCTTGAGCACGGATTCCTGCGAGAAGACCTGGTCCTTGGGACCGTCGAGCAGGACCTTGCCCTGGCACATGAGGACGACCCGGGAAAAGTTAGTGCTGACGAACTTCATGTCGTGCGATATGGCGATGCAGAGCCTGCCCTGTCGCCCCAGTTCGGCGATGATACGTCCCAGGCGCTCATTGCCCGCCTTGTCCTGCCCACAGGTGGGCTCGTCGAAGATGACCACCTGGGTGTTCATCATCAGCACGGCACCAATCGTGCAGAACTTCTTGTCAGTGGGTCCAAGATCGAAGGGGTGGGTATCCAGCTTGCCCGTAAGGCCAACCAGATCGGCCACCCTCTCCATCCGCCGGTCAATCTCCTCCTGGCCCATACCGATCTGCCGGGGTCCGAACTCGAATTCCTTACGGACGCTTTCCAGAAAGAGCTGGTCATCGGGATTCTGGAAAATATAGCCAAGCTTCGCCGACCACTTGGCCGTACTGGCCGTCTCTATGTCAGTGCCATCAATGAGCACATGGCCCGAACTGGGGCGCAGGATACCATTCAAATGCTTGACCAGCGTGGTCTTGCCGGCACCGTTCTGACCGATGATGGCCACCGGTTCCTGGCCTTCGAAGGTCAGGTTGACCCCATCCAGGGCACGGTCACCGGATGGGTAGCTATGGACCAGTTCCTGAAGTTCGATCTTCATGAGAGCAGCTCCTTGACCATGGAGACGGTGGGCTCTTCCGTTGTATGGATGCGGTCCACCGGGTACCCCTCCGCCTGCAGAGCCAGGGACAGCTTGGCAAAGTCCGGCAGGTCGACACCGTGGTCCATGGTGCGGGGATCCGAGAGAACCTCCTGCGGACTGCCGATGGCCACCAGCCTGCCTCCATCGAGCACCATGACCTGGTCGGCGCAGCGGGCGACCCTCTCCATATCATGGTCAACCATGACCACCGTGATGCCACGGTCGTTGAGGCGCTTGACGATGTCGAAGATCTCCTCACTGCCCAAGGGGTCGAGCTGGGCCGTGCACTCATCGAGCACCAAAATATCAGGCTCCATGATGAAGGTGGACCCGAAGGCGACCCGCTGCACCTGCCCGCCCGACAACTCCAGGGGGTTCTTGTCGATGACCGATTCCAAGTGCATGAGGGCAGCCACCTGGCGGACCTTCTCCTCCATGAGCTCACGGGGAACACCATGGTTGCCCAAGCCGTAGGCAAGCTCCTCGGCAACAGTCCCGGCCGTATAGGACAACTGGTTGAAGGGATTTTGAAAAACCAAGCCGATATGCTTGGAGAGCTCAGGGATACTGGTGTCGGCCACCTGGTTGCCCTTGACCCTGATTCCACCACCGCTGCGGCCCACAAAGTAATGGGGTATCAAGCCGACCAAGGCGTTGCAGAGGGTCGATTTCCCCGAACCGTTGGCCCCAACGATGCAGAAGAAGCTCCCCCTCTCCACCTCGAAGCTCAGATGGCGCAGGGCGGCGCTGCTGGCATTGCGGTAGCGGAAGGAGAAATCCTCAACTTCGATGATGGATGTCATCGTCCACCTCCCCAATCATAGGTGAATGGGTATATGCCCGTACGAGACAGGATGGAGGCCAGCAGCACGAGCAGGAAGAAGACCAGCAGCAACCAGCAGGCCAGTTGATCGCTCTTGCGCCAATCCACCTTCACATAGGAGCTTTGGCGGACCCCCTTGATGCCAAAACCCCGAGTCTCCAGGGTCATGCCACGTTCCTGGGAATCAGTCAGAGAGGAGAGGACCACGGGCCCCAGAAGAGGCAGATAGGCCTTGATCCTGGAGATGAGGCCACCACCAGTCTCCAGACCGCGGGCGCTCTGGGCCTGCCGGATGACCTTGATTCGGTGCTCCATCTGAGGAACGACATTGAGACTGGCCAGCACCAGATAGCCAATCTTGGCCGGCAGACCAATGCCACTGAGGGCGGCCACCAGCCGACCGGTGTAGGTGGTCTTGTTGACGATGTAGAAGGCCCCCAGGAAAACCAGCAGGGTGCTGACGATCTTGGCCGCATACAGGGTGCCCTCAAGCCCCAGGTGAAGGAAACCCCAGCTGGCGATGATGACCCTGTTCTTGGGGCTGTAGCAGCCCTGGATGAAGAGCAGCATGATGCTCACCGGCAGGCCGAAGCCAAGGATGAGCTTGGAGAAGGATGGCAGTATGCCGGCCACGGCAGCCAGAAGAAACAGAACCAGCAGCAGGACCAGACCCAAGCTGAAATCAGGCCAGATCAAGGCCCCCAATCCGAATGAGAAGATTCCCAGAATCTTGACGAGGGGATTCATACGATCCAGGAAGTTCCCCGACCCGTCGGCAACACAAAGCTTGGCCATGCCTCAGGCCTCATCCTTGCTCGTACCAGATTCCTTCCGACCAACCCCCTGCGACTCCTGGTCACCCAGCTTCGCCCGGGATCCAGCGGCAGCACCGTCGAACGGAGCCTCCTTGTCCAAGTCGTCGTCGAAATCGTCCTCCTGCGAATCCTCAGTAGCATCGCCGGCAGAGTCCAGGGCGTATTGGCTCAGGAAGCGCTGGGGAATCTTCTTGACCATCAGGTAGGCAATGAAGACGGTGATTCCCTTATCGACGAGATTCTCCAGCATGGATGACGACAGGACCGATATGGCGATGTTCTTCATGGCCACCACCAGAGCGGCCGTCAAGACGGAGGTGCCATTGACACCAGTGGCGCCCCCGTAGACGAAGACGGTGATCAGCGATGCGGTGACGGTATTGACCACCGCGCAGGCAAGCCAGATCAGCACCACGCCCCAGATCTTCTTGAAAAGTCCCGCCTTGACCATGTAACCGACCACCAAGCCACACAGGACGCTGGACAAGGCATAGGGCAAGTAGACCGGATTGGCGACCAGGGCCAGGAAGAGATTGGTCAGCAGACCGCATAAGGCAGCGACCCAGGGGCCGGACAGGCAAGCGATGACGATGGTGCCGATCATGTCCAGAAAGAGCGGCAGCTTCAGGGTTGAGCAGAGGGTGCCACCAATCAGGTTGATACCCACGGCAATGGGAATCAACACTAGTGATTTCGTCGAAAATTGCGCTAGGACACCATTCCAGAATGGTTCTTTCTTAGCCATGTCCGCCACCTTTGGTCTTGTCTGTATTCATCAATGGAGTTTCCGAAGCCAGCACCTCATGACTGTTTGCCTGTCCTTGGAAAATATTTTCCTAAAATGTTTTCACCGGTAGAGTAGATTAGCAAGCCGATTAGCCCAATGTCAAATGGACGCAATTCCTTAGGTAGACTGAACCTGATGAGCTAGGGATAAGGATGCAGGGATGAAGATTACAGACATCGCGAACATGGCGGGAGTCTCCACTTCAACGGTGTCGAAAATCGTCAACGGCAAAGATTCGGGCATCAGCGAGGAAACGCGCAACAAGGTCCTGACCATAGTCAGGCAGTACCACTACACTCCTTACGCAAGTTCCTCGAAAAGCATGCGAACATGGACCATCGCGGTGCTGCTCCGCTCTCCAATATCCTTTGACAGCACCCTGGATGGAATCGTTCAAAAGGCCCAGGCCAACGGATACAGTATCCTGACCTTCAACAGTTACTCCTCAAGCGAACAGGAGAAACAGAACATCGCGGCCATCAACCGCCACAATGTCGACGGCATCATCTGGGAACCGGTGAGCAACGAGAGCCACGCGCGGGGGCTGGAGCTGGACGGGAAGGAACCACCGATCCTGATCATCGGACCTCATGGCGGCGATCAATCGCTCCTACTGCCCTACAAGGACGCGGCCTACCGACTCACCGAGGAGCTCATCAACCAAGGCCACAAGCGAATCGGCTGCCTGATAACCCAGGGGCGGCGCACCGAAGAGTTCCTGCATGGCTTCAAATCCTGCCTGTTCGACCATTCCGTGCCTTATCAGGATGATCTCACCTACTACGAACTCAACGACGACCTCATAGACCGAATCAGAAGAGGCGAGCTGACCGGTTTCATTGCCTCGCACTATCGCAAGGCCCTGGCCTTCTCCCAACTCGCGAAAAGCCTGCATTACCGGATTCCCTCGGACCTGTCATTGGTGTCATTGAAGAACGACGACAAGGAGGCCCTGACTTACCCCGGCGGCATCGAAATATCGACCTACACCATGCGCAACTCTGATTTCGGTTCCTACCTGTGCGGCAAGCTGATAGCTGCCATCGAACACAAGGAAGAGTCCCAAGCCTCCTTCGTCCAGGATTTCATGCTTGACAACCTAACGACCCTCGGCCGCCCGGCACCGCCCCATCTGCAAAGCATGGTGGTGGTGGGCAGCATCAATATCGACACCTATATGAAGGTGCCGGAGCTGCCCCACGAGGGAGCCACCGTCACCACCAACTCGGCCATCCGCTCCCCCGGCGGCAAGGGCATCAACCAGGCGGTGGGAGCAGCCAAACTCGGTCATCAGGTCAGCCTGATAGGCAATGTGGGAGCCGACGAGGGGGCGGATTTGGTCTTCAAGGAGCTGGTGCGCTGGGGCATTGATTCCAGCGGCATCACCCGATGCCCCCAACAGGCCACCGGCAAGGCACTGATCTTCGTTGACCCCAACGGCGAATCCATGATTTCCATACTGTCCGAAGCCAACGCCACGCTCGACACCGACAGCATCCTTCGCCAAGAGCACCTCTTTGAGCACTGCGGCTACTGTCTCATCCAATCCGAGATACCCTTGGAAGTGGTCGGGGCCGCCGCGAGAACCGCCCACCACCACCAAGCCAAGACCATTCTCAAACCCTCCTCCATCAACCATATCCCCAATGCCATCCTCAAAGACATCGACATTCTGGTGCCCAATCTCAACGAACTGGACATTATCCAGCCCGGAGACGACAGCATGGAGGAGAAAGCCAGAAAGCTGCTTGAACGCGGCGCCGGCTGCATGGTAGTGACCATGGGAGAAGAGGGTGCATACCTGCGGACCCCCAGTTGCGAGCGCTACTACCCGGCGGAGAATTTCAGCGCGGTGGACAATACCGGGGCTGGAGACGCCTTCATCAGCGCTCTGGCCTCCTATCTGATGAGGGGGTATGACATCGAGGAGGCCGTCAGCATCGCCAACTACGCCGCAGGTTCCTCCATCTCGCATCGCGGCGTGATAGGCTCCCTCATCGACCGGCTCACCCTGGACACCCACACAAACCGCATGAACCTCAACGAGTAACACCCCTCATTGCACCCACAAGAACTCCACACCGACCAAAACCCAGCAAGGGCTAAGAACTTCATACTGACAGGGAACAACCCAAGGCCCCAAAACCCATGAAGGCAGAAACATCACAAGGCCCATACACCACAGACTGACCGCAACCCCCTCAAGGCCTAGCAACCTTCAAGATCCGGAAACACTACAAGGGCAAGAAACTCAACGAGTACCAGAAAGCCTACGAGAGACAGAAACATCACACTGACAGAAAACCCGATGGTTTCTCTCCCCTCCCAACCCATCTGTTCCCAGACTCACCCCAAGGCCAAGTATCACGAGCACAAGGCCGGCACCACGTCACGTTTCGTCCCTATTTGCCCTAAGGGTGAGTCCTGATCATCACCCCGCCACCCGCGAACCGAGATTACGACCCGGCTTTCGTGTGCCCCAAGGTCACCAACCATGTTCAATCCGAGTAAAAACCATCAACCGCTCCCTTGTCCGACCACTCTCAGCGGCTCCTGCCTCTCTTTGCCGTTCATGACCCAAGCGACTCACCCCAAGGACAGATACCAGCAAGCCCCTATTGCCCTTGCGATAAGACTCCGCAACAACTGCCTCTGGGGTGAGCCATCTCCGCGGCAAGTCCACAACGACCTGATCACCAGCGCATAATCACATAACCCACTAATAACCTCTCCAAAAACACCGGGGCCACAGTCCCAGACAGGACGATTGGGGGAAGAGACAGGCCCGACTCACCCCAAGGACAGATATACAGGGAATACCCAAGGAATCAGGATGGAACTTCGCCATATACACCTCTGGGGTGAGCCGCCGGCACGACGAGTACGCGATGGCTGGATCAAAGGCGTGCAATCCCATAACCCACAAGAACCCTCACCAATAACACTGGGGCCCACAGTCCAAGGAGGGGTGAGTAGGAGAGAGGACAAGCGGGACTCACCCCAAGGCCGGGTGAGAAAGCGACTTCCAGGGAATCAGGATGAGGCTTAGCCGTAAACGCATCTGGGGTGAGCCGAAGAATCGTCCAGGAACGAAATCAATCGGGATGAACTGGTTCGGAGAAGATGAACAGAACCCCATGGGCGAAAAGAAAATGGAAAAACTAATGACGAGAAGGAAGCGAGGAAAGCCTTTTGACGAGAAGGAAAGCGAAAACGTGTTGCTGAACGAGAAAGGGGTAGGTCGATGAGCACTGGACGCTCGTGATTTTTGGGGAAGAGGGGGATGGTATGGACTATTAAGGGGGCGGGTACTAGTGGTGGGAGGCTAGCGACGTCTGGGGGGCTTGGAGACGTAGGGGTTGCCGGCGATGATGAAGCGGCGGAGGCGATGGACCGCCTTGCTGATGCCGATGCGTTCGGTCTGGGCAACGGACTCACCCCCTGCGAGTTGACCCCCGACCAGCTGCAGGGGCGGTTCGCAAAGGTCATGGCCATAGAGGCGCTTATCGACATCGAGGGCGCGGCAGAGCTTGGCTGGGCCGTTGGTGCAATTGATACCCGTCATGCCCCGTCTGGCCTCGATCCATGCCAGGCCCTCCATGGGTTCTGCGGCACGGATCAGCACGCCGGAGCCGAATCCGTCGGCGCCGGCGGTGACATTGAGACAGTAGTGCATACCGTAGGTGAAATAGACATAGGCATGGCCGGCGGGTCCGAACATGGCCCGGTTTCGCTCACTTTCGCCATGGAAGGTATGGCTTGCCGGGTCCTCTTGGTCGTAGGCCTCGGTCTCGACGATACGCACGACCATGCGCTCCTGACCGATGGTGCGGATGAACCTGCAGCCCAGGAGCCTGCGTGCCACATCGTCCGCCGATTGCTCCAGAAAATCAGGGAAGTCACCCGTGGCCATAGGCGGTCCTCCCGGGCCCGTGTCACTTGCCTCACCACAGATGGCGGTCTCAGTTGAAACAGCATCACCATGACTGGGCCCGGGGGCAGGGGCAGCATCCAAGGCGCGCTTCCCCACGTGGCCGGCAGGCGGTAGATCTCCTCGTCGCTCACCTGTAGCTGGTTGGCTAGGAGCTGGGAGAGGAATGGGCTGGGTCTCAGCCTCACCTGCAGCATGAATGCCGGAGGGGGTGGTGGCTTGGGCTGATTGGCACACGGACCCTACCTTACCCATAGCCTTAGCTTCTATATCAGTAGAGGTATTGGCCCTGTGCGCATTCATGCGTAGCCTCCCACGTTCCTTTGCCGTTCGGACCCAGCCCCTGTCGGTCCACGAGTGACTGGCCCTGTTCTTGATCGCAAGTCTGACACACATCCGCCATCACGTCAGCGGCAAGCTGGCTACACGACCCGTCACTGTCCTGTTTCTTCCCCGTCTCAGTCTTGCCTTCCTTGCCATCTCCTCTTTCTGGCGCGGACTCACCCCAGCTCCAACCCCTTGATCAAGAAAAAGCAGGGCAATTGGTGCTACTGCCTTACGCCCGCCTGGCCAGGGCCTCCAGGTCGACACCCAGGAGACGTGCCTCCTGCCCCGTCTGCCCCAAGACCAGCAAATCGGTACGGCTTAAATTGGTCACCGCCGAAGCGCCCAGGAGCGCCATGAGGGCACGAATCTGGTCAATCCAGTTACGTATTTCCACGACCAAGCCCCCCTCACCCTCCTGGGTAAAGGTGCGGAGGAAATGCCCGGACACTCCCACAGCCTGCGCCCCCAAAGCAAGGGCCTTGACCACATCCAGGGGGCTGCGAACCCCGCCCGATGCCAGGATGGCAGGCCCTGCCGGGGTTGGATAGCCGGCATCCAGCAGACACAGGGCTGTCGATTGCCCCCAGCCTCCCATATACCAATAGTCACGTCGTTCGCGCCGCTGGTTCTCGATCTGCGCAAAATCGGTGCCACCCCGCCCGCTCAGATCCACGGTGTGGATGCCGACCGAAGCCAGGAGTTCCAGCGTCTTGCGGCTGAGTCCGAAGCCGACTTCCTTGACGACCACTGGCACCGGCGATTCCTGGGCGATCTGCCCTATCCGATCAATCCAGGAGTTGAATTCCCGGTCGCCTTCGGGCATGACCATCTCCTGAACCGGGTTGACATGAATCTGCAGGGCATCCGCATCAAGCATCTCGACGGCCTGCCGGGCCTGAGCCGGTGTGACCGTTGGCCCCACGTTGGCAAAGATGAACCCGGTCAGCTCCTGCCGGATAGGCGTGAAGGTGGAGGTCAGCTGGGGGTGGCGGATGGCCGCATGTTGGGAACCTGTGGCCATGGCGATGCCCGTCGCCTGGGCCGCCCTGGCCAGACCAACGTTGATGCGGGCGGCCTGGGCCGAACCCCCAGTCATGGCGTTGATATAGATGGGAACGTGCCAGTCCGCACCACACACACTGGTCGACAAGTCGACTTGTGAGGGGTCCACGGCCGCCAGACTGTGATGGACGAAGCGAAGGTCATCGAATCCGTTGGGTTTGTAGTGGGCCTGCTGGTCCAGGGCCAGGCGGATGTGGTCATTTTTCCTACGGGAATCCGGGTTGTCGTCGGCAGACCCCGGCGCAAGCAGGGAGTCAGCCACGGCCTCGCTGACCACATGACCCTCCGTTTGCCCCGCACCGCTGGTGTCCGCTTGGGGGGACCCCGAAGAATCGGCCGTCCCATCATCAACCCCATTCACCAAAGGCCACACTTCCACCTCGGCCAAGGGCATGACCACGTTCAGCCCCAGCGGCTTTATCCCCTGCCTGGTCCAGCTCTGCCCAATCGCCTGGGCCTGGGCTTCCAAGGAGGCCTGCGGACCAGAGGATTGCCAACCCCTGCGATCCGACGCCTCCGGCCCAATGATGGCGATGCCGCAGTCACCCCCGCCGGCACCGGACGACTTGGCCGCAGCTCCAGCCACCAAGGCCGACTCGACCAGAACCTGCAGGGCCGGGGTCTCGATTGGAGTGTCGGTGAGGGTGGAGAGGCTTCGCAGCAGACTCCTGGCCTGGGCCATGGCCTCTGTGACCAGGATCATATCGGCTTGTGAAAGGGCCTGGGCTAGGCTATCCACAGCCGCATCACTCTGGGCTAGGAACTCCTGGTAGGTCGTCTCATTGCCTTGGCCACTCCCCTCCCTGACCTGAGCCACCAAGGAGGGTGTGGAGGCTGGGCTGCCGGTCCAACCGACCAGCAGACGCAGGGGGCTGAAGACATCAAAGGCCTTGATTCGGCTGATGCTCAAGCCCGGCCAGGGCTTGGAGATCAGTTGGGAGATGGGCACCCCCCCCTCAAGTGCCTCCCTGACCCATGCCCGGTCCGGAGAGCAGAAGCGTATGCAGCCGCCATAGAAGCTGGCCGCCAGGTCACCGCCAGAGCCGAGATTCTGGGCACGACCGCTCGCCAGGTAGACCAGTTTATAGGTCTCGAGCGGCTCTAGGACCAGACCGTAGAAGTCCAGCAGCGCCGAGACCGTGGCCACACAGACGGCGGCCGACGAACCCAGGCCGTATTTATGGCCGGACTGCGCATCCAGATCGCTGGAAACCTCCAGGTCGAAACACCTCATGGCCATACCCTGCTGGGCGGCCAAGGCCTCGACAGTGGTGATGGCGGCCAGCAGGTAGGCCGATTCCGAGGAGGGTGTGTCTGCAGTCAGGACACCCCTCTCCCTATGCCAGCCGGTGGAGGCCTGGGGGTGCTGGAGGGATTCGATGCGCCCGGTCTGCCAGTCGCTGCCCGTATCGCTGGTGGCCGTCACCGAGGCCGAGGCCGGGGTCCGAGCGCTCTCAGCATCAAAAACCCGAACGGTCAGGAACCGGTCCACAGCCACCAGCAGAGCTGGATGACCGGTCTCAACGACCGCGTATTCACCGGCCAGATAGAGCTTTCCCGGTGCCTGGGCCTGGCTGACCAGCCGCCGGCCACCCTTCCCTCCGTTCGGACGGAAGGAGTCTCGGCTCTCATACGATCTTGTGCTCATACGACCTTCCACCAATCACCCTTAGCTGTCAGCCAGTGACCCATAACCAAGCCCTTGCCCAGATCCATCCTCGACGCCACTTTCGGCTACCTGCTGAGGAGGGGTGCAAGAGAGCCAGCCTGACCAACGAGCTCAGCCTCACGGACCCCAGATTCGTCGAATACCCGCAAGCCGGCACCTGGCCTATGCACCTGGACCCGGCAGGCAGGCAGCATGGAACGAAGCTCATCAGCCAGCCGCTCGGCATCGCGCCCGGAGGTGAGCACCTTGACGTTCGGACCCGCATCCATGGTGGACCAAGCCGGCAGGCCCTGGCCCCGTAGCTCCTCCACGGCTCCGAGGGCTCGGATCGTCTCGGGGAGCCAATAGAGGGTCGGTGGACGCGAGGCGATCATGGCCGCATGCATCCCCATGGCATTGGCTTCCACCACGGCACCCAGCCGTTCGAGATCGCCGGTGGAGATGGCGGCCAAGGCCTCGTCAAGATCCTTGCCGCTCTGCTGGACCCAAGACTCGTAGAGAGGCGAGGTAGCTATGGTCCGCACCATGGCATCTCGACTGGAGACATGCTTCTCACGGTTGGAAATCAGGATGACCACTATGGCCAGATCCATGGAGTTGTCGACGGGCTCGGCATAGGAGCTGGCGTCGTCGTGGCCAGCGTTCCACTTGACCAGGCCACCGTATACAGACCGGCAGGCAGATCCCGAACCCCGACGGGCCAGACGGGAGAGTTCACGCCTGGATGGCCTCAGACCCGCAGCCTGGGCGGCGGCTCCCGCCAGCGCGGCGAAGGCCGAAGACGAGGAGGCAAGGCCGGCACCATAGGGCACGGTATTGGTGGAGGAGACATGCGCCGGGGCGTTGATACCAGCCTGGGCCCGCACCAGATCGAGGACCTTCGAGACACGATCAAGGACCTTGCCTGACTGTTGGACCCCGTCAATGGTCAGGCTGTCGCGACCAGAGGAAGCCGATGCCGCCACCCGGGGCCCGGACGTCCGGTCAGGCACGCCTGGCAGGTCCCGCTGCGCAGGAGGCATGGCTCCTCTGCCATTGCCGACAAACTCCACCGTGGTTTCAGTCGACAGACCGTCAAGGGTCAGGGACAGGCTTGATGTCCGTGGGATGATCAGGGCCTCATCCGCCTTGCCCCAGTACTTGATCAAAGCGATGTTGGCGTTGGCGAGCGCACTGGCGCGCCCCCGCCCCAGGCCGGACTCCTCATGTTTCCCGACCTCGTCCTGTCTGCTTGTTCTTGAATCCATACCTCAACTCTAAACATGGGAAGCTCCCGGTCGACCGCCAACCGGCAAGCGTCCCCACTATCCCCACTATCGGGAATGTGGGACGGCCTGCAAGCAGGCAACCAGACAAAGCAGGTGCCGCTGAGGGCCCGAACCAGCAGGGCCTTAGGCCGCCATCTGGTGAATCCAGACCTCTGTGGCCCCCTGGTCGGTCAGACCGGCGCGGATCCGATCGGCGCAAGCGGCATCCGGAGCCAGGGCCAGCATGCAGCCACCGAGGCCGCCGCCGGTCAGCTTGGCGCCCAGGGCACCGCAGGAGCGGGCGACGCCTACCAACCGGTCGAGGGTGGGATGGCCCACATTGAGGGAGTCAAGAAGAATTTGGGCCTGGTCCATACGCCCGCCCAGTCGGCTCATGGCGCCGGATTCCAGGTCCTTGATGGCGGCCGAGGCCTGGTCCCCCAGCGAGGAGAGAATCCCCCCGATCCTTGCCGGATCCTTCTCGTAGGAGCTACGCACCCCCTCGACGGCCTCTTTGGTGCTCCCGGCCACGCCGGTGTCTGCGATGACCAGGTAGCCGGACCCATGCAGGCTGATCTCCTCCATGTTCCCATGGTCGAACAGGACCGGATCCTGGCCCGAAGTGGTGGCCGCATCCAAACCCGAAGGATGGCCGTGCGTAACGATTTCCGCCTGGTTGGTCAGGCTCAGCAGCTGTTCACGACTGACACGCACCATGGCATCGTAGGCATCCAGGATGGCATGGATCACCGCCCCAGCGGCAGCGGCGGAGGACCCCAGGCCCCGGCCGGCGGGAAAGTCGGAGACGGTGCGGATGGAGAAGCCATGCTCAGCCCTGGGGCCGTAGCCCTTCTGCTCCACGAAATCCAAGGTCACCTCAAGGGCACGGCGCAGACCGGCGAAGCGGTCCCCCGACGCTTCCAGCGGCCCCTCATAATCCAGGGCCTTGAGCATGGGCTCGCTCCCCTGCGATACTGGCGTGACCCAGGCCTGCATCTTCAGGTCGCGCAGGGGTAGGGCCAGGGCCGGGTGTCCGTAGACCACGGAGTGCTCACCCATCAGGATCGTCTTGGCCCAGGTCTGGCCATATCCGGAGTGGGGTAGGTCACCTTCGTGCCGCAGTTCCCCTGCGGGACCAGCCTCATGCATCGCCATATGTCCCTCCTGGTTATCCAAGGCAGTCGCCCCCCTATTCTCTACACTCATGTTCCACCTCACTGTTTGCCTAATCGTTGGCTAGGTTGATGTTCCCGTCAGTTCGGCAGTCCGACAAGCGCTTAGTCACTATCCCTTTGATTGTAGGTATAAGTTTGTGTCCATCCGGCGGATATAGGTAGAGATAATGGAAATCTTGTCGCACAAGCCCTCTGGGACCAGCAGGCGAACCTACGTGCCTGGCGGCCATGCTCCCAGGTGGACCCGCGTCCCCTGTGCGAACCGGGCATCGAACACAGACCAGCCCCGGCTCCCTGACCCCTTGTACCGGCCACAGCGGGTGCGGGGTTCCTACCGGCCCGCAGTGAGATTTGTGCTGGCGCAAATCCCGCTGGCCGCAGGGGCCCCGCTTTGCCGAACGGGTATTATTCCCTAGACTGGGGCTATGACTACAGCCTCTCCACAGGGACAGCCCCTGGTCTCCATCATCGTTCCCATCTACAACGCCGAGGACTACCTCCCCTTCTGCCTGGATTCGATTCTGGGCCAGTCCTATGGGAATCTTCAGGTCCTCTTGGTCGATGACGGTTCCAAGGACTCCTCCGCCCAGATCTGCGACCAGTATGCTGCCGAGGACCCCCGCATCGAGGTGATCCATCAAAGCAACGGAGGCATCGGCATGGCCCAGAATGCCGGATTGGATGCAGCCCGGGGCCAGTACATAGCCTTCGCCGACAACGACGACATCCTTGACCGCAGGAATATAGAGCTTCTGGCTGTCGCCTTGCAGACCACCGGCGCGGACATGAGCAAGGCCCGCTGGCGGCAGTTCGGCCTGTCACAACTGACACAAGTGACACAGGAAGCGGCCACTGGGGCCCCTGACCCCAGCAGTATCACCGTCTTTGAGAACCCGCTGCGGGCCTATCAATCCGTCTTCTGTAAATCGTTCAGACTCCTTGGCGACTTCCTTGGCCGCAAGACCGAAGCCCGCTATTTCAACGAGGCCAACTGGTGCCGGCTCTACAGGGCGGGAGTCTGGCAGGGCGTGCGTTTCCCCGAGGGCATGTACGCCCAGGATGTGATGGTCGCCGGCAGGCTCTACGAACGTATGAAAAAAGTGGCCGACCTTGACGTCAATCTCTACAACTGGCTGCAATCCCCCGGGTCGGTCACCCACGCCGAACGTGGCTTTGGCTTCCACCACGACAACTTCGCCGCAGGGGCCGCCAACTTCCGCCTGGCCCATGTCCATGGGATCACCCCCATGCGCAGCTATTACACCATGGCCAGCGCTTTGGATGCCCAAGCCCAACTGGCGGCGCAGGATCAGGGCTTGGCCCAAGCCTACGGCAGGGACCGCAGGCAAGCCCATGAACTGTTGGCCTCCCTAGGCCCTGTGCGGCGGGCCAACTGCCTGCTGCACCGATGCGTGCGCTCCGCGGAGAAACGCGTATATGACAGGAAGATCAAGAACATGAGCTAGCCGGCGGCAGGGAAGGCCCAGCTTCCAGCGGCTCACTAGGATCGCCGTTGGCCGTTGGCGGCCAGCTGGCGGCCGGCATTATGACCGAGGGCCCGACCTTGGGAAAGCCGGACCCCCAACCTGCACAACTCAGACCTTACGGACCCAGAAGTTTCCGGACGTCCTGGAAAGGTTGGGATTGTAATAGGGATCATCGTCGATGATGTCGGCATAGCGCGCCATGAACTTCTTGCCCTCAGCCTTCAGCCGCTCCATCTTGGCCTTGCTCTTGACGTCGTAGCCCCTGGTCACCGACTCATAGTGGTAGAGCTCCACTTCGTGGGCCCAGACGATGTCACGCCCAAGCCTCTGACTGATACGCAGGCACAGGTCAACATCGTTATAGGCCACAGCCAGATCCTCGTCAAACCCTCCGACGGCGGCGAAGTCCTCGGCCTTGACCATGCAGCAAGCCGCGGTCACCGCCGAATAGTTGACGTTCTCCACCAATCGGCCGAAATAGCCCAGGTAGGTCCGGGGAGATCCAACCAGAATATGACCGGCAGGGCCTCCGAGCCCCAAGACGATGCCCGCATGCTGAATGGTCTCGATGAGATAGTAGAGCTTGGCGCCTACCACTCCAACCCGCTTCAACTGGGCGAAAGAGACCATGCGGGTCATCCAGCAATCACTGATGACCTCCGTATCGTCGTTGAGGAAGAGCAGGTACTTGCCCTTGGCATGCTGTGCTGCGCGGTTGTTGATCGTCGAGAAGTTGAAGGGCATGTCGATCTTCTCCGCCCTGAACCGCTCGCCCAACTCCTCCTGGTATTGCCGGTACAGGTCCCACATGTGGGGGTTGGTGCTGCCGTTATCCGCCACGATGATCTCATAGTTGGGGTAATCGGTCCGCTCGATAAGCGAATCCACGCACCGTTTGATGTTGTCGTAACCGTTCTTGGTCGGTATGATCACCGAGACCAGAGCGGGATCGTCGATCTGATAGTGAACATCGTAGATTCCGGCAGGACCCTCAGCAAGGACCTCGGCCTTGATGCCCCGCCTGTCCATGGCAGATTGGAGCGCTTTGAGCCCGGCGTCGGAAGCATAGCTCTTGGCGCCTCCGGATGAGGCCGTGGAGGTCGGCAGTGTCCGCCAGTGGTAGAGCACCTTGGCGATATGACGGATCCGTGAGGGCTGGGTCCGCTCAGTGAAACGCAGGACCAGATCGTAATCCTGGGATCCTTCAAAACCTGGACGGAAGCCGCCGATCTGCCGGACTATGGAGGTCCGGTAGAGGCCGAAGTGGCTGATGTAGTTGGTGCTCAAGAGCAGGTCAGGAGCATAGTCGGGCTTGAAATGGGGGTCGAAGCGATGCCCCTTCTCATCAATCTTATCCTCATCACTATAGATCATGTCGGTCTCAGGATGCTGGTTCAGGCACTTGACCATCTCATAGAGGGCCTGGGGGGCCAACTCATCATCGTTGTCCAAGAGCCCGACGAATTCCCCCTCGGCAATCTCCAGGGCGGAATTCGTGGCACGGGAGATGTGCCCGTTCTCCTGGCGGAAGACGACCTTGATGCGGCAGTCACTGGCCGCCATCTCCTCCAGCAGTGGCTTGACATGGGGTTGCGTGGAGCAGTCATCGGCCAGGCAGAGCTGCCAGTTGTCGTAGTACTGGTTCCTGATGGAGTCGACACAGGCCTTAAGCCAGGTGGCGTCCACGTTGTACACGGGGACCAGCAAGGAGATGAGCGGACGATGGCTGAATGCCTTGATCTCCTCCTCCACGACATTGGGCTGGTAACGCTCCTGGGAACGAATCAGCTTCTTGTAGTCATACTTCTGCAGGTGGGGGGAGACATACTTGTCGATCAACCGCTTGACCATGGTGCGCGGATGGCGCAGCAGCGCCAACTTGCGCAAGAGCGATCCCAGTACCGTCTTGAAGCGCGACTGCCGCTCGGGGAAGACCAGCTCCTCCCGGTCCTGCGACGTGGATACCGTCAGCACCGGCTTGACCTGATGGAGATCGGCCTGATCGCCCACAACAGCTACCTTGGCCTCGAACCCAAGCTTGGCATCTGCGGGAACAGGGTAGAGGCTGTTCACGTCAGGCCGTGACAGTTGCTTAACCTGCCGCAGTGTGGCCCAGGGCACCTCCTCCATGCCGAGGGTGACCTGCTCCCCGGCCATCTGGTCCACAGCCCAGCCGGAGACCAGGATACTGAGCCCATCGGGAGCCACCTCGATGCTGTCGATGGAACTCTCGATGCAGACCTCCTCGTCCATATCAGGCGGGAAGCAGACCGTGCCGAAGGGGTCCTCAAGCCCCTTGTGCTGCCGGAGGTACTGGAAAATCAGGGGCCTGAGTATGCCCATGTGCTTAGGTTTGCTGTCGACAAAGACCGAGTAGGGTTCCCACAGGGCGCGCAGGCCAGCCTGCCGGTACATTCTCTGGGAGAAGTCAATGCCCTGTATGCCGGGGGCCAACTCCTCGTTGAAGCCCCCCAAGGACACGAAGTCCTCCCTACCGACCAACATGCAGTCCTCCGTCACGGCGAACATATCGTGGGGCAGCAAGTCCCGGAAATAATAGCCTATGCCGTGATCCAGCTGACCGCGCATCTCGAAGGGTTGCCTTCCCTTGAGGGCACGCAGGGTCATACCCACGTTGAGGACACGCTGGCGGGAATCCATGATCTTGCCACCCACGAGACCGATTCCCTCTCCACGGCTGGCATTGACCATCTCCTGGAGCCACAGGGGATCGCGCGGCACCAGGCCGTCAAGAAAGACCAGAAGGTCCTCGCTGCGCTCCTGGGCCAGCTGGTTGGGTTTGGCATCCCCAACCGGCACGATGGTGACCTTGGAGTACTTGGTGTTCTCCTTCAAGGCACGCAGGGCGGCCTTACCGTAGGAGGATGCCAGAACGGCCACACTGGGGGCTTCGCCCTCATAATCAATCCTGTATGTGCCCAGGTTGTCGAGCATACGGACCGAACCGGTCAGTCCGCGGCGTTTCAGGGCCTCTTCCAGGACCTTGCCACCGGCCTCGTAGGCGTACATCTTGCTATAGGGGTCCCCCGCCACGGAGGATGCCAGGGTGCGCCAGTGGTAGAGGATCCTGCCGATATGATGGATGCGCTGGGCCGATTCGGTGGCCCTGAGCACGAAGTCATAGTCCTGGCTGCCGTCGAACTCGGAACGCAGGGGGCCCACATGGTCAAGAAGGCCCTTGGAGACCACCACGAAGTGCGTGATGTAGTTGTGGGACAGCAGCAGGTCGGGAGAGAAGCCGGGCTTGAAGAAGGGATCGAAGCGGGTTCCGTCCTCGGTCATCTTGTCCTCATCGGTATAGATGAAGTCGATGGTCGGGTCCTGGTTCAGGGCCTGGACGACAAAGAACAGGGCCTGGGGGGCCAGCTCATCATCATTGTCCATAAAACCGATGTACTCGCCGGTGGCCAGGTCCAGGGCTGAGTTGGTTGCAGCCGAGATGCCGCCGTTCTCCTGCCGAAAGGCGAGCTTGATACGCTCATCGCTGGCAGCCAATTCCTCCAGCAGGGGCCTCACGTGGCCGGAGGGGGAATGGTCATCGGCCAGGCATAGCTCCCAGTTGGTATACCACTGCCGCTGCATGGAGTCCACGCACTTGCGCAGCCATTCCTCTTCCACGTTGTAGACCGGCACGACGATGGAGATGAGCGGATTGCGGTCAAAGGCCCGCATCTGCCCCTCAGCCACAGCCTGGCTCATCACCTCGTGCTGCCGTATCCAGTCCTGGTAGCTATCCTGTTCCGGAGTCCGGCGACGTTTCAGCACCGAGGTGAGCACTGCGAAACCCTCGGGAGTCCAAGCCCTTAGGATTGTTCTGGAGATGCGCTTGAACCTCTTGGTTCTGGCCTCCTTCTTCAGGCTTCCCGCGATCTCCTCGACCGTGACGGTCTTGGTGACGTGCCTGCCCTGCAGGTTGATGGTGAAGGTCAAGGCCTCTACCCCGGCTGGAAGTTCGATGACAAAGCCAGCCTTGGCCCGCTTGTCCAGGTCGAACATGGCGATGAGGTCGGTCCTCAGCACTCTGGTGACCAGCAGCCCACTGGCCTGGGGCCGCTGGGCTGCCTGCGATGCCGGTGGGGTCGTTGGGCCTGCGGCTTCAACGGCAAAATCCAGGGCCTGCCTGCCGGAAAGGTCAACAGCCCAGCCGGAGATGGTTCCTGCCTTATCAGCGGCCTCCAGCCCTTCCACGGCACTGTCGATTTCGATATGACAGTCCTCGGTATTGAAGAAATTCACTGTCCAACCTCACTCGCGCGACTCACAACAACCCAAATGCTCTCAGGCGCCGACCCGGCCATGAACCCGCCGACCAGCGCCTTTCCCTTTTACTGCAACGTCATGGAGACCCTAGGATGGGTCATGCTCTCATTGAACCTCAGGGCGTTCTTGATCTGGAACTGGTAGATGCCAATCTGCCGGAAGAGCGTCGTCTCCCCCGACGCAATGGCCACGTCAACCCTATAGTCGCTGGAGGCGAAGATATTCTCGATGTCGAAGGTCATCCGATGCTCACCGGTGGTGAAGACCCTATCCTTGCCGTCCAGGGAACTGGCCATTGACAGACTGAGCCTGCCCTGACTGTCGATGAGGCTGAAGGAGAGCACGGCGTCCTCAATGTCCCGGTCGCACTTGAAGGAGAAGACCAGCGAGAAGTCCTGGTTGATGTCCAACTGATGGTTTTTCTCACCGTCCGCCGTGGTCACCACGTCGGTCATCCTGACCCCATCGCCCACTTCCAGGCGGATGGCCTCGTTCTCCTTCTCCAGCTGCTTGCCCTCCTGCTCGAGGAAGGAGCTGGAGTATGCATCGGCGACCTCGTTGGGGGAACCGAACTTCTTGACGATGCCATCCTGGATGAGCATGGCCTTGTTGCAGAAGCGCCGCACATCCGCCATGGAGTGCGTGACCAGGATGATGGTCTTCTTCTCGCGTTTGGCCTGGAAGAAGTAATCCTGGCACTTCTTTTGGAAGGCCTCATCACCCACGGCCAGCACCTCATCCAAGACCAGGATGTCGCCCTGGGACTTGATGGCCACGGAGAAGGCCAGTCGAACCTGCATACCGGAGGAGTAGTTCTTGAGCTTCTGCTCCATGAAGTCGCCGAGTTCGGCAAAGTCGACGATATCGTCGTACATGTCGTCGATCTCGGTTTTGGTGAAGCCCAGCATGGCTCCGTTCAGGTATACATTCTCCCGCCCGGTCAGTTCCGGGTTGAAGCCAACGCCGAGCTCGATGAAGGGAACCAGCTTACCGTTGACCTGAACACTTCCCTTATTGGGCGTATATATCTGGGAGATGATCTTCAGCAGGGTCGATTTGCCTGAACCGTTCTTGCCGACGATGCCGAAGAAGTCACCCTTCTCAATCTCAAAACTCACGTCCTTGAGCACATGCTGAGTGGTGAATCCCGACTTCTTATGCCGCACGATATTGAAGAGGGCGCCCTTGAGGCTGCTGACCCGCTCGGTGGGCAGTTGGAAGTCCTTGGAGACATGGCTGACGCGCAGGGCCACATGGTTGGGCAGTGCCTGCTTGGCTGCGATATTCTTCATCACTTATATCAGCTCCGCGAAATACTGTGACTTGGCGGTGAAGTATGAGATACCGCCGACGAAAATGATCAGGGTGAACAGCACCGGCCAGCAGGCGAGGAAAAAGTTGCTTTCCCACTGCCACAGGGTTGGGTTCGCCGGGGAGATCAACACATGCCTGGCGTCCTGGATGATCTGGGCCATGGGGTTGAGCATCAGATCGAGCTTGGCCATCAACGGCCCGTATGAACCGGCTCGGCTGGAGATCATGCTGATGGGGTAGATGATGGGGGTGGCGTAGAAACCGGCCTGCATCACCACCTCCCAAATAGGATTGAGGTCACGCAGGTTGACATAGATGGCGGCCAGGAAAAAGGCGATGCCAAGACCCAGAATGTACAGTTCGATGACGATGGGGATGATGAGCAGGTTGGACCAGGAGGGCCTGACACCATTGACCAAAGCGAAGATGATGACCACGACGAAGTTGAAGCCGAAGTTGATCAGGGCGCTCATGGAGGAGGCGACGACGACCACATACTTGGAGAAGTGGATCTTGCGCAGCAAGTCTCCATGGCCAACGATCGACATCATGCCGCCAGTGGTGGTCTCATTGAAGAAATTCCACAGAATGGTTCCCAAGAGCAGGGACACGGCGAAATGAGGGACATCGGCTCCGAAGCGCAGGAAGCGGATGAACACCACATACATGACCGAGAAGAGAAGCAGGGGCTTGAGGACCGACCATAGATGCCCCAGAACCGATTGCTGGTAGCGCAGTTTGAAATCAGTGCTGACCATGGCGCTTAATAACAGACGATTCTTTTTAGTAAAGATCTCTGTGATTTCCAAGGACGACTCCTACTGTAGAGAATAACCCACACATACTATCAGGACCCTCAGCGAAAGGTTAATTGCCCGATGCGTAGGTCTTGAGCATGATCTTGTTGTCGGCCACATCCCGCAGGTGCTTGCCGTAGGGGGACTTGCCATACTTGCTGGCCGCCTCCAGGAGCTGGTCCCGGCTGATCCAGCCGTTCTCGAAGGCGATCTCCTCCGCCACGGCGATGGGCAGGCCCTGGGCCTTTTGCACCGTGCGGACGAACTCACCGGCCTCAAAGAGGGAATCCATGGTGCCGGTATCCAGCCAGGCATAGCCACGGCCCAGGGTCTGGACGTTGAGGCTGCCATCCTCCAGGTACATCCTGTTGAGGTCGGTGATCTCCAACTCCCCACGCGCCGAGGGCTTGACTTGCTTGGCGAACTCGGTGACCCTGGCATCGTAGAAATACAGACCGGTCACGGCATAGTTGCTGGCAGGGTGCTCGGGCTTCTCCTCGATGGAGACGGCCTTCTTGTCCTTGTCGAATTCAACGACCCCATAACGCTCGGGGTCATCGACGTAATAGCCGAAGACGGTGGCGCCGGTCTGCACGCCGGCGGCATTGCGCAGGGTGTGCCCCAGGCCATTGCCGAAGAAGATGTTGTCGCCCAGCACCAGGGCGCAGGGCTCGCCGTCGATGAAGTCCTCACCCAGGATGAAGGCCTGGGCCAGGCCATCGGGGCTGGGCTGGACCTTGTAGGAGAGCCGCAGCCCGTACCTGGAGCCGTCCCCCAGCAGGCGCTGGAAGTTGGGCAGGTCGTTGGGGGTGGAGATGATGAGGATGTCACGGATGCCCGCCATCATCAGCACGCTGAGTGGGTAGAAGATCATCGGCTTGTCGTAGACCGGCAGCAGCTGCTTGGACGTGACAGTGGTCAGTGGGTAGAGCCTGGTCCCCGAACCACCTGCAAGAATGATGCCCTTCATACTATGAGCCACCTATCTTTCTGTCTTCTCTTCTTCTCTATACCAACGTTCACACAAAGTCTGCGCACAGTGCCCATGCACCATGCCCGAACCCTGACTGCTCACAGCCAAGGCACGGGCCTACACCCGATTGGGTGTAAGGCCCTATCAGCTTATGGGACATGCCTGGGCCAGGAGGGCGGGCTGGCAGTTTCTCTGCGGTTTCATCGCAAATGCCCGCCGCCCCTGGGCCACTCAGCCCCGCTGGGCCAGGAGTGTGTCGACATAGGTCTTCATGCTCTGCTCCCAATCGGCGGGCCGGTAGCCGGTCTCCTCGATCTTGCCCAGGGACAGGGCGCTGTTGGTGGGCCTGGGTGAGATGGGGCCTGCGGCCGACTGGTAGTAATCCTGGGTGGAGACCGGCTTGACCTTGTCGCCATTGCCATTGGTCTGCTCGAAGACGGCTGCGGCGATGTCCGCCCAGGACCTGACAGCCCCGGAACCGGTCAGGTTGTAGGTGCCGTAGGGTGCCTGGCCATCAAGCAGGTGGAAAATGGCCCCGGCCATATCCTCGGTGAAGGTGAGCCGACCGTACTGGTCGTCCACCACAGTCACCTCTTCGAGCTTGTCGGCTGGGTCGGCCACACGGTCGGACAGGCCCATCATGGTCTTGACGAAGTTGTTGCCCTGGCCGATGACCCAGCTGGAACGCAGGATATAGTGGCGGGGGGCGTTGGCCACGGCGATGTCTCCAGCCGCCTTGGATTGCCCATAGACACCCAGGGGTGCGAAGGGTTCCTCCTCACTGTGCTCGGGCAGGCTGCCGTCGAAGACGTAGTCGCTGGAAATATGGACCAGGGTCAGATGGTGTTCGGCAGCCACCTTGGCCAGGAGGGCCGGCCCCTGGGCGTTGGCCTTCCAGGCCGCTTGCCTGCCCTCCGTGGTCTCGGCCTTGTCGACGGCGGTGAAGGCTCCGGCGTTGATGATGGTCCCATAGAGGCTCCAGTCGTAGGACTCATAGGCCTTGGGGTCGGAGAAGTCGAAGCTGTCGATGTCGCTGAACTCGAAGCCCTCCAGACCATGGTCCTCTACATAGGCCCTGATGGCCCGGCCCAGCTGGCCACGGGAGCCGGTCACCAGGGTGCGCCGGGGGGCCATGGGCTTGGCGTCCTTGAGCATGGGGTGGTGCAGGTCCGCCTCGGAACGCTCGCTCTGCTCCAGGGCGATGGGCCATTCGATATTGAGTTCGGGGTCGGCCAGGTTCACGAAGGTGTAGGTCTTCTTCTGCTCCAGGGACCAGTGGGCGTTGACCAGGTAGGTGTAGACCGTCCCGTCGGCCAGGGCCTGGAAGCTGTTGCCCACGCCGCGGGGCACATAGATGGCCTTGGAGGGATCCAGCCTGGTCGTGTAGACCTGGCCGAAGCTCTCGCCGGGCCGCAGGTCCACCCAGGCTCCGAATATCTCACCTGAGGCGATGGAGATGTACTTGTCCCAGGGCTCCGCGTGGATGCCTCGGGTCACGCCCTTGCTGGCATTGAAGGAGATGTTGTTCTGGACCGGGCCGAAATCCGGCAGGCCCAGGGCCGTCATCTTGGCCCGCTGCCAGTTCTCCTTGAACCAGCCGCGATTATCGCCGTGGACCGGCAGCTGGAAGACCAGGAGGCCGGGGATATTGGTCTCCTCGACCTGTAGTTCCTTCTCGAATTCAACAGACATGTTCATTACCTTCTCTTATGCACGCACCGAAACGAAAACCTCATCCCATTGCGCGCCTAGTCTCCAAGACCCACTGGTCTCCAAGACACCAAGGGGAGGGACACGGCCCCAGTCGCCTGGACTGTCGGCACGAACGCCCTCCCCGCCTTCAGATCACTGCCCCTGACGCTGGTACTTGGCTTCAGTGGCGGCCTTGGCCGGCTCCCACCAGTCCCGGTGGTCCTGGTACCAGTCGATGGTCTGGCGCAGGCCCGACTCGAAATCGGTGTGCTTGGGCCTCCAGCCCAGCTCGGTCTGCAGCTTGGTCGAGTCGATGGCGTAGCGACGGTCATGGCCCGGACGGTCCTTAACGTGGTCGAAGGCGTCCTCATCCTGGCCCATGACCCGCAGGATGTCGTGCAGAACGGTGATGTTGTCGCGCTCGCCGTTGGCGCCGATCAAATAGGTCTCACCCAGGCGACCCTTGGTCAGAATGGTCCAGACCGCCGAGGAATGGTCCTCGGTGTAGATCCAGTCACGCACGTTGAGGCCGTCCCCGTAAAGCTTGGGCCTTATGCCCTCGAGGATGTTGGTGATCTGCCGGGGAATGAACTTCTCCACATGCTGGTAGGGGCCATAGTTGTTGGAGCAGTTGGAGATGGTCATCCGCACCCCGAAGGTCCTGAACCAGGCACGGACCAGGAGGTCGGAGGCGGCCTTGGTCGAGGAATAGGGCGAGGAGGGATGGTAGGGGGTCTCCTCGGTGAACTTGGCCGGATCGTCCAGGGCCAGGTCCCCGTAGACCTCATCGGTGCTCACGTGGTGGTAGCGCAGGTCGTACTTGCGGGCCGCCTCCAACAGGCGGAAGGTGCCTTCCACGTTGGTCTTGACGAAGGGCTCGGGGTTCTCGATGGAGTTGTCGTTATGGGATTCGGCCGCATAGTGGACGATGGCGTCGTGGCCCGGAACAATCCGATCCAGGAGCTGGGCATCGCAGATGTCGCCATGCACGAATTCGACGCGGTCCTCGGGCAGTCCCTTGATGTTCTCGATGTTGCCCGCATAGGTCAGGGCGTCGAGGACGGTGACATGGACCTCGGGGTGGTTGTCGACCACGTAATGGACAAAGTTCGAGCCGATGAAACCACAGCCACCGGTGACGATGATGTTCTTGGGTGTGAATTGTTCTGCCATGCAGCCCATACTACTTCACCGAGATGATTTTGGCCCGCCCATGGGGGTGACCACACACTGCCTCCAGACAAGCGGGCAACTTGCCTCCAGCCAACGGCGCCATAGGCCGGCGCCCTCACCATCCGAGGATATGGGAGCCGAAGATGACTTCCGACCCATTCGCCAGAGTGAAGATCAGGGAGACGACCAGGGTGATGGTCATCAGGGCGGTACGCAGGTCCTGTCTGCGACTTGCTACGGCTGGCGCCTCCCCGGTTCCCGCATTCGCCAATCCGGCGGGTAGGTCCTCTCCACCCAGCAGCTTGATGCCCATGAGCAGGAGGGGAAGGATGGGAATGAAATACCTGTTTTGCACACCGGTTATCACGCCTTGGGCATAGGGGTCGAACTGCACGTAAACGGCTGTACCGATCAACACCACAATCATCATGAACTCAATGGCGAATGCCACTGGGAACAGGTAGCTGCCGCGCCTGCCCGCTTCCAGCCGCACTTCCCGGGGGTCGTGCTGCCCAACAGCCAGTATGAAGAGCACGATAAGAATCCAGCCGGAGTTATGCAAGGGGCCCCGCATGGATAGGACCCCGAAATCAGAGATCTGGAAGAGGTCCGATGCCACCACCATGCCAACCAGCCTGCGCGCGAAAAACAGCGGATGCGTCAGAATGAACAGCACCTGGTCCTTGGGCCTGGCATCGGGAGAGAACATGGCTCCGGTATTGATGGCATGAATCTGGGCATACCACAGGAGGAACAACAGCACAGCGAGCGCGAACAGGGAGGCCAGACCAAGCAGTTGCCGCTTTCGCCGTAGCTCCGGCCTCACGGCGGGAAGCAGTAGGATCAAGAGCGTCAAAGGCAGATAGGTGACCTTGACCAATCCCAGGCAGAGGGTGGATACAGCCAACAACAACCAGCTTGCGCGCGATACGGCCCCAGGGCTCAGCCATATGGTCAGGAGCACCGTGAGAAAAGCGAAGCAGCAGACCGTGCTCATGACATCGGCGGTGACCATGGAATTCGAGACCACGGCATTGGGCAGGAGCGCCACTGTAGCCAGGATCCACTTGCCTGTCGGGCAATACCGTATGCAAAGAAACCCTGTAAGCACATAGACAAGCAGTCCGGTCAGCCTCATGGCGAACATGATCCACCAGACATTGCTGACCAGGGATCGGACCAGCTTGAATACGAGCACTTGCGGCAGGTATGCCAGGGGGCTGTTAATCGACGTATTGGAAAAGACGAATCCCACACGACCCTCGCCGTATCTTCCCCAGGTCACCAGCTTGTCGGACGTCCAGGTAGGGAAGGTGTAGGGCTCCCGGGTGGTCTGGTAACTCACCATATTGCTGGAAGTCATCTGCACCATGGCACGATCCTGGAAGCCTCCATACAGCTGATCAGTCCCCCGGTAGACCTCGGTAAAAGCCCTGTCCACTGAATCCCTATCTATGGGCTGGGGCAGGATCTTCCCATCGGCCAACTGCTCGATCCGGGCCATATGGGCCGGTTCATCAAGCCCGGCCCCCATAGGGACCATGGCCGCGGCGGCAATCGCCAACATCAATGCCAGAATCAGGAACACCCACTCCGGTTTGAGGCCGGGTATCCCTTTCCTGGACATGCTAGGCGCTCCTTTTGTCATCAGCCTTCCCTGGCCTCCTCTTGGCACACAGTCCCATGCCGCCAACTTGGGAGTCATTCCACACTCAGGCCCTTTGGGAAGAAGGGCCGTTCGCAGGCATGAAAGCCATGATGGTGCGCGGAATCCCGATCAGGCTCTCATCGCGCTCCAGGCGACGCCCTCGTAGCGCCAGCCCATGCGACTGAGATAATCTTTTTCGTATGAATTGACAGTGAACAAGTGCTGCCCGGAGTTGGGGTTGTACATGCGGTAGATGAGCACCGGCCCACCGGATTGCCAGCTGATCCCCTCCTGCCTCCACCGGTATCGGGTCAGCATGTTGTATTCGTTGCTGTTGACGGTGAACAGGTGCCATCCCTGGTTGAGGCTGTACAGCCGGTAGACAGGAGCGCCCGCGAAAGGCGCGACCCAAGCTACACCTTCGGCCCGCCAGCCCGCCTGGGCCAGGAGGCGGTACTCGTACTCATTGGGCGTGAGGAAATGCTCACCGCTGTTGGGGTTATAGACCCGGTAGAGGGTCACACCGTCGGCTGCAACGGCATCGCGATTGCCGAAGGCATTGAGGTCGACGTTCCCGTTGATGCCGTTTATCCGGCCATTATCAGCGTATTGCCAACCACGGTCGTTGGGTGAGAAGCCGAAGCCGGTTCGGGCGCCGTAACTGGCCACCCAACGGGTCCTGGAGCGGATGGTGGCTGAGTTCAGCGCGGTATTGAGATAGGACGTGTAGGAATAGATGGACAGGTTGTTGTACCCTGCAGCCTGAAGTTGGCCCCACCAGGAATTCACGATGCCGTCATAGACTGCGGGACTGGTCGGCGGCGCATGCCCGGCCCATTCCCAGCGCTCCAGATCGTAGTAGACCGGATAGGACAGATCGCCCGGATTGACACCGGCCCGCCGCAGTAGGTTCACCAACCCAGCTCCCTCAGCAGCTCCGGTGCCCGCATCGTAGGCGTAGGAGTAGAGGTAGACTCCAAAGGGGATTCCCAGACGCTTGCACTCATTGATGTTGCGCTGAGCCTGGTAGTCCAAGCCGTTGTCCCAGCCGTACCCGATGCGGATGATGGCACCCTCGACCCCGCTGCGCATGGCGGTCTGCCAATCAATGTTGCCCTGCCACTGCGATACATCCACCACTCCCTTGGCCTGCTGGACGAAGAGCTGGCCACTGGCCTCGAAGAAGGCTTGGGTCCCGTTGTAGGAACCCCAATAGGCGCCGTAGTCGTTGTTCTGCAGGGAAGCCTGACGCACGCTGCCCCTGGATGACCTGGTGCTTCCACCCCTGTGCGCGCTCGGGTCCGCCAGGTGCCCGTCGCTGCCACCACTGGCGTCTACCTGACCACCCGCCGCCTCCACGGCCCGCTTGACCTGGCCGGCCTGAACCGGGATGAAGGACCCACCCTGGGTTTTGGCCAAGGGATCGGCAGGCTTATCAGGAGAACCCACGAGCTTGGGGTCCGTGACGACCTCGCCGGTGGCGATGTTCCTGACCTTCTTGTCGGGGGAGGCAACCAGATCCTTGGACAGGACGACAGCATCATCGGGAATGGCCGCGCTGACCTTGTCCGGCAAGGGTTGTGAGGGGTTGTCCGGCATTGCCCGATCCGGGCCGGAAGCCGGTTGATCACCGATGGTGACCTGGGTGCTCCTGGACTGGTCGTTCAGGAAGGGCTCCCGGGCCTCCACCACCCCATCATGGCTGTCATGGCTGAGACCCGTGGCACTTGCGGGCACAGCGCCAAGCCCGGCCACTGTCAAGCTGATCAATGTTACCAGCGAAACGGCATTGCTCACTGTTTTACCTAATTTCCAAGCCATAACATCCTTCAAGCTTCTCACTGGTTGAACCGTCGAGCCGACCTCCGACCCGTTACGAAAATCCATTATGTAGTATACGCAGCACGGCACGGGCCTGAAGAGCCTGCAGCAAACCAACGCAGAATCCTGACAACCCTGTGCCGATTCATGTCAGCGAAAAAGCATACTGACCAGGCTGAGCCGCTTGCCCCAGGGCCCTCGAGACCTTACAGCCAATATCAGCAAACAGATAGGAGTATGGAAGACGGTCCACGCACCAGTCGCGGCCTATTGCCACACGAGTTCCGGTTACGGGCAGTCGGCAGACAGATGAGACCGGTCTGCCGCCCGGTCGGATGGGGCCTATAGTTCCAGGGTTTCATCGGCGGCGGCGGTGATGGCCTCGCGGCTGGCGGACCGGTCCTGGCCGTCGCTGTCGGCTTGTGGGGGTGTGAGCATGATGATGCAACGCTTGCTGGCGCCCTGGTGGGACAGGCGGGCCAGGAGATCCAGGATCCTGCCGGACTCCTCGCTGTCCAGGCCGGCGGTGGGCTGGTCGATGACCAGGACCTCCGCCTCGCAGGAGATGGCTCGTGCGACGGCCACCAGCCGGCGCTCCATCACGGTCAGCTCCCTGACGGGCACACCCGAGGAGACGGCGGTGAAGCCGACCTTTGCCAGCAGATCCCTGGCCAGCTCGGGCATGGGTTTGAGGAAGGTGCGTCCAGAGGCGTCCATGGCGTAGACCAGGTTGCCGGTGGCGTCCAGGTCGGGGCGTAGGGCGTACTCCTGGGGGACCAGGCCGATGCGGTGGCCTCGGATCTGCGAGGGCAGCAGGTCGGCCAGGTTGGAGCTCCTGACCAGGACCTGCCCGCTGGAGGGCCTGAGAAAACCACCCATCACAGCCATAAGAGCCTTGCGCTGCTCGTCGTCGAACCCAGTGATGGCATAGGTGCGCCCAGGGTAACCCTCCCAAGACAAGTCCACGAGCACATCCCGACCGGATTTGCGGTCATGAACCGTCACGTGGTCCAGGCAGAAGGCGGGGTGGGACTTGAGCAATACTTCGTCCTCATTGCCGCTGGCGAGTGATGTGTCAATATGACGAGCAAGCGTTACCGGCGACTGGTCCCTATCAGTCCCCAGCTTGCCCTGGTCGCCAGCCTTGCCTGCGGCCAAGGCTGGCGAAGCGGCAGATGGGCCGGCTTCGTCCGGTTGCCTGCCTGCGGGCTCCTTCATGTGCTCGCCGGCAACCGATGAGGAGGAATCATGGGCGCTTCGCCACGACTCAGGCCCAGTATCAGCAGCAGCTTGGGTCGGGTTCCCGGCCTCTGCGGATTCCAGGTTCTCATTGTCGGAAGCAATTGCGGCACGGTCAGCATCGGCAGCAGCAGCAGCCTCAAGGGCCGTGTCCCCGGAATCATCGTCCTCAAATACGATGTTTACCTCAATGGGCACGTCGGCAAAAGCATCAGCGGCGGTCCCATCCTGCTCGCTGACCTCGGTTCCCGCCAACTTGTCTCCATCGTGCTTCTGACCCTCAGGCTCGGTCTTGCCCTGCTGGTCTGCCTGCTCGCTGGGCTGCTTGGCCGGCTCTTCCCCGGCTAGGGCCTGCGCCCGGGTCTGTACCTGAGCCTCATCCTTCCGGTCCATGTGCTCGCCTTCCTGCCTGTGCTGCTGGTGCTGGGAATTCTTTCGGCTCATCGTGCGTCCTCCTGAATCTCACGATTGGCGAAGATGCTGCCGGTGGGTGTGAACGCCACTGGCAGCATGGCTATCAGGGCCAGGACCAGGCTTGCGGCCAGACCCCAGAGCAGCACCTTCCAGATGGTGCCACCGGTCATCGCAGTCGCATAGCCGCTGGCCAGCGCCGTACCCAGCGGTTTGGCTCCAAAGCTTCCGGCAAGGGTCCCGAGCGCCAGCCCCAGCAGGGTCGGTAGCAGGGTCTCCAGTATGAATTGCCAGCCCAACCGTCCTTTGGATACGCCAATGACCAGGGCGTTGCCTATCTCCTCGCGCCTATTGAGCACGCCGGCAGCCACCAAAGCCAGCAGCAGTGCCCCACCCAGTGCCCACATGGCGAGGGCCGCCGGCTTACTTTTGGCGAAGAGTGACTTGATGGGGCTGATGGAGGCCTCATAGGCCTCGAGGGAGGGAGAGACCACATGATACTTGGCGGGCAGCTTTTCCTGCTTGACTCCCTTGACGAACTTGTCGAAGTCTCCAGGGGAGGCAAGGGTGAACAGGAAGTCGATCTTGGGCTTTGACCACCCTTTGGCGTCGGTCCGCTCAGGGTTGATGTTGCTGGTGAAGGCGGGCCAGGTGACGTAGATGGCGTTCTGCCGGTTGTCCTTGGCGAGTGCGGCATCGGCACCTAGGCCCTTGCCTGCGGGATCCTTGTAGCGGTATATGCCCTTGACCGTGAAATCGTAGGTTTTGCTGGAGTCCTCGGGGTCACCCAGCTTGAAGCTGGAGCCCAGCTTGAGTTTGTTCTTGTCCGCCAGCTCCTGGGAGACTAGGGCGCCCTTGGTGTCTGAACCTTGGTAGTCCAGGTCCTTGCCGGAGATCAGTGTGAACTTTCCGGCCTCGTTTGCCGCTGCAGCATCTGCCGTATAGAAGCCCTGGAGGGTCAGCTCACCGCCGGTCTTATCGGCGGGTTGGTCGGCCTTGCCGGCGATGGCCTTGATGCTGTCACTCTGCCGGGTGGGCATGGAGATGCCGAGCGTTGAGGCGGTGACCTGGGGCAATGATGACGCTGCACTCTGGTTGGGATCCTGCTGATTGAGGAAGCTCAGGTAGGTACTGTACTGGTCGGTGGTCAGGTAATTGTCGGTCCAGCTGCTATCGGCCCCATTGCGCTTGGCCAGGGCCTGATCAGTCAGACGAAAGGCGACAGTGGGCGTCTGCGCCTGGTAGTCACTGACCGTTGCCTTGTTGTAGGCCTGTTCGATGCACAGGGCCAGGATGCTGCCGAAGCTGACCGCCAGGGCGACAATGACGGTCAGAACCGTGCGCCACTTGTGTCGCATCAGGGCGGCCCAGGCATTCTTGAGAACGAACATTCATTGCCTCCACAGTAGTTGGCTTCCAGGTCTATGACTGGATTCCATTCTCGGCCATAGCGTTGACAGGGGTCCCTGCGCAATCTCACCGGCTATGGCCGCCGTGGCCGAAGCTGTTGCCGCGCGCCACCGCATACATTATGGGTGCTAAAGTCTGGTGCCATGCTGTCGTTTTTCTTGAAGTTGGCTGGGAGTCAGATGAGTGCCAGCGGTCCGTCGCCGATGAGCTTCCCTGACTGTGCAGCGCCCGATCTTGTGCATAGTGCCTGACAGCGCGAAGCTTGCGGTCTTGTGAACATCGAGCGGTTGATTGCGAACTGACTGTTTGCTGCGGCAATCGCCGTTATATTCTTGTCGCATGAGGCACGACATGGAAACCCACACACGGCAGCTCAGCAGCACCAGCAGCGGCCAGACCCAAGCCTGGACCTGGCTACGAAAGGCCTCCCTCCCGTTCTGCTCGGTGGTTGGTGTGCTGCTTGCCCTGGCCTGCGTGCTGGCCTGGTTCCCCAAGGGGAGCGAGGTATGGACCCTGCCCATTCACCAGATCGACGCCCCCGCCCACTACTACTTCATCCGCAGGATTCTCGATGATGGTCTGGGGGCCGCAACCCACCTGTGGCCCAATGATGCCTACTACCCGCCCATGTTCCACATCATGGCCGCCGGATTGATCAAACTTGCCGGCGTTCTCGGCATCAGCATGAACGTCTACACAGCCTTCAATCTGGTGTGGCTGGCGACATCCGGGCTGCTCTGGCCTGCAGGGATCCTGCTGTTGTCCACATATTGGACACGTCAGGTGGACGGTCATGGTTCCTTCGCCTCTCAAAGCTTGGATGCGGAGGAGCAGGATTCCACCCACCTCCACAGTCTGACAGCCCCATCTTTTCCGGCCCGGCAATGGCGACCGTTCTCCTGTGCCATGGCCATCATCGTACCGGTCCTGGCCGTATCCTCGGCCGCGCATCCTTACTCCATGCTGTCTTCCGGCCCCCTGGTCGCCTTCGGTCTGGCCACCAGTCTGCTGCCCTTCTGGCTCTATACCTCCCTCCGTCTGCTCGACTCCGTGGAGGACTTCCGTCAGACCGGCACAAGACCAGCCCTCTTCTGGATTCTGATGACCGCTCTGCTGGGTGCCCTGTGCCTCTTCGCCCATCCCCGCATCGTCTTCACCTGGCTGCTGCTCATGGCCCCCTTCCTCCTGCTGCGCCTGCCCTGGAAGTGGATCGCCGGATTGGCGGCGCTGGTCCTGGCGGGTGCCGTGGCCTTTTTCTTCTATATGAAGGCGACCTACAAGTCCAACCGCTATCTGAACCCAGGCGAATGGTTCCACACCTATACCCCCAACCGCACCGTAGCTGAGGCCTTGGGTCGCTTTGTCAACGACGACATTACCGGGCCCCTGGGGGTCTGCATGGCGGCGCTGGTCCTGGTATCCATATTCCTCTGCCTGGGCCTGGCCATCCGCCCCCAACTCACCGGTCTGAGGCGGGCCCGGAAGGATGCAATCTCCATACTGCTGGCAGCGGCACTGGTGGCCCTGGTCTATGTCTGTTCGACCTCACTGACCGGTTGGTTCCCCAACATCATCACCGCCGCCTGGTACCGTGCCGAGACCCGGCCCCTGACCATGATTCCCTTCGCGGTCCTGCTTCTGATTGTCTTCGCCCTGTCGGCTCTGGCGGCCAGTCCCGGCGCCGGCCGGTCGGAGCCAATCGTGGACGCCGAAACGGTGGCGCAGTCCACCAGCCCGCGCAAGCTGGCAGTTGAACGACTGACTACGGCGATCTCCCTGGTCCTTGTAGCCCTGCTGGCCCTGGGTTGCCAGCTGGACAACCCCCAACGCCAGGAGCTTTCAGACCGCATTGACACCAATATCGTCCTCGACGACTCCGATCCCTATGAGCAACTGACCCAGGCCAAGTTGGAGGTGCTGGCCGAAGTCATCAAGCAGACCGGCACCGACGCCACCATCATCTCCGACCCCCTCAATGGTTCCATGTACGGCGCCACCGTGTTCGGCGGCCGCATGCTCTACCCCATTTACAATCCCATGATCGAGAAGAACGGAGCCATCTTTGGGCAAGTCGAGCGGGCCTTCGGTTCCGGCGATAAGCCGACCCTCTTGGGTACCGTCTGCCCAATCGGCCCAACAACACCTGAATACTTCCTCAGCATGGGCCCGCAGGCTCCCAGCCTTCAGATGTTCACCTTCAAGGAGCAGTATTACCCCTTCCAGAACCAGAGCCAGATCGACCAGTATGTGTCCGAGGGCGTACTGACCAAGGTGGAGGATTTCAGTAGCAAGGGCGCCTTCGCCAAGGACTGGGCCCTCTACCGTTTCGCCTGCGCCCACTGAGGGAGGCAGGCAGCCGGGCACGATGGGCCTGGGTTGTGATTGATTGGCCGGCGGAACGTCTGTATGATGGCAGGGCGAAGGTAGGGAGAAGGATGCGAGACAATCACGATGGATGACGCGACTGCCTATAGGAGTGATAGTAAGCGGGGGGCTCCACATGGTGATTCCGGTGACCGGTCAGGCCGTCGGAAGTACCGTAGGGGTCATAGTGGAAAGGTCTTGGTCAGCCTCCTGGTCATGGCCTCCTTCGTTCTTCTGGCAGGAGCCGTAGCCTATAGGCCCGTCTATCGGTACTATCGGCAGGCCATCGCCGACTGCATGGAGTGGGGCAACTCCTTGCAGATCAACAAGCAGCATCTTTCCAGCCTCGTGAACAGGAACGCCGGGCTTCTTGATCAGGCCAAGCGGATGGGTTCAGGGGGAGCGAACCTCGGCCCCCAGGAGATCGAGCGGGCTGCAGACAGCCTGAAGAAGGTCGAAGCCTTCCAAGCTGCGCAGGACCAGAGTGGGAGCATTCCCAGCTGCCAAGCCAAACAGTTGATCTGGGATCTGCGGACCAATGCCTCAAGCTCCAAGGACAAGGCCCTGGCTTTCGGCCAGCGCATTGCCTCTCTCCAGTCCGCCTTCGACCCCTTGGACCGTGTGGTGCTTGATCGGGATGCCGAAGCGACATCCGCATCCCGTCAAAGCCTGGAAGCCCTGGTGCCGGGCATGGCGAGCCTGATTAAGGATTCCCAAGGCCAAGTAGATAAGGCCAGCGTGCGAGATGACCTATCAGATGGGGTCAGGCAGGTCAGACGATTATTGGACCAGCAGCCCGCGGTTCCACGGCATGAGCTGGAAGATGCCAGACAACGTCTATACCGTTCGGCAGACAGGGTCATTCAGGCCCAGAATCGCAAGGCAGGCATTGATTGCGGCCGGCAGCATTGCCTGGCTCTCACCTTCGATGACGGCCCCTCCCCCATGGCCGATGAGGTGCTCAAGACCTTGAAGGTCAAGGGTGTCACCGCAAGCTTCTTCGCCATTGGGCAACGGGTTAATGCGACGACCGGCGCAAAGCTCAAAATCGCTGCCGACCGCGGTTACCCAGTGGGCAGCCATACCTGGAGCCATGAGAATCTTCCTGACATCCTCTCCCAGCACCATGAGACTCAGCAGCTGGATGAGACCTCGTCGGTTATCGCCTCCGCGACCGGTCGGCCGGTCAACTTGGTTCGGCCTCCCCATGGGGTTGTGGATGAGGCCAGCCGGGCCTACATAGGCAATCATTTGGCAGCCGGAATCGCCCTCTATAACGCTGAAGGCTATGACTGGGCCAAGGGGGCCAGCGTCTCCTCAGTCAAGCAGAAGGTATTGAGTCAGGCTCGTCCAGGCGACATCATACTCATGCACGACACCTTCACCCATACCGTCAAGGCACTGCCAGATATTATTGATGGTCTGCGAAAGCAGGGTCAGGACTATCGCCTGGTGACTATCGAGCAGCTTACCGGCGAGTACCCGAGGCCGGGTGCCGTCTACTATTCCCGGACCAACATCTTGCGCATGTGAGCTGCCGTGAACGCTGCCCAGGCTGGACCAATCTCTGGCCTGGGCAGCGTTCACGGCCACACTCGTCTGTGCTGTTGGCTGTGTTCAATTTTCCGCTCAGCTCATCGCTGAGCCAGCTGGTTTGTGACATGCCTGCGATGACGCCGATAACAATGACCTGGCCAGTCATTCCCGCTTGCCGCTTGTGAGCGGGCATATAGGCGGCAGGAATGGCTGGCCAGATTATGTAGCTTTTGCAGCCGAATGTTAATTATCGAATGAGATCCATGGTCAGTCCCAGGGCCTGTGCCACACGCTCGCCATACTCAGGGTCCGCCTGGTAGAACTGCTTGGTCTCCAGGACCTTGATCTCCTGGTCGGACACGGAGCCGAGGTTGGTTGCGATTGTCTTGATCAGACGCTGGCGCTCCTCCTCCGACATGACCCGGTAGAGGCTGCCGGCGGCCGAGTAGTGGTCCTGCTCGTAAGGGCGCGAGTTCTCCGTGACACCCTCAACCCGGTCACCGTGGTTGCGGGCACTCAGGTCCTCGACAGGGCCACCCTTGCTGTTGGGCTCGTAATTCACCGAACCATCCTGACCCTGGGCCATGAAGCCGTCGCGTTCATAGCTATGGACGGGATTGACCGGCTTGTTGATGGGCAGGTCCTCATAGTTGACTCCCAGCCGGTAACGCTCGGCATCCTTGTAGCCGAAGAGACGGCCCTGGAGGAGCTTGTCGGGGGAGGGCTCGATGCCGGGCACGAAGTTGGCCGGCGAGAAGGCAGCCTCCTCAACATCGTCGAAGTAGTTGGTCGGGTTCTCATTGAGAGTGAACGTGCCGATCTCAATACGGGGGTAGTCATGGTGGGAGACCACCTTGGTGACGTCGAAGATGTCATGCCTGTAGTTGAGACCCTCCTCGTAAGGGATGAGCTGCACGCAGACCTGCCAGCTGGGGAAGTCACCCTGCTCGATGGCGTCATAGAGGTCATGCAGGAGGAAGTCGGTGTCCTCACTGGCGGTCTTCGCGGCCTGCTCATCGGTCATGTTCTTGACGCCCTGGGCGGAGATGAAATGGTACTTGACCCAGAACTGCTCGTCGTTGGCGTTGACCCACTTGAAGGTGTGGCTGCCATAGCCGTTCATGGTCCGATAGGAGGCCGGGTTGCCACGGTCACCCATCAGGTAGGTGACCTGGTGGACCGATTCGGGCGAGTGGGACCAGAAGTCCCATTGCATGTCGTTGGTCCGCAGGTGGGTGGAAGGGTCACGCTTCTGGGAATGGATGAAATCAGGGAACTTAAGCGGGTCGTTGACGAAGAAGACAGGGGTGTTGTTGCCAACCACATCGTAGTTGCCTTGTTGGGTGTAGAAACGCAAGGCGAAACCCCTCACATCCCGGAGGGTATCGGGGTATCCAGACTCGCCGGCCACCTGTGAGAAACGGATAAGCACCGGGGTGGTTTTGCCTTCACCATTGAAGACATCAGCCTTGGTGTAGGCGCTCATATCCTTGGTCAGGGTGAAGCTGCCCTTGGCTCCGGCACCCTTGGCGTGGACCACACGCTCCGGGATCCGCTCGCGGTTGAAGTGGGCCAGCTTCTCCAGCAGTTGATAGTCCTGAAGCAGGATTGGGCCGCGGCTACCGGCGGTTTGGCTATGGTTGTTGTCAGCCCAAGGCTGGCCTTCGCGAGTGGTTATGGTTTCGGTCATGGATAATTCCTTTTACTCCAATATGAAGCTCGCCGTCGAAAGGCGGTGTGCTGATGGTCGGCTGGCCTCATGAACGATGAAAGCGATCCTCTCCGATACCCACGATCCGTCAGTCTCCCGAGCCTAAGCATAAATCATTTCCCACCTGTTCAGCCCTGAAGTTGAATGCTGAAAAAGGCTGGCGCCAAGCACGATTTGATGATATGAAAACCGGCTGCCAGCACTGGTATGGCTGGCAGCCGGCCACTGCTTCCCCACGCAAAGCGTGAGACGGGATTAGTCCTGCGCAGAGAAGGTCTTGTCGTACAGAGACTTCCCATCGGTGGAATGCATGTTGATATGTATCTTGGCGCCCTCGATGCCTTCGTCTTCCAAGGTCTTTACTGCCTGCGGCATAATGGTCTTATAGGCCTCGTCCATGCTGGCGGTCAGCTCGTCACTGCCGTTGACGTCATCAGACAACACGGTGAAGTCAAGCAGCATGGTTGTCTTATCTTCGGCCTTAATGTCTACCTTGATGTCATCATCCTGGTACTGCTCAAGACCTTGCTTGATGCTGGCTGCGTTGTCTGGGTCCTGCAGATAGCTCTGCATATCGGTGAACTTGCCGTCTGACTGGTGGGAATCGGTGTCATCCATGTCCGTATCAGAATCGGCATCATCATCACTTGATTTGCCGCTGTCCCTGTTCTGGCTGTATGAGTATGAATCCGCCTCATCATTGGCAGCCGCCCCAATGATGCCGATGAATGCCAGAAAAAGCAACATCGAGACGACCATGGAGACGATGGAGATGACCACACCGGCGATGGCCAATCCCTTGCCCTTTTCCCTGGACTTCTTGATTTGGACAAGGGAGATGATGCCGGTGATGAGACCGACGATGGCAATGAAGAAGGAGGTGACCAACGAGACGATGGCCAGGGTGTTGGTGTGGTCATTCTGTTGTGGAAGCAGATATGCCGGCACAGTTTGAGGCATCGGGGCGCCGGGCTGGTAGGGCTGCTGCCCATAGGTCTGGTAAGGGCTTCCAGCTTGTTGGGTCATATCCGGGGCACCAGGTTGGTTGTAGGCAGGCTCTGGCTGCGCGGCCGGCTGGCCTGCGGTGGGAACCTGCGGACCCTTGTAGGGATCAGCCCCCAAGGGTGCGGTGGCATCATACTGAGTCTGTGAGGTCTGCCCATAGCCGAAGACGTCTTGCGCGGACTGATTGAGGGGGGCTTGGGCGTAGTTGCCTTGATCGTCACGAGGAGCGGAGCCATACTCATCGGTAGGCTGGTTCGGCGTATTTGCATTGTCCATAAGGGTGACTCTAGCGGAAAGGGTGGGCTTCCGTCGGATTTGCGTCCAGCCGTCCGACGTGTCTCGGCCGTGCCGCATAGAGCCATATATGGTCTTCGCCATCATTGCTCCACCGTAGCAAGACGAAAAACCCGAAACCGCTGCTTCCAACGGTTCCGGGTCCCATTCGCGGAGGATGCGAGATTCGAACTCGCGAGGCTGTTACACCAACACGCTTTCCAAGCGTGCGCCATAGGCCACTAGGCGAATCCTCCACTGTCTGCCGAACTTCCTCAATTGACCAGGAAGATCTGCATACAACGTATAAGAGGATACCACACCTTGACGACCAGGCAAAGGTCCGCGTGCCGAAAATCACGCTCGTCGGGTGCCTTCAAGGCTTGTAGGTTGAGGACACCCCGGATGCTGGCAGATCAGTAGTTGTTGGAGCCGGGGCCCTCGAACCGCACGGTGATACCACGGTCATAGTGAAGGAACATGTTGGCGCCGTACCGGTCAACGTCACGGTGGGTGAAGAGCATGCGGATGGCGAAGGCGGTCTGCACATTGTCTGGCAGGTCCTTGAAGGCCTTATGGGCATCCCAATTGGGCGGCGCGATGGCCTGATCGGGAACGTAGGCGTACCCGTAGCCATCCTCATTCACATAGCCCATGAAGGGCAGGTCCCAGGCGTTGTGCTTGGTCAGCTCGGCCTTGTAACCCTCGACCTGTGCCAGTTCAGCCTCGCTGATGCCCATTTCCTTGGCCACCTTGTTGGCGGCTGCGGTCTTGGCTGCTGCGTCCTCCTTGAAAATCGACGTATCGACGACGATGACCTTGTCTGCTCCCATTGCAGTTCCTTTCTGCCGTTCCCGCTAGCGGGATGCAATACCGAGTGGATAGTTCTCAATCACCCTTCAATCAATACCCAACACATGCGCAACCTTGCGGATGATCAGAAACTACTACCCATCACATCACTCTAACATCAAACATCCTGCAGTGAGGCCTTTCAGCCTGATATCGACGCTATTCCAACCGGCAAGAACACGGAATTATTCTAATGGCTGACAGGTAACCAGCATTAACGAATCAATCTGTTTGGAAGACTGAGGCTCTTGTTCACGGCAGGGCAACTGATGGGTTTCATCAACACGTGCTCTGATATGTAATTCAGCGCATCCAAAGCACCGGAAGAAAGCTGCCGCATGCTCTACTCACCGCGGGCGGGTGGCAGCGATCTTGCGGGCTTGCTGGGCCAGCTCGGCGAGATGGGCCAGCTCGGCGCGCTGGGCGTCGGTTTGGAGGGGGGAGAAGGAACCGTGGCGGTGTTCGGCGGCGGTGCGGATGAGAAAGTCGGCGACGGCAGGATTCTTGGGGAGCACGGAGCCGTGCATGTAGGAGCCGATAACGTTCTGGGTACGGGCACCTTCGGTCAGGTCCTTGCCGTTGTTGCCGGTGCCTTCGTGGACTACTCGGCCCAAGGGCTGGGTTCCGGTACCCAGGTGGGTCTGACCAGAGTGGTTCTCGTAGCCGATGATGGAGCCGAACTGGTCGGATTCCTCGACCAGGTTGCCGATCATGCGTTCATCCTGCCCCACGGTGTAGGCGTCGAAGATGCCGATGCCCTCCATGCGGGTGCCGTCAGTGGCCTGGAAATAGCGACCGAACAGCTGGTAGAGGCCACAGATTACTAGCATGGGAACACCCTGGTCGGCCAGGGAGCGCAGTCCTTCCGCCCGGTCCTGCAGGTCGTCGATTATTTTTTTCTGCCCCTCGTCCTGGCCGCCACCTCCCAGGACCATGTCAACCTGCCCGGGCCAGGGGTCGCCCTGGTTGCAGTAGTGGACAAGGGGCTCATATCCGTACAGGGAAAGCCTGCGGGTAATGGTCAGTAGGTTGCCGAAGTCACCGTAGATGTTCATATCCTTGGGATAGAGGAAAAGGATGTCGATGGCCCGACCGGCCCCTCCTCGCACTTCGTCGGCGGTCGCCTTGCCTGACTGGTCCTGCTGACTCATATCAACCTCCAACCCTATTGCCATTGATCCATCACATTACTAAAGCCTTGTCCGCCGCCACGAATGAAAGTGGACAGCGAGCGTCAAGAGATCACACCTCAGCCATCCAAGCCAATCACTCAAGTCGCACGTGTTCAAGTCTTGGCACGACCAAGCTCAGCGTCTCTTCCGACCTGCCTTCTCGTAACGTCTCCATCGGGTCCGCACCCATGGTTTCGGATCTCGTTTCAGGCCGAGGTCTGCTCCCCCACTGATGCTTATCCAACTGCTGTATCCCCAATCTCAAAACCTCTGCCTGTATTCCAGGCATTCCAGGCTCCAGCCCAATCCTTGCCAACACTCGCATCAGTGGCCGAGACCGGCATCCGCCACCTGGGTAAGGTGCGAGAGCTTGGATCTGACACGGAGCATGGCAGTATAGGTGCAATAGATCCGCTTGGGCGTTCCCGGGTCGGCCTTCACGAACTCTTCCACCGCCGTCTCCAGGTCGGTGTCGGTCTTGGCGACCGGGACCTCCTCGTAGTCCAGGCGCAGGGCCATATCCCAGGCACGGGTGCCGGAGACCATGGCCACACCGGTTGGACGTAGGGAGCTGAAGTCCACGTCCCAGAGCCAGCTCATGTCCCGTCCGTCGGCGTATTCGTCACAGATGGCGATCATGGTCTGGTGACCGACGGGCGGGAAGGATGCCAGGGACAGCCTGAAACCCATGGGGTTCTTGACCAGGAGCAGTTCGACCGGAACACCGTTCACGTCAATGGCCTCGCCACGACCGAAGGCCGGGGTGACGGTAGAGAGGGCATCCATGAGCCGTTGGTCGCTGAAGTCCTCGGCCGGCCGCCCGCTCCCCTGCATCACAGCCCGGACCAGGGCCAGGGCTGCGGCGGCGTTGTAGAGGTTGTAGACACCTTCGAGCTTGACCGATGTGGTTGAGCTGCGGCCGTCGATCAGGAAGCTGGCCTGGTGGTCACCGACTGCGCTCAGCACAACATCGGCAGGCAGGGCATCGGCGAACTCTTGGTCAACCTTTTTCATGCTGTCATCAGTACCACTGGCGGCCGCACCCTCCAGGCCCGCCCCACTGCTTTCGGCATGCATGTCATCGTCGGAGGGGAAGAAGGAACGCAGGTCGTCGGCCAGTCCGAAATAGCGGACCTCGGCCCCGGCCTGGGCCAGGTCGGCCAGCCGGGCGATACGCCTGTCCTCACGGTTAAGGACCAAGGTTCCGGTGGTCGCCTTGGCCGCCTTGCCCAGCAGACGCGCGGTGTTGTCGATCTCACCGAAGCGGTCGAGCTGGTCGCGCATGACATTCAGCAGCAGGCTGTAGCGGGGGTTGACCTGGCGCACGAAGTGGACGGCGTAGGCCTCGTCCAGTTCCAGAACGGCGATGTCAGCATCCAGGCGCCCATCGAGGCCAATCTCGCGGATAAGAGATGAGACCACGCCCCGGGTGAAGTTGGAGCCGGTCGGATTGGTGAAGACCTTGAGTCCCAGACTGGTGAGCATGGAGGCCACCATGCGGGTGGTGGTGGTCTTGCCGTTGGTACCGGAGACCAGTACCACGCCGTAGGGCAACTTGCCCAGGGTACGGGCCAGGAAACCAGGGTCAATCCGCTCGACGACTCTGCCCGGAAAGGCGCTGCCTCCATGTTTGGTCAGCCTGGCCAGGGCACGGACCATCTTGCCCAAGGCCGGGGTGGCGAAGGCATTCCAGGGGGCACGCAGGCCTGCGCCGGTGTTCCCAAAGCCTGGCGCCAGGTCCTTGCCCTGCGGTTCGGTCTGCCCGGCTTGCCCTGACTGACCGACCGGCCCGGCATGGTCGGCTTGCCCAGCCCTTGTCAGCCCTTGCTTACCGTCGATTTTCTTGGTCATGTATCACACCCCCTGCTGGAAATCCTGGGGCATGTCCTTGAACTTGGAGTTGGCACCCAGGAAGCCTAGGACGAAGGTGTCGGTGGGGCCGTTACGGTGCTTGGCCATGATGATGTCGGCCTCGCCCGGGCGGTCCTCCTTGTCGTAGGCATCAGGCCGGTTGACCAGAAAGACCACGTCGGCATCCTGCTCGATCGAGCCGGACTCACGCAGGTCGGATAGCTGTGGCTTGCGGTCGCCACGCTGTTCGACACCACGGTTGAGCTGGCTCAGGGCCACGACCGGCACCTCAAGTTCCTTGGCCAGAAGCTTGAGGGCACGGGAGAATTCGGAGACCTCCTGCTGGCGGGACTCGACGCGCTTGCCTGAGCTCATGAGCTGGAGGTAGTCGATGACGACCAACTTCAGGTCATTGGTCTGCTTGAGCCGGCGGCATTTGGCGCGAATCTCCATCAGGCTCATGTTGGGGCTGTCGTCAATGAAAAGAGGGGCATCCTGGAGTTGGCCCCAGAAACTGTTGAGCTGGCTCCACCGGTCCGGGGTGATCTCGTCGGCCCGACGCAGGGCGGCCAGGGGAATGTTGGTCTCGGCCGAGATGATGCGCTGGGCCAGCTCGACCCTGCTCATCTCCAGGGAGAAGATGACGGCGGTCTGGTGGTGATGCAGGGCTGCGGACCGGGCGAAGTCGACACCCAAGGTGGACTTACCCATAGCGGGCCGGCCTGCCACGATGATCATCTGGCCGGGCTGCAGCCCCTGGGTGGCGTCGTCGATCTCACGGAAGCCTGTGGGCACGCCTCGTTCCAGCTCATGGTTCTGCAGCTTGTCCAGCTGGTCCAGGGTCTCTTGGACAACCGGACCGATGGCCGTATAGTCCTGCCGGACCTTGCCCACGCTCATCTCATAAATCTCGGACTGGGCCATGTTGACCACGTCTTCAGCCTGGGATCCTTCGGCGGAGTAGCCCAGCTGGGCGATCTTGGTGCCTGCGGCAATGACATTGCGCAGGATGGCCCGCTGGTGGACGATCTCGGCATAGTAGGTGGCGTTGGCGGCCGTGGGCACGGAGGCGACCAGACTGTGCAGGTAGTCGGCCCCGCCCACCTTGTCCAGCTCGCCGGCCTTGAGGAGCTCATTGGCCACCAGGACCACGTCCACCGGCTGCGAGGTGGAGAAGAGAGCGATGATGGCATCGTAGATGGTCTGGTGCTTGGGCTGGTAGAAGTCGGTAACGCTGATCATCTGCGAGACCTCGCCGATGGCGTCCTTGCTCATGAGCATGCCACCCAGGACGGCCATCTCGGCGTCGTCGTCGTGGGGCGGAATCCGGTCGAAGAAACCGTCACTTGATGGTGTGCCGGACGCTCCCGACCGGTAGGAGGAACCGCCGGAGTACCCTCCCTCTGACCCGCCAGCGCGAGGCCCTTCTTCATTCCAAGTTTTTCCGTCAGCCATATCCACGAGTATAGGGAGACGGCAAGAGGAGATAGGCCTGCTTGAGCCGGCGGAAAAAGGGGCTGTGAACCTCCGCTGGCGACCTCGTGACCTGCCGACCCATCGTCAGGAGGGTCAACACCCACGGATTACGGTCTGTGGATAAAAATAATCACTTATCCACATTCTAGGCGTGTTACTGGGGATAATCCACATACTTATCCACATCATGGGGATAAGTATGTGTATAGCCTGGGGATAAGCCTCGCGGCTCCAAAGGCCGATTTGCCCAATGGTCGCAGTCATGATAGTGCCTGATTCCAGCAAAAACCATTCACAAAAGTCCAGCGATGAAGTCGCGACACGCCTCATATTAAGCCATTATTTCTAATAATTCCCCATCGGTGCAGCCCAACTCAGCAATTGCTTCGTCGTCTGCCCCTGTCCCATCAGGCATCCCAGGCAACCCTGTCTTCAAGAGCCCACGCCCATGATTACTTATCCACAGCCACAGCATGCTCCACTTGCTGACCTGGTCAAGCACGAACACTTGGCCAGGGCTAAGGTTGAAGGCTATGAGTTTTCCCAAGGATCAGCAACCCGATCAGGCCGATGCGACCACTCCCGACCGAGCGCAGAAGGCACAGCCGAATGAGGCAGAGCCTGGCACGAACATTAACCGCCAGCTTCTCGCCCTCGCCGTACCCACCTTTGGGCAGCTGATCGCCGAACCGGCCTTTGTACTGATTGATACGGCCATCGTCGGGCACATCGGCGACACAGCCCTGGCGGGGCTTTCCGTCGGCTCAACCATCGTGCTGACCACCGTGGGCCTATGTGTCTTTCTGGCCTACGGCACCACCTCCAAGGTGGCCCAGCTGATTGGAGCCGGCCGCCGCAAGGAGGGCATGGAGACCGGGGTCGATGGCCTTTGGTTGGCCCTGATCATCGGCATCGTCGTCTCCCTGGCCCTCTTCCTCTTCGCTCGCCCACTCTGCTGGGCCATGGGCGCACGGGGGGCTATGCTGGACCAGGCCATACGGTATTTGCAGGCCATCGTCTTCGGAGTACCTGGCATGCTGCTGGTCTACGCGGCCAACGGCATCTTCCGTGGTTTGGAAAAGGTACGCATCACCCTAGCCGGAGCCGTGTTCGGCGCCGTGGTCAATACGGTCCTGGACTTCCTCTTCGTCTTCGGCTTCCACTGGGGCGTGGCCGGTTCGGGCTGGGCCACCTTCGCGGCCCAGTGGGCCATGGGGCTCTTCCTGGTCATTCCAGCCCTGCGCTGGGCCCGGGCGGAGGGAGCCAGCTGGCGCCCGCACCTGGCCGGCATCCTCAACACCGCCGGCGACGGGGTGCCGCTCTTTGTGCGCTCCCTGGCCCTGCGGCTCTCCCTCCTGGCAACGGTCGTGCTGGCCACCCACATGGGAACCCAGGTGCTGGCCGCCTATCAGGCTGTCAACTCCAGCTGGAATTTCGTCCTCAACATGTTGGATGCCATCGGCATCGCCGGCCAGGCCCTAGTGGCCACCGAACTTGGCGCCGGCCACCGGGCCCAGGCCCGCACCATCACCAGCACCTCAGCCAAGGCCGGCCTCTATAGCGGCCTCGTGATTGGTCTGGGACTCATAGTCGCCGGCTTCCTGACGGCACCAATCTTCAGCGGCACCCCTGCCGTGCAAACCCTGATCATCGCCGGCATGGTGGTTCAAGGCCTCTTCCTGCCCCTGGCCGGTTGGATGTGGGCCCTGGACGGCATCCTGATCGGCGCCGGCGACTTCAACTACCTGGCCGTCACCTGCTCCCTGACCGCCCTGGCCTACCTGGGCGCCCTGGCAGGCCTCGGAGCTTGTAACCAGGCCGGACTGATCCCCTCGGACATCACCCGCATGGTGACCCTCTGGGCCGTCTTCAACATCATATTCATCGGTGGCCGCGCCCTCTTCAACGGCCTGCGCGCCCGCACCGACAAGTGGATGCCCAAAACAATGCAGCCAACACTCTATTGATCATGCTGGATGCTGCAGCAATAGGACCGCAGTACGCACGAAGGGCCACAAGCGACAATTTACCTGGCTTGCAGCCCTTCGAAACCCTCAAGACACTCAGATGGCGTCGGTGTCTGTCTCTCCGGTACGCACGCGAATGACGGAGTCGACGGGCATGACCCAAATCTTACCGTCGCCAATGGTTCCGGTAGATGCTGCCTCGACAATGGCCTGGGTCAGGGTGTCAGCATCGGCATCCGCAGCGATGACCTCGATGCGAATCTTGGGCACGAAATCGACCTGATAACGGGCACCACGGTAGACCTCCGTGTGGCCACCCTGCCGGCCGTAGCCGTTGGCCTCAGAGACTGTCAGACCATGAACATCAGCGGCAAGCAGAGCGGCCTTGACCATCTCCAACTTATCTGGCTGGATAATGGCGGTAATCAGTTTCATTGCTGGTCCTCCTTGGGGTTCTCATCGTCCTTGACGGACTGGGTATCAGACTGTTGGGCAGACTTGGAATCCTCCTGAGCTTCGCCCGACCAGGACTCCACGGAATCAACCGTCTGTGCCGACTCATCGGCCTGCTTAGAGTCATCGCTCAGAGACGGGGAGGCGAGCCGGAAATCATCAAGCTCAACCTGAAGGGATGCCGCTTCTCCAGGGACAGAATCATCCCTATTCCCGGCAAGCAGGAGGCTTGGCAGACGGGCGAAATCATAGGCTTGCTCTCCCTGGTCGATCAGATCCATGCCACGCAGCTCATCAGCATCACTGACCCGCCAGCCGATGGTCTTCTCCAAAACGAAGGCGATCAGTGCGGTCAGGGCACCCGAATACAAGAGCGTAACCACTGCCAGACATACCTGGGCAAGGAGCTGCCGCCAGCCGCCAAAGACCAATCCAGTACCCTCGGCAAAGACACCAACCAGCACGATGCCCAGCAGGGCGCTCACACCCTGAACGGCCACCACGTCCAAGGAATCGTCATAGCCGAACCTGTTTTTCATACCACAGGCGAGGCAAGCCAGGAGACCGGCAATGGCACCAATAACCAAGGCCCAGAGAGGTGAGACCACATTGGCACCAGGAGTGATGGCCGCCAGCCCGGAGATGATGCCAGAAGCGGCACCCACAGCTGTGTAATGGCCTGAGCGTATCTTCTCGGTGAAGCCCCAGGCTAGCATGCCGGCGGCACCCGAGATGGCGGTGCTCATCCAGACATAGCCTGCAGTGCCGTTGGCGGCCAGGGCCGAGCCTCCGGTGAAGCCGAACCAGCCGAACCAGAGAAGAAAGGCACCAATCAGGACCAGGGGCACATTGTGGGGACGGGGCAGCTGCTTGCCAAAGTCCTTGCGCGTACCGATGACCAGGACGATAACAAGGGCTGCGATGGCGGCGTTGACCTGGATGACCGAACCACCCGCAAAGTCACGAATGGGAGCACCGATGGCCTGGGAAATGGCACCGGTTGCGGAGAGCAGGCCGCCATTCCAGGTCATATGGGCCAAGGGCGCATAGACGAAGGTGATCCAGAGGACCACGAAGAGCATCCAGCTGCTGTACCTGATCCGCTCGGCCAAAGCCCCGGAGATCAGGGCCACAGCAAACATGGCAAGGGCCGCCTGGAAGGCGATGTTAATGTTGGCCGGGTAATTACCGGAGCTGTCGGCAGCGGTGAAGACACCGTTGTTCGATACGATGGCGTCCTTCAGCAGGAAGCCCTTGGCCGGGTCGCCAAAGATACCGCCAATGTCGTCCCCCGCGAAGGCGATGGACCAACCCCACAGGGTCCAGACGATAGCGGTAACCGCCAGCGCCCCAGCAGACAGCATGAGCATGTTGAGGACCGACTTGGCCCTAACCATACCGCCGTAGAAGAGGGCGATACCCGGTGTCATCACAAAAACCAGAGTGGCTGCCATCAGCATCCACGCCGCGTTACCTGTATCCATTCCACATCACCTTTCACCAACTGGCGAGCGCGCGCTGGGCGCCAGACCAATCTCGCCACCCGCGGCCCCGATCGGTGGCCACCCTTGGCCGAACCACCAGCCCAAGGGGTCAGGCCACATGCCTGGTCACCCGATCTAAACCTGTGTTCCTTCTAATTATGGAACATCATTCCTATCTATCACTCATGCACTAGGGAACAATACTGCTGTAGCTACAATATCGCCTGTCACTTCCGTGAAATACCTAGACAGCCTAGCGGGAGGTAGGGGCATCACGCCCAAAGCGAGCCTTATCAGGGCCCCAGCCAGCGGATCGGCCAAGAGCACATCGCCCGACCATGCCGCGCTGGACTGGGGCAGGCCCAGCCAGGCGAGGCTGAGCATGGTCAGGCACAGGCAGCCCCATCAAGCCTCCTTGCGCCCCGCCGGGCCAGGTCACGTCCGGTCACGCAACCATGGCGCTCAGGCAAGGATCCCGTCGACGAACCCTTCGGGCTCGAAGGGGGCCAGGTCGTCGGGTCCTTCTCCCAAGCCGACCAGCTTGACGGGCACGCCCAGTTCCCTTTGTACGCAGATGATGATGCCACCCTTGGCCGAACCGTCCAGCTTGGTCAGGACCACGCCGGTGATGCCGATGGCCTCGGCGAAGACCTTGGCCTGGGCCATGCCATTCTGCCCGGTGGTGGCGTCCAGGACCAGCAGCACCTCGTCCACGGGCAGAATCTTCTCGGTCACCCGCCGGATCTTGCCCAGCTCATCCATCAGATTGGCCTTGTTCTGCAGACGGCCGGCCGTGTCTACGATGAGTACATCAGCCTGGTCGGCCTGGGCCCGTTCGGCACCCTCAAAGGCCACAGCGGCCGGGTCCGCCCCGTCTTTATCGGACCGGACGACGGGCACGTTGACCTTGGCCCCCCAGGTCTCCAGCTGGTCGGCGGCTGCGGCGCGGAAGGTGTCGGCGGCGGCCATGACCACTGTCTTATCCTCGGAGACGAAGAGCCGGGCCAGTTTGCCGGCGGTGGTGGTCTTGCCGGTGCCATTGACCCCCACCATGATGATGACCCCAGGCTTGCTGGCGTCTGGCTTGCTGGCCTCCAGCCGCCGGTCCATGTCGGTGCCGACCAGATTCAGCAGCTCGGAGCGCAGGGCCTGGCGGACCTGGACCGGATCGGAGGTGCCGGTGATGCGGGCGTCCTTGCGGAGCTTGTCAACCAGCTGGGCGCTGGCCTCGGCACCCACGTCGGCCAGTAAGAGCGTATCCTCCACATCCTCCCAGTCGGATTCGCCAATCTGGTCCTTGGCGAGAATGTTGAAGAGGGCCTTGCCGAAGGGGTTGGCGCTCTTGCTGAGCTTGGCCTTGAGCCGGGCCATGCGCGAGGTCGCCGATTCCGGGGTCTCGAAGGCCGGGGCCACGGATTCACTGGGTTGGGTTGCCATGCCGGTCGGGCCACGTGGGCTGGCCGACCCTTCCTCTGTTGACTGGTCGCCGGACTGCTGGTCGGAGGACGCGGTCGGAGCATTCGCGGCAATGGAGGCATTATAGCCGGCCTGCGAGCGCTTATTGCGGGCACGCAGGGCGACCAGACCGCCGATAAGGGCCGCCAGAACGACGACAGCCACGACAATCAGCGCAATTATCACATTGGTGTTCATAGCTACAGACTATGGTTTTCAAGGGACAGACAGGGCCCTGCAGCTTCCGGCGCAGCTGGTCGACACGACTCCAGCCAGGCCGATTGCCGGCCATCATCCCGCGCCCGTGGGAGACTGGAGCCATGGCAAACGCTTCGAGAATGACTTCCTTCCAACGCCGCGAACAGCTCCTGGACGTGGGGCGCTCGCTCTTCGCCTCCAAGGGCTTCGAGGCCGTGTCCGTCGAGGAGATCGCGGCCAGCGCCAAGGTGAGCAAGCCCATAGTCTACGAGCATTTCGGCGGCAAGGAGGGGCTGTACGCCGTCGTGGTCGACCGGGAGATGCGCTCTTTGAACAACGCCTTGACCTCGGCCCTGGCCGACCTGGATGCCCACCCCCGCCAGCTGGTGGAACGCACGGCCCTGGCCCTCCTGACCTACATCGAGGAGAACGCCGACGGTTTTCAGGTGCTGGTGCGGGACTCCCCCTCCACCGACCCGGCCGGTTCCTTCAGTTCCCTCTTGGGCGATGTGAGCTCCCGGGTCGAGACCATCCTCAACGACTCCTTCAAACGTCTCCACATGCCCTCCAAGGGCGTGCCCTACTACGCGCAGATGCTGGTGGGCATGACCGTCTTCACCGGCCAGTATTGGGCAAACCGCCGCAAGATCAGCAAGGAGCAGCTGGCGGCCCACATCGTCAACCTGGCCTGGTACGGCCTCTCCAGATTGGAGGCCAAGCCGACGCTGAGGTATGAGGGAGCCAAGGCCCGCAAGGCCCTGAAAGGCAAGCCGGCACAAGACCAATCCGGCGAGGGGCAGAATCAGCCGGCAGCCAGCGACCTATACGATGCCGAAGGCACGTCAGAAGCCGGGTCTGATCAGGCATAGGATGCGGCACGGGCTGGAGAATAGGAGCCGCCTTCGACTTCATGCGCAACTGCCGGCAAGGAATCATAGAATGGAAGGGACGACCGGAACCATTGCACCCCAAGGTCGGTGAGTGTAACCTTGAGGGGTCAATGGCAGACGGCCACTGACATGGCCGACGGGCCGACCGGCTGGTGGGTCGACGGTGTGCATGCCATAAGCGAACAATGAGGAGACCATGCAAGCGGACACAAGTAAGACCCTTACCTTTGTTGTACCGGCCTTCAACATGGAGCTCTACCTGGGTCGCTGTGTAAACTCCCTGGTTGCCGCCCGGCGCACCGATGACATCGAGGTCATCATCGTCGATGATGGGTCGTCCGACGGCACGGCCGACCTGGCGGATTCCCTCCAGCGGCGGCTGCCCGGCGTTGTCCGGGTCATCCACCAGACCAACAAAGGGCATGGTGGTGCCGTCAATGCTGGCGTGGCCGAGGCCAGGGGCACCTATATCAAGGTGGTGGACGCCGACGACTGGGTCGGATCCGATTCGCTGGAACGGGTGCTGAAGGTCATGAGACGGCAGGTGTCAGGGCCCAGCCCGGTGGACCTGCTGGTCACTGATTACGTATACGACAAAGTGGGCAAGCACCGCAAGCATGTGGTCAGGTTCGCCAATGTCATGAAACCCAACCGAGTGCTGGGCTGGGACGACCTCAGGCACTTCGGCATAGCCCAGTACATGATCATGCACACGCTGATCTTCCGCACGGATGTGCTGCGCGAATCCAAGCTGGAACTGCCCGAGCACACCTTCTATGTGGATTTCATCTACTCCTACCAGCCCTTCCCCTGGGTCAAGACCCTCATGTACCTGGATACGCCCCTCTACCACTACTTCATAGGGCGCGATGGGCAATCGGTCCAGACCGACGTGATGATCCGACGGGTCAACCAGCTGCGGAAGGTCAACCGGCTCATGGCCGAGGCGACCCCTGAGCGCGGAACCGTGCCCCAGGGGCTCTACCGCTACATGATCCACTTCCTTTCCATCAACAGTGTGGTGACCAGCGTCTTTCTGATCCTCTCGCGAGACCCGAAGAACTACCAGGCCAAGGCCGAACTGTGGAAGTCCATGGACCGCATGTCGCCGCAAATCGCGCGTGACGTCCGGCGCAAGCTACCCTCCCGGGCCATCAACCTACACGGGCCGATCGGACGGGCCATCATCCGTTGGGGCTACGGGGTTGCCGAACGCTTCATAGGCTTCAACTAAGCTTGCGGTCCCGGGGCCCACGGCAGCAAGGCGGCAACTGCGCCAAGGGCTAAGCTTGGGAATAGCAAGCAATCCCTCATGTTTTACCAGGGTGACAGCTCGGTGGCCTGCCTGACTCAGCATCCCACTTGCAGCCACCAGGCCAGTCACCCAAGACGTCAGGGTCTCGCCTTCGAAGGGCTGACCACCAACCGAAAGGAAGTCAGATGGCAGACGCAGCAGAGCAGAGCACAGTCCAGGTCTACGGTGCGGATTGGTGCGGTGATTGCACCCGCGCCAAGGCCGCCCTGAAGCGTTTCGGCATCAGCTACGACTGGCACGACATCGAGCACGAGGAGGGCGCGTCCGCCCGGGCCCAGGAGATCAGTGGCCAGCAGCACATTCCAGTGGTTCTTTACAGCGACGGTTCCTTCATGGTTGAGCCCTCCGCCACCGACATCCAGCAGAAGCTTGTTGAGCTTGGCGAGCTGAGCCGATAAGGCAGTCTGCCCGCGCCGTTTGTAGGCGGTCGACTTCATGGACAGACGCTGACCGCCGAACCATCTTTCGATGGGTCGAAGCCTGTTGTATAATGGCTTGCTGTTGCCCCTCTGGCTCAATGGTTAGAGCAGCGTCCTTTTAAGTCGTGGGTTGTGGGTTCGAATCCCACGGGGGGCACCGGCTGGAAGAAAGTACCTCGGACCGAAAGCTGCCGAGGTACCTCTTGCCTCTGAACGATCAGGGCGCGTCCGCGTCATTTGCTGCATCAAGGAATCATCCATCAACTTCTCTGGGGTTGTACCTAGATAATTGGCAGCCCTCACCAGATCGGGAACAGACCATGCGCTTTTCCCGCTCAGTTTGACCGACACCGTCGATCTTTGCAATCCCAGGTAATCAGCCAAGTTGACCTGATTCAACCCCTTCGCAGCTAGCAGTATTTTTACATTGAAGGAAATTACCGCTTCAACATGCGATACGTCTGATTCGACTTGTGGAGATATATCTGTAGCAGTCATGCACACCCGATTTCAACATAAATATTATTATTTCAACACCATCATATTATACCGATTTGCGTTGAAGCAAATTCAACAGTATAGTGTTCAATGTAATTGAACATCAGTTGATTGATTGGACATCTTATGAAAACCTGGCTCAAGGATATGGGAATCTCCTATAGAGCCTTGGCCGCAGCCATGGGGCAATCCGCTTCTTCTGTCAGTAAGAAGATAAACGGTCTGGTTCCGTGGCAGCAGAGCGACTTACTCTTCCTTCATAACACTTATGGCCTTTCTTCCGATTTCGTTTTGGGCCTCAAAAATGCGGAGGAGGCGACCACACCACTTTTGGTTTAGAAAAGCCGGCCCTGGATTGCAGTCCAGGAACCGGCTGTGCAACAACAATTGAATAGTGGATGTCTGATACTTGGCGGTTTCGACACATCCACTATTCCCCGTTTAAGGAGTCATTGCAATGACAGATTACAACAGGTCCGCATCGAAGTCTCCCTCGATGACTGCAACCAACTATAACCTATTCCCGGCAGAGGTGCGTGGGCGCAATACAGCGGAGCCGGAGCATCCGGCCGCGGTTCCCCGATCACTCATGAAGAGTGAGGCTGATTACTGGTACGGCAAGGCCGACCATTACTTCACCGCCACCGTCGCCGCCACTATCCCCCTATTGATCTCACTGATCGGCATCGTACTCTTTCAGCCAACGGCAATTCTGTTGGTGTTGGTGATCACCGTTCTGTCAGCCTCGGCCACCGCCGGTCTATGGACATACAAAAATGGTTGTGACGCCGTGGCTTTGGCACGGGAGAGCGAACTCGGCCACACGGTAGCACTGACCTCTCTGGGATCCCGTACGACCCAGGTGGGAGGGCAACGATGACCAGCTTCGACCGACTCCGTACCCTACATAGCCTGGCGACCAACGCCGCTTCTACCCTATCGGCTTCTACCACCTGGGATATGACGTTGGAAGAGGTCTGCTATCAGGCGTTCCTGGCCGGCATGGGCACTGGTGCCGATGTGTTACTCGCCCAATGTGATAGTCGGTTGGACGATGCCCTTCATGGTGTGGATGACCCACTCTCCGCGGTTTTGGCATTCAGCGTAGTGACCAAGACGCACGGGGACGTGAAACTCAACATCGCAAGGCTGCAGCATCCATCCCTCGCTGGATTCGAACCCCTGGAGGAAACTCATGAGCGATGAGATAGATCGCATACTGGTGAAGATCAATCGCCTGCTCGCCATCGCCGAGGATCCGGCGGCAAGCCAGAATGAGGCCGACATGGCCTTCGCACGGGCGCAGAAGCTGAAGAACGAGTACGCCATCATGGACTGGCAGTTGCATGCCCAGGACCGGCGCAACGATCCCATGGTCATGCTGAGGGTGGACCTGGACAGCGGTCCGGTCGACCAGTACAAGACCATCTTGGCTGAAGTAGTGGGTCAGGGCAACCGGTGCAGGACATTCACCTACTCACATAAGGCAACCAATGGCCGTCGGGTCTACGATGCCATCACTTTCTGTGGCACGAGGCAGGATTGCGAGACGTCACGGATGGTGTGGCTCTCGATGGAGGTCTACCGGGCCATGGCATGGCGCAAGGCGGCGGCCTCGAACCGTAGGTGCAAGGCCAACGCCGCATACCGCAACGGCTTCTACAAGGCGTTCGCCGAACGGATAAATGAGCGGTATCAGGATCTCGACCGTGAGTTGATCGAGGAGCCCTCCGGGTCCGGCCGTGACCTGGTCCTGGTGCGCGACCGCCAGCTTGATGCCTACATGGGGTCCCTGCACCTCTCCGCCCCGCTCAGGACTCGCAGGATGCCTATGTCCAAGGCCGCCATGCGTGCCGGCTATGCGGCCGGCGGCCGGGTCGGTCTGGGACTGAAGGAGACCGATGGCGGCCGCGGCCATTACCTGGAAGGATGTCTCGGATGAAAAACAGGAACAGCATGTTCGACTGGCTGGAATCCCACCCTTCGGTGGGCCTGTGGGTATGGCGTGTGTATTTCGCCACCGTGCCCGTCACCACTTTGGGCCTGTATTCGCTGGCGGGGGCCGGCCTGCGTGGGCTATTGCGGCTCTTTGGCCTGGAGGTCTCGCTCTTGATGGCCTGGACCGTGTCGGCCCTGGTCCTCACCGGCGCCACCTGCGTTTTTATGACGTTCGAGATCCGGCGTGGCAGTCCTCAAGGGACAAGCACAGACCATGACGCTCAAGGCGATGAAAGGATCCATCATCATGATTGACCGCCACCGTTTGACCGTTGCCCAGCGCAGGATGGTGGCCCAGGCCGCCCCCGATGGGAGTGAGGACTTTTGGCTGAGCACGATGCTGGGCCGGCCACAGGCCCTGGTGTGTGATCTGCGCGAGCAGCTCCAGAGACACGACAGCGAGGGACGGCATGAGTAACCAGTGCGTGGCGTGGGCGCAACGCTGTCATGTGGGGAGCGCGCCCGCGAAGGCTATCCTGTGCTATCTGGCTGATCGCGCCTCGGACGACGGGACGGGAGCCTATCCCAAGGTACGCACGATCAGCGAGGTCACCGAGTATAAGGAACGTGCTGTGAGGCAGGCCTTGGGCTATCTCGAGGAGCGTGGGTTCATCCGGCCCGGCGACCAACGGCATGCGGCCCTGGCCAAGGGCGGCAGGACCAGGCCCAAGCAGTACAGGGCGAGGGTGTGGGACCTGTGTGTGGACCAGGACCCCGGGCTGCTGTCCTATCTGGCCCGCACCCACCAGTCCGAGAGCGGCGAATCAGAGGAGGCGCAACCCTCCCCCATCCCCACCGACGGCAATGGCCCGGTACCGGATTCCAGGGGTGCATCTCATGCACCCCTGGCTCAATCGCCGGCATCAGGCCAGGGGTGCACCACATGCACCCCTAGGGGTGCATCTCATGCACCTCTTTATAAACCGTCAGGTACTAACCACCAAACCAATCCCCCTGTCCCTGCGGGACATCCCCCCACGGGGGGCACGCCCCAAAGGGATTCCCACGAGCCACAGGACCAACGGCAGGTCCCCCAGTCCCAGCATTTGTGCGACGTGATGGCCGAGTGCATGAGCCAGGGGACCCCTGGCATCCAGCCCGTGCCCGTGCCCAAGGCCCTGGCCGGCGACCCGGTTCGCGGGAGCGACCCCCGTGAGCTTCGGGCGGCCACCAAGCTGATCGACGAGTATGGGCTCGATCCGGTGCTCCGGGTGGCCCGCTGGGCCCTGCTGCCCCCACAGGCGGCGGAGGACGGCCACTGCGCGATGGCCTGCGGGGACGGATACTGGCGCGGGGTCATCAAGGGCCCCCGGTCCCTGGCAAGGCACTGGGACTCGATCGTGGCCCAGATGATCCGGGACCGCAACAGTCCGCCCTCGTGGCCACGCCATGATGCCAGGGCAGGCCAGGGCAGGCCGATGCCCACCCCTGCCAGGATCCGTACCCCCGAGGAGGAGAGGGCCGACAAGCTCCTGGAGCCTATGGATGCGGCGCAGGGCCAGGACGGGCTGTGCAACACGGAACTCGCGGCTTTGCTCACGGCAGGCATGAATGAGCAGGAGGCACTTGAGCAGGCATTGGCAGCCGGCCGTGAACGGATCAGGCTCGCCGCCAAGGCCGACCGTGAGCGGCAGGAGCGCGAACGTGAGGAAAAGGCCAAATGGGATCGGGTGAGGAATCTGCTCGATGGGTACGGCAGGGAACAGGGCAACATCCCCGGCACCAGTGCCCGGCTCGCGGCCCTGCTCGACTCAGGCACCCCCGAGCAGGAGGCCCTGAAGCTGGCGCTTGAAGCCGGCAGGACGCTGATGAGCAAGCAAGGCGACGGAAAGGAGAACGGATCATGACATGTGGAAACACCAACAGTGCAGGTTTGTGCGGACGATTTCCTGCCGACTGGTCCGACAAGTTGTGGGGGCTGGATGAGACCGATGACTCCCGGGAGCAGGCCGACCTTCGCAGGGCCGGCAAGGCAATCTGCCGGCATTGCCCGATCCGGGGCGCATGCCTGGCCATGGCGATCGTCACGGGTGACCAGCACGGCATCTATGGCGGACTCTCTATACATGAGAGGCACCAGGTCAGGATTCGGGCGTTAGCTGCAGGAATTCCTGTCAACCGACGCGATTCGGTTACCTTGCGAAAGTTGACCGTATGGCTGCGGGCGCATCCCGATGTGTTCGACGAGGCCCAGAAGCAGGAGAGCCAGGCCAGGCAACTCAGAGACAACCGCAAAGCTCAGGCATTACATCGTGTTGGCCGTCAGGCCTCCCCGGATCTGCAGGACGCTTTGTTCAACTAATCATCACCGAGAAAGGAGTGATCATGTTCATGGTGATACTCGCAGTGGCTTTCCCTGTGTTCATGGCCGTGTCCGTCCTGGCCGGTTTCATCCAGGGCTTCATCGAGGGACTGCTGGACTGATGCCGGGCAACGGGATGGTTCCATCCATCCCCCTCATCCGGTTGCAAACAATCAGACATGCCAACATTCTTACTGGCCGACAAACAGACATTCATACATATATAAGGAGTGACACATGCGTATTGGATTGGTTAATTTCAAAGGCGGGGTGGCGAAGACCACATCCTCCATATACCTGGCCGCAGCAGCCTGCGTGAGGGACTTGGAGGTCACGGTCCATGATCTGGACCCCCATGCCGAGGCCACGAAGTGGGCCAGAATCTCTCGCCAGCTAGGCCATCCACTTCCCTTCCCGGTCCTGGCCGCGAACGGGGAGACCCTGGAGGACCTGGCGGATGACCGAAAACTCCATATCCTGGATGCGGCGCCCTCCGGGCCAGGCCTGGAGTCAGCCATCGCCCATGCCGACCTGGTCATCGTGCCCACCTCGGAATCGGCCGCCGATGTTCAACAGACCTGGATGGCCCTTGACACTCTCAAAAGCCGAGGCGTCCCTGCCTGGGTCCTAATGTGCAGGGCCGAGCCACGTACCAGGTCATTCAGGGAGGCCATCGGTGCTCTGGACAGTCGGGGTGTACCCAGATTCGATACGGTCATCGGCAAGAGCCAGGCCCTCAAACATGGTCCTGCAGTCGACCTGGGTATTGGTGCATCACGCTCTCCCAGGCTGGCAGGCTATGGGCAGGTTTTGGCCGAACTGGGCGAGGAGGGACTGTTATGAGGGGAAACATGTCCGCATACACCCCACAGACCTCATCCCCTGAAGAGGCTCAGGCGATTCTGCAGAACACCTCACCCACAGCTCCCGCTGCCAGAGGGAAGATCAAGCGCTGCAAGGGAGGTAAGGCCATGGTCTCGGCCAGGATCCCCCCCGACCTGCGGGTCGAGTTCAAAGCAGCCTGTGTCCGTATGGACCGGCCCATGGAGGAATGCATGGCCGAGGCGATGGCCCAATGGCTGCAAACCGCGGAGTGAACAAACAGGCAGGCTTGCCTGCAAACAAGCCGACAGGTCTGATTGTATACATGATGACAAGCCTGATTGTCATCATGTATACAAGTCAGATTTCTAGAAAGAAAACAAGGATTTGTGTCCGTCTCCGCGGCAAACACGTTGAATCTGTGTTTTGATTGAATGAGTCACGGCCATGTGCCGGACCTGAATAAGAAGGAAGAAAAATGGAAGCAGAAGAGACTACGGCCACGACCGGCGAAGTCGACGCCCAGGGCCCTCGTCCAAACCGGCGCAGAAGCATCGCTTTGGGTCTGGGTGCCGCCGTTGTCGTCGTCGCACTGGCCGGCACGGGACTGGCATGGCGGTCCCACAACGAGCACGGCAACGCACTATCGGAGTGCCAATCGGCCCGGTCGGCCTATGGCAAGGCGGTGAAGTCGTCGGAGGATGCCAGCGAAAGTGCAGGGCAGGTCAAGGGCGTTGGGGCCGATCAGGTCAAGGACCCCAAAACCATCTCGGCCCTCCAGGAGGCCGTCAAGGACAAGAGTAAGAGTAAGAGTAAGAGCGCTCCCGCGGCCTGTGACCCTTCCCTGCCCACCAAGGACCTGAAGGCGAACCGCAGCGTACTGGACCGGTCCACATCCCAGATGACAGCCCAGGCAACCAGGATCTCCAAGGCCGCTGAAGCGGTCATCGCCTCGCGTGATGCCAAAAGCATGGATGATGCCAGGGCGGCCTTGCAGGGCAAACGCGACGAGGCCGGCGCGCTCCTGGTCACATCGGAAGGCAATGTCGCCGATGGGGCCACCCGCGAGACCCTGACCGCAGCCATCCAGACCGCGGACGGCCTCCTGGCCGATGGCAAGACCCAGCTCCAGGCCCTGCGCGACGGGGCCGGACCCTTGCAGGCGGCGATGGACCAGGTCAACGCCAGCATCCAAGCCAAGACCGACGCCGACAACCAGGCAGCAGCAGCCCAGGCCCAGGCGCAGCAACAGGCCGTAGCACCCTCGTATCAGGGCGGCGGCGGTTACGCAGGTGGCGGTTACCGTGGCGGTGGTAGCTCCGCGCTCACTCCTACGCCAGCTGCTCCTTCACCAGCACCCTCGAGTGGAACTAGTGAAGACTGGAAGGATTTCCTAAACCATCACACACCCAGTAAATGTGTTAAGGGTGGTGCCTGCCCGATTGGGTGATTGATTTACACACGTGCCGGCGGGGTTTTGCGAATTGGAACCTCGATTGACCCCGCCGGCGGCATATGTGGACGGACACAAGGCCCGTCCCCTTCATAGTAAGGGATAGCAATGAGCAAGTGGAGCGATAGGCTCCAGCGTGGCGTCGCGGCTTTGGCCGCCGCCGCCACGCTGGTGGTGCCAGTGGGAGCGGCCTGGGCCGGTGGAGGCGGCGGGTCCGCCGGCGGCGGAGCCGCGGCCGGCAGCGCCTTCCAGTTGAAGTGGGCGTATCGGGATTCGGACAACGGGGCCTTCGGCGGCGCCTCGATCTCCAGCGTGCAGGCGGCGATGGGCGAGATGGGCTTTACAATGACCGCCCAGGGCCAGGCCACCGCCCAACAGGCCTTGGACGAGGCCAACCACAACTGCCTGGCACGTTTCGACCAGGCACACCCCGACCAGGCCGGCCAAGGCAACTGCCGCGTGGTGTCCGTGGGAGCCGTTGCCGGCGGCACCGGCAACTTTGGAGGCACCGGCAACGCCTCCCACAGCATCTGGATGCAAAACTGGTTTAGCACTGTCAATGGGCAAACGTACAGCAATAATGGCGCTTCTTACCAGACATCAGATGATTTTGCTGACCAGCCAGGCACGAACGTCAACACCATCGCTGATCAGTATGCGGGTGATGTGGGTCGTGTGTCGGTGGTGGTGATCATGCTGAACCAGTATGAGCCGCGTCCGGCGAATTACCATCTGACGATCACGACTGATCAGCAGGCTCCCGCCAATATGCAGGTGGGGTCCACCGATGCGGTGGGTGACGTGATCCATGCTACGGCGTCGACCGGCATCCGTGAGCAGGTCACGGCTCATGTGGTCATGCATTACGATGGCCAGCCCGACGGGTATGTGGGTGCCAAGGAGGCCTCCAAGGACATCGGCATCGCCAACCAGGGCGACACCCCCATAAGCTTCGCACCCGCTGATTTCGGCCTGTCCCATTGGCAGGAGGGCAATCACTGGTTTGATGTGCAGGTGCCCAAGCAGGGCATGATGGACGCGGCGGTGGACACCCCCGACCGTGACCCCCGTGAGTCCTTCCGTGTCAGCTCGGTGCCCCCGCCGGCTCCCGTCAAGCAGGTCCAGCAGGGCACCTCGGCGGACCGGATGGTCAACACGACCCGCATCAGCTCCGGCACGGGCCGTGGCGGCTACGAGATGCATTTCACCGATTTCATTAATCCGGCGGGCAAGTCCTACAGTGTGGACAAGCTCAAGGTCGCCGACACCACCGATGGGCGTGATGTGTCCGGCGAGTTCGCCATGGTCTGGGACCAGCCCGGCAACAAGGTGACCGCCGACCGTGATGCCGGCAAGGGCGAGATGCCCCTGGAGCACACCTATGAGCTCAGCTTCGATGTGACCATGGCCAAGCCCGATTTCGGCGAGGTCACCGACCATGCCACGGTCGGCTGGAACCAGCGTCCGGCCGTGGACACAGGATCCAAGAAGTTCCCCACCTGGCGTCCGGCCCCGGACAAGTCGTGGATCAAGCTGGATCCGGCCACGGGCAAGTGGGCGGCGGTCATCGACCCCGACCACACCAATGCGACCGGCGGTGACGACAACACTTTCTTGGATGGTGATAGGGTCGCCAGCGTGGTCAACGGCACCATGGCCGCCGATCTGGTCCAGGCTCCCAAGTCCTTCGTCCTCAAGGATGACTGGGCACGTGCCTCATACATCTTCAAGGCCGATGACGCCTCCAAGGTGCGTGTCTACCAGGCCGAGGCCGGATCCGAGACCAAGAGCTCGGTGTCCGACATCGCCAACAAGGGCAAGGACGTGACCGGCCAGTTCGACATCACCATGTCGGGAACCACGGCCACCGCGACCGCCAAGCCGGCCTACCTGGCCACACTCAAGGGCATGGCCAAGCCCCTGCAGATCACCCTGCTGGTCCCGGGCACGATCGCCATGGCCAAGGGCCAGGGAGCCGCCCAGGTCCGCAAGGACTTCGGCAAGGCCCCGGGCGATGAGGTCGAGTTCTGCACGGCCCCCGGCCCGGCCCCCGGTGGTGCCGGCGCCTCCCTGACCAATTCGGCCTCCGAGACCGTCAACACGCATGAGATCGCGACCAACGAGCCCAGGATCTGCGGCTATGTGCCGCCCGTGCACAAGGACGTGATCGGCGAGTCCTCACAGGGCGGCGACCAGTCCAGTGTGGACGGCAAGGTCGTCTACCCGGGCCAGAAGGTCGAGTACCAGCTGGACACCCAGCCCAAGCTGCCCGCCTCCATGGCCTACCCCGTCAAGTCCCTGAGCTTCACCGACCAGTTCGACCAGTGGCTCAAGGCCGACAAGCAGACCCTGGAGATCATGGATCTGAACACCGGCCGGGTCATCCCCAAGAGCAAGTACGCCACCAAGTGGGACGACGCCGCGCACCTGGTCCAGGTCAAGGTCACCGACCCCGGTGTGATCGGCCAGTGGGCCGCATCCGCCAAGCCCCGTGTGCAGCTGCGCTTCGAGGGCACGGTCGACGCCAAGGCCCCCACGGACCACAAGGTCAACAACCAGTGGGTCCTCACGCTCAACAACTCCCTGACCCCGTCCAACGAGGTCTTCAACCTGCCCCCGGACTTCAAGCCCTCGAAGGCGGATGTGAGTGCCAAGGACCGGACGGTCAGCATTGATGGCAAGGTCCTGATGCTGGGCGACACCGGCGCCTACCGGGTCACCCTGGACGCCCATCAGACCGGCCACGCCTACAAGGTGTGGCGCATGGGCCTGATCGACGACTTCGACGAGGAGTACCTTCAGATAGACCCCTCCAGGATCGAGGTCCAGGGCTCCGACGGCAAGGACTACACCAAGTCCTTCAACATCCAGATCAAGGACGGCGTCGCCTATGCCTTCGCCAGGACCGTGGACACCGAGGTGCCCGCCACCGGCGAGACCCTCAAGGGCGACCCCCAACCGGCCGACCTCAAGGCCTACGCCGCCTCCCAGGCGCACGACCCCTTGAAGGACCCGGCCATAGACCAGACCCTCCTGGGCCGTACCTACGACCTGGTGCTGCCCTACAAGGTCATCAAGGTCACCGACGGCAAGGTGGTCACCAACCAGGCCACCCAGGTCACCAACGGGTCCAGCAAGGCCACCAACACCGTGTCCAACCCCCTCAAGCCCATCAACCCCAGCAAGGACGTGGTGGTCAAGGTCAACGGCCAGAGCGTGGACGGCAGGAGCGTCTACAAGGACTCGCTCTTCCTCTACCAGCTCGACAGCTCGATCCTGCCCGCAGGCCGCGCCTACCCGCAGGCCGACCAGTGGCGCATCGAGGACCAGCTGGACCCCACCGTGGACCAGTACACGGGCCAGTGGGCCGTGTACGCCACCCGCGACCTCCACGAGGGCGGCAAGGTCATCGCGGCCAAGGGCGAGAGGATCGCGGGCTCCGGCTTCGACCCCTCCAAACTGGGCGGCGACCTGTTCACCCCGGCCCAGGACGATGCGGGCAAGGTCACCATACAGGCCACGGCCCGCTACCTGGCCCTGGTGTCCGCCTCAGGCGACAGGGAGGCCGGATGGAGGGCCTACATCCAGTGCAGGCGCCTCAAGGTCGTGGACCACCACGAGAACACCTTCACCGAGCACTACAACGACAAGACGCTGCCCTCCAACACGGTGTGGACCCGCACCCCGGACCTGGAGCCGAGACTGCACCTCGAGAAGTGGGACGCCAGGAGCGGCTGGCCCGCAGGCGACCGTGACGACCCCAAGGACGCCCTGCACATGGACGGCGACACCGAGATTGTCTTCACGATCAGCAATCAATCCGGGACCGACCCCGAGACCGGCAAGGGTCCGGTGTTCCTGGGCAAGGACATCAGGCTGGAGGACTCCACCGTGGCCGGCGACGGCACCGTGGTCGACCTCAAGTACCCCGACGGGTGGGACAAGCTGGTGCTCAAGCCCGGCCAGAGCGTGGACGTGCACGGCACCCTCAAGGGCGTCACCGGACACCACACCGACCGCGCCAAGGTCACCGGCAAGCCCCTGATGCCCTGCCCGGTCGATATGGGCAAGGACCCCTTCGACCCCACCAAGCCCGGCGGCGCCACGTCCCCCAAGGACGCGGTCACCATCGACGGCGAGGCCATGTGCGCGGACACCGACGTGGAGTCCGACCCCGACGACTGGTCCGGCATGGTCCCGGCCCCCCTGGCGGGGACCGGCGCGGCGGTCCTGACGATCGGCATACTGGCCATCCTGTCCGGTGCGGCCGGCCTGACGCTCCTGCTCCAGCGCCACCGCCACCGCCACACCGATGAGGACCAGGAGCCCGAACAGACCACCTTGGCCCTTTAAAGGGCCAAGGCTTCCCCAGGCGGGGACCCCACCCCCCATAGGGGTCCCCGCCACCCCCCCCCTCATGCCCAGACCAAGAGAAGACTGTCTACCATGCGGACTGTCACCCGCCTGCCAGTCGACATAACATGGTCACCACTGATCGTATTCTGGGCGAGGTCACCACCAAGACCGCGAGTAATGCCATGGCGTCGGCCGTGCGTACGCATTGTGCCGACGCTGACGATGACGCGGCAAATCAATGAGTCTTGGGGACCAGGGCCATGAACCATCCCTTACGGTCTGTGTTCCTGGCTCCCCACTTAACACTTCCCGAAGCGTTTACTTCCATTTCCGTTTCGGGACGGGGCGGATCTTATGGCCGGGCCTTCTTCTCCCGGCCTTCCGTCACTTGCTCCGTCGCGCCCGAGTCCGTGTGGTGTGACGCTGGTTGTCGTAGGTTTCCATTTATCCATAGGAGGTTCGGTTGGTATGGCTGATGATGTTATGGCAGATGATGTGTCGGCCCCAAATGTTGTGATGTTCGATTTTTTGGAGCGAATGCGCCGGCAGAGGTGCATGCCCTCCCATGAGGACCAGACCCTGATCGACTCGATGGCATGTGTAAGCGGCGATGCCGCCCTGCGTGACGCGGTCATCGTCAAGTGCATAGATCCAGGCCTCGCCCGTGACACTTTCGATCTCATCGCATCGGATAGTTCCCAAAGGGCCGCTCTTGTCCACGATCAGGTGGTGAGGGTCCTGGACCAGGCCTCCTACAATGTGCGAGATGTGATGGACAGGGAATTCCATCAGGACGTTCCTGCTGCCTTCGATGCTTACGCCGCGTTGATCGACCATGAATCAGAGCGTGTGGGTGCCTATGGTGTAGCCGCCTATCTGTCCTGGCTGCAGGGCGATGACGATGACACGTTGAAGGCTCATTGTGATCGCGTGCTCGCCTTGGACCCGGATTTCAAGCTCGTCAGCAAGGTGGTTGGTCCCGCCCATGCCCGGGGCAATGATCCAGCCTGGCAACTGGAGGCTCGTGGCCTTGGTGATGCCGTTTCGCTTGGGGGATCTGGAGCAATGGATTATCCGTCCGCTTCCAGTCGTGATTCACGTGGACGCGGCCAGGCTTTGTGATGTCGTCTTCCCGGATTCCTGCCCTGCTTCCCTCCCAACAATGGTGGGATGACGATGGGTCCGTCCTTCCTGGTGCGGGCCCGATCGGAGAGCATGTCGAAGCCGAAACGACACCTGTCCAGCATGTTCTGGCTCCCGTCCAAGAGTGGTGGTCCGAAGATGCCTCTTCGGCCTCTGACCGAACTGGCGAGCAGATCGAAGTCCAAGGGAATGAGTCTCAGCCTGCTGTGGAGGGTTTGGCCGCTCCTGACGATTTCGATCTCTTGGAATCAATGCATGCGGGAACCGGTTTGGCTGAGACGGCTGCTGTGTCGGACAGGCCGAGATTCCGTTGGATGATAGTGGTGTGCCTCGTGTCCGTTCTGGTGGGACTGGCCGGAGCTTGGGCTTTTGCAGCCCACCGTGCCTGGTCCGGGAGGGAGCATGTTACAGCCCTTGAATCCTGCAATGAGGCAAGGGCGTCGGCGCAATCCGGATGGGTCGCCCTCAAGCAGGCAGTCAAGGGCATTGAAGGGGCCTTATCCGTGTCCTCCGATCAGGTCGAGGACAGTCAGACCGTGAGCACCCTGCATAAGCTTGCGTCCTCACTGCCATCTGGACCATCCGCCTCCTGTACTCAGGAGGCATCCGTCGATCAACTGCGTTCGTCCGCCACCGCGTCGGAGAAACAGATGCGAGCATATCGTTCCCTGGCTGACAGGCTTTCACGGGCCGCCAGGCGGGTAGGAGACTCCAGGGAGGCCAAGGAGCTTTCAATCTCGCTTGCCGATCTGGATTCATCATTGGAGCGCGCCCGCACACTCCTCACCGCATCCGCTGGAAATGTGACCGACGATCAGACCCGGGTGGTGTTGCAGCAAGCCATTGATGATGCCGTTCATGCCCGCAATGCCGGGAAGCCGGCACGAAACGCCATTGAGGATGCACGCTCCAGCGTCGAAAAGGCTATGCAGGGGGTCTCCGAGAGCCAAGCAGCCAAGGAGGACCAACAGGCCTCCGCGGCAGAGGCAGCCGGTGGTGCCCCACCTCCGGCTCCTGTTCCGGCACCGTCCCCCACACCCCGCGCACCCCAGAGGGTCCCATCACCACCTGCCCCACCTTCGGGCGACGGTGGGTCCCCCGGTTGGAGTGTGCCGGCTCCGAACAATGGTTTCCCGGGCATGATTCCCGGCTTATGAAAAGGAGGTCGGCGTGACTGTCAAATCCGATTTGCTTCCGGTTTTCGATGCTCCAGCCACTGATCGCGTTTGGCTGGTGGCAGCTCATGGAGGTGCGGGTTGCACGACCATATATCGGTCCGCTCCTGGCTTGTACGCGGATGCGGGACGTGCCTTGCCTGCCTGCGCCACGCCAACGGGGGCCGCCATGGTGTTATGCGCCATGGGGACAAGCCGGGGGTTGGAGTCCTTGCGGGCCCTCCTGTCCGAGTGGTCATCCGGCCAGTATGGTCCCACCCGTCTGCTGGGCGTGGCGGTAACCACTCCGGTCAGGCGTGTGCCACGAGCCCTGCACCGGTCACGGCTGCTGGTGTGCTCGGCGGCCCCGGCCTCTTGGCGGCTGCCGTGGATCGCGGGCCTGGAGCTCGACGGCCTACCGGAACGGTATCCACATGCGTATGCCCGTCTGGCACAAGACCTGGAGAAGTTGCGGGTCGAGGGCCAGGGGGTCCGCCGATGAAGTGGCGCATGGATTGTCAGAAAGTCCGCGGGAGCCCGACCGTAACCGCGTGACCATAGTTCTGTCCATCAATCAAACACAAGGAGTAACACATGAATCCTATCGCAACCCTCGTGGCCCTACCCGTTAATGCCTGGGCGCACATCCAAATATCGGCCGTGGGGTCGGTGATATTGGCTGAATCTCTGTCGAACCCGACCGCCTGCCTGCCCCCGGGTTTTGCGGGTCCGGTCAGTGTGGCTTTGGGCTGGATCAAGGCCATTGGCCTGGCTATCGCCATCGTTGCCTTGACCAGGATCGGCACGCACATCGTCCGCCAGCAGGGCGATGGCGTACCGGACCGTGATGATACTTTCGACAAGCTCATGAACTGGGTAATAGCCGTTTTCATCATCTCGGGCGCCTTGTCATTCATGACTGCGCTGGGCCTGGATGTAGCCACAAGCTGCTGAAAGGCGGGAACCATGCGTGTTATGCCCATTGGAAGGCACCGTCTTATGGCCGTGCTGTTGGGTCTGGTTATGCTGGTCTCTCTGGCTGGTTGCGGTGCCCCCGACTTTGGCGCGAAATCGTTCGGTGACGAGCTGAAGTTCGGGGACTCCGAGGTTTCCGACACGCAGACCGTGGATACGATGCGCGTTCCCCCAGGCGGTCTAGGAAAACTGATCGGCAAGGATCAGTTGGAATGGCTAGCCAGCAAAATGACATCTCTGGGCGCCGCCGCCTCTCCCGGCATGGTTCACGTCACCATTGAGGATGCCAAGAAAAGCGCTTCTTCCAACCCCACCCTGCAATGTGAGGCGCTTTCCAACACCGAGCAGGCGGATTCACCCACCAAGGGAGAATGGCAGCTGCAGGGGTCTGCTTGCGTGAAATCCCGCAAGCTCAGCTGGTTGGAGAAGACGCTGTGGTCGACCTATGAGAAGCAGTCGAAGGAAGGCCTGTCCTGGTTGTCGACGACACGCAACACACTGGTGCCTTCCGACACCTCGGTTAACACGCTCAAGGCCAATGCCGTACCTGACTACGATACCTGGGAGACACTCGCCAACCCCTATTTGCGGGTCGCCCAAGCTTTGCTGGTCATCACCGCTGCCATCAGCCTGACTGTTCTGGGCACCAGATTGACCACGAACTATAGAAACGAGATGCAGGGGCCGATCTTCGACAAGATGGGTTGGGTGATGTTGGGTGTGTTGATGGGCTCCTCGAGCGTTTCGATTGCCCTGTCCTTCTTTGCCAGATCAGGTGCCGGTTCGCCACACTATGAAAGCTGGACACCTGGGCAGGGGACACGGTTTATGGTCTCGGATTGGATCCGGCTCCAAGTCGACCCGTTCCTGCTGCTCGCTGCGGTTGCGGGGGTGATGGCTGCCGGATTCAAGCTGGTCACCAACCAGGAGGCCCGTCAGGGCCTGATCCCATTGGGCAAGGCCTTCACCTGGGCGATTGCTACAAGCGTGATGCTTGCTGGAGGAGTCAACCTGTGCCAGAGCAATGTGGATACTTGGACGGCCAACATTCTCAAGGCATCCTCCAGCATGGTCAATGATGCCTGGAACACCAACACCCTTGCGGCCAGTGAGTTCTTCAATCTTGATGGCATATTGGCCATCATCCTGACCGTCATCATCTATCTGGCCGGTCTGGTCAGCAGGATATTCGCCTATTTCAGGGCAGGCATCCTGCCCGTCCTGGTTGGCATTGCCCCTGTGTGGGCGGCCATGAGCTGGACCGAAAGTGGCCGTCAGTCGTTCGGCAAGATTATGGGGTGGCTTCTGGCCTTCCTGAGCTATAAGCCGGTGGCTGCCCTATTGCTGGCCGGAGGTAGTGCGGTCATGGTGTCCGCCACCCAAGGCGACGATTCGCAGGCCATCACCTTGACCCTGACAATCATGGTCATTGCCACATTGCCGGCCCTGATCCGTCTGGTCGTTCCCGCAGTGCAGAACCAGATTGGCGGAGGCAGTGGCATCATGCCCACCATGTTCGGGATGGGAGCGGGAGCCGTCGTAGGTGCCGGAGGGTCCGCAGCACGGGCGGCCGGCCGTGGCGCCGGAGGCATACTCAACAAGCTGTCAGGCGGAAAATCCCATGGACCGGACGGATCCCAACGGCCTGGATCGGGTCCTGCCGGTGGGGGTGCCGGCAGGAGTCGCGGCTTTGGACCCGGTGGAGTGGGCAACAGTCAGCAAGGAAGCGGAAATCAAAACGATGGCGGGCCTGATGGGACCACGGGCAAGGGACCCGCGGGAACCATGAACAGCATGGGCGGATCAGAAGGAGAAGGCCCTTCTGGGGCTTCTCAGACGACTCTTTCGCCGACAACCAGAACAGGCCCCTCACCGATGGAGAGCATGACACCGACAGGTCCTACCTCATTCGATGCAACTTCAAGCTCTCCCGATGGCGCAAGTAGAACATCCACGAGACGCTCGAGGAAGGAGTTCTGACATGGCTTCCAGCACCACATACGGCGATTGGATGCGTCGCATCCCTGGAGGAATCAAGAACATCGGCAAGCCCCTGACCTTTGCAGGTTTTGCCGTGCTAGTTGCAGCTCTGGTATTGAGCATGGTCAATGTCCTCGCCGCCGGTGGCGTGCTCGTGCTCGGCATCGGCACCATCACCATTCTGTCGGTGCGAGATAGGGAACACCGCAATGTCGTCGACAGGAAGATTGAGCAGCTGGCATACCGAACGTCGATGAGAAAGGGAAGGAATCTATATCGGTCCGGCATGCTGGCCCCCATCGACGGCGGCATGGCGGCATTACCTGGGATCCTGTCCCGTATCGGTCTGGTCGAGGCCCTTGACGGGTTCGGCCGCCCCTTCTGCCTGCTCCATCACGCACACAGCGGCGAATACTCGCTGCCGTTGACCTGCCACCCGCAAGGGGCCGCCCTGGTGGATGATGATGTGGAAGATTCCTACGTGGCTTCCTGGGCCGCCTTCCTTGATTTCCTCTCCACCGAAGTCGGCGTCAGACAGTTGTCGGTGACGGTCGACACCTCACCTGATTCGGGTATCAGATTCCGTAAAACCCTTGCCCGGAATGTGGTGGCCGATGCCCCTGAGCTCGCCGCCAAGGCCATGGCACAGGTAATGGGCCTGTATTCCACTGGTGGCGCGCGGAGCGAGGCGACCCTGACCCTGACTTTCTGCTTCAAGGATGTTCGTGGCAGGTTCCTGGAGCCCGAGGAGGCGGCACGTAGGATCGGCCAGATGATTCCCGACATTGAGGAGCATGTGGCCGATGCTGGCGGCGGGTCCCCGACCATGCTGGGACTCGATCAGATGGCACGCATGGTACGCATCTGCTTCGACCCCGCCGCCCAGGACAAGTTCGAGGACATGGACGAGCAGCACCCCACGTTCTGGGAGGATGCCGGACCCATGGCGCACGAGGCAATGTGGGATTGGTATAGGCACGACTCCGGCGTGAGCAGGAGCTGGGAGATGTGCGATCCTCCCCGCAGCTCGGTGACTGCGGACACCATCAGCCGGCTGCTCAAACCACTGGAGGATTGCGACCGCAAGAGAGTGACCCTGCAGTTCCGTCTGGCCTCGCCCGAGAGGACGGCTTTCATGGCTGAGCAGAACCGGCAGCTGGCCACCAGCCAGGTCAGTCAGGAGAAGCGGGCCACCGTCAAGAGCATGACCCAGATAGCCAAGGCGAACCGTCAGGCCCAGGAGGCCGAACAGGGTGCCATGATCGTGTTTTTCGGTTTGGTGGTTACCGTGACCGTCATGGCTGGCGAGGGTGAGCAGGACCGGCTGGAGATGGCCTCACGCGCTGTGGAATCGGCAGCGGGCTCCGCCAAGGACGATCTGCGTATCTGCTATGGGGCGCAGGACACCGCGTTTGCGGCTTCCCTGCCTTTGGGATTGACTCTGGCATCCTATGCCCCTCCGGGTCTGCTCGGACACCTGAGGTAAGGAAGGAGCCCCTCATGTCATTTTCTGATCTGCTGCATCTGCCAGGATCGCGAGCGAGCCGCGACCAGGCCGAGGACGAAGCTCCACCCATACCGGTCAGACAGCCGTCCGCACCGGAGGCGACCTGGCGCGGATACCCACGAAGGGGCGGAGGCTGGGCCAGTCTGCTTCCCACGGTGGACGAGTTCTTCGCCACATCCTCCCAGGTATCCGGTGGCTACTGGCCTTTCGGCACCGGAATGGCCCTGCCTGTGGTCGGGGTGCCCGTGGGGCGTCTTCTCTCGACCGGCGCAGGGGTGTGCTGCGATCCCATCAGTTGGTTTCGAGAGGGCATCATCGAACAGCCGTCAATGTTTGTGATGGGTTTGCCGGCCATCGGCAAATCCACGTTCGTGCGGAGGCTGCAATGGGGCCTGGCCGCGCTGGGCGTCAACTGCATCATTCCCGGAGACCTAAAACCCGATTACCTGGATCTGACCAGGCTCCTCAACGGGCAGGTCATCAGACTGGGTTCCGGCATCGGCTCGATCAACCCTCTGGACCCCGGCGATGTGCATTTCGCCCTGCAGCGACTTGATGGCGATAGAAGGGAGGACCTGCTTGCGGACTACCACGATAGGCGCAGGGCAGGCATCGAGGTCCTGCTTTCCGTGGCTCGATCTGGCCGTAGCGAAGGTCGGCAGGCTGTGAGCGACGTGGAGGCCAACGTGGTCGCCACCGCGCTTAATCTGCTGTACGACAAGACCAAGGACTCCCCACAGCCCCCGCTTATCTCCGATCTGATTACGTTGATACTGGAGGGTCCAACACCGGTCCGGGCGGCGGCGGTGTTCGATGACCCCGACAACGAAGAGGCATACAGGAGCGCGGTGTCCGATCTGGTCGCCAGTCTGCATGGCCTGTCGAATCCCATCGGCAAGTTCGGCAAGCTGTTCTGCCGTCAGACCACCGAGCGGATAGACCTGTCCAAATCCGTCGATTTCGATATCAGCGCCTTGGCCCATGCCGGAGATGACGTGGTGGCCGCCGTGCTCGCGGTCACCTGGTCGGGGGCCTTCGCCGCGAAGAACGCCGCCGACCTGTTGTCCGAGGCCGGTCTGCAGCCGGCGAGGAACCATGTGATCATCATGGACGAGCTGCACCGCGCCCTCCGGGCGAGCCCACTGATGGTGGACAGGCTGGATCTGGTCACCAGGCTCAACCGACAGTGGGGTGTGGGGCAGATCATGATTACACACACCTTCGCCGATCTGATGTGCCTGGATACCGAGGCGCAGAACCAGAAAGCGCGCGGATTCGTGGAGCGCAGCAAGATCAAGGTCCTGGGCGCCTTGCCCAGCACGGAGATCAACCGCTACCTGCGAGGGGAGTCGGGCCTGCCCATCTCCCAACGGGAGGAGGACATGCTCTCGGATTGGGCGACACCCCTTGGGTACGAGGCACAAGCCAGTTTCAAGGGCCAGGGCAAGTTCCTCATTAAGACGGGTGGCCTTCCTGGGTTGCCCATCCAGCTGCAGATGTGCGACCTGGAGCGCAGCGGCTTCAACGACACCAACCTCAAATGGCACGCCCCCATGGAAGCCAGACCCTAGGCCCGGGCGTGAAGGCCTGCGGAACCTCTATGCCGGCAGACCGCCAGCGGATGGCTGTCATGCACTCCGCAGCTGACGCGCGGATCCCGCCTCATGATTGAGTCACCGATACGGAGCTTTTGTGGTTCCACAGATATTGAGAATAGGAGCAGTGAGACATGTTCAGAGGTTACGAGAGGGACATATTCGACCAGGTGCAGGATGTGCCTCTTGGAAGCGCTTCCAGGCTTGTTGGGCAGCTGGCATCACAGCAGGCTGCCGCCGACCTTCAGGACGCCGGCGGCGAGTACACACCCGAGGAGGTGTCCCAGGCTGTCGGGGAGGCAAGAAGCGGCATCGTGGCCGTATCCAGGGTCGATAAGTCGTCCGACCTGTACGCGGCTTTGACGGGGCATTGGTATCAGGGTCATGACGATATGGTCTCCCATATCGGTCAGCCTTTGGTCGAGGCGGATGATGCGCTCTACTTCTCCCATGGAGCCAACTATGACTGGATCAGCCAGGACCTGCTTGGAGGCAAGGCCGACGGTCAGGCCAAGAGACAGTTCCTGGAGGGCGACACCTGGACCGGCTGGAAGGCCGCCGCCGATATGGCCCAGGCCATGGAGGCAAGCATCGCCTTGGGACAGACAACGAACCATGCGTCCTCTCATACCTTGTGAGGGCGCTCATGCCCCTGTCACACGGTCCGCCGCATAAGCGTCCGGGACAAGGGACGATTGAGTTTGCCACGATGGTCGTGGCGGAAAGAAGGTAACTATCATGCCCAACACACAACAGGTCATGCGAGGCAATCTCGGAGCCGACCCGAAGTACTTCCCCCCGAAGACCAGGGGGGACGGAAGCGTGCAGAAGGCCTATCTGGAGGCCATGGTCTACCGCAACCGTAGAATCCAGCAGCCGGATGGCTCGTGGGCGGATTCTCCTGCGGGACCGGAGAGGGTGACCGTCAAGTTCTTCGGCCAGAACGCCGAGCTGCTTAATGCCGCCGCCTTCAAGAAGGGTGATGCGGTGGTCGCCACCGGAACGTTGGGAGAGCCTGACGCCTACATCAGCCAGAAGGACAACATGGCCCACGCCCGCACCGTGATCATCGGCGACACTTTGTCCAGCGACGAGATCCGATACCAGCAAAAGGCCCGGTTCGAGGCGCAGAAGTCCCAGCAGCAGACGGCAGACCACTCCGAGGGGGCCTCCGTCGCGCAGTCCTCCGAGATGGCTGCAGGGCCGGACCCCTGGGATGTCGATGGCATGGGGAACATGCCCCAGCAGGACCAGGCCGCCGGCAGGACCAGGTGAACGCCTGAACCAGTCGATGTGTGAGAATTCGGACCACGGAGGGGGCGCTGGGCGCCCCCTCCTCATAGGAGGAGATGAGAGATGAGGGATGAGTTCGTCGAGATTGCCACTGGAATCATGTTCAAGGTACTTGCCGCTCGACGCGCCAGGGCCATGGCCGACAAACCGGAACTGAGGGGGGATGGGCGATGAGCTCGCACAACCTGGAATCGAACCGTGTGAGGGACCTGGGCCAGACGGTGCGTCCCAGCAGCAAGTTCGGCCTGTTGTCTGCGGGGGTCATCTTCCTTGTGCTGCTGGTGTTCGCCGTGGTGTGCCAGGGGTTCGGCCTGGGGGCCAGGTTCGAGCTGTTCGCCTTGCTGTATGTGCTTTCAGGCCAGTGGGAGTTGCCCATGTGGGGCTGGCTGGCCGCCTTGGTCCTGCTTGTCCTGTCAGCCGGTGTCCTGGTTGCCTGCCGTATCGGGGTCAAGGCCCTCGTTGATGGCCGGTCCCTGCGCAGTGGGTCTGCGGTGACCAGGGTGGATTCATATGCCAAGGCTATGGGTCATGGGGCTGCGGTGAGCAAGGTGAGCCGGGAGCGCGCCGAGGACATGGCCGCCAAACTGGTCAAGGGTTATGACCCCAAACAGATGCAGCCCGGCCTGCCCCTGGGGACCAACATTGTGGACCGAACCGCTTGTTTCACGTCCTGGGAGGACATGTCCATAGTTCTCGCGGGCCCTCGTTCGGGCAAGTCGCTCTGCTATGCCATTCCTGCGGTGCTATCCGCTCCCGGACCAGTGGTCGCCACCTCCAACAAGGGCGACATCCTGGACACCACCCGTCCGGTGAGGGAACGCAACCATGGTCATAGTTGGGTGTTCGACCCCGAAAGGATAGCAGAGCCGACCCGGGTGCGGACCCCATGGGTCTGGCCCCTCATAGATTCAGTGAAGACCATGTCGGAGGCCAAGAGAATCGCGGACTGCTGGAGGTACGCCTCGGGACAGGCCGAAAGCGGCGGGGACGACTACTTCCCGGGGACAGCTGCCCGCCAGGTGACCGACTATCTGTTCGCGGCGCACCTGGGTGGATGCGATATAACGGAGTTCTATAAATGGGTTTCCGACGCCACATGCACCACTCCGGCCGATATTCTCGGCCGAGATGAACGCTACAAGGGCATTGCCGAGAGGGTCAATGGAGTGCTGGGACTCGTCGAGGAGACGAGAAGTGGCGTCTTCGGATCCATGCAGACCATGTGCGCATTCCTGGGCGATCCCGAGATCGTCGAGTGGGTGCAGCCACTGGAGGGCGACGGCAAGCCTGGTGGCCGGCCCATATTCGACCCGTATGACTTCGCCACAAGCGATGACACCCTGTACCTGTTGTCGGCGCAAGGCAGACCCTCGACCGCGCTGACGGCCTCCCTGACAGCCGTGGTGGCGTTCACGGCATTCCAGCGGGCCCAGGCCGAGTGCCAGGACAACAACCGGCGTCTACCCATACCGTTAACCCTGGTGCTCGATGAGGCCTACAACATCTGCCGGTGGCCTGAGCTACCCGACGTCTATTCCTATTTCGGGTCGGCCGGCATCGTCATCATGACCATCTGGCAGAACCCCGCACAGGGTGAGGAGGCATTCGGCAAGACCCATTTCGACACACTGTTCAACAACGCGAACATACTGGTCTACCTGGGCGGCATCAAGGACGCGAAGTTCCTCTCCGACCTCAGCCAGCTGGTGGGACAACGAGAACTGGTCAGAGGCAACGTCACAATCGACGGCAAAGGCCACCGATCGGTCAACAACACCATACAATCCGAGGACATTCTGCCGGTAAGCCGTCTGGCTGAGTGGCCCGTGGGCCGCGCCCTGGTCCTGGGCTCCCAGGCCAGGGCACAGATCGTATCCACCATCCCCTGGACCGCGAACAAGGAGTGGGTGGCAATCATCGACGAATGGAACGGGAGGGCATCATGACCAGGGAACCGGATGATGCCGGGTTCTCAAGGGCGTTGGAGGCAGCCAGGGTCCTTATGGACAGCGGTCTAGGCATGGTCGAGGTCTTCTCGCTCGCCGTCCTGGAGGACCGCAAGGGCATTCGACGCATCGACCCCGATGCCACAACCCAGGCGTTACCGTTGGCTGGCATCAGCCATGAAGAACCATCTTCCCTATCACCGGAGGCGACCGAGGACTACTCCGTCCATCCGGTAGAGCCAATTGAGCCTCCGGACCAGCCGGAGGCATACGTGGGCGCGTGGGTGCCTGGACCCGAGGACGTGGAGACCCAGGCCGATCCCGGGACGGAGGAGCAGCTGGCTGGACAGCTGGGACAGAGGCTCGACAGCGAGGAGTGCTACTACCCTAACCTGGTGGCGTTCGTCGAGTGCTTCCTGGCCCACGTGTTCCCTTACTATCAGGCTGCCTCCGGCCGGATTCGTTGGGTTCCAGATTGGTGGCGCCATCCAGCGCTTGTCATGCCGCTCGATGCGATGTGGCGCTCCTATGAGGTTTCACGCAAGAGCCCTGGCCAGATGATGCTCTGGTACCTGCAGGCCAGCAATGCGCTGAACACGGTATTTGACAAGAACTCCGGCATAGTCGGCTCATTGGGGGTGGAACCTGTCGCCACATCGAAGGGTGAGCCCTTGCCGTGCATCCGGCCACCCAAGGCATGGCGTGCCGAGATCATCACCCAACTGGCGGTGCCTCGAGCAGATCGGTCGCAGGACCATGAGGAAAGGAATGAATGATGTCACAGATGGATCCCGAGGACAGTATGGACCAGATGATGGTCCAGACCTGGCAGAACGTGGCCCAATCGCTGAGGATGCTTCATGGAGCCCTACGTTCGGACTTTCAGTCAGGAGCACGGGCGAGGAGGATGACCAGGAACGAACATGCCAGGGAGAGGCAGATGCTCCAGCGGCGCCTGGAGGAATGGGAGGCCGCCAACCGCATTAAGCTCAATGACGGCTTCGAGCAGACCATCAAGGCGACGGTCCTCAACCCGGCCGTCAAAGCGCAGCCGGACTTGCTGGGCGATGCGGAACTGCTGAAATCATGGTGCATCACCGACCATCTCGAGGAGTATGATCCAGCGTTCACCAGGGACAATCGACGGGCCAGGCAGTGGCTCAAGGAGGAATGGGCCCGAAGGGGCCACCGCACCAACATCGACGCCGAGGCCGACCAGATCGTCAACCATGTCACGGTGACGGTCGCTGCCCAGTCGCCCGAACTGGATCAGACACTAGCCACGTTCAGGAAGGCTGGTGTACCGGTCACCGTCCAGGAAGCCCCGGACCCCGAGGAGTTTCGCAGGAAGCACCATGGAGAAGATTTCCAGGTACAGACCCGCAGGAACGGAGACTGGGACGGATACAACCGGGAGAAGCTCACCGAAGCGGTACTTACCAGCCCGATCGACAGCGTCGATGCGGCGGCCGGCCGGATCAGCTTCCTGAAGGAGGAAGGTCTGCCTGAGTCCTCGGGCGCCGGCAACCGCTCCGTGGGTGACGAGCCCAGCACCATCAGCGAGGTGGAGCGCCCCGAGATCGGGTCGGCGCCGGTTCCCGACCAAGCTACTGACGCCGAGCAGGATCGTGGTGGCGGGGACCTGAAGACCGCCGGCGACCCTCTGCCCAATCAGGACGACCTATTCGAGCTGGAGGCGCAGGAGTCCTGGGCCGGTCCGGACATGTTCGGCCAATACAGCGCAGGTGAGGAACTCGCTTTGAGTTCGGTCACCGACCTGCAGAAGGCTGATATGGGCCTGACGCAGGACCCGGGAAGACGGATTGGAAGGAGAGAATGAGGACTGCAAGGTTGTACCATGGCCCTTCATATTGTCAACACTACATCTAGTGGTGTGTTGCTACTTCGGGCCTAAATGTTCAGTGCCGTCAAATCATCACTCAGTGTAATATTGGTACTACCAAGTAAGGCGTCTGTGGTCCGCTTCGGATGCCTGGCAGGCGACAATCTTGATTGTCGCCTGTTTTCATTTGTGCACAGGGAAAATTGGTGGACGGCAAATTATTCACTATCCAGGAGCAGCTCGACTGCCTGGAAAGTCACGGAATCACTTTCGGCCTGGTCTCCAAGCGGGAGGCAACCCGCTTCCTAACCGACCATACGTATTTCTTCAAGCTCAAGTCATACGAGAACAACTACAATCGAATCCCTGCCACACAGTCCGACTCCTACCGGTATGAGAATCTTGATTTCGCCTATCTCCAGGAGCTGTCCCTGCTTGATACCGTCCTGAAGCATCATGTGGCGTCGCTGTGCCTTGATATCGAATATGGCATGAAGATCAAGCTCAACAAACTGCTCATCGACAATGAGAACCGTAACCTGGGCGATCAGTGCATTAGCCATTACTTCTTCGGCCGAAACCTCAGCGCTATCGTCAACAAGCATCAGAACCCATACACCGATGACCTAGTAGCGGCATGCAATGGGAACTACAAGGTCTGGCACTTGTGGGAGCTGTTGGACTTCAACGCCCAGATAGGCCTGCACCACGCCTACTACGAAGTGACGAAGCAAAAGGACACCATGAACAACTGGCTGTTCATAACCCACAAGCTCCGCAATGCCGTGGTCCACGGCAACTGCCTCCTGACGAATGTGTCCTGCCCTTCCGAATCCATGAGAAGCAGAAGGAAAGCGGACTGGGAGGTCTCCAAACCAGCCCTGAAGATGTGCGGGAAGAAATGGCAGTCAAGCACCCACGCCACTGCCCTGCAGAAGTCATTGGACTATCTGGTGGTCAACAACTATGCGGCCGCGCTGCTGTGCCACCTGAAGCTGGTCAACAGCCCTGAGGTTATCGAGCGCACTTGTGAGCGCATGAACGAGTTCATCGAGCGCATCTGTCTGCATAAGGATGACTACTTCGGTGACAAGGATACGGTCGAACCCCGCAATCCAGCAATCCATTCGGTGCTGAACGCCCTATGCGAGCTCTCTACAGGTTACGCGACCAACGCGCAGGAGAAAGCGGAGCGCTTGAGGCAGCAGGACCAGGCGGCATAAGCGCCCGTCGATTACATAAAAACAGAATCCCAAATTAGGGGTGGCTGGAAACACACACTGGTCATGTCCCCCTCTCGCCGTTGCGGGGAGGGGGACGTCTTGTTTATCGGTTCTTGCCTGGTTCGCCCTTCTGCTGGGTGGGGTTCCATTGTTCCGTCATCTGCAGCTGTGGGTTGATGCCATCGAGTCCGTAGTCCCTTCTGAGCCTGTGGAAGGTCTGCAGGCCCTGGCGCATGGCCTGGTCCCTATCCGCTCCGCCGGCGTAGTCGATACTGGTCTGGATGCGGAAGGCCTCGTCGATGAGTCGGCTCATGTCGTGGGCGCTGAGGTTCTCGATGTGTCGTTCGGCGCCCTGGCGCATGGCGGTTGGCCTGTTGTTCATGGCCGATTGCCATTCGGCGACGGTCAGGGATTGAGCCTGTGGCGTGTGGGACCAGTTGGCCCTGAGCTGTTTGAGGGTCATGTCCAGGCCAAGGTCGGTGGCCGGTATGCGTTCGGTCCATCCGTCCTTTGAGCGCCATGTGATGGTGTATCCGATGACCTGGCTGGGGTCGTTGAATGTTCCCTTGGAGACTCCCTTGCGCATTCTGGGGTCGATGTTCAGCCCTTCCCTCCTGACCCGGCGTATGAACTCGTCTTCGCTATGTGAGGCGACGGCGCAGGCTTCGACCAGCCGTCCGATGGAGAGTTTGGGCATGGTGTTGGCCGCCACCTGGTTGATGAGGCGTTGCCGTGTGTCTGGGTCGAGCCTGGACCAGGGTGGTGTGCCGGTCCATTCGTGCTCGCTTTTCCATTCGGCCCATTGACGCCATTGCTGGTACGTGAACCTGGTGTGGCCGGCGGCAAGGCCGATGGGGCGCAGCTCAGGCATCTGCCGTTCCATCCTCCTGCAGGTGGCCTGCGCGTTGACCCGGTCATGCCAGGGGTTGATCCATTGGTCGGCGGCGAGTTGGACTGCGATGTGGATGTGGTCGTTGCCAGCCTTGGACAGGCCGTGTCTGACGGCCATCCAAGTGGCTCCCTTGCCGTCCTTGTCAATGAGGTTCATCCCGACCAGGTAGCGTGTGATGATTCGTTCCCATTGCTGGTCGGTGAGGATGCCGTCGCCGGCCTTGATGGCTAGAGAGCAGTGCCAGACCCGGTCCTTGCCTGGTTCGCGCTCTGGGTTCTTTTTCCCGCGCCGGTCGGGCGGGTAGGGGTCGTTCCTCTCCCGCAGGAGCTGGTAGCGACGGTCGAAGCGACGTCCGATTTCAGCGAAGGTATCCTTGGGCTGGCCATCGAGGTCGAAGAGGTCGCCCAGGTCGTTGCTGGAGCATATGAGGTGTTGGTCGCGGTGCTCGTTGGCCCTGCCTTTGCCGAAGAGGTAACGGAACAGGCCGGCCGGGTTTGACCCTCTGCTGATGTTGGGTATCATCGTCCCTCCCCGAACTCGGCCAGGATCCGGTCCTGCCGGTCAAGCAGATGTTCGACCAGCCTGGCTGCCTGGGCGGCCGTCTTCTGGTCCTGGCCGTCGGTCTCCCCGTTCGCGTTGGCCACGTGGGCTATCTGGTTGACGTTGTGTCCTATGCGCCAGATCTGGGTGCGGATTTCCGTGAGTTCGCCGATGAGGCGTTCCATGTCCTCGTCGGGTTCCCTGCTTTGGCCGTTGTCTCTTCGGAAGAGCTCGACGGCGGCGTGTGCCATGCTCATGCCATATCGCTCGGCCGTGTTTCGCATGAGCTCGTGGTCCTGGTCGCTGACCCTGAATTGGATTCTGCGCGTGAGTGGCTGGCCAGTCCTTCCGCTTTGGTTATGGCCGGCCATGGCCGTCCCCGCCAGCCCATATGTCACGCCTTTGGCGTGTCGTCCAAGCCTTCGGCACTCGGGTCCTTCCTCCTGCAGGGTGCCCGCAGGGCCCCGCAGGGGGGTCGAGCTTGATTTGTATGGACAAATCATCTAGCTTGCTCCTACCGGATGGTATGGCTATTCCTATTCCCATGGCTATTCCTATTCCCATTTCTATGGCTATGCCTGTTCCTATGCCTATGCCTATGCCCTCGCGTTCTTGTACGGTTCGTTTTTCTGGTCCCCTGGTGCCGGTATTTCGGTCAGCAGGTCACTGGCCATCTTCTGCAGGTCAAGGTCGGTTGCGCGCATGACTTCGGACTCCAGGTCAGGGGATTCTATGAGTTCGGCGATGCTGTGTCGGATGTATTGTGCGCGGCTCAGGCCCGCGTTGAACGCCGCTCGGTCCACGACTTCCAGTTCTTCCTTTGTGAGCAGGAAGCTGAGGGTAGCGTTCTTTTGTTCGGGGGTCAGTGGGGGCAGGACCTGCACCGGCCCCAGGTCTCCTTGGTAGAGGTGTTCTGATTCCTTCGGAATCAGCGCGCGCCGAATGATGTGGGAGCGGCTGACCCCAAGGTCCCTGGCCGACTGTATGAGGCCCATGCGCAGTGACTGATTGCAATGGACACGTATGTATTTGTCGTAGAACATGTTCACCTGCTACTTTCTGAACTTGAAGGCGATGCCTCGCTGTGGGTCGGATACCAAGTTGGCCGTGAAGCTCTTGTTTTTCTCCTTGCTGTGGAATCCTGAAAGCTTGACCGTCTTGCCTTGCAGGACCTGGCGGATCACACTGTCGGTGAGGGTCTTGCCGCTTAGGGTGCCGAATATCTTGTACCCGCAGCCTTCCGTCTGTTTCCATGAGCCGTCCTGTTGCCGTTGTGACTTGTTGGTTGAGCATTGCCATAGGCTTCCGGTCTTGACCACAGGCGCGCCGCACCTGGGGCACGGACCGAACGACTCCCTGGTCCTCTCCCGGTTCAGATACTCGGGCCTGAAGCTGCTGTTGACCTGGTCCGGCAAGCGTCGGCACATGTCCTCTATGCCGGCCAGGAATGCGGTCTCACTCACCTTGTTGTGTTCTATATCGCTGAGCTGTTGCTCCCATTTCGCTGTCAGGACCACTTCCTTGAGTGCGGGGACCGCCACCTCCACGAGGATCTCTCCGTCCTGTGTGCTCTTGATTTGCCGGCCGGTTCTCAGCAGGTATCCGCCCTTCACCAGCGTCTCGATGATGTCGGCACGTGTGGCGGGGGTGCCGATGCCACCTGAGTGGGAGCTGTCATCATCGAGGGCTTGTTTGAGGTTCCTGTCGTCCACGAATCGGCTGGCATGCTCCATGGCCGCCAGGAGGGTGGATTCGGTAAACCGCTTGGGGGGATCCGTCTTCCCTTGCCGTATTTCAGCGCCTTTGTCTCCATGGATTGTGAGGAGGGTCAGACCGGATCGCAGGTCGTCCGGAATCCTTCCTGTGGCGGTTTGCTTTCCATCCTGTTCATCGTTGTCGTCTGTCTGGGCTGCTGCCGTGGGGTTGATGGACTTCCATCCCAGGCTCACTGGAGTGTCCGTTGATGCGGTGAACTTTGGGGAGTCCACACCGTTGATGTGTGCGGTGACCTTGACGCTGTCGTGTATGTACGGCGCGCCGATTGCCTCCCAGAGTCTGAGCACGACCGCCTTGGCCACGAGGATCTGCTCCTGGGGCAGGTCTGCAAGGATTCGGGCGTTTAGGAGCCGTGTGGGCAGGATGGCGGTGTGGCCGGCCACCTTTGCATCGTTGACCAGGCGCTCGATGCTGTCGACGGTTGGCGTTCCGGGGAGTATCCCGTCGACGAGGCGCATGTCGGCGACCAAGGCCTTGACGGCGCCCAGGTCGTTGTGGGTGATGTATGTGCTGTCGGTGCGGGGATAGGTCACCAGCTTGGCTTCGTAGAGCTTTTGCATTGCGGCCAGTGTCTGGGCTGCGCTGAGGCCGTACGGTGGACGGTTCATGGCTTTCTGCAGTCCGGTCAGGTCGTATAGGGTTGGCGGTTTGGTGCTCACCTGTGTGCGGTCCACCTTGTCTATCACCATGCCTGATGCCCGGACCTGGTCGAGGATCCGTTGTGCCTGGTCTGGGGTTGGGAGGTGTTCGCTGGTCAGGGTCCATTGCCCCATGTGTGCCACGACCGTGTAGTAGGGGGTCGATACGTGGTTCCTGATCTGCCGGTCCCGCTCGACGACCAGGGCGAGTGTGGGTGTCTGGACACGTCCGATGCTGATACGACGCCGGTAGGCGATGGTGTGGGCGCGAGAGGCGTTCATGCCTATCAGCCAGTCGGCTTTGGCTCGGGCGTCCGCCGAGTCCGCCAGTCCCTGGTATTCGGTCAGGGGCTTCATTCGTGTCCAGGCCTCACGGATGGCTTCTTCATCAAGGGACGCGACCCAGAGTCGCAGGGTCGGTTTGTGTATGCCGGCGTGTGTGATGATTCGAGCGAAGATGGCCTCTCCCTCACGGTCGGGGTCGCAGGCGTTGACCAGGTCGGTCACGTCATGGCGACGCATGAGAGCGACCAGGTCACTGTAGCGTTGGTCAGCTCCCTTGTCGCCGGAGATCTCCCATTGCCATCGTTGGGGGATGATGGGCAGCTGGTCCATGCTCCATTTCTTATCGCTCCAGGGTTGGTCCTTGTACCGGTCGGGGGTGGCGAGGTCGACCAGGTGTCCCTGCGCCCAGGAGATCAGGGTGTCGCCCGCGCGGAGGCATCCATCTTGTTCCCGGGGGTTCGGATCGAGGGCCTTGGCGATCGCGGTGGCCACTGAATGCTTCTCGGCTATGACAAGTCTCATGGTTGTTCCTTTCCATAGGGGTGGCCAGGTTGGCCACCCCTGTTTATGCGCTCTGCCGGTTTGCTTCTATGCCAGGCCCAGGAGGGGCGCGAAGACGGCCGCAACGATGAAGATGGCTATGAGCGCCAGCACACCGGCCACGAACCATAGGGCCCAGATGCTCACCGATCCCGCCGGCTTGGTCTTGCCGTTGTATGCGTCCTTGCCTGCCAGCTCTATCCGCTTGATGAGGATTTCACAGCCGAAGGCCAGAGCGATCAGGACCATTGTCAGCACTACCTGGACGCCCCCGTTCATGTGGACCGCTAGGTGCCATAGTTGCTTGAGTATGTTCATTTGTCCTTGTTCCTTTCCTGTTTGATGGACATACCCATGGTCACGCCGTTCTGAACCACCAGCCGCGGACTGTGTGACAGGTCCGGCGGCGCGGAAACCAGTCATGGTGTCCGCTGCGGGGCGCCCGATTATGCCTCATGCTTGATAGTGTGTTCCGACATCAAGGAAAGGAAGGGACATGAGTCCTGAAAGCAGGCAGACGAGATCAAGTATCAGGAAACTGTTGCGGCAGGAACGGCAGAAGAAGGAGGAGGCATTGGATTCGTATGCCTCCGCAAGGCTGGCGTTGAGATCCATGGAACGACGGCTGGCGGATGCCAAGACAGCGCTGAAGCGCAAGCGCGATCAGGCACGGGATTTGGGGGTGACGATCGAGGAGCTGAATACAGCTGACGCGATCGTTGACGGACAGGTCATGGCAAGCGGCGAGGACGGCGCGAGGACGTCGTCCTCGCCGGCGCCGGCCAGGCAACCTGTCGACAAGGGGAGTCATCTGGAGGTGAATGATGCGGAGGAAGCGTAAGGAACCGAGGGCCGTATCCTTTAAACGCGTCGCGCTGATGGGGCTTATGGGCTTGCTGGTGTGCGCTTTGGGGGCTGTGATAGTTCACAGCATGGAGAGTCCGGTCGATTCTCCCGTGAGACCTGTCGGGCCTGTAGTGAAACCGTCCGGGAAGCCGTCGAAGTCGAGGGGATTGGATCATGCCGGCATCCCCCATGTTGCTTCGGTGCCGGATCATGGGGCGCCCGGCTCGGCACCTGGCACAGGTCCGGTGGATGCGGCGTTATCGACTTTGGATGCCTTGCTCGATCCCGACCCGGAGGACACGGTGTGGTCCCAGGGCCGGCTTGGTCTGTTGGGATCTGATGGTGCCGGGATGGAGCATCCGGTGCCGGACGCACCAAGGTACTGGTGGCTGCAACGCCAGTACAAACCGGACATGGCCTGTGACGCTTCAGCTTATCGTGGTATCGGCAAACTACCTGATGGAGCATGTGAGAAGGGGAAGTGGAACGCGGACCGGTCAGGAGCCATCACCGTCGCCGGCTATTGGCAGCCGGGCATGACCCGTTTCCCTGTCCCGGAGGGTTTGAGGTTGGATGGGCGCCAGGATCCGCAGAACACCGTCTCGCGTCCCTATGATGTGGTGTCGGTGCCCATGGATGATGGGGTGTGGCATGTGACGGTGTATTGCCCGGCCACACTCGAACAATCCAAGGGCAGTTCGTTCGCCTCGACCGGAATCGGAACCAGGGAGAGTCCCTGTAGGACCGTGGAGGTCACGGTTGGGGGGCAGAATCCGTTTTGGTTGGATGCACAATGAGGCGCATCCATCACTGCTTGAAGCCGGCGGTCGCGCTGTCCTGCATGTTGTCGGTGCTCCTACTTTCTGCCTGCACGCCGGCCGGGGTGCTGGCATTTCTCGGAGGCTGCAAGGACTCCGACTCGGGGTCATCGTCATCGGTCTCCGCGACCGGACCGGCTTCGGCAGCGAGCGGTGAATGGACCGGGCTGATCGGACAGAACATGAGCCAGATCAGTGCGAAATGGCCTCAGTACACGTCCTATTGCAGCACCTACAGCGCTGGTTTCCAATGCACCTGGTGGGCGTGCATGCGGCAGAAGAGCATGGGACATGAGATCACCCAATACATGGGCAACGGCAACATGTGGGGCGCGTCCGCACAGGCGTTGGGCTGGCAGCAGGGTGCGGCCGTGGGCGGCATCATCAGCTTCGCCGCCGGCGCAGTGTTCAATGGGGCGATCGCTGACCCGACCTATGGGCATGTGGCCGTGATCGAGCAGATAGACGGTGACACGTTGCATCTGACTGAAGGTGGCACCAACTTCGGCAAGGTTCATACCACCACGCTGAGCGTGTCCCATCCTCCCGCAGGTGTGAGCTATTGGCATCCAGGGGCTGGGGGCTCGACACCTCCGGCTCCAGGTTCGGATGGCGGTGTCCAGCCCGCCATGTGGGAGTGTGCGGTCTCGGGTTCGACCACGGCCGATGTGTCCTATGACGGGGATGGCACCCACGCCTCACCCGACCAGGCCAAGGCCATTGCCAGGGAGATGATGAAGTCATACAAGGAGTGGAACGATGGAGATTACGATGACCTGATCTGGATTTGGAACCACGAGTCTGGGTGGCGCTGGAATGCGGAGAACCCGAGCTCAGGCGCCTATGGCATCCCCCAATCCCTGCCAGGCTCCAAAATGGCTTCCGCCGGTCCTGATTGGCATGAGAACGCGGGCACGCAGATTAAATGGGGATTGAACTACATCCAAAGCCGCTATGGTTCCCCAAGCAAGGCCAAGGCCTTTTGGCTATCACACAATTGGTATTGAGCCACGAAGGAAAGCAAGACGTTCAGCATTCGGGGCAAATGGTCCAAGGGTGTTTTACCCTCGGGCCATGCGGCAGCCGCCGGAGGTATCAATGGTCAAGCTGATTCAGCTTGACGGGGTTTGGGGCGGTAGCCCCTATATGAACTATTCCGGGATTTCCGGTTTCGCGCTTTTTGAGAGACCATGATCCGCTCTCTTCGGTAAGGGCATGATCCCGCTTGCCGGGTCTGCAGGTTTGACCAAGTGGAGCGATGGCGAGCAGCACACGGAGGGCAACCCGAGTGCGTCGTGTGGTGCGACGCTCCGGGTTGCCCGTAGGAGCAGCGCAGTTATCGTCGGAACGGCTCAAACCTTCAGACCCGGCAAAGGGGCCCTCTCCCATATTCCAGGCGGCGGTCGGTGTCATAAAGGAAGATGGAATGGTTTTCCGGGGGTGGTCTTCGAACCCCATAAGGGGTTCGAAGACGGCGATTCCACCCCGTTTAGGGGTGGCGCGAGCCGTCGATCACAGAATCCATACAGCCCGAATCAAGGGTCCGGGGTGGATGTGCCGGTTTGCCGCCGGTCGGCTTGGTGTCGGCCGGCGGCTGGCGTTCATGCCTGGGCGAGGTGGATGTGCCGTTCCAGGGCGTGGGTGACGAGGGTGGCCAGGGTGCAGTTGGGGTCGAGGTTGATTGCCTTGGTGGCTGTCTGTTCGGCTTGCCTGTCCTGGCCCATGAGCCATTGGATGTATGCGGTGGCGCCGTACAGGGAGGGTCCTCCTTCCACTTGGCCGGCCATGGCGGCGAGCAGGTCCAGGACTCTGCGGGCTCGTGTCTGGTCGAGTTTTTGGGTGCCTTCCTGGAGGCCGTGAAGCACGGTCCAGAGGTGGTCCACGGTGTCCTGCCGGTGGGGGTGGAAGGCCATGCGTTCCAGGACGGTTTTGTCGGCGGTGGGGTCGGCGGCGCTGAGGATGATGGTGTCCCGGTAGCTCAGGTGGGAGTCGATGAGGGCGGCCATGCGGGTGAGTGTGGCGGGGTCTGTGTCTTGGGTGTTGTGGCCGTCGATGGCGACTCTGGCCAGGACGGTGATGTAGTCCTGTCCGTCGGTCTGGTCGAGCCAGGGGTCGGTCATGAATGAGGTGACCAGGGTGTTGTAGTCGGTGTCCTTGATGGTGCTCGTGGTGGTCATGTGCGTTCCTTTCCTTGGGGCCGGTACTGTTTGCGCCGGCGCCCGTAATGGCGCCCCGGGAGCAAGCGGAGAGTCAAGCCCCCGCGTGGATCGCGGACATTCCCCTGGAGGGGCAAGGGGTAGTCTGTTGTACCCCTTGCCGTGGAAGGGGTGTGGCCGTGAGACGCTCGGGGCTTTACTCGCAGCGGCCCGGGGCAGAGTGGAGGGTGTCGGCGCAAACACACATGTTCAAGTCCCTCTGTCAGCAGCACGCCGGAGGCGTGCGGCGGCGGTGGGTTGCCGTCACGGCGCAGCCGTGATGTCCGTTTCCTTCGGTCCGATCGGATAGGTGGTGTGCCTGGTTGTGGGGGTCGAACCCCGGCAGGGGTTCGATGACGACGATTCCGCCCCCCCTGTGGGGGGGGTGGCGCGAGTCGTCACAGTGGCCGCCCCCTTCCTGCGGCTCGGCAGGGGGGGGGGTGGTGTCAGTGGGTGTCGGTGTCCTCGTCCGGGTCGTGGTCGGCCAGCAGGGAGCCGTTGAGCGCGGCCCGTTCCTCGTCGCTGGGCTTGTAGCCGGTGGCTTCCAGGGCTTGGTAGAGGGGTTCGAGCAGGGTGTCGATTTCGTCCGCTGACCGCCATGCGGTGTCGCTTATGGCTTCCTCGACCCATGCGTGGCAGAGCGCGAAGGCGGACAGGCTTGGGGTGGGGTCCCCGAACGGCTGGGGCATGGGGGTGTCCTTACCGGCCATGTCGCGCCATGTCCGCTCCAGCCGGTCGTCGATGACCCACTGATGCTGGTCCTGGGTGATTCGCAGGACGGTCATGGTGCCCAGCGCGTCGGCCATGGTTTTGGGGGGTCGTTTCAGGCCCAGCAGGTGGCGGGTGTGCTCGATGCGTAGTTGGCGGCTGGTCCGGCCGAGGTCTTTGGCCGGGGCCATCAGTGCATCCAGTTCGGCTTGTCTGCGGGCGCGTGCGTCTTCCCACTCCTGGTGGGCGCGCTGGGCCTCCTCCTTCTCCTGGGGGGTGATGGCCCGCATGAGGATTGCCCTGAGCACCCAGCTGCGGTCGGATTCGATGATGCCCACGGCGTCGGGCCGTTGGCCGGGATGCTGGTCCAGCCATGCGCTGAGGGCTTCCTGCGGGTCGGGGTGCAGGTCTGGGGTGAGCTTCTCGATGTAGCGCCAATCATCGGGTGCGGCCCAGAGGTTCCCTTTTTCCAGCTCGACGATGTCCAGGCCCGCCTCGTCGGCGGCCTGCCGGATGGTGTGGCTCCATTGGGCCGCTTCACGGGTCGTGCGCGCCTTGGTCAGCGCCATGTTCCAGTTGTCGGTGCCGGCGGCGGCGATGAGCTCGTCCTGGGTGTGAGGGTCGTCGGCGAAGTCGGCGATGGCTTCGAGCTGGTCGAAGCTCAGTTGGGGTGGCAGGTCCTTGCGGGCTTCGGGGCTGATGGCGGCTATCTTGAGCCGGCGACGTACGGTGGTGGCGCTCCTGCCGGTGGTGCGGGCCATGGTGTCGGTGTCCTCGCCGAGGTCGAGCAGACGGGCATAGCCCTGGGCCTCGTCCATGGCGGTCAGGTTCTCCCGGTGCACGTTCTCGACAATCATGAGTTCGGCCTGTCGGGTGTCGTCCATGGCTTTGATGGTGCAGGGGACTTTGTCGAGTCCGGTCTGTTTGGCTGCCGCGAGCCGTCGGTGGCCTATGACGAGGGTGTGGGTGCCGTCGGGGCCCGCGGGTGTTACGAGGAGGGGCTGCTGTATGCCTTGGGCGGCGATGCTCAGGGCCAGCTCGGTGATGTCCCCCACCTGCGTGCGGGGGTTGGCCGGGTTGGGGGTGATGGCCTCGATGGGGAGCATCTCGATGGTGGTAGTGGTGGTCATGTCCGTTCCTTTCCTAGGGCCGGCACCGGTCGTGCCGACGCCTGGAATGGAGGCGCAGGGGCAAGCGGAGCGTCAAGCCCTCGCGTGGGCCGGACACTTCCCCGCCAGCCCTCCTGGGGCATGGTTTTGGGCCCCAGGGGGCGCAAGGGGGTGTGGATCGGAACGCTCGGGGCTTGATGGGGAGCGGCCTGTGCCATAGTGGAAGGCTTCGGCACCCACCGATTTATCTTCCGCCAGCAGCACGCCGGAGGCGTGCGACAGCGGCGGCCAGACATCGGGGTCCGTGGGCCCCGATGTCCGTTTCGGGCCCAGGACGCCAAATTCGCCCTAAATCAGCCTTAGAACGAGCCCGTCTCGATTCCCGCGGTAAGAAACTGCCCGGGAATGGTTAAAACGGCATTGCGCAAATTTGCGCAGGACAAGAAAACATCTTGCTGTGCGGATATGAACACTGGACAAATTATCGTATTAATGCTGAAGCTCGGATCTTTCGCCCTTAAACTTTTTTTGGAGGTCTCGATACGCCCGGAGCCGAAGGCGAAGCACGCGAAGAGCCGAAAAGGCCTCAGGCCGTGGATCCAGTGGCTCGTGGGCCTGGTGAGTCTCATCCTTGATCTCATCGGGGAGATTCTGACCTGGTTGTGAGTCCGGCAGACGTGAAATCAAGGGCACCACCCCTGAACAGGGGCGGCACCCTTGGATCATTGGCACCTACACAGCGGGGAACAGACTGGCATGGTGGGTGGCGAGATACTCCTGCACCGCCTTGCGGATGAGCGCGGATCTGCCCACATGCTCCTCTTCCGCTCCGGCCTCGGCCCACTCATCGAGCAGATCCGTCGTCCTCACCCTCCATGTCTTCTTCGCCGGCTGTGGTGTCTCACCACGCGGCCTGCCCTCGAAGATCGCCATGAGATCGGCCCTGGTGAGTGCCGGATCACTCTGCTTACGGTAGGTCGGTCTGCTACCTGGGACAGGCTCCCACTCGCCCCGTTCCGCCTCCAAAGCCATCCGCTCGTCGAGCAGATCCTGCTCATCCTTCACACCCATCCGTTTGCTCCTTTCCATGGCGTCTAGTCCCTCGGGATCAAATGCGAATACATGTCGCTCACATGCATCGCGTGGAAACACCGAAAGTCCCCGTTCTGACCCAGACGCACCATGACCTCTATCCAGTCGTTTTTCAGAGCCCCCTCATGCGGAGGACCCACAAAGACCTGGGCCGGACGCCCATACCTATCCACAATCGGCTCCATCCCGCCGTAGTGCATCACGGCGAAGCTGATCTCCTGCCCTGTATAGCCGTGCTTCCGCGCTGATTCGCCGATTTCAAACATACTATAATGATACCACAAACTACTACCACAATATAGTGCTACGACTGGATACTTATCCCGCCTGCTACATACCCAATCCTCTATGACTCATGCTGTCACACCCCCACAAAGCACTTCACATCATCAAGAGGCAAGTGGCCCTTCGGCGCGTCTTCTGCGCCGAAGGGCCACGCGGCAGCCGCCGGAGGCATTAATGATCGAGCTGATTCAGCTCGGCGGGGTTTGGGGCGGCAGCCCCATCCAAAGTTAGCGAATCAAGCGACCCGCACAGAGTCCAAGAGCCAGCATCAACCAGGTATTCCAATGCCGAACAAGACAAGGGGGTGATGCCCTGAAAGCATCTCATGGCTACAGCATGGCCGTCAATCTGTAAAAGGTTGTCCACTATAAACCTAGAACAATTTGGGATTTGAGCGGTCCTGCGTTTTAACCGACTCCACAACGGCGCTGACGATTGAATCCGGTATCCCATATGCGGCCAGCAACTGCTCGGGATGCGCGATGCCAATCCCCTCGTGTTGGCGGTATGACCTCATGCTTTTGACCGCTTGTCGCAGATCGTCCGCCGTCTGATAGATGTATGCCTGTGTGGTCGCCAGGCTTTCGTGCCCCAGCAGGGACTGGACTTTGACCGCATCCCCTGTCGCCCGCCACACGTCGGTGGCAAACCTGCGCCGGAAGGCGTGGGGCGGCCACCCGGTGGCATCCTTTACCAGGGCATAGGCGGTGTCATTGCAGATATGGCCACGCTGCCCGGGAAAGACCCATCCCGGTCCCGCGGACATGAGCTCACGGGCCAGGGGCTCATCCAGTGGTACCACCCTGTCCTTGGCGCCCTTGCCATGGACGATGAGGCTTTTGCCGGTCAGGTCATCAATGACGTCGTCGGTCCGGCATTGCACGGCTTCGGCCCGACGCAAGCCGGCATCAGCGAAAAGCATGACCAAAAGCCTCACTCTCGGGTCGGGATGGTTCATGCCCTTCTCCACTGCCTCACGTGGCGCAGGCTTCTGCTTTTGCTTCCGCCGCTTCACCTTCGGGACGCACTCCATGGGGTCATCCGTCCGTCGCCCGTCCCGCAATGACCACTGGAAAAACGAGTTCAGCGCGATGACTTCCGACCGCATGGTATTTACTCCCACGCCCCGGCCAAGCCACGCCAGCACATCGTTGGTCTCTACCAGGTCGGGAGGCATGCTGGCCTCGCGCGCGAATTGACTGACCACGTACCACCAATGCTCGATCGTGGCCGGTGTCGCACCATGGACCCGCAATGATGCCACCCACCCATCAAGCCACTCGACCCATTCCGCCGGTGGCTGTCGATGACTCTCGAACTGCATAAAGACTCCTTTAGACACAAAAAAAGCCGGCACAATGCCGGCTACTGGCTATCTCACCCAGTCGAGTATGCGTCATAACATGGATTGATGGTCACTATCGCGACAACTAGGCCAGCAAATGACACTAAGCATCAGCATATTGACAATTGTCTTCATGCTGTATATATTCTGTGGATACTCCCAGGCACCATCTCTTAGCTCTTTCCTCCTTTTAAGTCGTGGGTTGTGGGTTCGAATCCCACGGGGGGCACTTCGTCTTCTGGTTGCCTTGCGGCATTCCAGTCTCCGACAGTCACCTTGAGCGAACACTGGAGTCATCCGCAATTGCCCCGGCCCCAGGCATTGAATCAAAACAGGATTGTTCGACGACTGACACATACCGCCGGTATTTGCTCCGAGGCACTAAGTCCTTCAGTCATACATTCAAGAGACCCAACGACCCATTCTTGGTCTGCCGCAGAAGGATCGGGCTCATCCGAAACACTGTAGAAGCGGACCGTGAACGAGCCCTGGCGATTAGGGAATCCCACTGGCCGGCATCCTCGCCCTCATCCCGCCTGGACAACAACGGTCGTTCTCCTTGCGCGCGTCGTACAACAGCAGCTAGCCTAACTGGAGCTAGCATGGCGGTTTCCGCTTGAGAGCCGACTGGGACATCATCCCTTCGACCATCCTTGAATCTTTCGAATAATTGATAGTTTTACTAAACAAAATCCAGTTTTACTGAACAAAATCCAATTTTACTGGACTAAATTTTAGAAGTTTTTGAGAAATTTTGAAAGATTCTATGAATTTTGTGGGTTGTGGATTCGAGTCCCGCGGAAGGCATCGGTTGAACGAGGCAACTCGGACCTTACACGCATAGGAACCAACAGCATTTAACAGAACATTGCTCAGCGGTGAATCGACTTTGTCTCTGGAAGACTTTGCTTTAGGCCCTGTCAGACTTGCTGTCCTCCTTGTAGTTACGGCATTTTGCTTGGCCGCACACAGCGTGCGGGGCTTCACCCATCGTGGCCCCTGAGGACTGGATGGGCTTACCCTGACAGTGACACCACCTTGCCCAAGGCCGTGCCCACCTGGCCACGATGAAGAGAGGTCGAGAAATGAGCGACAACGCGACACCCTCCGACAGGCATAGCGCCCAAGAGGACCACGCCAGACCACGACACCGGCCGCTGATCATCGGGACCGCGCTGCTGGCCCTGGCCCTGGCCGCAGCGGGCAGCGCCTGGCACCTCCACACCAGCCACGAGACGGCCCTGGCCACCTGCCAGTCACACATGGCAGCGCTGGCCAGGTCCGCCCGCGACCCGGACACCGCGCTATCGCGATACAAGGACACGGCAGCCACACCAGCCGACCAGGTCAAGGACGCCACAACCGTCACGGACATGCGCAAGGCCTATACGACCGCCGCAGCCACCAGGCAGACCCCCATCAGCTGCGACGCCTCCCCGACAAAGGACCTGCAAGACACGGCCACCAAGGCCGCCGAAGCGGTCATCGCCTCGCGTGACGCCAAAAGCATCGATGACGCCAGGGCCGCCCTGCAAGGCAAACGCGACGAGGCCGGCACGCTCCTGACCACATCGGAGGGCAAGGTCGCCGACGGGACCACCCGCGAGACCCTGACCACAGCCATCCAAACCACGGACAACCTCCTGGCCAATAGTAAGACCCAACTCCAGACCCTACGCGACGGGACCGGACCCCTCCAGGCGGCAATCGACCAGGTCAACACCAGCATCCAAACCAAGAGCGACACCGACGCCGCGGCAGCAGCAGCCGCCCAGGCACAGCAATGGAACGCGGCACCCTCATACAAGGGCGGGTATCAGGGCGGCCTACGGGCGGCGGATATACCAGCGGCAGCCAGATTCCATCAGCACCAAGCACTCCAACAACAGGATCGAGCGGCAGCAATTGGAGAGACAGATTGCAACAAGGGACAGTAACGAATAATGGGAACCCGGTCTGTCAGCCTGGTGCTGCTTGTGGCATTGGCTGATTGACCGCATCCTGCAATTGTTGAGGACCTGGTCTGGGTGAAGTCTGGTTACTTCAGACACATCAGTAGCCGTTTCAGGACCTGACTCCGTGCCATTCTTTTGAAGTGGGTGCCGGGAATACGGGTTGGTCAGCACTCACTCCTTCCATGGCCTAGGCAGAGTCACTAAAACTCGGCAACGGCGTCCAATGTATGGGCAAGGCTTATCTATTTTCAACCGAGCTCAGCTTTCACCCTGTGGTTGCGGCAGTCGGTATGGCCGATATGAAACCAGAAGAGGGCAATCGCTGAAGACTTACTGCTTTGGAATAGCGACGAGGGTCGAGACCTCCACTCCCGCCGCCCCGCAGAGAGATAGGACCTATTGCAGATATCAGGTTGCCTACTGCTAAGTCGGCCCGGCAGAGCAGCCGCGACTTTGGCAATATGCCTTCAAGAAAGCTGCAGATATTAAGAGTATGATTAGAAGAATCAGCCCAAATCGCACGATTGCAATGTGCGCGAGGCCATAGACTCCAATTCTGCGCCACGGCCAAAGCCGGCAAAACCCTTCGCATACGTCCATTGTGCCAGCCTCTATTATAGGGTGCCGACCCTGTAGCACGAAGGTCTCCGCCATCGCAGCCCAGCCTCCAGCAATCTTGACAAATCCAACAAAAGTGTTGAAAAATGGCCCTTTTGCCAGGGGAATTTCCCGCCAAGCCAAATCGAATCTTTTGATTTTCTGTCCTAGCGTGGAAGCAGAAAACAGTAGATAGGGGAAGATCCCAGATAGCCTCTGAGGTCAATTCCACACGGTTTTATGGTACAGAGAGGCGTAAGGCTGCGCCACGAAAAGGACAGTAGTCCATGAACAACAACTTGCGCACGGACGACAACACTCAGACCCACAGCTCGTTCACAGAGCGGGCCGGCAGGACCCTGCGGGCCCTCCTGATTCCACTTGCGGCGATGGCCCTCGCATTGGCCCTGACCCCCCTGGCCGGAACAAGCCCTCAGGCGCAAGCCGCCGAGGCACCGGTGGACCCCACACCACGCCTATACAAGATGCTGGGCTACAACAACCGCATCGACACCTACCAGGATGAGATCCGTATGGACTTCGTGCTCCGTGTTGCCCATGGGGCCGTGGACCCGACCTGCGTCGCCAAGGAAGGCCCCAAACGTGGCCAGAGCGTGGTCAAACCAGGGGAGTATCCAGCAGCCGGAAACCGCATCGCAACCCAGGCTTGCGGCAACCTTGGGTTTCTGTACTCCTATTATGGCGGCCACAACAACACCAAGGAATGGTGGCGGGTCAAGTATGTGCGCACCATGGGTGGGGCCGGCGCCTCCGATGCGGTGACCATGGATGGCGCCTACCGTTGGGCCCACAACCAGGACCAGTACTACACCATCCACAATGTGCTGAGTTCCGGCAGTTACGACTATCTGACCATTTCCATGGAGACCGACATCAACTACCCTGACACCAGAACCGCCGCCCACGACTCCGGGCTGGCACCAGTCTCCTCGGACCACAAGGGTGGGGTACGGTTCCCCCAATACATCTACGCCTTTGTGGGAGACAACGCCGGCTACTGGTCCTGGACCAAGAACCATGAGGCCGGCAAGGTCTACGGGGATGGCATCCTCTCGACCAATGACACCCAGCAGTTCGTGAGCGACGGCCTGCCCAACATCGCGCAAGAGGCCACGACGGACCTCTATACGGACGTGGTCACCGATACCGCGGACCCATCAAAGGGCAACCACAACGGCCCCATATCCCTCATCGGCTGGGATCAGACACCACAGCTCTGGAGCGGCGGCCAGGCCAACTGGGGACTAGTGACCGACTATGGCCTTCGCTACCACTACAATTACCGGACCGGCGACAGCACGGCTTCTGCCCCCCTCAATACCGCGGCCGAGGGCGTGGCACCACCCCGGTCCTTCTTCGTCTTCTGGAACAATCCGGCCTACGGCAAGACCTACACGGATAGTCATGGCGCCAGCCACCCGTATCCCTGCTCCAAGACGACCTCCTTCTACTACCAGTGGGTGGCCCTCAAGAACGGCAGCGACTGGGTGCCGGTATCCTCGCTGACCCCCACCGCGCAAAAGGTGGACGGGCAAAGGCCCTATGCCTCCGAGTCCCCCTCGTATACTCCCAGCAACGCCAGCGACCCTGTGGCCTACAATGAGGCCCCCAGACCTGGCCACAGTCCCAACACCCTCATCTCACCAGGCAGCGCCCAGCACCCTGACGGCTCCATCGACTTCAAGGCGGCCAAGGATCAGGACGGCCTGGACGGCTATTTCAAACTGGTGACCTGGCCCATCACCAGCAACCAGGACGGCAGCCTCACCGGCTGCGATACCGGCGAGTGGAAGAACGCCGCCAACCCTGACGCCGGCATCACCAGCTCCATGCCCCAAAGCCAGATCACTGAACGAATCAGCAACGGTTGGACGGTCGACACGGCCTTCTACAAGTATGAGTTGAGCAACCCGGCCCCGCCGGTCATCACCGACATCTCGCCCTCGCGGACCAGCAACGCCCACCGGTATGCCCAGACATTGACCCCGACCATCTCCGGCACCGGCGTCCCCAGCAGCCCAGGCAACACCTACCGTGTGGACCTGTACCGGGAGAATCCGGCCCATCCCATCAATGACGCAAACCCGAACGATACTGGGACCAAAGGCATATACGTGGGCAGCGTACAGACTGACGAGCAGGGCACATGGTCCATACCCGACAGCAATATCGACGGAGGCAACGCAGACGGGAAAACCCAGCGCTACCACGCCTGGATCGTGGAGGAGACCTCGGCCTGCGGCCTGACGTCCACCTTCTCCAACATAGAGTCGGTCACGCTCCTGACCGAGACCGACCCGGCTCCGCAGGTCCTTGAGGTCAAGGTGCCCCACACCGTCAACGGTTCCCTGCCTTCTGGCAGTTCAGTCACGGTGAGCGGAAGGGCGGCTCCCCTACACGCCAACATCTCCCGCCTGCAGCTCTATGCCATCGCACTGGCTGACCACTCGGGCACCCCGGTCCTGCTCTACACCAGCGACCTCCTGCCCTCAGTGGGCGACCAGGCCTGGTCCACCCAACTGAGTCCCTCAGCATTCGCCCAGTCAGCGACCGAGGCGCGTTACCGCTTCCAGGCGGTGCTCATCAACCCTGTTGGCGCGCAGTCACCCAAGGGCGAGATGACCCAGAACATGGACATGACACCACCAAAACCAAGCATCGCCCATGCGGACTGGCGGGGCATCGACGCCAGCTCACTCAACGGATTCACAGCCGGCGACTCCAGCCCGGAGCAAGGAGACATGATTCAGGTGGAATGGCCTGACGGATCCCAAGCCGCGTACTCCCCCAGCCACCTCACCGGGGCCGACGGCTCCTGGCATATCGACCTTCCGTCCAGCATGCAATCCGGTACAGTACGCATATGGGCCAAGGATTCAGCCGGCAACGAGTCCGCATCGGTCGAAGCTCAGCTGCAGAGCATCAAACCCGTGACTTCCCTGCCCTTCACCGGCGGCCCAAGACTTCCGATGCTTCTTCTCGGACTGCTGGGAGGCTTCACACTGATACTTGTGGGCCTGGTCACAACAATGCGGCTCTCCTCCTGAACAAGAGGTCACTAGCGCACCAGCCAGGGGCAGCCCCTCCAGCTCAGAGGTGCCGGCCGCCAGCAAAGCGGGAACTGCCCCCTCATCAGCCCAGGCCAGCAGGCCGACAGTATTGATCGAAGAAGTTGGCGATCAGCCGCCGGCCTTCCTGACTGGCGATGCTCTCAGGATGAAATTGGACCCCCTCGATCGGGAACCGCCTGTGGCGCAGCCCCATAACATACCCATCGTCCTGAGCAATGGCACTGACTTCCAAATCAGGCGCGGCCTGCGCTGACTGCCGGTCGACCACGAGCGAATGGTAGCGAGCGCCCTCCAACTGGTCTGGAAGACCGGTAAAGCAACCCCTCCCGTCATTGTCAATCAGGCTTGTTTTGCCATGACGACGCTGGTCGGCAATGGTGACCTCTGCCTGGAAGAACTCCCCAATGGCCTGCATTCCCAGGCAAATGCCGAAGACCGGTCTTTGCCCGGCCAGGCGATCCAGCAGTTCAAGATATCCGGCGTCCTCCGGCCGACCAGGCCCTGGACCCAGTATCACGGCATCGTAGTCCATAGGGTCCAGCTGCGGCAGCTGGTTGGTCCGCGCGACATCGGTCTGCACCCCCAAGAGGTCCACATAGTTCTTGACTACATATACGAAGCTGTCAAAGGCATCAACCAATAAAACCCTCATCAGCGAGCTCCTTTCCGGTGATGGCCAGGTAGGCCGAACTCATTTTCTTAATGGTCTCCAGCCATTCGCTCTCGACCTGAGAATCCTCCACAATGCCGGCTGAGGCTCGAAGACGATAGGTGCCCATACCCTCGGCGGCAGCCTGGTAGGCGGCGGTACGGATGCAGAGGGCGGTCAGGGTGCGGCCATCGAAGCCCAGGAATCCGACGGCTCCCGCATAGACTCCTCTGGACGTGACCTCGGTCTCTTCAATGAGTTCGACCGCCCGAACCTTGGGGGTGCCTGTCATGGTTCCGGCAGGGAAGGCCGCTGCGAAGGCATCGTACTTATCGAGTTCCGGCCGCAGCTGGCCGACCACGTTCGAGACCATGTGAATGACGTGGGAGTAAAGTTCGGTGACCATGAGCTGGGTGACCTCCAAGGATTCTGGAATGCAGCAGCGGGCCACATCATTACGGCCCAGATCCACCAGCATCAGGTGTTCCGACCGTTCCTTGGGGTCAGATGTCAAGCGGTCAATGGCGGCCTGCCGGGCTGGGCCGCCCTCTGCAGGATTGCCTACTGTACCGGCAATGGGCCGTAGGGTGATTTGCCCCTGGGGAGTCAGGCCAATGAAGAGTTCCGGACTGGCTCCTATGATATGCAGTCCTTGTGGAGTGACGAAGTAATACATGTAGGGAGAGGGATCCTGAGAGCGCAAGTGGCAGTAGACCTGGAAGGGTGCAATGGCAGAGTCGACCACGATCTCATGCCCAAGCTGAAGCTGGTAGACATCACCCTGGGCGATATGCCGCTTGGCTTTGGCGAACCACTGTGAGAAATGGTCACGATCAATGCTGTCGTGAGCCCGATAGGGGCGGGTGGTGTCCCGTAGGCTAACAGTCTCTTCCTCCGGACATGACTGTGCCAATACGGCCATGGTTTGCTCGGCCAGTTCGGGGCAGTCGCCAGCAATATGGATGATGGTCAGGCTGCCGCTTCCATTCTCCGGATTGAGGGTGACGATGCCCCGGTAGAGGGTCAGGGAGATGACCGGTGGCTCACTGCTGCGATCAATGCGCTCCTCCAAATCCTCTATCATGAATATGGTGTCATAGCCGAAGTAGCCGAACCAGCCCATGCCGAAAGTCCCATCAGGGTCACCCTGCCGGTCGAACAGGGCCTCAAGCCGACGCAAGACCACAAAGACCGCCTCCATATCAGCAACCCGGCTGCGGTGAACTCGGTCCTTACCAGCCGGACCCAGTAGAGTGATCAGCTCCTGGTCCACAGGGCCTGCCTCCAAGCTTTGGACGGACAGCGTCCGGTCGCTGACCTCCAGGGTGAGCATGGGATCGAAGCCGATGATTGACCTGCTCCCATCTCGTGCGGGTCCTGCGAGCGACTCGAGCAGGAACAGACGGTCCTCGCCATGGACCGCCCGCAGCTTGCCATAGAGGTCAAGCGCCTTCCCTGGTGACGGGATGCTTCGGGTTTCTATCTGCGCTGGAATGCTCATGATTGCCTTTCTGATATGGCGAGACCCTTACTGAGTGGCACTGTTCTGCTGCCGTCATGCCACCCCTGCCTGACCAGCAGCCTCATGTTCGCGTGCGGGAAGCCGTGGACGAGGCCAGGCCTGGGTCTCATATACATGTATGGAAATGTGGCTTAGGGCTACAGCTAAGCCTTGTGGGCATGGCCCGAATATCCATGGGGGCCTGTGCCTGGCTTTCAGCGCCTATCGCCGAACCGGCACCCATCGCACGCTCATCGCGGAAGGGCGAGGGAAGGTGTGGAAGGGCGGGTCTGCGAATCCGTGCCTTTCTACCTAGAACAGCGGACCAGCAAGCTATCGGTCCAGCAGACCACCATCGGCACCTGCACTCCAGTGTCCGCTTGCGCCACTCAGGGCACCGGGTTCGAACCCGCGAATCAGATTAACGACGCCATCGAAAATCGGCAGAGGAGCAGGCACACATGTGCAGCTGTTCGCAATCCGATATATAAGCAGTCATGCTGTTGATGGTAAGGGCAATACGGGCATACCTACGCGCGAAATCCACCATGTGGACTCAATACAGCAACATTGCTGCTATTCACTTGGCGTAACGCGAGACCACCTGCGGGTCCACCGGCACAGGACCCATGCAGCATCCGGCTACTGCTGGAGCGAGCCTGCCGAGCCAGGCCTCCCAAGCCTCCACCACAAGCCCAGCAGAAGGACTGAGACAAGCAGCCGGAATGCAAGGTGCGAGAAATGAATCTGCCCGTACATGACCAGTCCGTTGACAAGGGCCGCTGCCAGAAGACCCAGCACTCCCACGGGCAGGAGTTGCCACCACCTCAGTGAGGCCAAGAGGCAGACCGCGCACAGCAGCGTCAGAATCCGCGGCCAGAGGGGCATCTCAGCATCCACCATGATGGCCGACGCTCCCATCAGCAGGGCATATACAACTGTCAGGCACCTATAGAGTATCTTCATGGCGGCTCCCTTCACCGGCCATATTACTTGAAGTTCACAGCCGCAATCTTATCCAGCCACCGTTGGCGGCGCTCAGGTCTGGAACCTGTGATGCCGCCGAAGTCATACCAGCTTCCTGTGCCCACGCCCAACTGCTTCAAAGTCTTGTTGACGACGATCCACTTAATCCCATTGCCCATGAAAAGCATGGAAATGCGATGGTTTGAGGAGGGGGCTAGAGCGATACCTAGCCCCTTCCCCGGCATTCCTAGAAGGCCCAGTCGTCGTCATCGGTGGACTCGGAATGGCCCATCACATAGGAGGAACCCGACCCGGAGAAGAAGTCGTGGTTCTCGTCCGAACCCGGCGACAGGGCAGCCAGAATTTCGGGGCTCACAGCGGTCTCCTCCGCAGAGAACCGCGCCTGGTAGCCTAGGTTCATCAGGGCCTTGTTGGCGTTGTAGCGCACAAAGGCCTCCACATCTTCCATGAAGTCGAAGCCCTGGTAGTTCTCTTGGGAGTAGCGCATCTCCAGATCATAGAGCCGGCCCATCAGGTCCATGGTGTAGCGTTCCAGCCGCTGCTGCTCCTCGGGACTGCGCTGTTCCAGCCCGCGCTGATACTTGTAGCCCGAATAGTAGCCATGGATGGCCTTGTCGCGCAGAATCAGGCGAATCATATCGGCAGTGTTCATCATCTTGCCGCGGGAGGCGAAGTGGAGGGGCAGGTAAAAGCCCGCGTAGAGCAGGAGGGAGGAAAGGAGGGTGGCGGCAACCTTGCGCTCCAGGGGGTCCTCGCTCTCATACTGCAGCAGCTCGGTCTTGACCCGCTCCTGCAGGAGGTCGTTGGCCACGGCCCAGCGGTAGGCACGGTCTGTCTCCTCAGTGGAGCAGAGGGTGGAGAAGATGGAGGAATAGGAGCGGGCATGGACGGCCTGCATGAAGGCGATATTGGTGTATACGGCCTGCTCGTGCTCGGTGCGGGCGTACTCAATCTGGCAAATCTCGCCGACGGTGGCCTGGGTGGTGTCCAGCAGGGTCAGCCCGGTGAACACACGCACTGTGGTGTCACGCTCCAGCTGGGTCAGGCTCGCCCAGGAGGGGATGTCGTTGGACAGGGGGATTTTCTCGGGGAGCCAGAAGTTGGAAATCAGACGGTTCCAGACCTCCAGATCCTTCTCATCAATGATGTTGTTCCAGTTGATGGGGCGTACGCGCGCCTCATGATTGTCGCGGAACCGGGGAGGGGTAACGGAAGCCGCCATCATGGCATCATCGGCATACCGCAAACCGTCCTGGCCCTCACTATTATTCAATGTCCTGTCGTCCATATGGACCTTCCTTGTCCTACCGGCCCTATTGGCCCGGCCCTTCTGCTTGACCTTGCACTCACGGCTGACCGAGTCACAGACCGGGCCTGAATCAGGCCCGCCCCTCAACCGACCTCACACTTCCAGCCCATCGTCCTTGCTCCACAAACACAATATCTAGTGTTTTGTCTCAAGTCAGACACTAGATAACGTATTGCATAGAGAAGGAAAACCCAAGCCCAAAACCCCGAACTGAGCACAATGTGACATACCTGACATTGTCGTCAAGCTCAAACAACAGCCTCAACACCAGCCAAAAGGCCCCTGAACGGCAGCGGCCCCTCGATCGCACCCGAAAAAGAGGAGGGGACGACAATTCTCCTATATGGAATAGAGACATGAAGCCTCAACAGGCTAGCTAGAATGGGGTGCATGAGCGAAACAACCACCTGGGCCAATCCGCTAAGGGACCCACGCGATTTGCGCCTGCCGCGCATCGCAGGCCCCTGCAGCCTGGTCATCTTCGGAGTCACCGGAGACTTGGCCCAGAAAAAACTTCTACCCGCCGTCTATGACCTGGCCAACCGTGGTCTCCTGCCACCCAGCTTTGGCCTGATTGGTTTCGCGCGGCGAGACTGGGCCGCCGACCACTTCGTCGACGTGGTCAAGGAAGCCATCCAGGCCCACTGCCGCACACCCTTCCGGGAATCCACCTGGAACAACCTGCTCAAGGGCATACGCTTCGTCCAGGGAACCTTCGACGACCCGGCCGCCTTCGAGCGCCTGAGCCAGACCGTCCAGGAGCTGGACCGGGACCGGGGCACACGCGGCAACCACGCCTTCTACATGTCGGTGCCACCCAGCGCCTTCCCGGTGGTGGCCAAGCAGCTGGCCGCTTCGGGGCTGTCCCGTTCCTCCGAGGGCGCCTGGCGCAGGGTCATCATCGAGAAGCCCTTCGGCCATGACCTCAAGAGCGCCCAGGAACTGGACCGCACGGTCTCCGAGGTCTTCGACCCCTCCTCCGTCTTCCGCATCGACCACTATCTGGGCAAGGAGACGGTGCAGAACCTCCTGGCCCTGCGCTTCGCCAACTCCATGTATGAGCCCATCTGGAACTCCAACTACGTGGACCATGTGCAGATCACCATGGCCGAGGACATCGGCATTGAAAGCCGTGCCGGCTACTTCGACGGCATCGGAGCCGCCCGTGACGTCATCCAGAACCACCTCCTCCAGCTCATGGCCCTCACCGCCATGGAGGAGCCGGTCTCCTTCGCCGCCGAGGACCTGACGGCCGAGAAGATCAAGGTCCTCTCCGCAATCCGACTCCCCCACGACCTGTCCAAGCACACCGCCCGAGGCCAATACGCCCAGGGTTGGCAGGGTTCACGCGAGGTCAACGGCTACCTGGACGAGAAAGGTGTTGACAGGGGCAGCACCACCGAGACCTATGCGGCCATCCGGCTTGATGTTGACACCCGCCGCTGGGCCGGCGTCCCCTTCTACCTGCGGACCGGCAAGCGTCTGGGCAAGCGGGTCACGGAGATCGCCGTGGTCTTCAAGCGCGCCCCCCACCTGCCCTTTGAATCCACTGCGGTACAGGAACTGGGCAATAACGCCATCGTCATCCGGGTCCAGCCCGATGAGGGTGTCACCATGCGTTTCGGCGCCAAGGTGCCCGGAGCCACAGCCATGGAGGTGCGCGACGTCTCCATGGACTTCAGCTACGGCCGGTCCTTCACTGAGAGCTCGCCGGAGGCTTACGAGCGCTTGATTCTCGACGTGCTGTTGGGTGATCCGCCGCTCTTCCCGACCACCAAGGAGGTCGACCTGAGCTGGAGGATCCTCGACCCGATCGAGGAGTTCTGGTCCACGCTTGGCCAGCCCCAGCCTTACCGCGCCGGCACCTGGGGACCCGCCGAGGCCGACCAGATGCTCGCACTCGACGGACGCCATTGGAGGATGCCATGATCATTGATCTACCCAGGACCCATACCCGCGAGGTCTCCCAGAAGGTCGACGAGCTCCACGAGGAGCGGGGGGAGGCGGCCACCGGCCGTGTGCTGACCCTGCTCATCGCCACCGATGAGCGGCAGCTGGAGAAGTCACTGGAGGTGGCCAACGCCGCCAGCCGTGAGCACCCCTGCCGGGTCATCGTCATCGTCCCCAACCATGAGCCCAGCGACAATGACCAGGATGCGGACTCCGATCTGGACGCCCAGGTGCGCTTCGGCGCGGACGCCGGTGCAGGCGAGATCATCATCCTGCGCCCCCGCAACGGGCTCATCAAGCATCAGGACACCCTGGTGATCCCACTCCTGGTGCCCGACGCCCCGGTCGTGGCCTGGTGGCCGACCGAACCGCCAGCCAACCCCTCGGAGGACCCCCTGGGCAAGATCGCCAGCAGCCACATCACCGATGCCCTGCGTTCCAGCAACCCGGAGGCCAGCATCGAGCGCCTGCGGCGGAACTGGTCGGCCAGGGACATCGACTTGAGCTGGACCAGGCTCACCGCCTGGCGCGCCATGCTGGCCTCCATGCTCGACCAGCCGCCCCACCTGCCCGTCACCGGCATCGAGGTTTCGGGCCCCCGCGACTTCCTGCCCATGACACTGCTGTGCGCCTGGTTGAGACTGCGCCTGGACGTGCCGGTCACAACCAGATACGACAAGGGTGCCAAGGCGGTGACGGGAGTCTACCTGACCCGGGAGGATGGCGTGCTGGCACTAGAGAGGCCCAAGGGCGACCAGGCCACCATCAGCCAGCCAGGCCAGACCCCGCAGCCCATCTCCCTGCCCCCCCGGACCCTGGAGGACTGCCTCAGCGAGGAGCTGCGGCGAATCGACCCCGACGAGGTCTACGGCGAGGTCATCAACAAGGGCTGGGACCTGATTCACGGCCAGGTCGAATAGACAGCCTCAAAGAAAGGGCGGCACTGCCAATGCGCAGGGCCGCCCTTTCTGTTACCGGTGGAACCCGCCGACAGGCAGCCTCAGCCCATACCAACCGCCCACCATCACCTATACTGGCAAGCACAGGATTCAAAGGAGCAGGCCATGACACGAGGACAGTTCATCGTTTACAAGGACAAAGATACCCTGGCCCAGGCGGCGGCCCAGCGCATCATGCTTACCCTCCTTGAAGCCCTGCCGGCCGGGCCCCAGTCCGACACAGGCACCCTCTCCTCCAACCGGCAGAACCGTTTCGACCTGGCGCTGACCGGTGGTTCCGACACCATTGCGGCCTTGCAACATATGGCCTCCAACCCGCTGTTGCCCTCCGTGGCCTGGGAACGAGTTCACCTCTGGTGGGCCGACGAACGCTTTGTGGCCGCCGGCGACGAGGACCGCAATGACCTACAGGCCAAGCGCCTGCTCCTGGACCAGCTGGTCGAACAGGGACTCCTGCCTGCGCCCAACATCCATGCCATGCCTACGGACCAGACGCTGGCGACCGGCACGGCACCAACGGCCAACGACACAGAGGCCCTGGATGCTGCCGCCAAGACCTACGAGCAGGAACTGGTGGAGGAACTCGGCCCCCAGCCCAGCTTCGACCTGCTGATTCTGGGCATGGGTCCCGACGGCCACTACGCCTCCCTCTTCCCCAACCACCCCCAGGTCCGCGAGACCCGTCGCCTGGTCGTGGGAGAGACCGACTCACCCAAGATGCCGCCCCTGCGCCTGACGCTGACCACACCGGTCCTGGCCCACAGCCGCCGCTCCTGGTTCCTGACCGCCGGAGCCGGCAAGGCCCAAGCCCTCAAGGAGGTCCTGGCCAAAGGCCAGAACCCCGCCTACCCGGCCTCCTTCGCCGACGCCCAGAACCAACTCCTCTGGCTGACCACCCCAGACACCGTCTCCCTCCTCTCCTAGCCCACGCTCCCTTAATCATTACGAGACTGGGTGGTACGAACAACAAAAGACCCTTGGGGCTCCTTATGAGCGCCAAGGGTCTTGGTGGGTGAGACTAGGCCTCGATCTCGGGGCGGCCGGGCTCAGCCCAAAGGGTATGGAAGGCGCCGGGGGCGTCGACACGGCCATAGGTGTGGGCGCCGAAGAGGTCGCGCTGGCCTTGGATCAGGGCGGCGGGCAGGCGCTTGGAGCGCAGGCCGTCGTAATAGGACAGGGAGCTGGCGAAGGCCGGCACGGGCAGACCCTTGAGGGAGGCCTGGGCGACCACGCGGCGCCATGATTCCTCGGCCTGCTCGATGGCTTCCTTGAAGTAGGGTGCCAGCAGCAGGGAGACATCAGCCTGGCCGGACTCGAAGGCGTCGGAGACCACGTTGAGGAACTGGGCGCGGATGATGCAGCCGCCACGCCAGATCCGGGCCACGGCGGCCTGGTCGATCTTCCAGCCGTATTCCTTGGCACCAGCGTTGATCTCGTCGAAGCCCTGGGCGTAGGCGACGATCTTTGAAGCATAGAGGGCATGGCGAATGTCCTCTATGAAGGCCTTGCGCTCCTCGGCGGACAGGTTCATGGCGGTGTCGGGACCAGCCAGACCGACCTTGTCGGCCTCGGCGCGCTGGGCCTCCTGGCCGGAAAGTCCACGGGAGAAGACGGCCTCGGCGATGCCGGTGACCGGCACCCCCAGGGAAAGTGCGGTCTGCACGGTCCAGGTTCCGGTGCCCTTCATGCCAGCCTGGTCAACAATCACATCAACCAGCGGCTTGCCTGTCTTCTTGTCGACCTGGTGGAGAACCTCGGAGGTGATCTCAATCAGGTAGGAGTTGAGCTCGGTCTTGTTCCACTCCTCGAACATATCGCCAATCTCAACCGGGCTCATGCCCAGGCCGCGGCGCATGAGGTCGTAGGATTCAGCGATCAGCTGCATGTCCGAATACTCGATGCCATTGTGGACCATCTTGACGAAGTGGCCCGCACCGTTCTCACCGATGTGGGTGACGCAGGGCTCGCCCTCGGCCACGGCCGCAATGGACTTGAGGATGGGACCCAGGGTCTTCCAGGACTCCTCGGTGCCACCGGGCATCAGGGAGGGGCCGTTCAGGGCGCCCTCCTCGCCGCCGGAGACGCCGCAGCCCACATAGTGCAGGCCGCGAGCGCGGATGTCCTTCTCGCGCCGGATGGTGTCCATGAAGTAGGAGTTGCCGCCGTCGACGATGATGTCGCCGGGTTCCATGGCGTCGGCCAGCTCCTCGATGACCGCGTCGGTGGCGGCTCCGGCCTTGACCATGATGATGGCGGTGCGGGGCTTGGCCAGGGAGGCGACGAACTCCTGAATGGTCTTGGAGGGGATGAACTTGCCGTCGTTGCCGTGCTCGCTCATGAGCTTTTCAGTGCGGTCATAGTGGCGGTTGTAGAGGGCTACGGTGTTGCCATGCCGGGCCAGGTTCCGTGCCAGGTTCGATCCCATGGCCGCCAGGCCTACCACTCCGATATTCGCTATAGCTTCTGCCATTGCTGACCTTTCAATCCCTTGCCGGCCTCCGCCCAGGGGCTGCCCCGGCTCCGTGCTGTAACAAAGCTGTCTTCTCAGTTTAGCCTTACCCGGCAAGTTGGCACAGACACGGTCCCATATTCTGTTGCCAGCCAAGGAGACAAGGGCGGGTCCATCCGCAATGAACCAGAAGTCCGCGCCATTCCACTACAAGGCGTGGCGCTTGCCCTGGGCAAGCCAGCTTATGCCAAAAACATGAATCAGGGTCCATACGATGCCCACGCCGAGAAGGCAGCCAAGCATACAGACCAGGAAGAACGCGATGACGGGTCCCGCAATCGGATGGGACTTGAAGGCCAGCCCAGGAGACTGGGGTATAGCCCAGCGTTGAAAGCGCGTACGCTTGCTCCTGTCCACTTCCTCGCCAGCTAGGAAGGCTTTGATCTCGCGATAGGTCTGCACATCATTACGGGCCTTTATCCGATCGGTGTAAGCGAACGTCAGGACTCCGAGGACTGCCGCGATCACCACCACGGCCAGAGTGGCATCCAAAATCACGATTTGCTTATGGAACATCATATAGAGGCTGAATCCGATGATGATTGCCGCGTACATGAGGGCTATGGGGATCACACCAGCCCAGTTGGGTCGCCGGAGGGTCTTGGCTTCCGAATCAATGCTCTTATCCATAATGTCGAGGTCTCCCTTGATCAGCTGGTCGATGGTCACATCGAAGGGATTGGAGAGGATGAGCAGGTTCTGCACGTCCGGGTAGTTGCGGTCGTTCTCCCAGTTGGATATGGTCTGGCGGGATGCGCAGATCCTCCCCGCATGATCCGTCCTGGGACATACCCTGCTCCGATCGATACCGGCGAATCTGATTGCCGAGTTCCATACCTCTGCCACTCGCTTTCCGCGACCATCGTTCACTGATAGAAGTTGGTTGGTGACTATGTGTTTGAGTCATCGTGACCTGCGCAAGTCCGACCCCCTCACGCCAGCAAGCCAACCTCGTCCCAACCAAAAATCAGCCCGGCAAAATTCTTTGACACCCTTATTTTCAAGGGTTCGCGCAGCTTATGTACGTGCTGTTCTAGACAGTCTGTTGGCTTCATTGCGATGGTCCGGTCAAAACCATCCTTATTCCGTAGGCTTTTTACGCAGGACCCTGAAATAATTCTTGACGAAATCCCGACGGCTACGAAAAACCTCTGGTCGGTGGCTGTCTCCTGATTCGCATCAAATTGCTTGGCAGTAAGTTCAAGAGTGCACAATAAGTCAGCAACCTGCTCAAGCCAGTATATTACAGGCGAAACATTTTTATGTATGACTGCTTCCTTACAGAGGGCACAGTCAATCGACGCCCTCAACGCATCAGTAACTACCTATTGGCCATTATCGTAGTAGATCTTAACCGTGTCGAATGATTGAAAATACTCGAGATGCGACCATAGGAAATCAGCCAGATCTTTCCTTAGCTGAGCGGTGAAACGCACTTTATCATCATTGAATTCTTTTTTTGCCGCGCAAAAGTCACATACGTAAATGGTGGCTTGCGCGCCAAGGTAAAGAAGGCAGGAAACAATCTCTTTCGTGCCTCCACAGGTAAATCTCGATACACGTCATGCCCGTTGGGCAAGGGGCTTGCTTGAAACGGAATATCTGGCAAATTGGAACTTTGCAAATGAGACGCACATCCTTTTAGACCTCATTGAAAGTCTCCGACTGGTTATGGAATACAAGAGTTATGAGATAGTAACGTGACAGCTTTCCCCACTCGCCAGATTCATCAACCATGATGCTGAGCTCAGACATAGGCAAGGGACCCTTAAATAAGGTGCCGGGGAATACCCCCAGCGACTTGGAACCTTTTAATCTTACGATTGCAAAGCACTTATATTGCACACAACATGGCGTTATATCAATCAACCTTGCTCTGAAGCAATTAGAACTGCCCATATAGATATGTGGGCCTTGAACGGATTCGTTCGAGTCCCACATGATCCCCACACCGGATGGCTGTTGCAACGGTAGCGTAAAAGCAGTCACGAAGCTCCATCACCGGCGTGGTCCAGACGCTGGATGCAAACACTGGGGCCCGGACGCGCTCAGTCGTCCGGGCCCCAGTGTTCCCCTTGCCGGTCGGGTAGGTCCAACCTCACTTCAAGGGATCGAATGTCCGACCCAACCGGCTACCAGCCCCGTGCATATCCCCATGCACCACAAGGGAAGATTCGTGATGCCGACGGCGGTAGGGGCCAGGACCACCCTCGGCGTGTGTCAGCTCCTATATGCCGGCCTGCTTGGAGGCGGAGCGGACCTTGATGGAGGCGACCAGTCCGATCAGCAGGAGGACGCAGGCGATGCCCATGGCCCACTGCCCGGCCTGGATGAAACCGGAGGTCATGGCATCGACCACCTGGGGGCCCAGGCCGCCAAGCTTGCCGTTGGTGCCTTGGGAACGGATGCCGCCGATGGCGTTGCCCGCTGAGCTGCTGACGGCCTTGGTTAGCCCGTCGGCGATCCGCTGTGGCAGGTGCTCGATGACCTCAAGTTTGCCGGGCAGTACGGCGTGGAGGGCCACAGCCAGGGATGTACCAGCCACGGCCGCACCCAGGCCGGTGCCCAGCTGGCGGACGGTGGACTGGGTGGCCGAACCCTCGCCGGACTGGGCGATGGGCACCTGGGAAAGCACCAGCGAGGTCAGCTGGGCCGAGGCAAGGCCCAGACCGAAGCCATAGATAACCAGTGGCGCGAGCAAAAGCAGGGCAGAGGACTTGGCGGGCATAAGGACAATGAGGATGACCACTCCTATGATTTCCAGCACCAGACCAAGCTGGACGGTGCCGCCGGGACCGATCTTGGCGGACACGAGCCGGGCCAGACCACCGGCGACAATGGAGCCGACCGCCAGGCCGGCGATCATGCCACCTGCGCCCAGGGTGGAGTACTGGCGGGCGTTAATCAGGTAGAGCGGCAATACGAAGACGATCACAAATTCGCCGGCGGCGATGGCCGCGGCCGCCAGGTTGCCCCAGGAGAAGGTGTGAATACGGAATAGGGAGAGGTCGAGCATGACCGGCTTGCCGATCCGACCACGCTTGCTTTCGACCAGGGCAAAGGCCCCAAAGAAGAGGAAGCCGAGCAAAAGGCAGCAGGGGATGGGAGAGATGGGCCAATCCTTGCCCCAAGTCAGGGCACCGAGCGTCAGCTCGCTGTTTGGCTTCCACCAGCCATAGGTCTCGCCCTCGATCAGACCGAAGAGCAGCAGGGCCGACCCCAGGGCCGACAACACGACACCCAGGGGGTCGAATCCGGCCTTGACACCCTCCTGGCGGCCACCCGACTGGGGTACGAAGAGGACGGAACCGACGAAGACGATCAGACCCAGGGGCACGTTCACCAGGAAGATCCAGCGCCAGCCGATGGTCTGGGTGAAGAGACCGCCCAGCAGTGGGCCGATGGCGGCGGCGGCGCTCATGACGGCACCCCAGACACCGAAGGCCGCTGCCCGGTACTTGCCCCGGAAGGTGGCCGAGACCGTGGAGAGGGTGGTGGGCATGATCATGGCTCCGCCGATGCCTTGGAGGGCACGGGACGCCAGGAGGAGGCCGCTGCCCTGGGAGGAGGCCGCCAGGAGGGAGCTGAGGACGAAGATGACCACGCCCACCTGCAGGACAGTCCGTCGCCCGTGGATGTCGCCGAGCTTGCCGAAGGGAAGAAGCAAGGCCGCCAGCACGATGCTGTAGAGGGAGGTGATCCACTGGGCATCGGTCAGGCTGATGTGGATCTCGTTGATGATGGTGGGGATGGTGACGTTGACGATGGATCCATCGAGCACGATCATGGCCAGTCCCAGGGCCAGCACCCACAGGGCGTTCCAGGGCGGGGTGTCAGCCTCGGCCGCCTGCCTGCCGGCAGGGTTGCCAGTGGGCGATGTGCGCTTCCCGGTCTTCTCACTCATGATTCGCCTCCGAAAGACATGCTTGACGGGCGGTCCTGTGGCATCCTCGCATAGCAGAAGCTTTCAGGACACGCCGTCTCTAACTTTTGCGACTATACGTCCCTACAATGGAAAGCGCAAGTCGGTCCACAGGGTGTCGCAGTCCCATACCCCAGCGTATACACTCCTGCGATGGGGAACCAAACAGGCGACACGAACGGGAGAACGAGGTGATTCGATGCCACGCATCAGCGAAGCGACACTGGCCGAGCACAGAAAGAACACCATGCAGGCCCTCCTGGACTCGGCCGAGCATATCGTCAAGACCCACGGCAAGGAGGCCCTGACCCCATCCGCCGTATCCAAGGGCGCCGGCATCGCCCGCAATTCCATATACCGCTATGTACACGACATGGATGACCTCTGTCAGCTCCTCCTTGAACGGCACATGCCCCACTGGCAGCATGCCTTGGAGGAAGGACTGGCACAAATCCAGGACCCAGTGGACATCATAACCGCTTGGGTACGCATCAACCTCGACGAGGCGGTGGGGGAAGGCAAGGGCTGGCTGCTGGAGATTCCCAACCTGCCGATGGACAAGATACCCCAAGACCAGGCAGGGTCGAAAGAGGACCAGCACGACAAGCAGGGACGCGAGGACGGCCGGACCGAGCAAGCAGGCCCATCAGACCGGGACCGCGAGGCCAATGCCGAGCAACAAGGCACGACAGGCAAGGACCGCAGCAACAAGGCCTACGGCGAGTTCAATCACAATTATCGCCACATCAAGCAGCTATACTCCCAGATCGATGAACCCATGATGAAGGCCTGGCAAGCCCTCAACCGCGACAAGGCGCGAATCGGCATCGCCCTGACCCGGGGGATGCTTGGCAGCAGCATGCATCTGCTCACCATCAGAGGAACCTCACCCGTCTACGGGGACAAACCTGGCGCCACCGCAGATGACCAGTCACACAAGTCCAGGAAACAGCAGGCAGAGCAGGCCGCCATCATCGAGGACACCGTCCAAGCCTGTCGCACCATCGCCGAAAGCTTCCGGGGCGAGGAGCGGCCAGATTAGGCAGATCCCAAGCGGAATACAGACCCCGCCAAAGGGCCAGGACGGCAAGATTCCTCACTCATCAGGCACATCATCGATGACGGCAAAAACCGCTACCGTAAACCCCGGCAACTTGCAAGCCAGAAACCCAGATGTGATTAATACAACAATTCACGATTCGACATCTAGTGGCCAAGGGTTCGACGATTGGCTTGGAGCCTAGGGATACAGGGCTTTCAAGCACTACATCTAGTGTTTGCTGCGGCGACACGCCACTATAGTTAGTGATTCTCTTCCAAAGAACAAGCATGTAATCTGTCTATTCTGTAAGTACTGATTCCCGTAAGCCCAAGGGCGAGAGAATTATGACCTGCCCTGCCAGACCGGCTGAGCACCCAGACCAGGAGGACATCATGACCGTTACCGTCTTCACCAAGCCCCGCTGCCCCCAGTGCGAGGCAACCAAGCGCCAGCTGACCCGCCAGGGCGTTGATTTTGAGACTGTAGACCTCACCGAGAACCCCGCCACCCTGGACCAGCTCCAGGAGGCCGGTTTCCGCCAGGCCCCCGTGGTCATCACTCCCGATGCCTCCTGGAGCGGCTACCGCCCCGACCTGATCAAGGCCCTGGTCAAGCAGGACGTGACCGAGCTGGCAGATCACCAGGTCCTAGCATGAGCCAGCCCGAATACGCCGCGGAGGGAACACAGGCCATAGGGGCCGTGGTCTACTTCTCCTCGGCCTCGGAGAACACGGCAAGGTTCATGGCCAATTGCCACCTGCAGGACGAGGGAATCAACGTCTACCGCATTCCCCTGCGGCCCAAGGAGCCTGCTCTGGAGGTCCGGGAGCCCTACATCATCGTGGTGCCGACCTATGGCGGCGGCAACCCGAAGAAGGCACTGCCGGTCCAGGTCAAGAAGTTCCTGAACGAGCCCGAGAACCGCTCGTGGATTCGTGGGGTGGTCGCAGCCGGGAACACCAACTTCGGCGAGGCCTTCTGCGCCGCAGGTGACATTATCTCCAGAAAATGCAAGGTGCCCTTCATGTACTACTTCGAGCTCATGGGCACTCCCGAGGACCAGGCCAAGGTCAGAAAAGGCGTGCTGGATTTCTTCCAGCAGCACCCTGAACATGCCTCCGACAGTGTCACCGCGGATACCGTCGCCTCAGGCACTGTCAGCGGGATGTAAGCAAGCCGCCAGCAACACACCGGTAAGGCCGGCACAACACACCAGCAGCAATCGGCTTGGGACAAACCCGTCCGCAGCCCGTCTTTCCAAGCCGGACCAGGCCCACAACACACTAAGGAATACCAATGGCAAGCATCGACAACACCATGCTGAACATGGACCAGACCCAGGAGCCGACCGGGGAGACCTACGATCCGGCCCACGACTACCACGCCCTGAACGCCATGCTCAACCTCTACGACGCCGACGGCAAGATCCAGTTCGGCAAGGACAAGGAGGCGGAGCGCGAGTACGTCAAGGGCCATGTGGCCGCCAACACCCTCTCCTTCGGCAGCACCCGTGAGCGCCTGGACTACCTGATTGACCACCAGTACTACAACAAGGCCGTCTTCGACCAGTACAGCCCTGAGTTCCTGGACTCCTTCTATGAGCACATCGAAGCATCCGGCTTCGAGTTCGACACCTTCCTGGGCGCCTTCAAGTTCTACACCTCCTATGCCCTGAAGTCCTTCGATGGCAAGCAGTACCTCGAGGACTTCCCCCAGCGGGCCGGGGCCGTGGCCCTGGAGCTGGCCAGCGGCGACGAGCAGGCAGCCATCAAGTACGCCGACGAGATCATCTCCGGACGCTTCCAGCCGGCGACCCCCACCTTCCTAAACCTGGGCAAGGCCCAGCGCGGCGAACCGGTCTCCTGCTTCCTGGTGCGCATCGAAGACAACATGGAGTCCATCTCCCGCGGCATCAACGCGGCCCTCCAGCTCTCCAAGCGCGGCGGCGGCGTGGCCCTGCTCCTGACCAACCTGCGTGAGCAGGGAGCCCCCATCAAGCACATCCAGGGCCAGTCCTCCGGCGTGATTCCGGTCATGAAGCTCCTGGAGGATTCCTTCTCCTACGCCAACCAGCTTGGTGCGCGCCAGGGCGCAGGCGCCGTCTATCTGAACGCCCACCACCCTGACATCCTGCGTTTCCTGGACACCAAGCGTGAGAATGCGGACGAGAAGATCCGCATCAAGTCCCTCTCCCTGGGCGTGGTCGTGCCCGACGTGACCTTCCGCCTGGCCCAGAAGAAGGAGAAGATGGCCCTCTTCTCCCCCTATGACGTGGAGCGTGTGTACGGCAAGCCCTTCGCCGACATCTCCGTGACCGAGCACTATGACGAGATGGTGGCCGACGACCGCATCACCAAGACCTACATTGATGCCCGTGAGTTCTTCATGACCCTGGCTGAGATCCAGTTCGAGTCCGGCTACCCCTACATCCTCTTCGAGGACACGGTAAACAAGGCCAACCCCATCGAGGGCCGAATCACCATGAGCAACCTATGCTCGGAGATCCTCCAGGTCCAGGAGGCCAGCGAATTCAACGAGGACCTGACCTACAAGCATGTCGGCAAGGACATCTCCTGCAACCTGGGTTCCCTGAACATCGCCAAGGCCATGGACGACGGCCTGGCCGATACGGTCGAGACCGCCATCCGCGCCCTGACCGCCGTTTCCGAGGAGGAGAACGTGGACTGCGTGCCCTCGATCGAGCGGGGCAACAAGGAGAGCCACGCCATCGGCCTTGGCCAGATGAACCTCCACGGCTTCCTTGCCCGTGAGTCCATCATGTACGGCTCCGAGGAGGCCCTGGACTTCACCGACATCTACTTCATGACCGTGGCCTACCACGCCTACAAGGCCTCCCATCAGCTGGCCGTCGACCGTGGCTCCGCCTTCAAGTCCTTCCCGACCTCCGCCTACGCCAAGCCGGCCGGCCAGGGGAACTATTTCGACAAGTACACGGACGGCAGCAGGTCCCTGGAGCCCCGCACCCAGCGGGTCAAGGACATGTTCGACCGTTTTGGCATCAACATTCCCAACCTTTCGGATTGGGAGACCCTGCGCGACGAGATCATTCGCGACGGCATCTACAACCAGAACCTCCAGGCCATTCCGCCCACAGGGTCCATCTCCTACATCAACCACTCCACCTCCTCCATCCACCCGATCGCCTCCAAGATCGAGATTCGCAAGGAGGGCAAGATCGGCCGCGTCTACTACCCGGCGCCCTACATGACCAACGACAACCTGGAGTACTTCAAGGATGCCTACGAGATTGGCTGGCAGGCCATTGTGGACACTTACGCGCAGGCCACCCAGCACGTTGACCAGGGCCTGTCGCTGACCCTCTTCTACCCTGACACGGTCACCACGCGCGACCTGAACAAGGCCCAGATCTACGCCTGGCGCAAGGGCATCAAGACCCTCTACTACATCCGCATCCGCCAGCAGGCCCTGGAAGGGACCGAAGTGGAGGGCTGCGTCAGCTGCATGCTCTAGGCGGCAGCCCGCTGGTGGCGGGAGCCTGAGTCTGATCCGTCAGCGTTCAGGCTTTGGCTCCCGCCACCGCACTGTCATCAGTAGGCAGTAAAGGAGAATATATGTCACCCCGCATCTACAAGGCCCTCCTGCATCTGACGGCCCCGGAGGACTTCACTGAGGTCAAGTCAGCCAGGCAGGTCCACACTGCCGGCGCCCAGGCCTTCAAGCCCTTGGCAGATGGCAACCCACAGGCCTTCATGAAGCCCAGCAAGGCCGAACTCCGAAAGACACCCTGAATGCCCCTGCCGGATGCCGGTTCACTGACAAAACAGTGAACCGGCCAAAGGCAGCCTTCCCGCATTCTTAACAGCAACAACCAACCCCCTCATAGGGAGAAAGACAAGAACCATGGCACCCATTTCCGTTCCACGCAAGCCCCTCAAGCTGATTGACCGCGTATCCGCCATCAATTGGAACCGTCTCGAGGACGAGAAGGACCTGGAGGTGTGGGACCGTTTGACCGGTAACTTCTGGCTGCCGGAAAAGGTGCCGGTCTCCAACGACATCCCGATCTGGAACAAGATGAGCGAGGAGGAGCACACCCTGACCATGAGGGTCTTCACCGGCCTGACCCTCCTCGACACCATCCAGGGCACAGTCGGCGCCGTGTCGCTGATTCCCGACTCCCTGACCCCCCATGAGGAGGCCGTGTACACCAACATCTCCTTTATGGAGTCCGTGCACGCCAAGTCATACTCCTCCATCTTCTCCACCCTGGCCTCCACCCCGGAGATTGACGCCGCCTTCGATTGGTCTGAGCACAACGAGTTCCTCCAGAAGAAGGCCGAGATCGTCCTGGACTACTATGAAGGCGACAGCCCCCTCAAGCGCAAGGTGGCCTCCACCCTGCTTGAGTCCTTCCTCTTCTACTCGGGCTTCTACCTGCCCATGTACTTCTCCTCCCACGCCAAGCTGACCAATACCGCCGACCTGATCCGTCTCATCATCCGCGACGAGGCAGTTCACGGCTACTACATCGGCTACAAGTACCAGAAGGGCTTGGAGAAGGTCTCCGACATGGAGCGTGAGGACATGCAGGACTACACCTACGACCTCCTCAACGAGCTCTATGACAATGAGGTTGCCTACACCGAGAGCCTCTACTCTGGCGTGGGCCTGGTGGAGGATGTTGAGAAGTTCCTGCGCTACAACGGCAACAAGGCCCTCATGAACCTGGGCTACCCCGCCCTCTTCCCCGCCGAGATCTGCGATGTGAACCCCGCCATCATCGCCTCCCTGAGCCCCAACGCCGACGAGAACCACGACTTCTTCTCCGGCTCAGGCTCCTCCTACGTGATGGGCAAGGCTGTCGAGACCGATGACGAGGACTGGGACTTCTAAGGAGCCTTACAGCCTTTTACCCAGCACCACCTTGACTGCCTAAGCTGGCCGTCGCCCCTCATCAGCAGGAGCGGCGGCCAAGTCATATCCGCAGAACAGCAGCGATGAACTCAATGTAGAGGTTTTTGAGAAGTTGAAATGAAACAGTGACTATGCAGAACGTGTTGCTGTCCACAAGAAACATCTGTGCTTCCTGAATTACAGCTTGAGAGCTTGTATGACGAGAGACCAACCGCCCAAGTATTCACAAATCACCTGCTCTCGTCGTAGAGCAGAATCTATCAAGTGATCGCGATTAATCAATGCTTGGGAACTCGCTCATATTGAATTCGTGTCAACAACTCTGTGGACCGGACATGAAGGCAAAAAGTGAAACGGCCGGCGCCGAACCTGGAATTCTAGGAATTTCAGGCCGACACCGGCCGCCCATACGTCTTCTGGCCCCGCACGGTACAAGTCCGCAGGGCGAGGAACCGGGAAAGATGGGGGTATCCCCCGGTTCGCCGCAATTTGACCAAAAAACGTAGGTCTTAAGACGCAGCGAGGCAAAGCACTCACTGGTCAAAACTAGAGGGTCTGACCTGAGACCTGATCAGGAATCAGGTCAGACCGTAAAGGGACATCAGCGGGTCAGCAGACCAGCGGAAGCGGAGGCCATGCGACGGCGACGGACCTGAACCAGGACCAGAGCCGTGACACCGGCACCCAGAGCAACGATGACGGCCAGGATGATACCGGCGCCACCAGTGATGGGCAGCTGAGCGATGTTGGTGACGTTGTCAACACGAACGGTTTCCCACAAAGGCTTGCTGGTACCGTCGTTCGGGTTGTTCCTGGTACCAACATTGGTAATCAGGCCGAAGTCGCTGATCGGAGCAGAGGTGTAGGTGAAGACAGGAGCATCGGGAGTACCACTGTTGATGGTCTCAGTGAACTCAGGCAGAACAGCGGAGTGATTAGTAGCCTGGACGGTCTCCTTGATCTTATACTCGCCAGCAGCAAGACCATCAATATACAGGTGTCCCTTGGGTGCATCAGGTAGGCTTGCACTCGTGGCATCAGAAACCTCAAGCTCCTCGACGCAGGTAGTGTTGTTGACTGCGCAGGTGTTGGAGACAGCCTTCTTGAAGTTACCATTACCCAACTTCACGAACTTCAGGGAATCCATAACACCACTCTTCCTGACAGTGAACTTGGCACCAGTGAGGTAAGCTGAGGAAACCTTGTCCTGCTTGTTGATATCGAAACCGTAGAAGTACAGCTGAGGTGAGGTGTTGTTGCCATTGTTGTTGTTTCCATTGTTGGACTGGCCAGGAACTTGCTGCTCGTTACCAGTGTTGGTTTGACCGGTGTTGGCATCATCACCATCACCAGAGCCACTATTGCCAGGCACGTTCGGACCATTCTGCGGGGGGTTGTTCGGGGTGGCAGGAGCGTTGGGGTTGGTGGAGTGACGAATGCTAACATTGTTGTTGATGTTGGTGGAGTCAGCGGTGGAATTCACCAGAAGCTGGTACTTAATCTCAATATCGGCGCCAACTGGGAAAGTGGTGCTGTTCATGATGCCGTTGAAAGCAACAACGAAACGGTGCCGACCAGAATCAGTAGTGAGAGTCCAAGTGTTTACGCCAGACGTGACTGGACGGTTGTTAACCAGGACCGTAACACTGGTGGGCAAATCGAAGCCTCGACCGGGAGCATCAGTGACACGGAAGAGGTATCCGCCCAGAGGGTAGCCAACAGTCGAAGGAACCTTGGTCTTCACGGAGAAAGGAACCTGATCGCCGATAGCCACATCCTGAGCCGAAGTGGTTTTGGTGAGCTCAGGCTCGTTTTCAGACTTGAACTCGACCTTACCCAGCTCAGGGGAAGATGCGTTCCCAATATGTACGGCATTGGAGCCTGAAGTACCAATCGGGGTACCAACCAGCATCGGGATGGACTTATTCCCAGTTACGCCGGCACCGGAAGTCTCAACAATCACGTACAGACCCTGCGCCAGGTTGGAGAAAGTCGCACCAGAAGTAGTTGCTGTAACTTCGGTCTGACTGTTCAAATCGGCCTGAACCGTAGAATCAGCAGTGAAAGAGGTCATGAACTTACGCAGCATGCCGTCGAAGTGCGCACCCCGGCTATTGGAGGTTGTATCTGCACCCGAGTAACCGGACCAGTCAGTGGCAACCTGGGCAAAAGCATTGTTGGCGTACTGACCGGAGTTGAAAACGCCACCGGCTGCAGTGATAGCATTCTCTGCAGCGGACTCATAGGTGCCAACAGTGGAGACGGATACGCCATCAGCGATGGTCTGGTCAGCGGCATTCAAGGTAGCAGCCGAGTAGTCAGCAACCTTCAGGGCCTTGAACTTATGGCCAACAATGGGACGCTTGGCGGGATCCGTGCTAATTACAATGTCGATACCATTGGTCTTGGTCAAATCCACAGTCTCGACAGCCGAAGCCGTCGAAGCGCCTGCCAGCGACAGTCCGAGGACCATCGCCGCGCTCACCGTGAGGCCAAGTACCCCACGACCTAACGCGTTTTTCTTCATTATTACTCCTTTATTTTTCCTTTGAGTGATCACTCAAAAATCATGCACCAGTCAGAGTCCAACAACCCCAAACCGGAGTTTCCATAGTCAACCTTGACGGCAGCCCGCAAGCGGGTCCCTACCGACCGGCTCTTGGAGGTCTGCGCCTTTCTTTCGAAAAGGTGCGACCAACCAATGGGCTATGGTCAATCTTGCTCTTGTGGCACCCGTGAAAGATTCACCGACCCTGTAGAGGGCGGCTGCAAACAAACGGAAGATTACTAGGCATCACATGGTGTATAAACAGCGCACGTCTAACCCACGCGTACCTATATGCATCCGTCGGTATTCCTTGAGGAAGTTCACAAGACCAAGTCATGAACCATAACGAGAAGGTGACAGCATTGAACCACCCAACAAGGATGAATGATGGGAATTAGATGCCGAGGGCTTAATAGCCAACTCGAGCAAAACCCTTACTCCAACCAACGCCGGTTCGATGCTAACGCACACAAGCCCCCTACTTCAGTAAAGGCGCAGCCCGTTAAGTCCCCCATCGAACATCTATGAAGAACATTACCATCAACTGATCCGGCAATGCAAGCCGACTGGGTGTCGCGATATATTGAATCCGCAATGTCAGTGGCCTCTTATACCCATACATCCGCCAGCACCGGGGCTGCACGCCGGCAGAAAGAGCCTTCAGCCGCGATTTGAACGGGCTGGGTCAATGCTCATGGTCTGGAAGCGCGACTGCATGTAGTCATTGCTGAAATAATGGCCGAAGAAGCGTGTCACGGGAGAGTCTTGAGGGCCACCAGAGAGACGGCCATACCAGCAATCAAGGGCCATGAGGGTCATGACCACGTCAACGAGCATTAGGAGCAGGAAGACCGCAGTAAGCGAATAGCGGACCTGCCAGGGGATGAGGTTGATCAGCCAGAGGAGCCTGGGGAGGATGATCTTGATCCACAGCACCCCCAGCAGCCCCCAGAAGAACATGTAGAGACCCGAGGTGCGACCGTCGATGGAGAGCCAGTGACCCGTGTAATCCCAGGCGACGATGCCGAAGGCCACCTCCATGAACCAGGAGACGAAATACTCGAAGGCACCGCCGATGACCGCCGAAGCACAGAAGATGAGCAGGGGGTTGGAGCGCCAGAGGCGGTTGAGGAAGACCGTCAGGAGCAGGGCTCCGCAGCCATATATGGGTGAGAAGGGCCCCCAAAGCAGGCCGGCGCGGTCCTGGAACTCCCCGTAGACCAGCAGATGGTAGACGGTCTCGACCAACAGGCCGAATATGCAGGCGATGACAAAGAGCCAGAAGGAATTGAAGAAGTCCAAGGAGATGTAGCCCTTGCCCGTGGGGTCACGGCCCAGCATGCCGTGGGTCAGGGCGGACTCATAGTCGTCCCGGTCATCCATGCGCTTGAGGGAGTGCTGGAGGCGACGCTCCTCGATCAGGGTCGGGTCCAGGCTGATGGACAGGGCCACCAGAATGGCCAGCTGGACCAGGGGGAGCAGGAGGTTGGTGCCCAGGCCGTCCAGGGCCAGGGACAGCATGCCCTCCGCCAGGGTCAGCGGCATCAGAATATAGGACCAGCCCGCGGCGTGGCGGCGGTGGTTGCGTAGGAGGAGGATGCCGAACACCACCAGGCCCAGCAGACTCACCAGGCTCACAGCCACATGAAGTACCGAGAGGATGAAGTTGAGGGAGAGGGCGTCGATGTGCATGTGGCCGGTCAGGAAACGGCGGGCATTGTCAATGACGTCCCAGACCAACTGAGGCAGGGAGACCAATCCCTGGAGGAGGACCAGGACGCCATAGATGCGGGCGATCAGGGGCAGGCGTTTGCCATCGGTGCTGGGCTGGTCCTGTACAGCCTGGAGGGATTGGTAGGTGGCCAGTTCCTCGGCCGCGTGCAGGGTGTCCATGGCGACCGACTGGTCAGTGGGAAGGGGCCGGAGCTGCTGCGGAATCAGGTCAGGATCTGTAGCCAATGCTCGGTCCTGCTGCGAACCATCCAGCGGGGCTGGCAGACCCTCGTGCTTGCTGCCCTCGTCCGAGCCGTGCATGGGACCTCCATTCCCTCTTCAGTACAACCATACCTATATATACACGGTCTCATTTACCGAGATGGGATTCACCCACAGTATGAGTGGTCGGGAAGGGCCTGGATTTTCACAGAATCTCTAGAGCCGCACGCAGCCCTTGTATCAAGCCGATTGCAGCCCTGGCAGATCGAGCAAAGGCAGGCGGATGAAGCTGCGTGATTCTTATAGGCCTAGGGCTACTATGGTCTCTCTAGTATGCTCAGGTATGGCAGGGTATTGACAAACTGTCAATACCTTGGGCCGGCAGCGGCAACCGGACTTGCTGAACCGCCCGATGCGGCCGGATGTAGCGAAGAGTAGTCGAGGGGAATCTAGGTAATCATGAGGAACGTGTTCGCCATTGTGAAACGCGATGTGCTCAGGCTCTTACGGGTGCCATCGGCCTGGATCATCATATTGGGACTCATCTTCATACCACCCCTGTACGCTTGGTTCAACGTCATCGGCTTCTGGGACCCCTACGGCAACACCCTCAACATCCATGTGGCCATAGCCAACCAGGACGAGGGCACTAACAACAAACTGATGGGAAAGGTCAACCTGGGAGACCAGATCGTCAGCCAGCTCAAGGGCAACAAGCAGCTGGGCTGGCAGTTCGTGGACCGCAGCGAGGCCATGGAGCAGGTGGAATCCGGCAGAAGCTACGCGGCCATCGTCATACCCAAGGATTTCAGCGAACGCCTGTCCGGGGTGGTCACCGGGGACTCAAAACGGCCCCAAATGGAGTACTACGTCAACGAGAAGGCCAACGCCATAGCCACCAAGGTGACCGACACCGGCGCCAACACCGTTGACCAGCAAGTCAACAACACCTTCGTCTCAACCGTCAGCAAGGTGGTATCCAAGACCCTGAACACAGCCGGGGACACCATCAACGCCGCCAGCGACGAAGCCAGCCGGGAAACCGCGGCCGACCTCAAGACAGTGCAGGACAACATCGGCAAGGTCCGCTCCCTGACCAACGACCTCAGAGGGCAGCTGGGCGACATCCCCAACAAGACCCAGGAGGCGCGCCAGGCCCTGCAGACCACCCAGGACCTGCAAGCCAGCGCCTCACAAGGACTGGCCGGAACCGCCAACGTGCTGGGACAGACCCAGGATGGCATCAACGGATTCGTGGCCTCCACCTCCAGCAACCTGGACCAAGGCTCAGCCTTACTCTCGCACGCCAGCGGCAAGGCCAACCTGGTCATCTCCGACCTGACCTCACATCTGACCGTGGCCAATGGAGACGTGGGGGCCGCCGTCAACAAGGTCCAGGACCTCAACGACACCAACGCGCAGATCATCAAGGACCTGGAGGACCTGGGGCTGCCCGGCAGCGCCGACATCATCGCCAAGCTCAAGGCGCAGAACGAGACCCTGGGCCAATCCATCAGCAACCTGCAGAAGCTCAACGCCGACACCGGCGCGACCATCAGCAACACCGGCGCATCAGCCGATTCCATCAATACCGCCACCCAAACCACGCTCACAGCCACCGGCCAGGCCCGCAAGGACATCATCTCCGGGGCCCTACCCCAACTCAACAACGGACTGACCACCCTCTCGTCCACCAGCGCCAACCTGGGGGCCGGGCTCAACAGCCAAGGCAGCCTCATCGACCAGACCAAGCTGGTGTTGGACCAGCTGGACAAGTCCGCCGCAGCCTCCATCAAGTCGTTGGAATCAACCGATACGGGCCTTCGGCAAATGCAGGACAAGCTCGCCACCCTCTCAACCGACCTGACCGCCCTGGGCAGCTCCAATGCCTTGGGCAAGTACTTCGGCAAGGACGGCAAGCTGGACGTGGCCATGGTGGCCGACTTCATGCTCTCCCCCACAGTGCTGGACACCAAGCTGGTCTACCCGGTGGCCTCCTACGGTTCCGGCATGGCACCGCTCTTCGTAAACCTTTCCCTGTGGGTGGGAGCCTTCATGCTCATGGTGATCGTGAAACTGGAGGTGGATGACGACGAGCTGGACGACCCGACTCCGAGCGAGCGCTACTGGGGACGCTGGCTGCTGCTGGCCCCCATGGCCGCGCTCCAGGGGCTGGTGACGGCCATCGGATCGTCCATGATCGGCGTGCAGACGGCCTCGCTGCCTGTCTTCGCTCTGACGGCCATGGTGGCGTCACTGGTGTACCTGTCCATCACCTATGCCCTGTCAACCACCTTCCTGCACGTGGGCAAGGGCCTGTGCATCGTGCTGGTGATCCTGCAGATTCCGGGAGCCTCAGGGCTCTACCCCATCGAGATGATGCCGGCCTTCTTCCGGAACATGTACCCCTTCTTCCCCTTCACCTACTCAATCAACGCCCTACGGGAGACCATCGGTGGCTTCTACGGCAACCACTGGCTGATGGACATGGGCAAGCTGCTGATCTTCGCCGTGCTCTTCTTCACGCTGGGGCTGCTGGGGCGGCCACGGTTGAACAACCTCAACCTGCTCTTCGCCCGGCAGATCGCCGAAAGCGACATGATAGTGGGCGAACCCGTGCAGCAGATCAGCCACGAATTCCGGCTCTCGCAGGCCATCAGCCTCCTGGCCGACAGGGACGAATACCGGCAGATCATTGAACGCAAGGCCAACCACTTCGCCCAGCTCTACCCAAAGCTCAAGCGGATCGCCCTGGTCGCCGGTATTGTCGTGCCGGCGATCCTGGCCGTCGTCTTCTCCTTCACCACCGGCACCATGCTGGTGGCCTTGGCGGTGTGGATTGTTTGGATTCTCATCATGATCGCCTTCCTGATGGCCATTGAGATGATGCGGGACAATGTGACCAGGCAGGTGCGGCTGGGGACCCTGGACGATGAGGCCATTCGGGGCATGCTGTACTCCTACGAGAAGCCACGGATGAAGAGGGCACGGGCCCGGTCGCGGATCGCCAATGGCCTGCGGGCCGGAAACCTGGGCGAGGCACTGGCTGTCGCTACCGGTGCAAGCACTTCGGGTGGCGAGGCCAAGGAAGCAGCCAGTAGGGCCGCTAATGGAACCAGCGCAAGCTCGCCACACACCGATGCCGGGAATGTCGACTCGGCCCGAACGGAGCAGCTGCCGCCCATACGAGAGGACGGATTTGAAGCCCTGCGCTCGAGAATACAGGGACCACCACCACCGGATTCAGCCGGAACCTACAGCCCGGATACGGAGCAACTGCCCACAAGCAGCGGTCAGGATCCGGCCAAGGGGCACAGCGAGAACACGAACCAAGAGCAGGGAGGTGAGCAGGCATGAGGGCCATATGGAAACTCTTCACCGGCGACCTGAGGCGCATGACCTCCAACGTCGTCTCCATCATCATCGCCATCGGCCTGATCGTCATCCCCGGGCTCTTCACCTGGTTCAACGTGGCGGCCAGCTGGGACCCCTTCTCCAACACCAAGAATCTGAAATTCGCCGTCGCCAACGTCGACAAGGGCTACAAGAGCGACCTGATACCAATCAAGATCACCGTCGGCGACCAGGTCGTCAACGAGCTGCGGGCCAACAGCCAACTGGACTGGACCTTCACCAGCGAAGATGACGCCATTGACGGGACCAAGTCAGGAAAATTCTATGCGGCCGTAGTGATTCCGCATGATTTCAGCAAAGACATGATGACCTTCTTCTCCCAGGACATCCACCATGGCAAGCTGACCTACTACACCAACGAGAAACTCAACGCCCTGGCCCCCAAGGTGACCGGTCAGGGAGCCGACCAGGTCTCGGCCCAGATCAACGAGATGTTCGCCAAGACCATCACCGGAACGGCCCTATCCATAGCCTCCCAGCTCCTGGACCAGCTCAGCAAACCCGAGGCCAAGACCCAACTGACCAACTTCACCGGCAACATCGACGACTTCGCCAAGGAACTTGACCAGGCCTCAAGCACGCTGACGAGCTTCGGCACCCTCAGCGATGGGGCCACGGGGCTGCTGGACTCATCAAACCAGCTGATCTCCAGCGTTTCCGACAGCGTGGACAAGGCAGGCAAGGACCTGAAACAGGGCAAGAGGGGGGTCCAAGACATCAGCGGGGCCCTCAACTCCACAGCCTCCAGCCTCACCAACGCCCTGAACCAGTCCAGCGAATCCTTCACAGCGGTGGGGCAGAACATCGACGCGACCTTTGACAGCGCCAACGCCAGCGTCAACGACACCGCAAACAGTATCCGCCACCAGGCCGGACTCATCGACCAGCAGGCGGCCAAATACCAGGAGATTCGCGACGCCCTGGTCTCCCCCAACGGCCTGCAGGACCACGCCGGCACCAGCGGGGAGCACGGGACCATAGGCGGGGGAACCGCCAACGGGTCGGTGAGTATAGACAGCAAGCTGAAACTCAGCCCCAACCACCCCATCATCAAGGCCCTGGACCGGGTAATCGGCCAGCTGCGCGCCCTGCGGGACTCCCTGAACGGCAGCGCGGACCGGCTGACCGGCAAGGACGGCGACCAGCGGAAGCAGCGGCAGGAGATCAAGGACCTGACCAACCAGGCCAAGGCCAACATCGACGGCATCTCCAGCGACTTCAACAAGACCCTGAAGCCGCAGATAGACCAGATTGTAGCCACCCTTGACAAGAGCGCCGGCTTTATCGACTCCGGATCCGCCCAGCTCAAGAGCACCCTGGGCGAACTGGGGAAGACCAGCGGCACCGCCAAGGGCGACATGGACAAGGTCCGGGACGTCCTGACCTCCACCGGCGAGCTGCTGGGCAAGGCCAGCGGCAAACTGGCTGATTTCAGCGGCAAACTCAGGACGGCGCTCAACAGCGGAGACATGGACCAGGTGCGCAAGGTTCTGGGCGACAACCCAGAGACTCTGGCCGCAACCCTGGCCGCACCGGTCAAACTGGACCGCAAGGCCATCTTCCCCGTGGAGAATTTCGGCACGGCCCTGACGCCCTTCTACACCTTCATTCCCCTATGGGTGGGGTCGCTGCTGCTGGCGGTCACACTCAAGACCACCGTTTCGCGCAAGACCCGCAAGGCCCTGGGCGATCCCAAGCCCCACCAGCTGTTCTTTGGGCACTTCGGGATCTTCGCTGTCCTGTCCCTTCTGCAGAGCAGCTTCTCCTGCGCCGGGAGCCTGCTGTTCGTAAGGGTTCATGCCGAGCACCCCTGGCTCTTCATGCTCAATGGGTGGGTGAGCGGACTGGTATATGCCTTCCTGGTATATACCCTGGTGGTCTCCTTAGGCAATATCGGCAAGGCCATAGGAGTCATATTCCTCGTGATGCAGATTTCCGGGTCTGGGGGCGCCTACCCCCTGCAGGTGCTGCCGGGATTCATCGACCGGCTCAACCCCTACCTACCGATCTCGCACTCGGTGGAGGCCATGCGTTCAGCCATCGCGGGCCTATACATGAACGACTACTGGGTACAGATGGGCGAACTCCTGCTTTTCGTACCGCCCATGCTCCTGCTGGGGCTGGTGCTGCGCAAACCCCTGGTTCGCTTCAACCAGCGCATCGTCGCCAAGGCCGCCTCCACCCGCGTCCTGGAGTAGCGGCCTCCGGGAGGGGCTGGCCGGGCTGGCTGCCCCCCCCCCGGCTGCCCCCGGTCTGTCCCCGGGCGGCCTTAGGCAGCATGCGAAATCAGCAACTGAGAACAGTCACAGGAGACGGTGTCTTGCAACTCTGCCGGTGTCAGCTCTTGCTCAGCTACCGGCAGCCGTCAAAGTCAACGCTATAGCGCTACCGGCCTTCTGGGGATGCCCACCTCCAGCAAGCTGGAAATAAGTGTGTCTCGTTCACCTACTTGCTTGTAGTTCGTCCGGATTACCAGGCTGACACCAGCCCGGCTCAGGGCCTTTTCCCGGCTCCTCTCGTCATCGACCACGTGCTCCACGCTTCTGCCTCGCGTCATAGTCTTGGCGCGGAATTTGACCAAACCGTCATACTCAAGAACAACTGTCCGCCCATCGCCAAGTCGCCAAGTAAAATCAGCCCTCATAACCCTCGACGTATCAAGAGGGTCACGAAAGACCACCTGCAGCAGAGGCGGCTGAAAGCCCTCCTGAATAATGCAGCCACGGCACCAGGACTCACCGCCATTCTCACTCAGCCCGCTGGCATATGACAACAATCGCAATATTCTGCCGCAGTCGGCTCTGACAGTCCGGCATTCCTCCTCGATCGCTCTTTTGCCGACGAGCCTGAGACGCAAGGCTGAGTCAAAGCAGCCCAAGGCCTCCGGGAAGGAATACCGCAGTCCGCAGTCCGCAGTCCAGCAATGTTCGAGCCGGACTTGTCACGTGGAGCCCAGCAACCGTTCGCACACGGGGGTGCGGAATAAAGATGCGTTCCAACCTGCTGCTGGACTTGGCGTCCGCATACGCGCTTGCCAGCTGTATGGTCTGCTGTCTGTGCATGGACCAGGGGTGATCTATTCCATATATTGAGGCGGCGGTCATCCCGGCAAAAATCCACTGCGGGTGCACAATAGCCAGAGTACGGGCGGTGTAAACGGTTCGTTCAATAGGATTCAGCTGCTTCCAGCGTGAACCGATGCGTACACATTGGGATAGGGACTGACCATGGCTCCCGCCATGTATTGTCGATACAGGCACTTGTACTCGCGGGCATTGCTGCCGACGCAAAACCGTTGTTCAGCCGCCGCGGAATGCAGGAGCGCACGCAGGGTGGAGTTCTTCTTCATGTGAAAATACTGACATACTGTGCGACTGGACCAACCATGGTGCGGGTTATGTGGTCGAACGTCTGGCCGGCCGGTGTGTCGCGGGATTCCGCTGGGCCAAGCACCTCCCGCGCAGTCCCAACGTTGGTTGCCCCACCTCCTCCCTGCCCACTGTCATCTTTGACCCGCCGGACCCTGTCCTCCCTGATTCCGTCCTCCTTATTCCTGTCCTCCCCCACCCACCGGCCCATTTTCCTCACGGACTCGCCCGATTCGATCCTCCCTGATTCTTTCCTCCCCAACCCGGTCCTCTCCGATCCGTCCAACCCCATCCGACCACCCGTCAGGCGAATCAGGGCCAGCCAATACTAATCCTATTAGGCCCAATCTCAGCCTCAAATTGTCTTATGTCCGAAATCCCTCAATGAGGAGGGTCTTATGAGGAATATTGGACAAAATATCGCAAATTCTGTCCAATATTCCTTAATAGCAGCAAACTCCTGAGGGATTTCGGACAGTAGGAGTCCAACCGATGGGTAGGCGGGATAAGTGGGATGGGAAGGACAGACCTGATGGGGCAGTCTGACGGGATTGGGTAGGTATGGGGATAAGCGGGGCGAATCAACCGGATTAGGGGGTGAACGAGGGGGCACAGAGACGAGCGAAAGCGGACCGAGCGGATTGGGAAATGAGTGGGGAGGGGGTGGAAATGATCGAGGAGATCAATGAGGGGGAAGAACGAGACGATGGGGATGAACTGGGGCGGACCAACCAGAAAGGTGAGTAGTGGATGTGAATGAGACGAACTGACGGTATAGGGGACGAGAGGGGGGGGCGGACCAACCGGATTGGAGGATAAGTGAGGGGGATAAGTGAGGGAGGGGATGACGAGGGGAAGGGAATAAAACGGATAGCGGACAGGCCGGATAAGACGAACTGGTGGGATTGGATGGATTGGGGGATGAACGGATATGGGGCAGCCGCCGGCACGGGGTGTGCGGGCGGCTGCGGGGGGACGGAGTGGGTGGTATAGGGCGGATGCGGGGGCTGGACGGGAATCATCCGTCGATTTGGGTGAACTGGCTGTTGTAGAGGGAGGCGTAGAAGCCGCCCTTGGCCAGGAGCTCATCGTGGGTGCCACGTTCAACTACGTCGCCATGGTTGACGACCAGGATCATGTCGGCGTCCTTGATGGTGGAGAGGCGGTGGGCGATCACGAAGGAGGTGCGGCCCACGGTCAGGGCGTCCATGGCCTTTTGAATCAGCTCCTCGGTACGGGTGTCGACCGAGGATGTGGCCTCGTCCAGAATCAGGATCGGAGCGGCCTGAACCATGGCTCGGGCGATGGTCAGGAGCTGCTTCTGCCCCTGGGACAGGGAGGTCTTGTCGTCCAGGACCGTGTCGTAACCCTGGGGCAGGGAGGAGATGAAGTGGTCCAGTCCCACGGCCTTGCAGGCGGCAACCACCTGCTCGTCGGTCACACCCCGCTTGGAGTAGACGACGTTCTCGCGCACGGTGCCGCGGAAGACCCAGGTGTCCTGCAGGACCATGGAGAACTGGTCGTGAACGTTCCAGCGAGGCACTGTTTTGGTATCGACACCGTCAATGGAGATGGAGCCACCGTCAATCTCATAGAAGCGCATGAGCAGGTTGACCAGGGTGGTCTTGCCTGCGCCGGTGGGCCCGACGATGGCCACCTTCTGGCCGGACTTGACCGAGGCCGAGAAGTCGCGGATGACCGGTTTGCCGGGTTCGTACCCGAAGTTGACGTGACTGAAGTCCACATCGCCACGCACACGAGAGCCTTGACCCAGCAGCGCGGGCTTATCGGACTCGTCGGCCATCTCGGGCTCGTCAAGGAACTCGAAGACGCGCTCGGAGGCGGCGGCGCAGCGCTGGAGGTTCTGGAAGGCCTGGGCGAACTGGCTGAGGGGCTGGGTGAAGAGACGGATGTACATCATGAAGGCCACGATCACACCGAACTCGATCTTGCCGTCCATGGCCAGCGCGGCACCAACCACGCAGACGGTGACGAAGCCAAGGTTGCCGACCATGTTCATCAGTGGCATCATCAGGCCGGAGAAGAACTGGCTCTTCCAGCCGGAGACATAGAGGTCGTCGTTGTAGCGTTCAAAGCGGCGGATTGAACCGGCTTCACCGTTGTAGGCCTTGACGACGGTATGGCCGGCGTACATTTCCTCAACATGTCCGTTGACGTTGCCCAAGGCCACCTGTTGCTGGGTGAAGTACTTCTGCGACGCCATCATGACCAAGACCATGATGACCATGCCCAGCAGGGAGATGCCGATGGCGCAGAAGGTGAGGATGACGCTGTTGTAGAACATCATGACCAGGGAGCCGATGAAGAGGGTTATCGAGGTGATCAGCGGCCCAACGGATTGCCCCAGGGTCTGGCCGATGGCGTCCACATCGTTGGTGATCCGGGAAAGCACGTCACCGTAGGAGACCTTGTCGAAGTACTTGAGGGGCAGCTTGTTGATCTTGACACTAATGGCCTGCCGCAGACCTTGGGCGGTCTTCTGGGTGATGGTGGCCAGGAGCAGGCTCTGCACGTACCCGAGCAGGGCGTAGCCCAGGTACAGCCCGATCAGTATCAGGGCCAGGTGGCCGAGGGCGTTCATGTCGATCGAGCGCAGGATCGGCTTGCCATGGACCACCATGGGAAGGCCCTTGGCGATCTCATTGGTCATGTCCTTGAGTCGGTCGGGTGTGATGATCTGGCAGATGGTACCCACGACGCCCAGAATCAGGGCGATGACGACAACGGGAATGTAGCGGCGGCTGAAGTCCACAAGTTGGCTCATGCTGCCACCGAAGTCCTTGGGCTTCTCGACCGGGCCTCTATTTGGTCTTGCCATAGTATGCTTCCTTTCGCGAACCGGTCTCAGTCGGCCAACTCGGCGGCACTCAGCTGCGACTGGGCGATTTCACGGTAAACCTGGCAGCTAGCCAGCAATTCCTGGTGGGTGCCCTGACCGACGACCTTGCCGTCGTCAAGGACCACGATACGGTCGGCATCCATGATGGTGCCGATCCTTTGGGCGACAATCAGTTTGGTGGAGTCCTTGGCGTACTCGGCCAGAGCCTCACGCACCTGCCGGTCGGTCTTGAAGTCGAGGGCGGAGAAGGAATCGTCGAAGATCAGAATCTCGGGCTGCCGGTAGACGGCCCGGGCTATGGACAGTCGCTGCTTCTGCCCACCTGACACATTGGAGCCGGCCTGGGCGATCTCAGCCTGGGCGCCGCCTTCCATGCCGTCGACGAATTCGCTGGCTTGGGCGACGCCTATGGACTCAACCACCTTCTGCCGCTGTTGGTCGGTCAGATGACGGCTGGCATCGGCGGCCAGCATGGCGGCCTCGGCCTTGCGACCTGCCGCAGTGGAGGTGTCGGCCATGGCCACATCCGCGTTATCCCCCGGCTGGTCACCGTAGGAGACGTTGGATTCCACGGTTCCCTTGAAGAGGAAGGACTGCTGGGGAACGTAGCCGATCTTGTCGCGCAGGGCCTTCAGGTCATACTTGCGCACGTCCACGCCGTCGACCAGAACCTGGCCCTGGGACACATCGTAGAAGCGTGGCACCAGGTTGATCAGGGAGGACTTGCCGGAGCCGGTAGAGCCGATGAAGGCCACGGTCTGGCCATGGTCGGCCTTGAAATCGACTCCCTCCAGCATGGGTTCGCGGGAATCGGGGTAGGCGAAGGAGACGTTTCTGAACTCCACCTGGCCGCTGGGCAGGGAGCCGGTACCGGACTGGGCTGCGGCTTCGGCCTGGGCCAGCTCCGGCCCGCTGAGTTCGCCGTTCTTGACGATGGGCTCGGTGTCCAGAACCTCCAGGACGCGCTGGGCGGAGACGTCCGCACGGGGCAGGAGGACGAAGACCATACTCATCATCAGGAAGCTCATGATCACCTGCATGGCGTAGTTGGAGAAGACGATCATGTTGGAGAAGAGGGTCAGCTTGTCGGCGGCATCGGCTGCGTTGATCAGATACGCGCCGATCCAGTAGACAGCCAGCATGAGGCCGTTCATGATGGTGGTCATCAGCGGCATCATGATCGACATGGTACGGGTGGTGAAGAGCTGGGTGTCGGTCAGTTCCTTGTTGGCCTTGGTGAACTTGGCCTCCTGGTAGTCCTCGGCGTTGTAGGCGCGGACCACCCGCAGGCCGGTCAGGTTCTCGCGGGCCACCTGGTTGATGTTGTCGGTCAGGCGCTGCATGGAGCGGAACTTGGGCATGACCAGCATCATGATGATGCCGACGCCGACCAGCAGTATGACCACGCCAACGCCGGTGGCCAGGGTCCAGTCCCAGCCCTTGCCCGCGATCTTGCACACGGCCCAGACCGCCATGATTGGGGATTTGACCAAGAGCAGGAGGCCCATGGTGATGAACATCTGAATCTGGGTGATGTCGTTGGTGGAACGGGTGATGAGGCTGGCTGTGGAGAAGCGGTTCATTTCCGCCAGCCCGAAGGACTCGACCTTGCGGAACTCCAGGGAGCGCAGACGCTGACTCAACGAGGCTCCCACCCGGGCGGTCACATAGCTGGTGGCCACGGCGCAGAGGGCCGAGCCTATGGAGATGGCCAGCATCTTGCCTCCCGAGATCCAGACGTCAGCCATGGTGCCGCCCGGTGTCTCGACATGCTGGGTGATCTCTGACATGTAGTCAGGAAGCTTCAAATCAAACCAAATCTGACCCACCACAAAGATGAGACCTACCAGCAACTGTCCTAGCTCCGCTTTGGAGAGGTATTTGCAGATGCGGACCATCGGCCCTTCTTTCCTATGCTTCTTGACCGCCATTAATTTCTTACGGTGTTAGATATTATGCCCTTCAGGGAAAGGACTCGCCCAATAACACGCGGTTCGGGTTCTTTATGCCGAGAGCGGAAGTTCCGCTCGGCCAAAATCGCCTCAGCAGAGGGGAAACATGCCATCAGACGGATGCTCGGCCTCTTGCCTGGCCTGGGCGAAAGCCTCGGCAACTTCCTTATCGGTGGGCAACGGCTCCCCCGGGCGAGCTACCGACATATAGGTCACGAACTCATCCAGCAAGTCCAAAAAGTCATGGGACCGCCGACGCCCCATTTGAGCGAAGACCCACCGCATGGAGCCACTGACGACCTCCATGTCCTTCTCGGCACGCTCACGACCAGATTCGGTCAGTGAGACCAGAATGTTGCGCCGGTCCTCCGGATCAATGTCCCGCGTAATATAGCCCTTCTTCTCCAAGGACGAGAGAATGGCGGAAACCCGGCCGGAACTGGCCTTGAGCGCAAGGGCCAGCTGGGAGGGATTGGAGACACCGGCCCGCGACAGATAGGCCATGGCCAAATGCTCACCCCTACTGGCCTTGGACACATGATCCAGCATGAGACGTTTGCCACTCATAATGGCCGTCAACCGATTGAGTGATTCCTGCTCGAACCCCATGAAGGACCTTCCACGCTAGTACTACCCACTACGCAATATCTTACACCGTAAGTATTTAAGGGGGCAACAGACATCGAAGCTCCAAAATCACACCTAGGCGTGGGGTTTCACCAAGCCTCCCTGACTGGCCTTACGGTTGCCCAGAAGGCAGTACCCGCCGAAGAGTACCAGCCAGAGCAGGCCGGCGATGGCCGAACCGCGCGTGTCAGGAGCCAGGAACAGGGTGAGGTAGATAAACACGAAGAAGACGATGGCCACGGAACCCGTGAATTTGTAGGCTGGCAGGACAAAGCCATCGGCGTTGAAATCGTCGGACGCCCGGTAACGCCTATGGGCGATCATGACCAAGATATAGATGAAGATCATCACTGCGCTTGATGCCGAGGAGAAGAGCACAAAAGCCGTGGAGACCTGGGGCAGGGCGTTGATGGCCGGGGCCAGCAGAATCAGCAGGGCAGAGACGATGATGGCCCGCGCCGGGATCTTGCGCTCCGAGACCACGCCGAGCTTACCCAAAATCGGCGACTTGGAGACCTCCGCAAGCTGGAAGAGGTGACGGCCGGCCGAATAAAGCAGGGAGTTCAGGGCCGAGGCGGCGGCGGTGATGACCACGAAGAAGACGAGTCCCGAAGCCCAGTTCAGCCCCGCATACTGGAAGACCATGATGAAGGGCGAGGTGAATGAACCGTCCTTATTGGGTTTGAAGGACTGCCAGGGCACAATCAGCATGATGGCCAGCAAAGCGCCCACGTAGAAGATGAGGACACGGACGATGATCTCGTTGATGGCCTTGGGCAGGACATCGCGGGGATTTTGCGTCTCCGAGACGGTGACGCCCACGAACTCAATCATCTCGTAGGCGAAAAAGACCATCTGGAAGCTCATCAGAAAGGACATCCACCCGTTGGGAGCCAGGGAGAATCCGTTGAGAATATTGGAAAAGCCGGCATGACCCGCAGGCGAAGGAGCATCCACACCATGAATCTGCACAGCCGGGTAGTGGTAGCCGACCGCCACCATGACCAGAGCCGTGACGATCATGGCCACAATCAGGGTGATCTTGATCATGGAAAACCAGAATTCGGCCTCTCCGAAGGCCTTGACCGCTATGAGGTTGATCAGGACCAGAACCGCCAGGAAGCAGAGCTCTATGAGCCACTTCCAAGAGCTGACATCTATGCCGAAGGTATCGAAGAAGGTGACGCAGTAAGTGCCCACGGCCGTAATCTCCGTCAGGCCGATCAGGATGAGGACAATCCAATAGGACCAGCCGGCGAAATGCCCCCAGCCACCGCCCAGATAACGGGCCACGAAGTTGATGAAGGTATGCTGGCTGGGATCGTGGTACATGAGCTCACCGATAGCCCGCATGAGAATGAACATGATGAGGCCGACGGCTATGTAAACCAGAACGATGGACGGGCCGGTCAGGCCAATGGACTTACCGGAGCCCAGGAAGAGCCCGGTGCCAATGGTGCCGCCGATGGCGATGAACTGGACATGGCGTTTGCTCAGCCCACGGTCCAGGTCGTTGCTCTGATCCAGGGATTCGACCGATTCAAGATTGACGCCATCGCCATCCGGCAGGGCACTGCCAGAGCTTGTGGAAGGCCCGGCCGCAGCAGCAGCACCAGTCCCGGCCCCAGCAGCGGCGGTCTGCCGGCCGCTCCCCTGGTCCGTGTTTCCGGTCGTCCTGCCACCGTTCATGCGATTGCCGGTCGTCACTACATCACCTTCCAATCTTTGCCACCCCGCAGCTGCGGTCCCCACTTGCCTCCAGCCACGGCTCATATGTTGCGAACTCCAAGACTACCCTTCCCGCATTCCAGGCCTCTGGGCCAATCCCACTATAGGGACAACGCCTCGACGGACGCCGGCCCACCTGTCAGTCGGTAGGCCCAGCCAGCACACCTGAACCGTTAGGATGGAACAAGCCGAACCGAAATCATATGAATCATATGGAATGGATGGGCGGCACCCAACGAGAAGGACAGACCATGGGAACCAGGGAAACGACCCCACAGAAGACGGAAGACAGCGAGCGCCGGCAAGCCATTGGCAAACACGACGCCAGCTGGCAGGCCGCTTCCGCCCCGGCACCCACGGCTCACCACACGGACGACGTACCGGTACCAGCCACCCTCCGCAGATCCTTGAAAAACCGCCATATACAGTTGATCGCCCTGGGCGGGGCCATCGGTACGGGGCTCTTCTACGGCTCAAGCGAATCCATCGCCTTGGCCGGCCCCAGCATCCTCCTGGCCTACCTGATTGGGGGCCTGGTCATCTTCATGGTGGTGCGTGCCCTGAGCGAGATGAGCGTGGAGGACCCGCAGGCCGGTGCCTTCAGCTACTATGCCAGCCGCTACTGGTCCAAGAGGGCGGGCTTCGTCTCCGGCTGGAACTACTGGTTCAACTACGTGCTGGTCTCCATGGTGGAGCTCGCCGTGGTCGGCTCCTTTGTCAACTACTGGTTCCCGGCCATTCCCACCTGGGTGTCGGCTGCCGTGTTCCTGGTGGCCATCACCTGCGCCAACCTCTTGGGGGTCAGCAAGTTCGGTGAGTTCGAGTTCTGGTTCGCCATCATCAAAATCGTTGCCGTGATTGCCATGATCATTGGCGGGCTGGCCGTCATCCTGCTCAATCTGCCCACGGCCTCCGGCATACGGCCCTCCTTTGCCAACTGGTTCACCATTGACGGCGGCTTCATGCCCAAGGGTCTGCTCAGCCGGGGTGCGGACGGCCAGTGGACCGGTCTGCTGATGGCCCTGTGCGTGGTCATGTTCAGCTTCGGAGGCACGGAGCTGATCGGCATCACCGCCGGGGAGACGGCCTCGCCGCGCACCACGATTCCAAAGGCCACCAACAGCGTCATCTGGAGAATCCTGGTCTTCTACATCGGCGCCCTGGGTGTCATCATGGCCGTGGTCCCTTGGAACACCATTGACGGCAAGACCAGCCCCTTTGTGCAGATCTTCGATTCGGTGGGGGTCCATGCCGCCGCCGGCATTCTCAACTTCGTCTGCCTGACCGCCGTTATGAGCGTCTACAACTCCGGCCTCTACGCCAACTCACGCATGCTGTACTCCCTGGCCCAGCAGGGGAACGCACCGACCTACCTGGGCAAGCTCAACCGGCGTGGCGTTCCGGTGGCGGGTGTGCTGACCTCGGCCGTCATCACTTCCCTGGCCGTCGTGGTGGTGTTCCTGTGGCCTGAGTTCGCCTTCACCTATCTGATGAGCATCACTACCATTGCCGCCTTCATCAATTGGGGCATGGTGATGATCACCCAGATGCATTTCCGTAAGTCCGTGGCCCAGGGGCATGGGCCGGAAGCCTTCAAGGGACTCACCGGCCAGGCCGCCCTTGACCGCATTCAGTTCAAGCTGCCCTTCGCGCGGATCACACCCTGGCTGGTGCTGACCTTCATGGTCCTGGTGGCCGTCCTCATGGCATTCTCTCCCAGCTACCGCGTGGCACTGGTCATCGGACCCATCTGGGTGGCCCTGCTCCTGATCATCTACCAGCTGACCGAGGGGCGAAGGCACTAGCGAACCCGGCGATCCTAGGTAGCATTACATCAGGGAGCGGCCACACAGAAACTAGTCCGAATTGGTCCCCTCCCCCCCCCTCCCCACTCCTGCGCATAAGGAGTGGGGAGGGGAAATTACCAGACGATGGAGCCGAAGCTAGGGGAGGTTGCGGCCCCGACCCTTTTTACGGTCATCTGTGCTTGGTTCAGCGACCGCTGCCATGCCAACTCAAGGCTTTGGGCAGCGCGATAGCCAGTGATGCCAGCAGGAACAGACAGGCCAGCAGAACAAGCGGAAGCACCGTAGCCCCCGTTGCAGAGAGGGAACCGGTCTGGCCTACCCCACCCTGCCGCCTTGCTTGGTTTTCACCATTCCCAGCGCCAACTCCCTGGGGGGCTTTGGCAAGATTTTTGGAGCTCGGATCAGGCCGGCGGTTCGCCCCCGGATCATGCCCAGGAGTCTGGCCCGGCGCAGGAATCGGGGACGGAACGGGGATGATGCCGTGGCCCGGATCAGGTCCGGGGACAGGGGCTGGTAAGCCGCCTTGGTCACCCCCGGTCGGATCTGTGTCCAAGGCTTGGACCAGAACCTTGTCCGACCGCAATTCCAGCGTCTTCGCAGGAATCTTCTGTTCCCTGGTCAAGACCCCCGTAGCCGCCTGAGCGTTCTGCAGAACCCCAGTAGTTGAAGCACCGATGACGCGGGAATTGACCCGATGCCCTACATCAGCTGCGGTCAGCCGGTATCCCTGGCCCTGAGCACCAGCGATCAATTTGTCGTCACGGTACCACCGGACCCTTTCCACCGCCCAGCCAGCATTGAAGTGGGCGCCTAGCTCTTCCCCTACCATGGCACGGCCATCTGCCTCCGCCTGCCCCTTACATAGGGACAGATCGGGGATTGTCTCGGCGGGCAGTCCCTCATAAGTTACCGGTACTGGTTGAATCAGCGGCACCTGCCCTGCATCGACTTCTGCCTGGCTGGGCTCGCTATAGGTCATCCGGGCGATGCGTATCTCACGCTTGTTGCCGGTCCGCAGCTGGCTTCCGGTGCTTTCGTCCTTATAACGGGGGCGCATCTGGTCGTCCAGGAAGCAGTGGTAGACCATGTACCAATCATCAGTTCCTGGTACTTGCAGTATGGAATGATGGGCGGTCCCCAGGATTCCCTTGGCCTCATCCTTATTCGGAATCTCGCCCCGGTAGGTCCATTGCGACCCATCCCCCTTCATACTGGGAGCCGTCGCATAGGCCACCCGATAGTCGGGGCTATTGGTGTAATCAATTGAATAGCTGTAGTAGTAGGTCCACTTACCCTTCCACTGCCGGGCAGTCAGGTACGATCCCTCACGGATGTTCTGGGTAGCGCTGGTGGTCACGGTTGTCCCGGTTTTGATCGATGTCATATCGTCATTGAATTGCGCGTATTTGCCCGTTCCCTGCCCCCAGGCCATATACCAGATGCCGGTCGCTGGATCCTGAAAAGTGGCTGGGTCGATGTTATCAGCCACGACACCGTCATGGTTGTTACCGGCATCAGCCTTGATGGTGTAGGGGCCAGTGACCTTGTCCGCCACGGCCACGTTGGTTTGATTGGTCCCGTTTATGCCCTCATTCCCGGAGAAGTACAGATAGTACTTGCCATCTTTGGCGGCGAAGGCCGGGGCCCAAGCCGTGGATGTGCGTCGGGGCAGCGGACTGGTGTCACCGGTGCCATCGAGCTTCTGATCCCGGAGATCGACTACCACGCCCTTGTCCTTCCAATTGACCAGATCATCGGATTCAAAGCAGCGGATCTGCCAACCCCTCCACCCTGAATAACCATCTGTGGTCGGGAAGATGTAGTACTTGCCATTCACTGCCACCGCCTGGGGGTCGGCAAAAAACTTCATACCTGTGGCACCAGTGCCATCCTTCGAGCCGGCAGCTCTGATGGGGGTAGTCAGCACGACGGCGGAAACCGTATAGACCTGTTCGGAGGCAGAGGCCACCACCTTCACCTTGAAGGGCTTGGTCAGGTCCTGCCGGACAGGAATTGGGCTGCCGTCGGCCATAGTCAAACTGGCGCCTGCGGGAGCTGTGAAGTTCAATGCCAGCTTGGATTTGTCGGTGCGAGACCCATCCGTGCCGCCTTGCGGGGTCCAGTAGTCCAAAACCAAATCCAGCCGCTTGTCGCCGTCCTCACCTTGACTGATTTTCTGAGAGAGAATTTGCCTGCCAGGCATAGTCTGAGCAATCAACAGGCTGGTGGGATCGGCTGTCCGCCCCCGGTCCACCTCCTGCTCGGACAGGGCCCTGTTCCAGATGGAGATATTGTCAAAGGCGCCTTGGAAGTATGGATCATTGTAGAAGGATTTACCCAGGTAGGCCAGGAGGTTGGTTCCCAGATTGGTGACCCGGTTGGCCATGGAATCGTTCTCGGCCACCTTGGTCCCGTCAACATACAAGCACATGGTGGCGCCATCAAGAACTATGGTCATCCTCCGCCAATCTCCTCCGGTTAGCACAGCATCGGCCGTCTCTTCCGATTGCCAGGAGCTGGTACTCATATGGCTGCCTAACTCCCCATTGTCGCGGTAACGCATGAAGTAATAGCGGGTGGAATCCTGTCCGAAAGCGAAGGTGAAGAGATTGCCGGATTTCTGGCTGGTCACATCCATTTCCACAGTCAACTTGTCCCGACGGTCGAACAGACCCCTGGGGAATGCGGCGTATTGCCCACCACCGTCCAGCTGCAGGACCTTGCCGGGTCCACGATCCGAAGCCTTGATGGTTGGGCTGCCCACCAGGGTCAGGTCATGTCCCTGGCCGGTGGTGTCCTTGCCTGGGGTGGCCGCATCCTCGAAATCATAGGTGGCTATGGGCCCGCTCCCAACCGGGTCGGGGGCTACCGGACTGCTGATGTCATAGGCATCCAGCACAGCTGTTTCCTCAGCCTTGGTCAAGTGCATGACAGTACCATGGCGAAAGCGTTGACTGAATGTGGATCCAACGGGAGCGAAAGCTCCACCGGTCTTGAGGCTGGCGAGATGGTCGATCCCATAGGCCTGATAGCCCGAATGGTCGGCCATGGCGATCCATGATCCGTCAGGGGCTTGGTAAAGAGTCAGTCCCTCGTTGCCATTGGTGCCGAAAAGACCCGATGCCGTGGTGGTTATGACCCGGTCACCTGTGATGACGGACCTGCCTTGGCTGACTGCGGCATCACGCTCCACCAGCCGTGTCCAGTTGGCCGCTTCCAGATTAGGGACGGTGTCGACCACCGTATACCAGTCCGAGGTCGAGAAGCGATAATAGTCGCCATCTTCCCCCTTGACGATGCTGGTGTCAATGATGTTCTCCCCAGCTACCGCGCTCTGATCAATCCATAGGATCGGATTGGTGAAGGACTCGAAATCCTGTGTATGGGCCTTGTACACCTTGAGATTGGTGGTGGCGTTGGTCATACCTGTCGATAGGTCACGGCTGGACCAGTAAACCAGGTAATCATTGGTCTCCTCGTCCCAGATGGCCTCAGGCGCCCAAGCGTTGCCAACACTTGTCCCCAGACCGGTGGAGACCAGTTTGGGACTGGTCCAGTCGACCAGGTTCTTGGATTTGGCGACGACCAGGTCCTTGCTGGCCGTTATCTGGTCCCAGCTGCCGCCCGGAGCGCTGCCCTCGGCGTGAAGGTCCGTACCCAGCATGAGGTATTTGTTGCCTTGGGCATCTGGGCTCTTCAAGCGCAGCAGATGGGGGTCACGAAGCCCCATGGTGCCAACCTGGGAGGCCAAGATGGGCTGACTGTCATTGAGCTTTTTCCAGCTCAGGCCGTCCTCGCTGTACCCGTAATACACCTGCTCGTAATCGCTGGCACTGAAATGGAGCCATAAATACCCGGGATCCGTCTCGGATCTGGCTCCAAGCGTCCGTTCATGAGACCAGACAGCCTGCCTCGACTCATCTGGGGGCCCTAGGGGTGTGGCCACGGCCGGCACACCCATGGCCAGCATGGGCAGGGCTAGCGCCATGGCTATGAATTCCCCCTGCAATCGCATCCTTGCATCCTTTCACCACATCACCTCCCCCATGGAGGCAATGTGCAAGATCAGTTACCCCGCTCCAATGGGTGGGTTCCCTCTCAACTCTCAGCCCTGCCTGGTGGCTCTGTGCCGCTGTCATGGTCAACGGCGACCAACAAGAGACGTTTGCGGCCCATGGGCAGGACCTAGCGCATGGCTCCAACTACTATGTGCGGAGCCATACTGCTCTTATCTTCGCATTCCAGAGCCGCTGGGGAAGTCTCTGACGGTAACAATTCAATAACAAAATCGCTTCGACCGTCAGTGGGGGAGGTTCACTTGAGGGGGTGGGTTGCCGGTCCCAGGAGGCGGGATCGCACGCATGCAGGCGGTCTGTTTACACCTTATACGCCAAGGGCCGCCGTCACGCTGACTCCGGTTGGGAGTGAGCGGCGACGGCGGCCCTTGGGTGTGGTGCAGACCTTAGGCGCTGGGCTTACTGAACCTGGGCGCGGGCGATCTTGCCGGTGAAGGACTGGTTCTCGTCGGCATCGGCGGCCTGGCCCTTGTTCCAGGAGAACATGGCGCGGAGCTTGGGGCCGACCTCCTCGATCTGGACGTGGCTGTACTCCTCTTGGAGCTCCTTGAACTTGGGGGCTCCGGCAGCCTGGTCATCCATGAACTCCTTGGCGAAGGAGCCGTCCTGAATGCGGCCGAGCTGGTAGCGCATGCGGTCCTTGGTGGAGTCGTCGACGACCTTGGAGATGAAGTCTCCGTACTGGGCCGTGTCGGAGCAGGACCAACGGGCCTTGTTGAGGCCACCCTCGTTCATCAGATCGACCAGGAGCTTGAGCTCGTGGCAGACCTCGAAGTAGGCGATCTCCGGCTGGTAGCCAGCCTCGACCAGCACCTCGAAGCCGGTCTCGACCAGATGGTTGACGCCACCCATGAGCACATCCTGCTCACCGAAGAGATCGGTCTCGGTCTCTTCCTTGAAGGTGGTCTTGATGGCGCCTGCGCGCAGGCCACCCAGGGCCTTGGCGTAGGCCAGGGCGATGGCCCAGCCGTCACCACGGGGGTCCTGCTCGACGGCGACGACCACGGGGACGCCACGGCCGGCGGCATACTCACGGCGGACGATGTGGCCGGGGCCCTTGGGGGCGACCATGAAGACGGGGTGGTCGGCGGAGGGCTTGATGTAGCCGTAGTGGATGTTGAAGCCGTGGGCGAAGGCCAGGGCGGCCCCCTCCTTCATGTTGGGCTCGATGTCGTTCTTGAAGATCTGGGCCTGGTACTGGTCAGGAGCCAGAATCATGATGACATCGGCCTCCTTGGCAGCATCGGCCACGGACTTGACCTCCAGGCCCTGCTCCTTGGCGAACTCGACCGACTTGGAGCCCGGACGCAGACCGACGACCACGTCGACACCGGAATCGCGCAGGTTCAGCGCGTGGGCATGGCCCTGGGAGCCGTAGCCGATGATGGCCACCTTCTTGCCCTGAAGGGTTGCGAGATCTCCGTCGTCTTCATACCAGATTTGTGCTGCCATAATACGATGCACTCCTTGCATTTCCATATTCATTGTTTGAGACCAACAACACAGGGGCTCGGCTTGTGCGTGCTTTCATGTCGTCGGTGGTGGCCCGAGGGCCCTTGCAAGAGGATTTTGTCCTAATTGCCCTTCAGCCTAGCGTCCCGGCCGGCGCAAATCCCGGCCTCGTTTCACCAGTTGAACAGCTATTGAGAAAAGTCCTCTCAAAACTTGTGTACTTGTCTGAATTGACTGAATAGTTGATTGCCGGCGCTGATCATTGCTGACCATGCATACCCAGCCAGATGGCTTGTGGTCCTCCCCCTGCACATTCTACTCGGAGAAGTCGGTATCCTTGGTCTCCTTGCAGGTGAGGACCGCCACCAGGCAGCAGATGGACATGGCCGCCAAGTAGAGCCCCACCGATTCGACACCCCACTTGTGGGAAAGCCAGGTGGCGATCGTGGGCACGAAGGCCGCGCCGACGATGGCCGCCAGGTTGTAGCCGATGCCGGAACCCGAATACCGGACGTTGGCCTTGAACAGTTCCGGCAGGAAGGCGCCGATGGGCCCGAAGGCGATGCCCATGAGGGCGAAGCCCAAGCATAGGAAGACGATGACGGCCAGAAAGTCACGCTCGCCGGTCCCCATCAGCAGATAGGGGAAGCCCAGGGCGAAGAGGACCAGGGCGCAGGAGGAGAACACCAGGATCCGCTTGCGGCCGATCCGGTCAGCAAAGAGGCAGGACAGGACGATGAAGGCGGCGAAGACACAGACCCCGACCATGAGCATGAGCAGGTACTCACGGTTGGTGAAGCCCAGGCCGCCGCCACCCTGCTCAACAGGTTTGGTGCCCCAGGCCAGGGACCAGGTGGCCAGGGTGTAGAAGAGGGTGTAGGTGACCGCTACCAGGAAGGTGGCCTGCAAAACCTGGCGCCAGCTGGTCTTGAAGACCTCCTTGAGCGGGGACTTGACCACCTTGTTCTGTTCCTGGGCCAGGCGGAAGACCGGGGTCTCCTCCATATGGACCCTGACGACCAGCCCGACAACCACCAGGACCGCCGACAGGAGGAAGGGCACCCGCCAGCCCCAGGCCAGCATGGCATCGGCATCGTTGAAGGTCTCCAGAAGGAAGTAGGTGCCGTTGGACAGGAAGAAGCCGATGGGAGCACCCAGTTCAGGGAATGACCCATAGAGGGCCCTCTTGTCTTCGGGGGCGTTCTCGGTGGCGACCAGAGCCGCACCCGACCACTCGCCTCCCAGCCCCAGGCCTTGGACGAAGCGGCAGATGACCAGAAGGGCCACCGCCAGCCAGCCCCAGGTCTGGTAGCTGGGCAGGCAGCCAATCAGGAAGGTGGCGATGCCCATGGTGAGCAGGGAGACCACCAGGGTGTTCTTCCGGCCCATCCGGTCTCCGAAATGGCCAAAGACCAGGGAGCCCAGCGGCCGGGCGATGAAGGCGATGGCGAAGGTCAGCAGGGAGCCAATCAGGGCCCCGGTGCCGCTATGCCCGAAGAAGACCTTGGGAAAATAGTTGGCCGCGGCGGTGCCGTAGGCGTAGAAATCATAGAATTCGATGGCGGTACCGACCATGGAGGCGGCGATGACGGTCTTGACCGAATCCCTGACCATGGCCGCGGCCTTACCGGAGGCCGATCCGGCCGAAGCACTCGCCCCGGCCCCCTGACTTTGCTGGCCCTCGGCGGCCGGATTTCCTTGTGCACTCATGCGTTCCCTCTCGATGCGGATGTGGCGGTGGCGGCTGCCTGCTCTTCACCAATCCTTGTGGGAGTGAGATATGAAGAAGACCCCGCCATCAGCAGGGTCTCAACGTTCAGATTATGTCCGTTCCCAGAGCCCTGCCTTCGTTGACAGGACCTAGGTTGCTACCGAATCAGTCCGCCAACGACGACGGAATAATAATTCGGACGAAAACTAGAGCGGAATCATATCGTGTGGTCATCGCGCGGACCTCCTTTCGATCTTCAAAGCCTTATGGACCTCGGTTATGGTGTGAACCGTAGTCCCCCGTGCCGGCCGCCGGCATCCCAGCATCCACTATGTGGACACCGGATGGCTGCAATCATGCCAGCCCATCGCCAGCCCCGCGGAATCCAGTCAGCAGATCATCGACCCTGTGTTGGCCCTGGGCATCGGACCAACCAGCCTCACTAGGGAGGGGCTGTGGCCAGTCCCGGCACCAGCAGCCTCAGCCCCTTGGACGGGTGGAATTCCAGGGTCGCGCAGGAGCTCACACCATCCCACGACAGGACGATGGCCTCGCCGTCCACCCTCCAAGAGAAGTCGCCGTCGAATGCATTCAGGCTGTTCCTCATGCGACACAAGGCATTGAGGGCCTGGACCACCGGCCGTTCAAGGTTCCGGTCAATCTCCTCGACCCAGCAGTAGTGCCGGTTGATGTCACGACCGGGTCCGCACCGGCCAGGAGCACGCTGTAGTTGGTCGCGTTCTGCACCGTGGAATACAAAGACAGGGCCACCGGCAGGGTGCACATGCTGTTCGACTGCGCAGAGACCAGCGGCCACAGGAAGTTGTTCCAGGAGGAGAGAAAGGTCAGCTCGGCCAGTGTCGCCAGAGGCGGCTTGCACTGGGGCAGGACGATCTGGAAGAAGACCCTGAGCTCGCCGGCGCCATCGAGTCGCCCGGGCCTCCAACAGGGCGTCTGCAATGCCCTGCATGAACCGCCTCACCAGGAAGACACCGACCGGCTGCGTCAGGAAAGGCAGGACCAGGGCAAAGTAGGTGTTCAGCATGTGCAGGTTCGCGATGATGCCGAACAGGGGAATGAAGGTGGCGACGCTGGGCACCATCAAGGTGACCCTAGCCAGCAGGAAGAGCACGTTCTTGCCTGCGAAGTCCATCTTGGCCAAGGCGTACCCAACCATCGAGCAGAACACCGGGTTGCCGAGCATGGTCAGAATGGCCACCACCAGGCTGTTGGTGAAGTAGGTCCCGAAGTGCAACTGGGTGAACCACTGGCCGAAGTTGCTCATGGTCGGATTCTTGGGCAGGAGCGTGGGCGGCACGGCCATGATCTCGCGCTGTGGCGTCATGGAGCCAAGAATCATCCAGAAGAAGGGGAAGACCCACGCAACGCCAATGAGGCTGAGGACCACATAGGTGATGCCATGGGCCTTGCGGAAACGCTTCCACAAGCTGGCTTGTTGTCTGGAACCGATGGGGGATGGACTGATAGTCGCAGTAGACATGATGCTCTCCTAGTCCTTGGAGTTCAGCGTCTTGAACTGAAGCAGGCTGACCAGGGCGATGATGATGAACAGGACGTAGCCGGCCGCCGAAGATACGCCATACTGGCCGAAACCGAATTTCTCGTAGATGTAGTAGGAGGCCGACAGGGTCGAATCCAGGGGGCCGTCCTGGGTCATCACGAAGGACTCCTCGAAGAACTGCGGGTGGAGCACAGCGCCCAGCAGCAGGGTGGGCCTGAGCAAAGGCAGGGTGATGTTGCGAAACTTGGGCCATTCCGAGGCGCCATCCATCTCGGCGGCATCGAGCACCTCCTCGGGTACGACGGAGGCCGGCCAGGAAGATGATCATCAAGGTTCCCATGTTGCGCCACAGGGTCATTACCACCAGAGCCGGCAGGGCGGTCTTGGCGTCATGGAGCCAATCGGACCCTTGCACACCGATCAGGGCGAGCAGGGTGTTGAGCAATCCATCCCTCAGCAGAATGTATCGCCAGACCACCGAGACGGCCACGGTACTGGCTACTACAGGGGCGTAGAAGAGGGCCCTGAAGAAGGCGTTGACATGGCGCAGACCTTGTTGAAGGCCAGGGCGACCATCATGGTGAGCGGCAGACCCACGACGACGAAGATTGCTGTTGGTCCCCAGGGAGTGGAGGTAGTGGGGGTCTTGGAAGAGCTTGATGCCGTTGTCAAGACCGGTGAAGTTCACGTTGGGGGGGGGCTGAATATCCCTGGCGGTGATGTCCGTGAAGGACATGCGCAGGGAGGTCATCAACGGGATCGGCATGAAGGCTGAAAAGACAATGACAAAAGGAAGGGCGAATCCCCAGGCTACCAAAGTCCTTCTGCGGTGGGCAGGGCTCATGCCCCTGCCCACCGACGAGGAAGGGCCTCGCCCCCCTTGTGGTTCTAGGCGACAAACTCATCACTACCCTTACATTCCGGTTCCAATGGAATCGGCCTGCTGCTGGATCTCTATGAGCCCGTCCTCAACGGAAACAGTGCCCTTGTTCATCTTCTCGTAGGCCGTATCGGCGGCCTTGCTCATCTGCCCCCAGGTGAAGGCCACGGGCATGGACCGCACACTCTTCAGCTGGTCGCCGATGGCCTGAAGCTTGGTGTTGGAGGCCAGTTTCTCATCCTTCCAAGCCTTGTTGGATGCGGGAAGGTCGGAGGTGACCCCATACCAATCAACCCGGGTCTCGGGCTGTGCGAACCACTTGCTGAACTTCCAGGCAGACTGCTTGTTCTTGGAGGTCTTGAAAACGGACCAGTTACACCCACCCACGAAGGATGTGGAGTTCTTCTGGGCCGGCACCACGGCGGTCGTGTACTTATCGGCGAAACCAGCGCCGCCAAGTTCCTCGACCTGACCGACGGCGGTCGGGCCCTCAATCATCACGGGGGTGGCGCCAGAGACGAATTGCTGCGTGTTTGAGCCCGGGGGTCACATCGGCATCCGGGTCGGCCAGGCCCTCCTTGAAGAGGCTGGTGATGTACTTGAGGGCTTCCTTGAGCTCAGTGGTGTTGAAGGTGTTAGGACTTGTTGTCCTTGCTCACAAAGTGGGCGCCGTTGGAGAAGGCGAAAGGCGACATGGCCTGGAAGCTGTCGTTGCCGGAGGGGAACATGAAGAATCCATACTTCACGCCGTCCACCTTCTTCATGTCCTGGGCCATCTTCTTGAGTTCGTCCCAATCCTTGGGGGCGTGATCCCAACCCGCCTGCTGGGCGATGTCGGTCCGGTAGTAGAGGATGCGGGTGTCGACGTACATGGGCACACCAACCTGGGAGTTCGAGCCCTTGCCACTGGCCTTGAGGCCATCGTTGAGACCGCTCATCTCGAGCTCTTGGGCCCGTAGGACAGGGCCTTAGGGTAGATGGCCATGTCTGTGTTACCCATCATGGCAGCGTCGGGGCCGGTGCCGGCCGCAATGGCGGTCTGGAACTTATCCTTGTATCCGGACCAAGGAATCGAGGTGACGGAGATCTTCACAACGAGGTTCTCCCGCTCGAACTTCGTGACGAAGTTGCCCATCTTCTCACCCTCATTGCCCATGGCCCATACGGTCAGTTGACCCGTACCCTTGGAACCTCAATGCTGGTGACCGCACTGTCATCCTTACCCACGCTGTCATCGGTGCGACCGCAGGCGCTGAATGACACCAACGCCGCAATACTCACCACTTCCGCGGCCAGTGCTCGTACATGTGAGTTCATCTGAACCTCCTTGCTCAGATAGCTAAACGCTTAGATACAGTAAAGAGTATGAGCGTGTAGGTATCACCCTGCCAACCTTGGAAATAATCACCGCCAAGTCAGGAATTACAGCATTGTACACAGGGATTGATGGAAACCGCCGGGGGTGGTTTTCCGGCTTGAATCCAGTTTGCGCCGGTCTAAGGCATGGCGCATAGGTATGCTCGCTCCCCACCATGCGGCCACCCCTGTACCAGCCCCTGCCCAGCTACAGCAACCACCAGCCCGCAGCCACACAGGCCAGGGGCAGGAGGATGGTCAGCAGGGCATAAGCCAAGGCCATGGCCCAATGCCTGGCAGCAAGCAGCCCGTGCACCTCGTTGATGGCAGATGAGAAGGTCGAGAATCCGCCAAAGAAACCGGTAACGAGGAGAAGGTAGGCAGCCTGGCCCATGGACTGCTTGGCGTAGGCCGCAGCCGCCAGACCAACACAGAAGCAGGCCAGCATGTTGATGAGCATGGTGGGCAGAGGGAAGAGCCAGCCCCACCGTCTACCCAAGGCAGCATTGACGATGAAACGGACCACCGACCCCACACCACCGCATATGCTCACCAGCAGGAACAAGGTCATCGGGCCTCACCCCTCACCGGACCGGCGACCGGGAGCCTTCCCGCAGCACTTGGAGCCTGTGCGGGGGCCGGGGCCGGTTCAGCCCCGTGTGCGCCCGAGCTCTTCGCTGGCACCACGGCTGGGAGACCCGTGGCCGGACCCTCCAAGCCGACGTCCGGCGATTCCATCGGGGCGATGGGCACGGCGGGGTTTGAGGAACCGCGGTTCGACCGTCCCGGAAACGGCGGTACGCCACCATCAGCGGGGGAGACACCCTCGCCTCCCATACGCCCGGCGGCGAGCCTGGTCCCAAGGTAGGAACCCACATAGGTCACGAGCAGACCGCAGGCAAAGGTCAGCAGTAGGTAGAGGGCAACACCAGCGATCTGACCGTCGCGAAGGGAAGCCAAGGCCTCCACCATCAGGGCCGACAGAGTGGAGAGGCCGCCGCACAATCCGGCGCCCAACCCCTGGCTGGCCAGCTGACTGGCCCCTTTGCGCATCCATACAGCCTGCGCAAGGTAGGCAGTCAGGAAGGCCAGGCCACAGGAAGCCAGCATATTGACCAGAAAGGTGGCGACATGGACGGAGCTCAACAAGCCGGAAGCCGCCATGCGCCCCGGAAACAGCAAGGCGAGACCATAGCGCAGGGCCGTGCCCAGGGTGCCGCCGCAGAACACGGCCAGATAGACCAGCGGGGCAGCCAGGGGGTCAGGCCGGGAATGCTGAGGGTCAGTCGACGCTCGAGATAAGGCCGGCGAAAAGCGCTCTGGCGGCGAAACCGGCTCAGACTCAGACTCCGCCCGATCCCCCTGCCCGCAGACAGTGGGGCTTTCAGGAGCAGAGCACCCGGCCCCTTGCCCGGACTCGGCCCCTTCGGCATCATTGGATTCGCTCATGCTCCGCACCAACCAAGCCCTCGGCGTGCCTAAGCGACCAGCGAGCGCAGGGAGATGATGTGGTCACGGCTGGGGCCGGTGCCGATGGCCGAAATCCGGCAGCCGGACAGATCCTCCAAGCGGTGCACATAGGCCTGGGTGCTCTGGGGCAGGTCGGCGAAGTCACGGATGCTTGAGATGTCCTCGCTCCAGCCGGGCATGGACTCATAGACGGGCTTGGCAGCTGCGAAGGCTGCCTGGTCTATGGGCATGCGGTCGAGGCGGCTGCGGGTGCCGTCAGGATTCTCCACCTCGTAGGCGACACAGATGGGAATTTCCTTGAGGCCAGTGAGCACATCAAGCTTGGTGAGAACAATGTCGGTCAGGCCGTTGACCTCAGTGGCGTAGCGGCTGACCACCGCATCGAACCAGCCGCACCTGCGGGGCCTGCCGGTGGTCACGCCGAACTCATGGCCTTGGGCCCGCAGCCACTCCCCCTGCTCGTCGAACAGCTCGGTGGGGAAGGGGCCCTCGCCAACCCGGGTGGCATATGCCTTGGAGACACCGATGACCCGGTCGATCTTGGTCGGCCCCACTCCCGTGCCCGTGCATGCGCCTCCCGCGGTGGGGTTGGATGAGGTCACGAAGGGGTAGGAGCCATGGTCGATGTCCAGCATGGTGGCCTGCCCGCCTTCAAAAAGCACGGTCTTGCCGGCGTCCAGGGCATCGTTGAGAATCTGGGAGGTGTTGGCCGCGTAGGGGCGCAGGCGCTCGCCGAGGGCCAGGAGCTGGTCTGTGGTCTCGTCAATATCTATGGGATGCCGGTTGTAGAGCTTGACCAGCATCTGGTTCTTCTGGTGGAGGCTGGCTTCGACCTTATCCCGCAGATGACTCTCGTTGAAGAGGTCGTGGACACGGATGCCGACCCGGTTGATCTTGTCGGCGTAGGCCGGCCCAATCCCCCGCCCCGTGGTTCCGATCTTGCGCTTGCCCAGGAAGCGTTCGGTGACCTTGTCGATGACCCGGTGGTAGGGGGCGATGACCTGGGCGGCATCGGATACCAGGAGCCGGGAACAGTCCACGCCGCGCTGCTGGAGCCCGTCGACCTCCTCGAAGAGGACCTCGGGGTCGACGACCACACCATTGCCGATGACCGGAATGACATTGGGGCTGATGATGCCGGAAGGCAGCAGGTGGAGGGCATAGGATTCATCGCCGACAACCACGGTATGGCCGGCGTTGTTGCCACCATTGAAGCGGGCCACATAGTCGACGCTGCCACCAATCAGGTCGGTGGCCTTGCCCTTGCCCTCATCTCCCCACTGGGTTCCGATAAGAATTATTCCCGGCATGCTCCACCTCCGTGCGTACATGACTCCCATGGTTCCGCCAAAAACAGCCTAGCGTAACGTCCCTACGGGCAGGTGGGGCGCTGGTGGTGGCCCGTCCATCCTCGACCGGCATGTGGATAAATAGGGGGACGACACACCTGGGCATGTGGATAAGTGGAGGCCTTCGACCACATAGCCCCAATTCAGCCGGCATGACCCCATGGCCGGCCCTAGATTCATTGATATATGGCGGGGCCGCGTTCTGTGCCCCGTAGGCCCAGGATAGGAGAGGAATATGCGGCAGCACGCACCAAGCAGCCAGTACTCATTCAAGCAGAAGCCAAGCAGGCAGAAGCCCCAAGACCCCTGATGTGGCTTGAACCACCAGCTTGCTCTAACCTGAGAAGAGGATCCTTACCACATAGGACACTCAACGAAGAGGACTTCATGAAAGAAACCGGCACAGCATCCACGGCAGATGCCAAGCAACCCACCAACGACACTGGCTCCACGGGGACCAAGAAGCGATGGTACGTTACCTTGTTGCTCTTCACACTTCTGGCCATGGCCTTGATCGCCGGGGCGGGATTGACCTGGCAGCGGCACAGGACCCACGAGCGGGCCCAAGCGGATTGCGCGTCAGCCCTCAGCGGCCACTCCAAGGCCCTGACACAGCTCAACAAGAGCCAGACCAAGGCAGGGCAGGCCTCTGGAATCACCGCCGACGAAGTCAAGGACCCCGAAACGGTGAGTTACCTGGCGCATGCCTCCAAACAGGCCACACTGCTTGCCGCCTCCAGCAAGACCGCTGTGTCTTGTGAAGCCTCTCAGCCCACGGCCGAGCTACTCGGGAATCGAAGCAGAGAAGACCAGGATGCCCGACAGCTTAGGCAGCGGACCAAGCAATTGGACAAGGCCGCCGAAGCGGTCATCGCCTCGCGTGATGCCAAAAGCATGGATGATGCCAGGGCGGCCTTGCAGGGCAAACGCGACGAGGCCGGCGCGCTCCTGGTCACATCGGAAGGCAATGTCGCCGATGGGGCCACCCGCGAGACCCTGACCGCAGCCATCCAGACCGCGGACGGCCTCCTGGCCGATGGCAAGACCCAGCTCCAGGCCCTGCGCGACGGGGCCGGACCCTTGCAGGCGGCGATGGACCAGGTCAACGCCAGCATCCAAGCCAAGACCGACACCGACAACCAGGCAGCCGCAGCAGCAGCCCAGGCCCAGGCGCAGCAACAGGCCGTAGCACCCTCGTATCAGGGCGGCGGCGGTTACGCAGGCGGAGGTTATCGCGCTCCTAGAGTTTCTGCCCCAAATGCTCCGGCCCCCGCACCAGCGGCGCCAGCACCATCTGGCGGCAACAATGATTGGCAGGCATGGTTACAAAGCCATCAAAGGCCCAGTCAGTGCGTTAAGGGTGGTGCCTGCCCGATTGGGTGATTGATTTACACACTTGCCGGCGAGATGTCTCGAATTGCAGCTCGTTTATCTCGCCGGCCTTTTATGTGGACGGACATAAGGCCCGTCCCCTTCATAGTAAGGGATAGCAATGAGCAAGTGGAGCGATAGGCTCCAGCGTGGCGTCGCGGCTTTGGCCGCCGCCGCCACGCTGGTGGTGCCCGTGGGAGCGGCCTGGGCCGGTGGAGGCGGCGGGTCCGCCGGCGGCGGAGCCGCGGCCGGCAGCGCCTTCCAGTTGAAGTGGGCGTATCGGGATTCGGACAACGGGGCCTTCGGCGGCGCCTCGATCTCCAGCGTGCAGGCGGCGATGGGCGAGATGGGCTTTACAATGACCGCCCAGGGTCAGGCCACCGCCCAACAGGCCTTGGACGAGGCCAACCACAACTGCCTGGCACGTTTCGACCAGGCACACCCCGACCAGGCCGGCCAGGGCAACTGCCGCGTGGTGTCCGTGGGAGCCGTTGCCGGCGGCACCGGCAACTTTGGAGGCACCGGCAACGCCTCCCACAGCATCTGGATGCAAAACTGGATAGCCACTGTGGGTGGTCAGACCTTCAGCAACAACGGGGCGCAATACACAACCGGAGACCAGTTCCTTGATCAGCCTGGCACTTCGGTGGATTCGATCGCTGATCAGTATGCGGGTGATGTGGGTCGTGTGTCGGTGGTGGTGATCATGCTGAATCAGTATGAGCCGCGTCCAGCTGATTACCATCTGTCGGCCTCGACCTCGGCCCAGGATACTTTCCCGGTCTCGGGTGGGACGCAGACGGTGCATGATGCCGTTGACACCGATGCGGGTGGTTCCTCCATCAGGGAGAATCTGACGGCGACCACCACGTTGAACTGGTATGGGTACCCGACCGGCCCCAATGTGGTGCGTTCGGCGTCCAAGCCGGCGCTGGCCCCCAACAACGACCATGGTGAGCTGCCGGGCTTCACGCCCGCCGATTTTGGTTTCGACACCTGGCCGGCCGGACGTTGGGCCTATGGTCTGGAGATACCCAAGCAGGGCCGTATGGACGCGGCCCTGTCGCTGCCGGACAGCGCCCCGAACGAGGCGTGGGAGTCGACCACGCCACCGCCGACCAAGACCCTGTGGGACGCGGCCGACACCGCCCAGGCCACCGCATCATCCACGGTGGCCGCCGGGGTGCCCTACACGGCCCGGGTGACGGGCAACCCCGCGGGTTCGGAGCGCTTCTGGCTCTACGACATCATCAAGGACCCGACCATCTTCATCGGCACCAGGGACCATGACGATGCCTCCCGGGTCACCGTCACCGACGGCAATGGCGGCCCCCAGACGGCCACCGTGTCCATCGACCGGTCGCGGGCGGGCGAGGTGGTCGTCAAGGCCTTCGTGCCCTCCGGCACCCCTCGTGAGCTGACCCTGCATGTGCCGACCTATCCCACGGCCAGCGGCCGTGACACGACCATCACCGATGACTCCAGGGCCTGTTGGGACGGGGACGGGGCCCTGTGCCAGGCCGGTGGCACCAAGGAGATTCCCAAGAGGACGCCCCGGCCCGACAAGGTCTGGACCGTGGATGAGGCCGGCGCCCTGGTAGCCCAGGACAAGGGCCACACCAACGCCAAGGGCAAGGACAACCGCTACTGGGTGCCCGGCGACCCGATCAGCGCCGTGGTCAACGGGCGCATCCCTGCCGGCCTGACCGGGAACCTGGACTCCTACACCATCACCGATGACTGGACCGGCGCGGCCCGGTACATCGACTTCTCCAACCCGTCCAAGGCCAAAGTCTACGTGGAGGGCCAGGAGCGCACCGGCGACTTCAGCATCACCGTGTCCGGCACCACTACGGTCGCCAGGGCCAAGGCCGGCTTCCTGTCCCAAACCAAGGGCCTGGCGGCCGACAAGGCCGTCAAGCTGATCGTCTCGGGCACAGTCAGGGACGTGGCGGTGCCCGAGGGGGCCCAGGTGACCAACGGCGGGGCCGAGCAGTGGAACGACGAGCCAAAGGAGACCAACACCCCGGCCGCCTTCGTGCGCTCCCCCAAACCGGACAAGGTCTGGGTCTTGGACGCCGCCGGGGCCCTGGCCACCCAGGACCCCAACTGGACGAACCAGCAGGGGGCCGACACCCAAACCTTCCTGCCCGGCGACCAGGTGGGTGCCGTGGTCAACGGGCGCATGCCCAAGGGCCTGGCCACCGACCTGTCCGATTATCGGATCAGTGACGACTGGACGGGCGCGGCCCAGTACGTGGACTTCTCGGACGCCTCCAGGGCCAGGGTCTACGTGGACGGCGTTGACAGGACCGGAGACTTCGTCATCAGCGTCAACGGGTCGGTGACCACCGCCAGGGCCAAGGCCGCCGCCCTGCGGGGCACCGAGGGCATGGCGGCCGACAAGGCCGTCAAGCTCTACCTTGGCGGTTCCTTCAAGGAGGGCACCCGCACCCAGGGCAAGACCAAGCGGCTGACCAACACCGGATCCGAGCAATGGAACCGGAAGAAGGTGTCCACCAACACGCCCCCCGTGTTCGTGTGGACCCCCAACCCGGACAAGTCCTGGGTGGCCCTGAAGTCCGGCAACCCCCTGAACCCCTCGGACGGCTACCAGCTGGTCATCGACCCGGCCAGGACCAACCGGACGGGCGCGGACAACAAGTCCTTCCGTCTGGGAGACCGGGTGGCCTCGGCGGTCAACGCGACCATGCCCTCCGGCCTGGCCCGGGTCCCGAACCTGGTCCTGGCCGACGACTGGGGCAAGGCCTCCAGGATCGTGAGGATGGAGGACCTGTCGCACATCCGCGTCTATGACCAGGATGCCGGCTCGGCCGAACAATCCTCCATCGGTGCGATAGACGCCACGGGCCGGGACGTGACCGGCCAGTTCGACATCACCGTCTCGGGCACCCAGGTCGCGGCCACACCCAAGACCTCCTACGCCCAGGGGTTGAGGGGCATGAATTCGGCCCGGCAGATCACCCTACTGGCCCCCTTCGCCGTCAGCTTCGACCCGGCGGCCATACGCGGCGAGTATGGCAAGGGGGCCGGAGACCAGGTGGACTCCTGCACCAACCCGGACGGGTCGGACCTGTCCAACAAGGGGCGCCAGAAGGCAGGCCAGGCCAGCATGGACACCAACGAGCCGCGCATCTGCGTGACCGTACCCTCCATCCACAAGGACGTGGTGGCCGAGTCCTCCCAGGGCGGCGACCAGGCCAGCGTGGACGGCAAGAGGGTCATGCCCGGCCAGAAGCTGGAGTACACGGTCCGGGCCGACCCCAAGGTCCCAGCCGATGACGCCTACGAGGTCACCAGGGTGGCCATCAGGGACACCTACGACGCCCAGACCATCCCCGACAAGCAGACCCTGGAGATCACGGACCTGAACACCGGCGCGGTGATCCCCCGCTCCCAATGGACCTCCACCTGGGATGACACCGACCACAGCTTCACCGCCAGCTTCGGGCCGGCCTGGGTGACGGCCAACTGGGCCAAGGGCTCCCACCCCCGCATCCTGCTGCGCTTCGAAGCCAGGGTCAGGGACGACGCCCCCACCGACCACCGGATCGACAACCAGGCCTGGCTTACCATCAACAACGGAGTGGTCCCCTCGAACACCGTGGAGAACAAGCCCACAAGACCCAGGCCCGTCAAGCAGGACACCCAGGCGGACCCCTCCATCAGCATCGAGGGCAAGACAGCCCTGCTGGGAGACCGGATCTTCTACCGGGTCAACATCGACACGAGCGAGCTGACCGACCAGGCCTACAAGGTCCAGCGGCTGGGCATGATCGACGACTGGGACGAGGGGTACCTCAAGCTCGACCGGCAGGCCATCCAGGTGGTGGACGAGACCGGTAGGGACATGACCGACAGGCTCAACATCCAGGTCAGGGACGGTGTCGTCTACGCCTTCCTCAAGACCGTGGACACCGTCATCCCCGCCACCGGCGAGACCCTCAAAGGAGACCCGCAGCCCAAGGACCTCAAGGCCTACAGCGGCAGGAAGCTGGACCCCCTCATGGACCCCTACATCGACCAGACCCTACTGGGCCACACCCTCCAGGTGGTGCTGCCCATGACGGTCATCAAGGTCACCGACGGCTACGTGGTCAAGAACACCGCCACCCAGGTCACCAACAGCCGCAGGGACGTGACCAACACGGTCAACAACCCCCTCAAACCCATCAACCCCTCCAAGGACGTGGTAGTCACCGTGGGCGGCGGGAGCACGGACGGCAGGAGCATCTGGAAGGAACAGCAGTTCCTCTACCAGGTGGACTCCTCCATCCTGCCGGCCGACCGGGCCCACCCCAAGGTCACCGGCTGGTCGATCCATGACCCCTACCCGGCCGAGTACGACCAGCCCACCGGCCAGTGGGCCGTCTACGCCACCCGCGACCTGACCGGCCCCACGGACAGGGTCCTGGCCAGGAAAGGGGAGAGGATCGCCGGCAGCGGCTTCGACTCCTCCAGGCTGGGCGGCGAGCTCTTCACCGCCAGCTTCGATGACGGCTCCTTCACCATCGGCGCGACCCAGACCTACCTCGACCTGGTGTCCAAGGCCCGGACCGAGCAGGGCTGGCGCGGATACGTGCAGATGACCCGCATCAAGGCCGGCGAGCACATCGTCAACCGGTTCACCGAGACCCTGAACGGGACCGAACGGCCTTCCAACGAGGTGGAGACCAACACCCCCGACCAGAGTCCGGCCGTGTCCATCGTGAAGTACGACCTGGCATCCGGCCTCAAGGACGGCGACCGCAACAGGCCCGAAGAGGCCCTGCAGGACGCCAAGGACGGCACCGAAATCGGCTTCAGGATCAGCAACACCGGCCAGATCAAGTGGGAGGGCAAACTGGCTGATCTGATCGACCAGACCATCGCAGGCTCAGGCGAGGTGAGCGACATCCACCTCACCAGCAGCGAGACGGACGGCAGTCCCACCGGCAAGGACACCATCATCCTGGAACCAGGTCAGAAGGCCTGGGCCCGGGGAGTGCTGAACGGGGTCAAGACCGGCGACCACCACACCGACCGCGCCCACATCACCGTCAGGCCCATCGTGCCCTGCCCAGTGGTGGACGAGGACCCATTCGACGACAAGCCAGGAGTCCAACAGTCCGGCACCTGCTATGGGGACCCCTTGGTCTCGGACCCCGATGACTGGAATGGGACAAGGCCCCAATTGCTGGCCGAAACCGGAACAGCGGTACTTACCGTGATCTTGGCCGGTGCCGCCTGCGCAGGTGCCGGCATGGGCTTGCGCTTCCTGGCCCGCCGTCGGAAGGGCTCGAACGTGCACATGGTGAGCCGCCACCATGCCGCATGCTGACACACCGACGGGTGCCTCCCCGCAGCAGTCCCCGCGGAGTCTCCCAAGCTGGGATGCCGGACAGTCGCTACCGACATCACCCCGCTGCCGCTTCAACTGCTTGCGCAGGCAGCTGGCGGATTCTGTCCAGACCTCAGACCGGCCCAGTGCGGTTGCAAGGAGGATGAAAACGGGCGTTCCTTAGCGAAGGGCCTTACCGGCGGAGCCAAGCTGCTGGCAGGCCTGGACCACTCGCCGCGCCATGCCATCCTCAGCCTCAGCCCCCCAGGAGCGGGGATCGTAGTAGCGTTTCTCGCCAACGCCACCGTCCACCTTCAGCACCTCGTCATAGTGGGTGAACATATGGCCGGCTGCGGCACGGGTGAAGGCGTATTGGGTGTCGGTGTCGATGTTCATCTTTACCACACCGTGGCTGACCGCCTGGGCAAGCTCCTGCGGGGCGGACCCTGAGCCACCGTGGAAGACCAGGGCAAAGGGCTTGTTCGCGCCCACATTCCGGTCGACCCAATCGAGCGTTGACTGGCCGAATTGCCGGGCAGCGGGCGGCAGGGACAACCCACCGCCCCTGACGGCCTGGGCGACAGTCCGCTGGATCTCGCCAAGCAGTTCAGGACGCAGTTGGACAACTCCGGGCTTATAAGCGCCGTGCACATTGCCAAAGGTGAAGGCAGCCATATAGGGGCCGCGCTCGCCTAGGCCAAGCCGGCCGGCGACCTTCAAGCCATCAGCGGGAGTCGAGTAGAGCTTCTCGTCGATCTGCGCGCTGTGGCCATCCTCCTCGCCCCCTACAGCACCGACCTCGATCTCCAGGACCGTATGGGCAGCGACCGACAAGTCCAGAAGCTCCTCGGCTATATCCAGATTCTGGTCAAGCGGAAGGGTTGAACCGTCCCACATGTGGGACTGAAAGCTGGGCTCCTGACCGTGTTGGACCTGGTCGCGCTCATGGGCGAGGAGGGGACGGACCCATTCATCAAGGTATTGCTGGGCGCAGTGGTCGGTATGGAGGGCGATGCTGATGCCCGGATAATGGGCAGCCACCTCATGGGCAAAGGCCGCAAAGGCCAGGGAACCAGCCACCCGGTTCTTGACGGACTGCCCGGACCAATAGGCCGCCCCACCGACGGAGACCTGAATGATGCCATCGGACTCAGCCTCGGCAAAGCCCTGCAAGGCCGCGTTCAGGGTCTGGCTGCTGGTGACATTGATCGCCGGATAGGCGTAACCCCCCTGCCTGGCCGCATCCAGCATTTGGGCATACCGTTCCGGTGTTGCAATCGTCATATGGTCATATCTCCTTCGCCAGTCCTCAGCATACCTCTAGCCCCAGGGCGGCCGGAAGAGGTCCATAACCCGCCTCAACCCGTCATGCCCTCCAGCGAAGGCAGATAGCGAGCGCCCACCGTCAGTGGTCAAGTCCAAGCGCCAGCGGCTGGAGGAAAGCGATTAATCCAGGTCTCCCGTTTCCCTCAGGAATTCTGCAAAGGCCCGCGCCGCCGGCATCAGCGTTTTGCCCCGTTTCCATACCAGGGAGCATTCTGTGGTCACCGCCGGCTTCAGGGGAATGAAGGACAGTCCCTTCAAGCTGGCGGGGAAGTCGAAGGTAAAGAGAATTCCGATGCCGGAACGAACCATGCTGGCCGCGTTCATGGTCAGATTGAAGCTGCCGGCCACCTGCACATCGTCCATATATGAACCCACCCAGTTGAGAATCTCGCTGTGCACCTCATCCCTGGAGGGCATGATCACGGAACGGCCGGCTATATCTCGCGGACTCACATAGGGCTTGCTGGCCAGGGGGTCAGTGGGCGTGACCATAACCCCCCAATAATCCTTGACATGCATGCGTTCATATTCGTACCCATTGAGGGAGACCGGCTCAGTCAGCAGGCCGAAGTCCAGCAGCCCCTGCTCCAGCTCCTGCTTGGTCAGGTCGGCGGTCAGGGTACGGATATCGAAACGGATCCCCGGATGGATCTCAAGAAAACGGCGAATCCGGTCAGCCAAGGCATCCATGCTTCTGCTCTCCGCGCAGCCGATGGCCACCGATCCTGACAAGCCGCCGTGCAGATCGCGTAATTCCTGCCGGGTCTGGTCGGACAATGCCACCAGGGTCTTGGCCCTCTCCCACAGCAGCCTCCCCTCAGCGGTCAGTTCGAGGCCGAGTCCGTTGCGATTGAAAAGACTGACGCCCAGGTCCGATTCAAGACTATGCAACTGCCGGGAAAGTGTGGGTTGCGATATCCGCATAAGCTCCGCGGCCCGGGTGATGTTCCCCTCCTCGGCAACGGCCAGGAAATAGCGCAGGATCCGTAAGCCCATCGCCGACCTATGCCCTCTGCCGGGATCCGCGTTCGCATCCATGGCCGCCCTCTCTCTATTCATGTCACCATGCCAGCCATCAGACTGGTCACAACCTCACTCCTGTGGATAATACAATGGTCTCACGGCCCCATCGCATCACGCTTCCGGCCAGAAGCCCAAGACACCAGGGGAATGCATGTTCCAGCAGATGATCACCTTCATAGCGGTGGTGGAGGAGCATACTTTTCTGCGAGCCGCCGAGCAACGCAATATCTCACAATCCGCTGTGTCCCAACAAATTCAGGCCCTGGAACGCAAGTTGGGCGTCCAACTGCTGCGAAGGACCGGACGAAGCTTTGAGTTGACGGAGGCCGGGGAGCACTTCTACCAGCGCAGCAAAGCCATCATCCAGGAGGTCAATCAATTGACCACCGAAACGGTCCAGATTGCCAGGCAGAGCCATTCCACACTCAGGGTCGGCTACCTGCAGACCTTCGGTTCCACAGAGTTCCTGCAAGCCGTCTCCGCCTTCTCCCAAGCCTTTCCCCAAATCGGCCTGGATATTGCCCATGGAGACCACGAGCACCTCTACCGGTTGCTGACAGACGACCAGGTGGACCTGGTGTTCAGCGACCAGCGGCGGGCCTTGTCCGGCAACTTCCACAACCTCTACCTCACCGAATCGCGTCTTCTGGCCGTACTGTCCACGCGGGCACTGCCCCAAGGCGAGCGCCACATCGACATTGCGTCCCTGTCAAAGCTGCCCTGCATCCTGGTCGCCAGCAAGGACCATAGGGAAGACGAAGAGGACTACCACCGCAACACGCTTGGTGTGCGGAGTCGTTTTATCTGCGCCAACACGTTGGAGGAAGCGGAGATGCTGGTGGTGGCCAACAAGGGCTTCCTGCTGACGGACGCCCGGGGCAGCCAGCAGTTCAGCCGGGATCTCAGCCAAGCACTGCCGGTGACCCATCGGGGCCAGCCAATGACCCGCAAATACTACGCCTTTTGGAATCGGGACAACTCTGGCTACTACGTGGAGACCTTCGCCCAACTCCTCAAGCAGCAATTCGGGTCAGTCTGAACGTAAGGCCCCTGTCCCCAACTCTTGCTGACAGAAGACCTATAAGAAAAACTTATCAATCTGCCCCATAATTCAGATTGTTCCCTCCGCGCCCAGCCCCTAATCTTGCACATGTACAGGCCGGCAATTCCCATACCGGCACCACACAGCACAAGGAGGGGCCATGCCTATCAGTGACTTCGCCCAGGATTTCCATGAGCGTATGTTCCCAGGCTACCAATCCGATTTTCTGAGGACCGACCCGGAATTCATCGAACGTTTCGACAATTTTGCCTTTGATCAGGTGATCCACCAGGTTGACCTGGATGACCGCACCCGCTTTATGGTCATTCTGGCGGGATTGCTGGGCTGCCAGGGCATTGATGAGTTTACGGCCGTGCTTCCGGCAGCCTTGAACTTCGGGCTCACCCCGGTTCATATCAAGGAGATCGTCTACCAGGCCGTGCCCTATCTGGGCATAGGCAGGGTCTTCCCCTTCTTGAAAGCCACCAATCGGGTGCTGGAAGAGCGGGGCGTCCGGCTGCCACTGGAACCACAGGCAACCACGACCTGCGAGCCGGACAAGCGGCTGAATGCCGGCGAGAAGGCGCAGACGGCGATATTCGGTGAGAGCATGGCCGGCTTCTGGTCATCGGGGCCGGAAGACAGCAGGCATATCAACCGCTGGCTTACGGACAACTGCTTTGGCGACTACTATACCCGGGCCGGTCTGAGTCTCCAGGAACGAGAGATGATAACCTTCTGCTTCCTGGCAGCCCAGGGCGGCGCGGAACCGCAACTGGTCTCGCACGCCGGAGCCAACCTTCGACTGGGGACCAGCAAGGACTTCCTCATAGCTGTTATCTCACAGACCGTTCCCTTCATCGGCTACCCCCGAAGCCTCAACGCCCTACGCTGCCTGCGCGAGGCACTGGAGGCCAGGCAGTCGTCAGCCGAGCAAGCGCAATCCCAACATCCAACCCACACCAACAACTAAGGAGACAAGAATGAGCACGACCACAAACGAAAACGCGCAAACCTGGTTCATCACGGGCATCAGCTCAGGCTTTGGCAAGGAAATGGCCAAGCAGCTGCTGGCCGCCGGCAACACCGTAATCGGCACCGTCAGGAAGATGGATGCCATAGAGGACCTGCAGGCCCTCTACCCTGACAGCCTGGATGCCCAGATTCTGGACGTGACCGACGTGGAGGCGATCCACAGGGTGGTCAATGAAGCCTTCGATCGCCATGGCGACATCGACGCCATCGTCAACAACGCCGGTTACGGGCTTTTTGGCGCCGCCGAAGAGCTGAGCGATGACGAAGTCGACCACATCCTGGACACCAACCTGCTTGGGTCAATCCAGGTCATCAGGACCGCGCTACCCCATCTGCGCAAGCAGGGATCGGGCATCATCATCCAGATCTCCTCCTACGGCGGACAGGTGGCCTACCCCGGCAACTCCATGTACCACGCCAGCAAGTTCGGCATTGAGGGATTCGTGGAGGCCGTGGCCCAAGAGGTCAAGCCCTTCGGCATCCGTTCCCTGATCGTGGAACCGGGTGGGGCCCGCACCGAGTTCCGCTACGGCAGCGCCCACGTGGCCAAGCTCATGCCGGAATACGACGGCCCAACCCACTCCTTCCTGACCATGCTGGACCCTGCCAACGGCCTGGCCCCCGGCGACCCGGCCAAGATGGCAGCCCGCATCATCGAGAGCTCGAACAAACCGGAGACCCCACTGCACTTGGTGCTCGGGTCGCAGGCATTGGACAACACCATCAAGCGGCTCGAGGAGCGTCTGGGCGAATACCGTTCCGAGACGGAAATCGCCAAGTCCACGGACATCGACGAGTAACGCGGACTCAAGAACGCACTCACGAGCACACAAACGGGCCGGGTTCGGGCGCAGCAGCCGATACCCGGCCCCGCCCATACGGACTCCCTAGCGGTGAACTGCCCTGGCATCTTTATGCCAACAAGCCAGCGGCAACACGGCGGTGACTTCGAGGCCAGGAAACGCTAGAACACCGGAAACATCACTGCTGTGGCAAAGAAAAGTAAATGATATGGAGCGGATGACGGGAGTCGAACCCGCCTCTGAAGCTTGGGAAGCTTCCATTCTACCGATGAACTACATCCGCAGGCATGCGTCAGATGACGCATACGAGTACACAGATTAGCACAGGCTACCTAGCCTCGCCACATGACCATGCCGACCGCATCGACAAGGAAGCGGACGGCAAGATGTTGGCATGACGCGACGCTACTTGCTACCACTGCTTACTTGCTGCCGCCCTCAGCGGATCCCTGCTGCTGGGCGAGCGTACGGCCTTGGCGGCGGCGCTCCTTGTTCACGGTCGCAGCGGCAATCCGGTCGGAAGTCTTCTCCTCACGCCCCTCTTTGAGCTCGCTCTCCCGAATGTGCTCGTACTGCTTCTGATCCTTCTCGTCCCAATGATTATTGTTGGCCATCATCGGCACCTCCTATCACACACGGTTTGTGGCCGCCAGCACAGCAGTCCCGTTGCCCTCCATTCTATCGCTTTCCCAAGGTGCATGATTGAGTATCGGGGCGGCAGCGGGCCCACCCGCCAACGTGCATCGTGGTCAGTAGCCCACCTGTGCACCCATAGGGCCAGAGGATGCGCCGACCTGGTCCACGCGCATCTCCTGGGCCATCTGCACCAGTCTGGCTATGCGGTCGGCAGTAGGCGGGTGGGTGGAGAAGAGGCGGCTGAGCCCTTGGGTCGAGAAGGGATTCTCGATCATCATGGCGGCGGCCGATTGGGTGCCGGCGGTCTGGGGCATGGGGTTGGCCTGGGCACCGGTGGAGATCTTGTTCAGGGCCGAAGCCAGAGCCTCGGGGTCTCCGGTCAGCCGGCTGCCGTCCTCGTCAGCGTCATATTCGCGGGTGCGGGAGATGGCCATCTGAATGAGGGAGGCGCCGATGGGGGCCAGGATGGAGCTGAAAACCACACCGATCAGGCCCAGTATGCCGGAGCTGTTCTCCCTGTCACGGTTGCCGCCACCGCCGAAATACATGAGCGAATAACCCAGGTAGGTGATGACGGTCGCCATGGCCGAGGCCACGGCGGAAGTGAGGATGTCGTGGTTGTAGACGTGCATGAGCTCGTGGCCAAGTACACCACGAATCTCACGGGCATTGAGGATTTGCAGGATACCCTGGGTGCAGCAGACGGCGGCATGACGCTCGTTGCGGCCAGTGGCGAAGGCGTTGGGACTCATGGTCGGGGCGATGTATATACGGGGCATGGGCTTGCCGGCCTTCGCCGAAAGCTCCCTGACTATGCCGTACAGCTCCGGGGCCTCCTGCTCGGAGACCTCCCTGGCCCCCATGGAGGCGATGGCTATCCGGTCGGAGAACCAGTAGGAGCCGAAGGTCATGACCAGCCCGATGACGATATAGATGCCCAGCGTGCCGCTCGATCCGCCGGTCAGCCACCAAATCAGCATGATTACAGCCCACATGAGGGCGAAGAGCAGGGTGGTCTTCAGCCCATTGAAGTGGCCATGTACTTTCAAACTACGGTTCATAGGACAAAGTCTAACCGTTTCCATCCCCGTTGCGCTGGAGGCTAGCTAAAGACTATCTTGATGGATTCTGGACGCCCACTGGATAGCTGGCCTACCATCAGCCCAAGCCCCCGCACCATACATGCAGACGGCCAATCCGAGCCAGCCAAACCAGCCCCACCCTTGTCCAATTCCTGCATTTTGCACAAAACCCACTTTTGAAATTGTATATTTTGCACATCGAGCCCCATATGAGCGCAAAGCCACCCCTTCGCCCCTGCGCTGTGGACGCTGGCTGAGGCCTTTGGGCTCTGCCGAAAGGAGGCTGCCGAGGGAAGCGGCACCCGGGCGGCTGAGGGGAGCGCGACTGAACCCTTCACGCTTGCCGTGCACCCGGTCTGAGACAGAGGGGCCGGCCACATTGGTAATGCCTGATGCCCCGCGCGGTAGAGACGGAACATCAGGCAGTGAGCAGGACTGGCGGCTGGCCTCAGCCCTGGGCCAGCTGGCGGAGCTGGGCGGGGTCGATGACCTTCTTGTGCTCGCGGCCCTCCTTGGCGCCCTCGGAGCGCTCGTAGGCATCAACCCGCTTCCAGCCGGCGAAGTCGATGGGCTTGACGCCACGGGACTCCAGGAGCCGCTCAAGGGACTCGGTATCACGGTCGGTGGCCAGCATGCCGGTACGCTTCTGCTCCTGCAGGTCCTCAAGCATGTTGGCCACGACGACCAGGGCCTCGGACTTGGTGGAGCCGATCAGGCCGATGGGGCCGCGCTTGGCCCAACCTGTGGCATAGAGGCGGGGGACCACGGCCCCATCCACGGACTCCAGAATGCGGCCGTCCTTGTTGGCCAGAACGGTTCGGTTCTCGTCGTATGCCACACCTGGGGCGCTGGCCGGCTTGTAGCCGATGGCATGGTAGACGGCCTGGACCGAATAGTCATCGAACTCACCAGTGCGGTGCATGCTACCGTCGGCGTCGGTCCGGGTGCGCTCGACCCGCAGGCCAATCACCCTGCCGTTCTCTCCCAATACCTCAACAGGGTCGGAGTTGAAGTGGAGGTAGTACTTGCGGTCGGCCGGGTTGCCCTCGTAATCGGTGCCGCCGTCGGCCTCCATGTCCTCGGCCATCTCGCGGATGGTGAAGAGCTCCTCGACCATCTGCCGGGTCAGCTTGTCTGCGGCGGCGGCCTCTACCGTGGCCTCGTCCAGGTCGAAGTCGGCCTCGTTGATGACGATCTGCACGCCAGGCAGCTTCTCCAGCTCGCGCAGCTCCTGGACCGAGAACTTGGCCTGGGCCACCCCCCTACGGATGAACATATGCAGGGTCTTGGCCTTGTTGCCCTTGATGCCCTCGTAAACATTGTCGGGAATGTCGGTGCGGGCCTTGAGGTCGTCGGCATTGCGGACCAGCTCACGGGACACGTCCATGCCGACGTTGCCGCCGCCGATCACGGCCACTTCCTCGGCGTCCAGGGGCCAACTGCGGGCGCCGGTGGGGTAGCCGTCATACCATTCGACGAACTTGGCGGCTCCGTAGACACCGCCCAGGTCCGCCCCGGGCAGGGTCAGGGGCTTGTCTTCAACGGCCCCGGTGGCGAACACGACGGAATCGTAATGGTCCAGCAGGTCCTCGAGGCTGATGTCCTTGCCGAACTCCACGTCGCAATAAAGGTGGATGTCCGGGTTGTCGAGGGTTTTCTCCAAGGCATCGGCGATGAACTTGATGCTGGGATGGTCGGGGGCCACGCCGTAGCGGACCAGGCCGAAGGGCACGGGCAGCTTCTCGTAGAGGTCGATCCTGGCCCTGGTGCCCAGCCCCAGTTCCTCACCCTTCTTGCGCAGCTCCCGCAGGAAGATATCGGAGGAGTAGACCCCAGCCGGCCCGGCGCCGATCACCGCTATGCGCAGCTCCTGCTGGCCATCGTTAGCATTGCTTGCAGTCTGTTCAGTCATGCTTGCTAGCCTATCGCAAAGTCCCCGACCGCAACAGGGAACGGCTTGTGAAATTACATCGTTCCCTGCGCTGGCCCGGCGACCTCATGCTGCCCGGAGTCCGGCCTGCGGTCCAGGAGGGCCGTCAAGGCCCAGAGGATGGAGACCACGTCAATGCCCTCCTGCATGAAGGCCCCGACCACCACTGGAATCAGGTTGAAGGCGGCGGCAATCATGCAGACGATGGCCAGGCCCAGCCCGGCCACCACGGATTGGAGCATGACCCGCTTGGTCTGCCGGGCGATGGCTATGGCCTCGGGAACCGCGCTGATGTCATCGTTCATGATGACCACCTGGGCTGATTCGGATGCGGCCGTCGAGGTGCCGTCGGTGATGGCCATGCCGATGTCGGCGGCCGCCAGCACGGGGGCATCATTGACACCGTCGCCCACCATCATGGAGACGGCCCGGTCCAGGCCCTTGCCTTGACCAGAGAAGCCGGCCAGCAGCCTGTCCCACCAGGGTGCGGGCTTGGTCGCCTCCCTGGCCCTGCGGACGGCCTTGACCTTGCCTTCGGGGAGCAGTCCGGCATCGACCTCGCTGATGCCTACCTGCTTGGCGACGGTCCATGCCGAGGCCTCATTGTCGCCGGTGACCATGGTCAGGTGCTCAATGCCCATGGCCGCCAGGGCTTCGACCGACTGTCTGGCATCCGGACGGGGCAGGTCCTTGAGGACGATGCGGGCGGCCAGAACCCCGTCGATGGCCACGAAGGCGTTCATCTGGTCGGGCGCCTGCGGACCATAGAGGGACTCGGGGAAGCTGGTCTCCTGGCTGAGGCCCCGCCCAGAGTCCTGGGGCGAGGACTGCGCGGGGGATTGGGCCGGGGACTGGGCCTTGACCATATCCCGAGTCACGTAGTCGAAGCGACCCACACTGACCCTGACACCATCAATCTGCCCGCTGATGCCCTGACCCTGGTCTTCGACCACCTGGGCTACCACCGGGTAATCGTTGAGATGACTGGGCTTTCGCAAGCCGGCGGCCACCTCCTGCGAGCGCTGCCGCCGCAGGGCCTCCCCGCCCGCCGTCGATATACCCTTGGCCAGAATGTGTACGGAGTAGGTCTCGACCACTCCCGCCAGTGCCAGAATCCGGTCACGCCCGGCGTCCACCCCTCCCTGGTCCGGCCCGCCAGCTGCCGCCTGGTCCCGGCCGGCCGCCAGGGTCCCATCAGCCTGCCCTTGCCCAAGGGGCAGATCAATACGGACCACCTGGGGCTTCTTCATGGTCAAGGTGCCGGTCTTGTCGAAGAAGATATGTGTCACCCGCCCCAGGTTCTCCAGGACCTCCTGGGCCTTGATCAGCACGCCCGCCTTGGCCAGCCGCCCGGTGCCGGCCATGTAGGCCACTGGCGCGGCGATCAGCAGGGGGCAGGGGGTGGCCAGCACCAGCACCTGGGCGAAGCGCATGGGCACGCCGGTCAGGTACCAGGCCACGGAGGCGATGACCAGGGAGATCAGGGTGAAGGGCACCGCAAGCAGGTCGGCGGTCCTGACCACAGGCGCCCGCGAGCTGCGGGCGGAGGAGACCAGCTGCAGGATCTTCTGGTATTGGGAATCATGGGCCAGCTGGGTGGCCCGCATCATCAGGGTGGTGGCCCCGTTGACGGCCCCCGACATGACCCGCGCCCCGGCGTACACCTGCCTGGGCACCGGCTCGCCGTTGATGTTGCTCAGATCCAGGGTGGCGGTTCCGCTCAGCAGTTGCCCATCGACCGGGACGGTCTCGCCGGGGAGAACAACCAGCACATCGCCCAGCTTGACCGATTCCACATCGACCGTATGAAAATGGGAGGTTGTCGCGGAGGCCTTGTCGGCAGGGTGGGCGAGGCCGGAGGGTTTGCCGGCTGACCCGGAGTCCCGACCAGCGGCGTCGGTCTGTGTGGATTGAAAACGAGTTTTCGACAGCTGCCGGTCCTCCGGCTGCGCCTCCCCCTGAGCAAGACCCTGCCCTTGGCCCTCATGACGCTTACCGACACCGGGGAGGTCGGAGACATGGGCCTCCTGGGGAGCCGCGGAGACCAGTAGGGTCAGGTTGCTCTCGGCCTTGGCCTGGGCATACTCCTCAATGGCCTCACCGGACCAGATCATCAGGACCACGGCCCAGCTGGCCCAGTATTGACGGACAGCCAGGGTGGAGAGAATGGCCAGGACGGCCAGAATGTCAACCCCCACATGCCCTTCCTTCAGCGATTCGACCATGCCCTTGAGGGCGTCGAACACGGAATAGGCAACCAGGGCTATGACCACATACTGGCCCAAGGACGGATTGATGTCACCCAAGGAGGAACCCCAGGGGCGCCAATCCCAGAAGAGTGCCACGGGAATGGCGGAAAGAATGGTGATGGGCAGGAGCGGAACCCGCCTGAACAGAGCGATGACTTTATGCATCAGCCCTCCTTACGTCGCATACGGACCGACCCTGGCACCAGCCGGGTACGGCCACGCATTCACGCCTTGTTAACCCATCGGCGGGCGGGAGGCCTCAACATCAGCCACCCACATCAGCGCGATACACGGCGTAAAGATGGATAGATACCAATGCCCTCGGCTTGGTCAAAGCCAGCTCTACGACTCCTGCTGGCACAGGCCCATGCCCGAGAACATCAACATGTATAGGTCCAGCATAGCAACATCCTGCGGACAGGACCACTTGAGACCAACAGCAATGGGCGCGGGTCCAGGTGTTACCCTGGCCCGCGCCCATCATCTGCCTGTGGCGAGAGACCGGCGAACTAGCGGCCCGGTCTCGCCGCCGTAGCTAGTGGCGGTATGCCGGCTTTACCACTGGTTGAAGGGGTCGAAGAGGCCACCGTCGTCACCGTCACCGTCGTCACCACCGCCCTGGCCTTGCTGGTTCGGGTCCTGCTGACCCTCGCCATTGCCACCGCGCTTGCGTTCGGAGCGGTTGTTGCCCTTGGGGGCGTCCTCGGCCTGGTCCAGGGTTACATCAACCTCGATGGTCTTCTTGTCACGAACGACGGTCAGCTTGGCCTTGTCGCCCAGGCCCGCCGCACGCATGTAGCCGAGCAGGGAGTAATTGTTGTTGACGGCCTTGCCGTTGTAGCCCACGATGGTGTCGCCAACCTTGAGGCCTGCCTTGTCCGCGGGGCTGCCGGAGACCACACCCGAACCACCGGCGGACTTGACGATCTGCGCGCCTCCACGGGACACCCCATCAGCCTCGACCTGGGCGCTCTTGATGGTCACACCCAGCTTGACGTGCTTGGCGGAACCGTGGGCGATGATCTCGTCGGAGACCCGCTTGACCAGGTTGGACGGGATGGCGAAGCCGATGCCGATCGAGCCGGCCTGGGAGCTGGATGAGGCGGTGGAGGCTATGGAGGAGTTGATGCCGATGACCTGACCGGCGCCATTGAAGGTGGGGCCGCCCGAGTTGCCCGGGTTGATGGCCGCGTCGATCTGCACGGCGTTGGTCACCACTTCGGACTTGCTCTCGTCCATAACGGAGACTGGCCGGTCCAGGGCGGAGACGATACCGGTGGTGGCCGTGTCATCGTAGCCCAGGGGGTTGCCGATGGCCATGATGTTTTCACCGACAGCCAGCTTGTCAGAATCGGCGAATTCCACAGGGGTGAGCTTGCTAGGTGGGTTCTTCAGCTTGATGACGGCCAGATCGGTGGAGGTATCGGTGCCGATGGTCTCGGCCTCGTACATCTCGCCATTGGCCAGGGTGACCTGAATGGCCTGGGCGCCGGAGATGACGTGGTTGTTGGTGACGATATGACCCTTGTCGTCCAGGATCGCGCCCGACCCCTTGGCCATGCCGTTCTGGACCTGGACCTGGATGGAGACCACGGAACCCGAGACGCTCTTGGAGACGGCGGTCCAATCAACACTCTGCCCGCTCTTGGCCTTGGCCGAGCCGGAGCCGGATTGGTTGGAGGAGATACTCCCCAGGGAACTGCTGGCCGGCACCCGGACCAGGCCGCCGGTGATGGCGCCATAGCCGATGCCCAGGCAGAGCACAGCGGTGACCACCGCAGAGACGACGGCGGTCACCACATTGCTGGGGGCCTTACGATGGGGCTGGACCTGGGGGCCGGAGGGGCCGCCATTGTTCTGCCCTGGCATAAAGGGCCCTTGGGGAGCCTGGGGACCTTGGGGTCCCTGTGGCCCCTGGAAGGGGTTCTGCTGGCCGGCATTGCCGTTGCCATAGAAGGGATTCCCGGTGAGGTAGGGATTGCGGTCACCCGTCTGACCGGGCTGGCTGGGCTGACCAGCCTGACCAACCTGGCTATCAGGACCGGACTGGCCGGCCGGGGCGATCGGACTTGTCTGGGCATTCCCATCCACCCCGGGCACCTGCCCAGCGGCGGAATCCTGCCCCTGAGTCGCTTCCCCCGTAGGAATGGGCTCTGTAACGGCCGGCCCGTAGACCCCATACTCAGGCGCCGGGCGGTAGATGTTCTCGGTAGGAGCACCCCCCGTGTTGTCGGCCCTCGTCTCATCCTGGTCGGTGTGAGCGGTCTGTGCTGCCTTACCCTCCAGACCTGTCTGGCCAGTATGCTCACCCTGCTGATTGGGTGAGACGAAAGGATTGACCTGATTGTTCCTGGGGTCATGCTGAGGCTGCGCGCCTTGGCCCTGCCAATCACCCTCATGCTCTTCAGCCATTGCTGCTCCTTACATTATGGGGGGGTTCCGCCCTTGGCGGCTGCCGAACTGCTTGAATCGTTATCTCACAGTAAAAGCACTCGCTCTGGAAGTTTCCTGAATACCAGTGTAAAGGAAGTCGATAGTTTTCGTCAGATTACCCGAATGCGTCATTCCAGCCACATCCACGCCGCTCTTCGACCGACAGACAACCTGATATTCGACGGTCCAACGAACATTCCCGGCTGATAGGCAAACCCCATACCTTCAACGTGTCTTCTACTGTTCCGATACTAGCAGCGGACCAACGCCAGCGACGGGGCAGGACCACAGAGCGAAAGCGTTGGTGGCAGGACCACAAGAGGCCGCTTTCGCCCAGGCAGAAGTCCCATGCAGGGCTTCGCCTAGAGTGAACGGTATGAGCGATAGCAGCAGCAACACCAGCAAGCAGACCAACCTTCTGGACCACCCGCGGGGAGCACAGACCGGCCAGCCAGGAGACCGCAGGGCCTTCTCCTTCGAGACCAGGACCCGCCTGGCGGATTCGGCCGACGGCAAGGGTCGCAACGGAGCGCGTTGGGGGAGGACCGGCACCATTCACACCCCCCACGGCGACATCCAAACCCCGGCCTTCGTGCCCGTGGCCACCCAGGCGGCCATGAAGGGCGTACTGCCAGAGACCATCAAGGAGCTTGGCGGCCAGTGCATGCTCTCCAACGCCTTCCACCTGTTCGAGCGGCCCGGCGAACAGGTTCTGGACGAGGCGGGCGGCCTGGGGCGCTTCATGAACTGGGACCGCCCCACCTTCACCGATTCGGGCGGCTTCCAGGTCCTGTCCCTGGGTGCCGGCTTCAAGAAGACCTTGGCCATGGATGTGACCGGTATGAAGTCCGACCAGGTCATCGCCGAAGGCAAGGAACGCCGGGCCTTCGTGGACGAGGACGGCGTGACCTTCAAGTCACCCCTCAACGGCGACGAGCACCGGTTCTCAGCCGAAATCTCCATGGGCATCCAGCACCAGATCGGCGCCGACATCATGTTCGCCTTCGATGAGTTGACCACCCTCATGAACACCCGGTCCTACCAGGAGCAGTCGGTGGAGCGCACCTACCGTTGGGCCCAACGCTGCGTGGCCGAGCACCAGCGGCTGACGGCCGAGCGGGTAGGCAAGCCCTACCAGGCCCTCTACGGGGTGGTCCAGGGTGCCAATTACGAGGACCTGCGCCGGCATGCCGCCCAGCAGATCGCCTCCCTGGACTTCGATGGGGTGGGCATCGGCGGGGCCATCGAGAAGCGGATCATCGGCAACACCTGCGCCTGGATCTGCGACGAGATGCCGGAGGACCGCCCCCGGCACGTACTGGGCATCGCGGCCGTGGACGACATCTTCGCCTGCGTGGAGAACGGCGGCGACACCTTCGACTGCGTGGCCCCGGCCCGCTGCGGCCGCAACGGCGCCATCTTCACACGCGATGGCCGCTACAACGTCAAGCGCGCCGAACACAAGCACGACTTCGGCCCCCTGGAGGAGGGCTGCGACTGCTACACCTGCACCCACTACTCCCGGGCCTATGTGGACCACCTGCTCCGGGCCCGCGAGATCAACGGCTTCACCCTGGCCACCATCCACAATGAGCGCTTCTTCATCAAGCTTCTCGACGACATCCGCGCCTCCATCGACGGCGGCTACTTCGAGGACTTCCGCGACCAGACCCTGGCCCGCTACTACGCCCACGGCAGCCGCGGCTAACTCCTACCGGCACCCATCCCCCACCTCAACCCCCCCCTCCTGCCTGTAGGGCCTCCGCACAAGCCACTCCAGGTCGGCATGCGCAAGCGGCAACCCGCCAGCAAGGAGGAAGGGGCTGGGTGCGACACGTCGGCAGAATACGGCTCTAGCCGACGAGGTGCAATAGGATACGGGATGGTAAATAAGAGGACCGGCAGAAGGAGCTCCTCAAGGATGAACACCGCTTCAGACATGCGAACCGACCTGATGACCATGGACCTGGGCCAGGCCGTCGCAGCCCGTCATTCGGTCAGAATGTATACCGATGAGCCCGTGGCACCCGAGATCCTCCAGGCCCTGGATCAGGAGATAGCAAGCTGCAAGGCCCGCTCCGGCCTCCACCTGCAGATGGCCAGCGGACTTGATGACGCCTTTGCCGGCCACAAGACCCACTACGGGCGCTTCAAGGGTGTGCACAACGCCATAGCCCTGATCGGCCCAGGAGCCATACCCGCCGACCTGCACGACAGGAAGGCCGACCAGTTTCCTTTGGACAACCCCGCCGAGCGTGACCTTCAGGAAGCTGTCGGCTACTGGGGCGAACAGCTTTCCCTAACCTTGGTCAGACTGGGACTTGATAACTCCTGGGCCGTATTGGATGACGCCGACCAGGGCTGGTGGCAGCTGGACGAGCAGGAGCACCTGATCTGGATCCTGGCCTTCGGCCACGGAGCCCGGGCCGGTGCCAAGCACCACTCCAAGCCCATGGATAATCTGACCCAACTCCCCGAGGGGATGAGCCTGGATGAGGCGCCCGATTGGTTCCGTGCCGGCATGGAGGCGGCCATGCTGGCCCCCACCTCCCTGGGCCAGCAGCCCTTTCTCTTCACCCTGACCGAATCCGGCAAGGTCCGGGCCCAAGCCACAACCGGTCTCTTTGCCCACGTTGGCCTGGGCTGCGCCAAGCGCAACTTCGAAATCGGGGCAGCCAGCGCCGGCAAGGACCAGGTGGCATGGGAGTAGGAGCACCCACCCCCTCCTTGGCTTGAAAGCGGCGACTGCCATAGGCAATAGGTCCAGGGACCTGGCCAACCGATACCTGGCGGAATGTCACGGCACACCCGGACTTGTCTTTATCTCGTCCAAGTGCTATTTTTGTCCATTGTCTGCGAGCGTGGCGGAATGGTAGACGCGCTGTCTTCAGGTGGCAGTGAGCAACTGCTCGTGGGGGTTCAACTCCCCCCGCTCGCACTTGATTGAAGAAGGGGCTGCATGTAGATTGCAGCCCTTTCTGATAGGTATGGTCATGCTCAACGAGGTATACGGGGATATACGCCAAAATGTGTGCGGGGTAGTCAATGATGTTGGTGTATCTGGTGGGGGTATGGAACTCTGCCTATAGGCCATATCGCTCGAATCCACCAGCCAGTCGGCCATAGTCCCCATAGCCAGGACCAGAACCAGAACCAGGCCATTGCTCATGATGGCTTCTTCCACCTCTACGTGGCAGGGGACCACCTTCTGGGCTTCGGGTCTCGCTAGCATAGGCACTGCTGGCTCCATAGGAGCCTCCCGCATCAACGCAGGCAACTGACCCAAAGATAGGGCCAAGAGGACCGGACAGAAGGGGCAGCGCATGATCAATGTCTTCAATCGCTTCTACCAGGGCTATGACGACTGGCTGGACACGGCGCCGGGCTCCCTGGCCGACCAAGTCGAGACCAGGGCCCTGATGGACTCCCTCAATCCCCAGCCGAGCCAGGCGATTCTGGAGGTCGGCTGCGGCACCGGCATCTTCACCTGCAAGCTGGCCGCCCTGGGCTGCCGTATGACCGGTGTGGACATCGCCCCCAATATGCTGGACCAAGCCCGGAGCAAGCTTCGCCAAGCGGGATTCCAAGCCGACCTTCGACTCATGGACATCACGGACATGCAAGGGCCTGAGGGCTCCTTCGACGCCGCCTTCTCCATGGCCTGCTTTGAGTTCCTGCCGGATATGGCCGCAGCCTACCAGGCCATGCGCAAGCTGGTCAGGCCCGGCGGCAGCATTGTGATCGGCAGCATCCAACATGGAGGGGCCTGGGCCGACCTCTACGAGAGTCCCGCCTGCAGGGGCACCGCCTACGAGTACGCCCACTTCCCCACGGCAGAGGACCTCATGGTCCTGGACCCGGACCATGTCAGGTCCAGGACCGACTGCCTCTTCATCCCGCCCGAACGGCCGGACCAGGACTACACCCTTGCCGAGGAAGACCGCCGCTGCGCAACGACCACCCGAGGAGGGTTCACATGCATCAGTTTCACCAAATAAGCTGCCAAATCAGCCTCTACCCCTTGGGCCAGGCCGATTACAACGGACCGGTCGACCAGGTGCTCGACTTGGTGAGGGCTTCCGGCCTGGAGGCCGAGACCAACGGCATGGCCACCATCGTGCGGGGTGAATCCGGCCGGGTCTTCAAACTGCTGGAGGCCGTGGACGCCCGCATGGCCGACCAAGGCATCCGCTACGTCTGCACTAGCACCCTCTCCAACGTCTGCGGCTGCCCCCTGCCGCCAACGGAATCCGACCCGACCTAGGCCCTATTCGTCGTCAATGAGAGAGGGGACCGTAGGGGCCTGGAAATAGCCGAGGATCCGCTGAAGGTAGGGCTCCAAGGTGCGGTTGGGCATGGAGAAGATCTCATGGGCCGAGTCCGCGAAGCGGACCAGTTCGACGTTGCCACCGGCGGCGGTGACCTGTTTGGCGAAACGGTCCTCGGCCCCATTCCTGACCCAGGTGTCACGTCCGGCCTGGAAGAGGAGGCTGGGGGTCTCCACCCGCCCGCAGGCCTCGGGGCGCATGATGGCCCGGGAGAGCCGCAGGGCCTCACGCAGCCAACCGAAGGTCGCCGCATTGGTCTGGTAGCTGGTATCCGCCAGGCGTTGCCGGTGGTACCAGGAGACCCTGGCCGCTGAGGCTCCTTCGTACCCAGAGAGGTCCTGGTCCTCACAGAAGGGCGCATGACCGGGAACCATACGCTTGTCTTGCCCGATGGTGCACATGGCTGCGGCCGCCACCCTGGCCAGCCAGTTGGGAACGCCGGTATCCGGGGCGATCATGGGGCTGGACAGGACGGCCTTGTCGAAGAGGTCAGGATGCTCCTCCAGCAGGGCAGCACCGATGCCGCCACCCATGGAGTGGGCATAGAGGTAGAGGGGCGATTCGTCGGCATACTGCTGCCCGATGGTCGAGGAGAATTTGGCCAGGTCGGCCACATAGCGGCGCCAGTCGTCGATCCACACCAGGGAGGGGTCCTTGATGTCATGGATGGAATGACCGTGGCCCCGGTGCTCCAGCACGCAGACCGAGTAGCCGGCCAGGAGGAAATACCAGACCATCTCCGAATACTTCTCCGCGAATTCGGTGAAGCCATGTGATATGACGATGGTCCCGTGGAAGCTCCCCACAGCACCTTCGATGTCGAGGCCGTCAAAGGCCCGGGAGTCATAGTACAAGTAGTGGAGCCGGCCGCTGGGCTGCTCCTGGCCAGGTAGACGGGCCGGGTCCATCCACCCCTCAACCCGGCAGCGGGCCAGGGCTGGCAGCACCCGCCCCTCCATCTGGGACCGATAATCCTGTTCGTCAATCAGCGGTATCCTCATAGGTTCAGCTTACCCGCAGGGCCCCTTGGTGCCTGGAACCTCTCCCTTCCACCAGTGGCCGCCGGCCAGCGGCACAGTCGCTCTCAGCCCTGGCCGGGCTCTGGGCCCCGCCCGCCTCCATGCCCAAGGCCTGGTAGAGGAAGTCCCGCTGCATGATCAGCAGGTTCCGGGCCACGGTCTCATCGTTGGTCATATGGGTGATGCCGGTCAGGGGCAGGAAGCTGTGGGGCCGGCCAGCCGCCATGAGGGCCTGGGAGAGCCGCAGGGAGTTGGCGATGCTCACATTGTCGTCGGCGAAGCCGTGGATCAGGAGGAGCGGCCGGCGCAGGGCCGGGGCGTCCCTGATGATGCTGTTGCGCTCGTAGGTCTGCGGATCCAAGCCTAGGTAGCGCTCGGTGTAGTGGGTGTCGTAGAGGGACCAGTCGGTGGGCGGGGCGCCTGCGCAGGCGGCATGGATGACGTCCGGCGCCTCAAGCACGGCGAGCGCGGATAGGAAGCCCCCGTAGGACCAGCCGATCATGGCCACCCGGCCGGTGTCCGCCTTGGGTTCGGCCTCGGCCAGGGCCTGGACCGCCTCGACCTGGTCCGCCAGGGTCACCGCCTTCATCTCCTTATGGATGGCCCGGTCCCAGGCGGGGCCACGTCCGGTGGTGCCGCGACCGTCTGCGGTGACGACCAGGAAGCCTTGGTCCGCCCACCATTGGGAATCCCAGTAGTGGGACTGGCTGAGCATGACCTCCTGGTGGCCCGGGCCCCCATAGGGCTTGAGGAGGACCGGCAGCCGCTCGGCCTGGGCGTACGGGCTTTGCGCGGACGGATAGGTGATGGCCGTCTGTAAACGGTGGGCACCCAGTTCCACAAAGCGGGTCTGTGGGCTAAAGCCGGGCTCCGCAGCCATGGAGGCGATGGAGTGGCCCAGGTGAGTCATTATGGGGGCAGGCGATTCCATGGTCCGGCCGGTCATGAGCAGCTGGCCGCCGACCCGCGAGCCAGTCCAGATACCTGGGGAGGGGTTGAGCACACGGACCTGCGTCTCCTCCCCCTGCCCGGGACAGCCCAGGGGTATCTCTAGCAGGTCAATGGTTTTGGGGTCCTTGGAGGCGGTCACCAGCAGACTGTCATCGGCCACGTCCAAGAGCGACCGGACCTGCCAACCCGCCGGCGTGCAGGGCCTGCCGTCACAGGTCAGCCGGTTGCTGTCGGCCTCCAAGTCATTGAAGGCGCAGATCAGACGGCCGTCAGGGGTCAGTGCAGGGGTGCCGGGCAGCAGGTCCAGCCAATGGTCGTTGACATGGGCCTCAAGAAGTCTGGTATGGCCGGATTCCAGGATTTCCAAGACCTGGTCCTTGCTTTGGGTCCGGTTCTGCACCAGGATTATCGGCCGGTGCCCGCCGGTCCAGCTGACTGCCGCCAGGTATTCGTAGCCCTCACTATCCCAGTCAATCGGGAATGTTTCACGGGAAACATAGGCACCCTGGGTGTCGAAGGCCAGCCTGACCTCAGCCAGGTAGACCCGAGCATTGGCCCTGAGGGCCTGGGCGTAACGGCGGCTGGCCGCGGGCCGGTCGGGATTGGCCGGATCACTGATATACCAGACCGGCTCGGGCGAACTGTCGAAGACCTCGAAGAGCAAGGCCCGGGAATCCGGCGACCACCAGAAACCCGCGTACCGATCCATCTCCTCACCGGCGATGAACTCAGCCAAGCCCAATTTCCAAGTCTCGTCCGAATCGCTCGCCCCAGAGCCCGCCCCAGGCAACCAGTCCGCACGGTCCGAGACATCCGCCAGGCCACAGACCCGGTCATGGTAGGCCAGCCGCTCAGCATTGTCGGCATCCAGCCCCTCACGGTCATCAATCCTCACCATTACCAGCCGCCGGCCGGTCGTGTAGGCGACCATCCTGCCATCCGGCGAAATCTCCGGGTTGATGACAGGAAGCCAGGGGGAGCCATCCGCCCCAAGACTGTCCGTGGCCAGTTGACGGGTGTTGGAACCCTGGCCATCTGGGTCGATTGTGGTCAGAAAGAGCTGGCCGTTGATGGTGAAGACGATTTTCCGACCGGCCTCATCCACTGAATAGGAGACAATGCCCTGACCGCCCTCCCGGGCACGCTCGCGTCTGGCCCTTTCCTCATCCGGCAGCCGCTCTTCATCAGCATCAGCCAGCAGCTCACGGGGGTCGGCCAGCAACAGCTCCTGATGCGCCGGTTCTCCATCCGCCCCGGGCCCATTGACAAGACTCATCCACAAGGCCGTCACCAAATCCTCCGAGCCTCGGGACCGCAGGAAAAGGGCCCTGCGACCGTCTCCTATCAGCCGTGCCGAGCGAGGCGCCCCACAGCTGAATCGCAAGGTCCGGGCTTTACGGGCCGGAAAATCCTCAATCGCCTGCATCGCTACCACATCCTTCGCATCCATTGGTTCCGCCATGGTCCCAAAACTACCTACACACCCAGTCAAGGCGGATGCCCGGGGTAGGCCGGCTAGGAACATGCCGCCATTCAGGAATGATTCAAACGCCGTTGGCATCCCATCGACTTTCATTAGGTATCGGTCCGGACGGGGCGGTTCACACCGTGAGCTCCATCGGCTATCTGACATTCAGCCTTACGTCTGCGACCGCATGATTGGCGGAAGGTGTTCATTGACCGGCCAGACGGCCGTCAGGGTGCAGAAGGGCTATGGGCGGCTCCATGACAGAAGGAGGCCAACCATGCCACGGGCACGCCATCCTGGGTCCTGGAGGAGGGTGCCTTTCGCGTGACATGCCTTACCGGTCACCAACCATCGTCATGAAAAAGTCACCAAAATCGGAAACCATCAACGGCCCAGCCATGCCTGTCCCTCCTCACCTCCCCCGAACCGGTACGGTCCGGGCTGGATTCCCTACGGGACCACTCCTGCTGGGAAAATTGGCCCATCCAATGGAGAAATTGCAAGAATTGCAAGGCTTTTCAACCCGATTCACACCGCCGCGTAGGATAGATAGAGATAGAAAGGGGTCACTATGAGCGTTCTCGACCGTTTTGAAAAGAGCGTCGAAGGTGCCGTGAACGGAGTGTTCGCGAAATTCGGGTCTAAAGACCTGCAGCCTGTCGACCTTTCCAGCGCCCTCGAACGTGAGATCGACGCCGAGGCCATGCCTGTGGGCCGCGACCGCACCGTGGCTCCCAACGAGTACCGCTTCAGGCTGAGCACCCCTGACTTCGACCGTATCGAGTCCTGGGGATCGGAAACCCTGGCCAATGAGCTGGCGGAGAATCTGACCCAGTACGCCAAGGGCCAACACTACGCCTTCGTGGGCCCGGTCGTCGTGATCTTCGAGGAGGACCTGGACCTCTCCAAGGGCAGCTTTAACCTGGTATCGGAATCCGTCCAGGGCAACGCCGTGCCCGTCACCACGGACGAGCAGACCCAAGACAGCCCCATGCTGGAGATCAATGGCAGCCAGTATCTGCTCACCAAGCCCAAGACGGTCGTGGGCCGAGGATCCGGCTCCGACATCGTCATCGACGATCCGGGCATCTCACGCAACCACCTGGAGATCGACATCACCGACAAGGGAGTCATCGCCAGGGATCTAGGCTCCACCAATGGAACATACGTAGAAGGCCATCAGGTGCCGGCGGCGACGCTGCTGGACGGCAACACCATCACCATCGGCCGCACCCGCATCCTGTACTGGGCCTCATCTCAGGATCAGGAGTAACAGCGAGGAGCGGGCACAACAGCTTATGATGATCACCGAACTGACATTCGCCATTCTCAAGTATGGATTCCTGATCCTGCTGTGGGTCTTCGTATGGCTGGTGGCCCGGTCCCTGCACAGGGATATAGCCGCGTTCAGCCCACGCAAGTCCAGGGCCCGGAGGCGCAAGGAGCGCAAGTCCCTCAAGACCAGCCAGCCCCCTGCCACTCCTGTGATGGCGACCATGCCCACCGGCAATCCCCAGGTCAGCCAGCCTGGGTCCGGCGGCATCAACCCCAGTCTGCTGGTGGTCATCGACGGCCCCCTGGCCGGCACCTCAATACCCCTGAGTGGGCAGACCATCAGCCTGGGCCGCTCCGCCTCAAACACCGTGGTGCTGGACGATGAATTCGTCTCCTCCCACCATGCCAGAATCTTCCTCGGCCAAGGTTCCCAAGATTGGGTCATCGAGGACCTGAACTCCACCAACGGCACCGTGGTCAGCCAACGGCGCATCAATGAGCCCACCATCCTGCCTGCCGGCGTTCCGGTACGCATCGGCGCCACAACCTTTGAATTGAGGTGAGCCACTGATGCCAAATTCCGCCAGTTCACAGCCGCTCTTCCTCTATTCCACCTCTGTCTCGGACGTGGGCACCGTACGCAGCAACAACCAGGATTCCTCCTTCGCCGGCGAACGCCTGGTGGCCATCTGCGACGGCATGGGCGGGCATGCTGGCGGCGACACGGCATCGACCATCGCCATCCGCTCCCTGGCCCATATCGAGAAGGATGACATGGGCGGCGACGTGGAGGCCGTCTCCTCAATGTTGGAGACCTCGATCATGGCCGCCCACGACGCCATTGTCGGCAAGGCCAAGCGCGAACGCTCACTGGCCGGCATGGGCACCACCGTGACCAGCCTGGCCCTGGTGTCCGGCTGGTGGGTCCTGGCCCATATCGGCGACTCCCGAGCCTACCTGCTGCGGCAGGGCAAGCTGACCCGGATGACCTCCGACCATAGCTATGTCCAGCACCTGATTGACACCGACCGGATCACTGAATCTGAGGGCCGCAACCACCCCCAGCGCAACGTGGTCATGCGGGTGCTGGGTGATTTCGACATTGACCCCCGGCCCGACATCGCCATCCGCAAGGCCCATCCGGCGGACCGTTGGCTGCTGTGCTCCGACGGCCTGTGCGGCGTGCTGGAGGATTCGACCATAGAGGAGACCCTCTCCACCGTGGCGGACCAGGGCCAGTGCGCCCAGGAACTGGTATCCATGGCTCTGAAGGCGGGTTCCACCGACAATGTGACCGCCGTGATAGCCGACGCCACCCTGGCCCTGGATGCGGATGCCTTCGACATCCCCCACCAGACCCCCCTGGTCGGCGGTGCCGCCTCAGCCTCCCTGGAGGCCATAGCGGACATCATCAATGAGCCAGTCGCCTCGGCCCCTGCCCTGGTCGAGGGCAAGAACTCCCCAGCCCAACGGGCGGCCGCCCTGACCCAGTACCCGGACGACGACCAGCCGGTCAGCCGTCTGGCCCAACCCTCGGCCGTCCGTGAGGAGACCGGTGAGAAGATCACGGTCGACACCGGCGAGATTCCCGTGGTGCAGAAGGAGAACGGCCGCATCAGCGCCGACCCCAACGACCCGGAAGTGGCCCAGGTCATCCACCACAAGCAGGAGGAGAAGCACCAGGCCGCCCGCAAGCGCAAGCGTCGGCGGCGGCTGTGGGTGCTCACCGGCATCCTGGCCCTGCTCCTGGCCCTGTCGTCCGGCGCCTTCGGTGCCTACCATTGGAGCCAGTCCAAGTACTACCTGGGTAATGGCGATGGTTATGTGACCATCTACCAGGGGGTCAACACCAACCTTTTCGGGGCCGGTCTCTCCCACCAGGTCGAGCGGACCTCCATATCCATCTCCTCCCTGCCCCAGTCCTGGCGGGACCAGTTGGACGAGGGCATCGCCGTGGACAGTCTGACTGAGGCCCGGAGCCATGCCAAGCTGATCCAGCGGGAGGGCAAGCGGCTGAAGCAAGCCGAGAAAAAGTCCCAGGTCAAAGACAAAGAGGCCAGGGGTTCCAAGGACAAGCCGGCACCAACTGACACAGCAGCCCCAACAACCCCAGCGACCCCGACGGAAACCGAGCACCCCAGCGACCCGGCCAGCACCCAGCAGGGAGGCCAGTCCTGATGTTGCTCACCCGTCTGCGCCAGGTATCCCTGCTCCTGGCCGCCATGCTGGTCAGCTTCCTGGCCTACTTCCAGATGTTTGAACGCACCCTGGGCCACTTCCCGCCTGAATATGCGGTCCTGCTGGCCATCATCGCCGGCCTCTTCATGCTGCTCTGGGCCCTCCTACTCAAGTTCCAGCCCTATGCCAGCCAGTCCATCCTGCCCTGCGTCCTGCTGCTCACCGCAGTGGGCTCCATGATGATCGCCCGCATTGATGAGGAGAACAAAACCTCGGTGGCCTTCCGGCAGCTGATCTGGGTCTGCATAGCCCTGGCCCTCACCTGTCTGCTCATCACCCTGCTTAGGGATTACCGGATTCTGCGCCGCTTCTCCTACGTGAGCATGGTCGTGGGCCTGGCTCTCCTGCTTTCGCCCATGATTCCGGGCCTGGGCAAGGAGATCGGTGGTGCACGCATCTGGATCGGCTTCGGCTCGCACACCCTGCAGCCGGCTGAGTTCGCCAAGCTCTTCCTGGCCTTCTTCTTCGCCGCCTACCTCTTCGACCACCGTGACCAGCTGGCCGTGGGGGGCAAGAGGTTCCTGGGCATCCAGTTCCCCCGCATCAAGGACCTGGGACCCATAGTCATCGTCTGGGCCGCCTCCATGGGCGTTCTGGTGGTCCAGCATGATCTGGGCACCTCCCTCATGTTCTTCGCCATGTTTGTGGCCATGCTCTACGTGGCCACCGGCCGTAAAAGCTGGCTGGCCATCGGCGCTGTGGCCTTCGTGCTGTCGGCGGTGGTCGCCGTCCACATCTTCCCCCATGTGGGCTACCGGGTCGGCTCCTGGCTCCACCCCTTCGACAATGAGGTCTACAACCGTTCCCCCGGCGGATCCTGGCAGATAGTCACCGGCATCTTCGGCCTGGCCTCGGGCGGCATGGTCGGCACTGGCATCGGCCAGGGGCACCCAGCCCTGACCCAGTTCGCCAACTCCGACTTCATCTACGCCTCCCTTGGCGAGGAGCTGGGCCTGACCGGGCTCCTGGCCGTCCTGGCCCTCTACCTGATCATCATCGCCTCCGGTTTCATCACGGCCATGAAGATCACCGACGGCTTCGGCAAACTCCTGGCCTCGGGTCTGGTCTTCACCATGGCCTTCCAGGTCTTCACCGTGGTTGGCGGCATCACCCTGGTCATTCCCCTGACCGGCCTGACCCTGCCCTATATGGCGGCGGGCGGCTCCTCACTCATCGCCAACTACCTGCTGGCGGCCCTCCTGATCGTCATGTCCAACTCGGCCAACAAGCCAGAGCCGGAGACCCTGTCCGACACCTTCCAGTACGAGGCCCTGGCCGTCCTACGTGACCACGAGCTCAAGACCCATGGCAGTGACAAGGACCGGCAGGCCAAGCCCCGCACGTCCTCCAGCAGTGCCGCCGAAACGGCTCAGGCCCCGATTGAGACCGGCGGAGGTTACGACGATGGTGAGGATGCCGAACTGGCACACACCTCCAGCTTCGCCAGCCTGCCCATTCCCGAACCCCCGCAAGTCCCGCACATCTCCCGCCCAGCAGTCGACCCGAAAGGAGGCGCCAAATGAACAAAAGCCTCCGCCAGCTCTTCACAGCGGTCATCGTCCTCTTCACGATCCTGGGCATGTCCAGTTCGATCATCACCGCCATATCGGCCAACAAGCTCAACAACGACCCCCGCAACCGCCGGGCCCTCTACCATGAGTTCGGTGCGCCCAGGGGCTCCATACTGGCCTCCGATGGTACGGTGATCGCCAAGTCGGACCCCATCAACGATGCCTTTGAGTACCAGCGCTCCTACAGCAACGGCGAACTGTACGCCCCGGTCACCGGCTTCTTCTCCATCAGCCAGCGGGCCGACCGTGGCATCGAAGCCTCCCGCAACGAGCTTCTGAGCGGACAGGCCGACTCCCTCTTCTGGGAGCGCTTTAAGACCCTCCTGGCCGGCAACGACAACAAGGGGGCCTCCATCGAGACCTCCATCAATCCCAAACTCCAGGCCAAGGCCTACGAGCAGCTAGACGGCAAGGACGGGGCTCTGGTGGCCATCGAGCCCAAAACCGGCAGGATTCTGGCCATGGTCAACTCGCCCACCTACGACCCCAACCTCCTGGCCTCCCACGACACCGCCAAGGTCAATGAGGCATATTCAGCCATCACCGCCGACGAATCCAACCCCATGCTCAACCGGGCGGCCTCCCAGCTCTACCCACCCGGGTCCACCTTCAAGACCGTGGTTGCCGCAGCGGCCTTGGAATCGGGCCGATACGAGCCGGACACGGAGATTCCCGCCGGAGCTTCCTATACCCTTCCCAACACCTCCACCCAGCTGACCAACGTGGAGGGCGCAGCCAACGGCAGCAACGGCCAGATCTCCTTCCGCGACGCCCTGGCCTACTCATCCAACACTGCCTTCGCCCAGTTGGGGCTGCAGATGGGGTCCAGCGCCATCGAGGACCAGGCCAAGAAGCTGGGCTTTGGCAGCTCCGTGACCATTGATGGATCAGACACGACGGGCCACCCCATGAAGGCCGTGGCCTCCAAGTTCCCCAGCAACCTGACCGACGACAAGCTGGCCATCAGCTCCATAGGCCAGGGAGACGTGCTGGAGACCCCCCTGCAGAACGCCATGGTCGCCTCGGCGATCGCCAACGGGGGCACGCTCATGCGCCCCACCCTGGTGGACCGTGTACGCTCCAACGACCTGTCGGTCCTCTCGAAGACCAAGCCCTCGACCATGTCACGGGCCTTCAGCCCCCAAACCTCCTCCAAGCTCACGGACATGATGGAGGCTGTGGTGACCAAGGGGAACCCCAACCTGATCATTCCCGGCGTCCCAGTGGCGGCCAAGACCGGCACAGCCCAGATCGGGCTTCACAACGAGAGCGTGGACGGCTGGGTCATAGGCTTCGCACCCGCCGACAAGCCCCAGATCGCCGTGGCGGTGGTCATCCATAACGTCAGCACCCTGGGCTCTCTGGCAGCAGGACCGATTATGAAGGAAGTCATGCAGGAGGCGCTGCGCAAATGAAACTCATTGAAGGACAGCTCATTCACCGGCGCTACCGACTCGACCAGCGTCTGGCCCAAGGCGGTATGGGCGAGGTCTGGAAGGGCTACGACATCCAGCTGGGCCGGGTGGTGGCCATCAAGGCCCTGCGTGCCGATAGCGGGAAGAATGTGGAGACCAAGGTGCGCCGGCTGCGGACCGAGGCCCACAATTCAGCCAATCTGGCCCACCCCAACATCGCCGCTCTCTTTGAATACTACGAGCACGACGGCATCGGCTTCCTGATCATGGAATACGTGCCCAGCGACTCCCTGGCCGACCTCTTCCATCGCAAGGGGATCCTGGAGGCCACCGAGCTCCTGCCCATCCTGATTCAGACGGCCCGGGGGCTCTTCATCGCCCACTCCCATGGGATCATTCACCGTGACGTGAAGCCGGCCAACATCATGGTCTCCGAAGAGGGCGAGGTCAAGATCACCGATTTCGGGATCTCCACCTCCAGCAACCAGGAATCCATCACCCAGGACGGCATGGTGGTGGGCACCGCCCAGTACATCTCACCTGAGCAGGCCCAGGGCCAGCAGGCCACCCCCCAGTCCGACATCTACTCCTTGGGGGTCGTTGCCTACGAGGGCCTGTGCGGCCACCGGCCCTTCACCGGGGCGACGCCGGTCGACATCGCGGCCGCCCACGTCAACGACCCGGTCCCGCCCCTACCGGATTCGGTGGACCTGCAATTGCGGCAGTTCATCATGTCCATGCTCTCCAAGGATCCGCAAGACAGACCCAAGGACGCCCTGGTCGTCTCCAGGACCCTGTCGCGTATAGAACGGCGGCTCCTGGACCAGCAGACCATGCTGAGCGATTCAACCACCGTGGTCTCATCTGGGCGGCGGTTGCCCAGACGTGTGGCCTCAAGACCCCATGGGCAACAACTCTTGACCGGTTTGCAGGGTAGAGTCGGTCAGGGCGCTTCGGAGGGGACGTCGCATCCGCAGGACAGCGCGAAATCACGTAAGGCAAATTCCCAGGGTAACGAAGATTGGAAGGACCAGCAATGAGCAACACGATGCCCGCTTCATTGGCGAACGGCCGCTATCAGATCGGCCAGCTGATCGGCCGTGGTGGCATGGCCCAGGTCTACACGGCTCTGGACACCCGTCTTGGCCGGACCGTGGCCCTGAAGATGATGCACTCGGACCTGGCCAATGATGACATCTTCCTCTCCCGCTTCCGCCGGGAGGCCCACTCCGTGGCGCAGATGAACAATCCCAACATTGTCAACATCTACGACTCCGGCGAGGAGACGATGACCGACGAGGCCGGCCGCACCGAACGGGTGCCCTATCTGGTCATGGAGTACGTCAAAGGCCAGACCCTGCGCGACATCATCAAGGCCAACGGCCCCCTGAGCCAGCGGGATGCCGAACAGGTCATGATAGGCGTGCTCAACGCCCTGGAATACTCCCACCGGATGGGCGTCATCCATCGGGACATCAAGCCCGGCAACATCATGATCTCCGAGCAGGGCATGGTCAAGGTCATGGACTTCGGCATCGCCCGGGCCCTGGACGACTCCGTGGCGACCATGACCCAGTCCCAGGGCGTGGTGGGCACGGCCCAGTACCTCTCCCCCGAGCAGGCGCGCGGCGAGACCGTGGACATGCGCTCCGACCTCTACTCGGCCGGCTGCGTCCTCTATGAGATGCTGACCGGCAAACCGCCCTTCACCGGCGACTCAGCCGTGGCCATCGCCTACCAGCACGTCTCCGAGGTGGCTGTGCCGCCCTCGACCATGGTGCCCGGTCTGCCCAAGATGTGGGACCAGATCTGCGCCAAGGCCATGGCCAAGGACCGGCAGAACCGCTACGCGACGGCCGCCGAGTTCAAGAACGATATCCTGACCTTCATGAACGGCGGGGTACCGGTCGCCGCCAACTTCAACCCCCTGGCAGACCTGGCCAATATGAAGGCCCGCAAGCAGGCCGAGCAGACGGCCGCCACCCAGGCCATGAGCCCCATCGAGACCGCCGCCACCCAGGCCTTCAACCCGGTGACCGGCCAGTTCGAGGCGACCATGGCCCCCCAGGCCGTCGGCACCCAGCTCAAGACCCGGTCCGAGCAGGCCACGGAGGCCAAGGCCAAGCGCAAGAAGAAGATCATCATCGGTTCCGTCATCGGAAGCCTGCTGCTAATCGCCGCCATCGTGGGCCTTGTCTTCTTCCTGAAGGGCGTCGGCAAGGGTATCGACCAGGTCGTGGTCCCCACCTTCAGCGACACCACCACCGAGGACCGGGCCCGGGAGAAGCTCACCGAGGCCGGCCTGAAGATGCAGGTCAAGCAGGACACGGACTCCTCGGAACCCGAGGGCACCTTCACCAAGCAGTCCCCCAAGGGCGGCAGCAAGGTGGCCAAGGGCTCCACCGTCACCGTCTGGTTCTCGGCCGGCCCCAAGGCAGTCAAGATTCCAGAAGTCAAGGGGCGCAGCCAGGAGGAGGCCAGGTCCGTCCTGGAGAAGGCCGGCTTCAAGGTCACCCCCAGCACCCAGACCGAAGACAGCCAGGACGTGCCCAAGGACAAGGTCACCCGCACCGACCCCGCCGCCGGCCAGGCCATCGACAAGGGCTCCACCCTGATGCTCTACATCTCCTCGGGCATGACCAAGGTGCCGGACGGCCTGGTCGGCCAACCCAAGGACGCCGTCCTGGCCAACCTGAGCAAGCAGGGCTTCAGCACCCAGGTCAACAGTGAGTATTCCGACACGGTACCCAAGGATTCCGTCACCCGCGTGGAGCCCGGCTCTGGTACCGCCATCGAGCAGCGCGGAACCATCGTGGTCTACGTCTCCCAGGGCAAGGAACAGGTCAGCGTGCCCAATACCACGGGTATGACCCTGGGCCAGGCCAGGTTCCTGCTCAGCCAGCAGGGGCTCGCCGCAGGCCTGCCCAATGGGGGCAGCGATACCGACATCGTCGACCACCAGGACCCGGTGGCGGGCGCCAAGGTCGACAAGGGCTCCACCGTCAACCTGACCGTCAAGCCCACCCAGACCGCCAACTCCGGCAACAGCTCAGGCGCCGGTAGCAATGGAGGCGGCACCGGTATGGGTAACGGCAGCCAGCAGGGCAACAAGAACTGATCCGCAGGGTTCCGTATAACAAGGAGGACCTACCAGGGCATGTCTCTGGTAGGTCCTCCTGTTATTGGGATTCCCCGCTAGGAGGCGTCGAGGGTCCCGTAGTTGGATAGCTCGCGCAGGAAGGGGATGTTGGCGGTACTCCAGGGGTAGACCCATTGGAGCAGCGCGGCCGACACCAGCAGGAGCAGGAGGACCAGGAGGATTGCTCTGACCAGGGCGGGCCCGGGCTGGTGGCGGTAGATGAAGCCGTAGAAGCTGGGGTCGGGCTGGGTGCGCAGGCCCTGACGAATCTCCTTGAGGCGGGGCCAGCGCCAGGCCACGGCCGCGGCGAGGAAGATAATCAGATAGGCGGCCAGCATGACCAGCATGACCGGCAGCAGGGAACCCAGCCGGGCCGCAGGCGACACCTTGCCCTCATTGATGAACTGGACCGAACCGGAGGCGTCCTTGCTGGCCAGCTCGGCCGGCACGCCGTCGGCGACCTTGGCCCAGTATTTGAGTTCGCCGTGGGCAATCCAGCGGTGGGTGGGAGACGAGTACTTGGGCTCGCAGGTGGTCAGGGTAATCATGCGCTTGCTGGGTGACATCTCCGGGTGGTCCGGCACCGGCGCTATGGTCTCCACCTGCTCCGGGGTCACGATCTCGTGGCTTTGGTAGAGGTAGATGTACCAGTAATCCTTAGTCCTCACCACAATCGGGTCGCCATCCTGGAACTTGTCGATGTCGCCCAGGGGCTGCCCATAGCCGTTGCGATGCCCAGCCACTGCGAAGTTGCCGACATCCCCTGGGTGCTGCGTGTCAACGTAATGGCCCATGCCATGCTCATTGAGTATCTTCTGGTCGGTGCCCTCGACGATATTGTGCATCCACTGCTTGCCGAAGCGTGGCACGTACATCTCGGCCATCAGCTCGCCCTCTGAGATCTTGGAGGGCTGAACGGGCACCTCTCCAACCTGGGGCTCGGCTATCTTCAGGTCCTTGTGCTGGGCGGGACTGGACCAGTTGCTGCTCTCGCGCGTCAGCAGTTGCTGGTGGTCGGACTGGGCGCCGGTCCACCAGAGGAGCCAGACCACGTAGAGGGCCAGTATCGCCGCTATGGAGACCAGGAGCTCGGCCAGCAGGCCTAAGATCTTCTTCCAAGTGGGTTTGCCGCCCCTGCGGTGGCTGGGGCCCTGCCCATGGCCCTGCCCGCCATCGTGGGGGTTGCCGGACCCACTGGCCTGGGCCGACTCTTCGGCGTCAAGCAAACGGAGATACTCAGAGAGGTCAAGGTCGTTGGTGCTGTCTGTCATGCTCAGTTCTTGCCTTCCTTATGCGGAACAGAGGCGTACCTCATGGGCTGCAGGACCGGTGACTCGGGGAACCGCAGGTTCTTCTTGGTCTCCACCTTCCAGCCCAGTCCGAAGGCGGACACATATTCCTTGTAGACACCGATGGCCTGGGACTCGTCCAGGGCCCGGTTCATGTCGTCGGCCGGGCCGATGGCCGAGACCGTGTAGGGGGGTGCGTACTTCTTGCCCTGAAGCATCAGCACATTGCCCTTGCAGATCACGGCCGAGTTGAAGAGGACCCGCTGGTCCTGGATCATCATTGCCTCTGCTCCACCCTTCCATAGGGCGTTGACCACGGCCTCGATATCCTGCTGGTGTATCACGTAATCGTTGATGTTGGGCGCGGACCCGGAACTGCCCACGGCGTTCTCCCAGAGGGGTGAGTCGGCGAGGGTCACACTGATGCCGGGGCCGGTGACGGCCGGAAGCATGGTGCCGGAGCCGGCGTCATCGCTGGATTGGTCCTTCTGTGCCTGGGAATCGGCCACGCCGATGTTGTTGAAGGTGTTGATCTGGGAGCTCAGGTCCTTGACCTCTGCCTGAAGCTTGCTGACATGCTGGACCCGTTGGGCCACCAGATCTGCGGCGTCCGAGGTGACGGCGACGGACCGGTTGACCTGCATGTTTGCCATGAGCAGGTAGCCGAACAGCGCCACGATGACGAAGACGGCGATGGAGCCCAGGCGTGAGCGTTTGACCCCATGCCTGGCCGTGGGAGCCTTGCCCGGCCGTTTCGCAGTCTGCTTCGCCATATCGTATTTCCTTCGGTTGGCACCAGGTAATAGTGTGTAATATTGGCCGCTTTCGAGTGTACCCACTAATATGAGTTCTAGCCTATCGAATGGAGACTACGCTTATGGCTGACGAAGAGCCGCTGGAGGACACCGTGACCGCCTCACATGAGGACCACGAGGAGACCACCGACAAGCCCGAAGCAACCACCCAGGTTGCGAAGGACAACAAGGACGAGGTCAAGACTGAGGGCACGGATAGCACTGAGGCCGAGGACATGACCGAGGAGGAGTCCGCACTGGCCGCCCTGCCCATGGATAAGATCGAGGCCCTGCTCGATTCCTCCGCCGACAAGAGGGACATGACCCCGCAGATGCGGCGGATCGCCCAGCGCCAAGCTGAGAACTCCCGGCGTGTCGAGGAGACGGTTAAGGGGACCAAGGCCAATCCGGTCTGGTATGTGCCCCTGGCCTGCATTCTGATGATCATCGGGCTGATCTGGGCGGTGGTCTTCTACCTGACCACTGGCTACCCCATCAAGGCGATCGGCAACTGGAATCTGGCCGTGGCCTTCGCCATCATCATGGTCGGCTTCATCATGCTCATGTGGTGGCGCTGAACCAAGACTGGGGCACTAGCGCCGGCCGGTCTGGCTGCTGGAAACAGCGGATGCCGGCCATGGCGGAGCATGAGCTTCGCCCGCTGGCCATGAGGCCCTGAGAACATCATCCTGTGGATTCGCTGTGGCGGGTCCGCAGGATTTTTCTATACGCGCACGCCTGCAGGGACCCTTGTGGATAAGTATCCACAAAAGTTATCCACCTTCTTAAGCATTGAAAATACTGTCCTTTACTCACATAGCTGTGGACAAGTGGACAAGTTATCCCCAGTCCGTACCCCGGATATCCACACTTATACCCCAGTTATCCACATTTCTATCCACAGCTGTGGAAAACTACACCCTTGTAGTTTTCGGAAAGCCCAAAGCATCGTTCGTCCACCAAATCTCCAAGACCCGTCCATAATCCGGCCGCCCTACAGCTCGACGAACTGTCAGTGCGGATAAGCCAGCTGGAGGTCGGGCCTTTTACAGCCAGCTGCGGTACACCATGCCAGGCCAGGGTGCGGCATGCTGCGCCACAGCACAACGAACTACGACATGAAGGGGCTGGTCGGCAGGCAGAGGACCAGCACCAGCAGCAGAATCACAGTCAGCAGGCCGCCATAGAGGGCCATCCGTGCGGTCAGGGACCGCTTGCGCATGGCCCGCGGACCTCCCACCAGCAGCCAGGTCAGCAGGCCGCCCACAATGAAGCCGCCCACATGCTCCTGCCAGGCGATCTGTGGGGTCAGCAGGGGCATGGCGAAGTTGATGGCCATCCAAATCAGCATGGAGCGAATGTCGGCACCGACCCGCCGGTAGACCACCAGAACGGCGGCGAAGAGGCCGAAGAGGGCCGCGGAGGCACCATAGGCCGAGTTGAGCCAGCTGCCCGTCACCCGGTCCCAGACCACCATGCCGACAGCCCCGCCCAGGCCGGAGATCAGGTAGAGGGCCAGAAACCGCCAGTGGCCCATCAGACGTTCCAGGAGCGGCCCCACCGACCAGAGGGCCAGCATGTTGAAGAGCACATGGAAGAGGTTGGGGGCATGCATGAAGAGGGCCGTGAGCACGGTCCAGGGCCGTTGCAGAGCCAGGGCCGGGGCGAAGGCACCCTGGCCGACCATGGCCATGAAGGCCGGCGTGCTGACGAAATAGAGCGCGATCTCCACCAGCCACACTACAAGGCATACGGCAATGATGGCCGAAACAATGACCGGTCCGCCGGCCTTCCACTGGTAACGCAGCTGCTGCTTGCTAATCTGAGGCATCCCACCACTCTAGCGAAAAGCAGATACCGGAAGGCTTGCGGCAATCGGCACAAAGCACCTAATCATTACAATATATCGGCTAAGATAAGGGCAAGAGTTGGCTTGGATGTGCAAGTCGGCATGAATAGGAAAGGAGCCGCCTTATGGAACATAAGTCCTCTAGCGGTTGGAAATTCTTTGCACTGCTGTTCGGAGCACTGCTTGCTGCATTGGGCTGCCTGTATGTGTACAAGCAGCAGAACCCGGATTATGACCCCTGGGAGGAGCCTTGGGAGAACAGCTCCTCGCCGGTCGATCTGGGACTGGCCAAGGATGGCGACGACGAGGCCGATGAGGCCAAGCCCGCCGCAGAGCTCGCCTGAACCGGTTACCATCGGCTGTCTGCTCAGCCTAGCTAGCTAGGCAGGTCAGCAGGCAGAGCCTTCAAGCCTAGAGAAAGGCCCGCACCCCCTTGTGGAGGTGCGGGCCTTTAGGTATTCAGGGCCGGAGCCGGAGCTGGCGGAGGCAGGGTCAGCGGAAGCGAGGCCAGCGGGTCATCAGCGCCAGGGGTGAGTGCCCCGAACACGCAGGAGGCTGGCCAGGCCCGCCGCCAGGCTGCTGACTCAGTCCATGGAGCCGGTCTTCCAGATCCGCTCCAGGTAGTCCCCAATGGCCCGGTCGGAGCTGAAGAAGCCGGAGGATGCCACATTCAGCAGGGCCTTGCGGCTCCATTCCAACGGCTGCCGGTAGAGGGCCTCGATGTCGGACTGGATCTGGTTGTAGGCGGTGAAGTCGGCCAGGGTCATGAAGTAGTCCTTATGGAGCCAATCGTCCACCAGCGCGGCGTAGGTGCCGCAGTCACCGTCCGAGAAGGAGCCATCCGCGACCATGTCGATGGCGGCCTTGAGGCGGGGGTCCGCCTGGTAGTAACTCTCGGGCTGGTAGCCCTTGGCGTAGAGGGCGTCGACCTCCTCGACGGTCATGCCGAAGAGGAAGAAGTTCTCGGCGCCCACCCGCTGGCGGATCTCCACATTGGCGCCGTCCAAGGTGCCGACGGTCAGGGCCCCATTGAAGGCGAACTTCATGTTGCCGGTGCCCGAGGCCTCCTTACCGGCCTGGGATATCTGCTCGTCCAATTCTGTAGCAGGAATCAAGTGCTGGGCCATGCGGATGTTGTAGTTGGGAGCGAAGTGGACGGACAGCCTGCCCTTGACCTCGGGGTCCGTGTTGACCACCCGGGCCACATTGTTGATCAGCTGGATGGTGAGCTTGGCCATCCTGTAACCGGGGGCGGCCTTGGCACCGAAGAGGACCGTGCGGGGCAGCAGGTCGTCGGCGGAGACCCTGCCGGACTTGATGTCGGCATAGTCGGCGATGACAGCCAGAATCTTCAGGCTTTGGCGCTTGTACTCGTGCAGGCGCTTGACCATGGAGTCGAACATGGTATCGGGGTTCAGGTCGAAGCCATACTCCCGCTTGGCAAAAGCGGCAAAGTCGGCCTTGTTGTCCCGCTTGACCTGGGCGAACCTGCCCACAAACCCGTCGTCCTGGGCCAGGGGCCTGAGGCCCTCCAGAAGGCTCAGGTCGCTCAACCAGCGGTCGGTGCCCAGGCCCTCGGTGATTAGCGCCGAGAGACGGGGGTTGGCCAGTTTGATGAAGCGGCGGGGGGTCACGCCGTTGGTCACGTTGGTGAACTTGCCTGGGTAGACCAGGGAGAAGTCGTGAAGGGTGACATCCTTGAGGAGCTGGGAGTGGAGCTCGGCCACGCCGTTGACGTGCTCGCCGGCCACGGTCGCCAGGTAGGCCATGCGCACCTGGGGGTCCTCGCCGGTGCTGATGATCCGCATGCGCTCGATCTGCTGGGGGTCAGCGACCTTGCCCTCCAGCTCGGCCAGGAAGTGCCGGTCGATCTGCTGAATGATCTGCAGGTGGCGGGGCAGCAGCTCGCCAATCAGCTTGGCCGGCCAGACCTCCAAGGCCTCGGGCAGGAGGGTGTGGCAGGTGTAGTTGAAGGTGCGGGTGGTGATGGACCAGGCCGCATTCCAGTCGTAGCCGTACTCGTCGATCAGCACCCGCATGAGTTCGGGGATACCGATGACCGGATGGGTGTCGTTGAGCTGGAAGCAGATCTTGTCGGGGAAGGAGGTGAGGTCCGGCTGGTCCTGGCCGGGGTAGAAGACCCGGATGGCGTCGTGGATGGAGGCGGAGACGAAGAAGTACTGCTGCTCCAGGCGCAGGGACTTGCCCTGGGGTGTGGAATCCTCGGGGTAGAGGATTTTGGAGATGTTCTCAGCCTTAACCTGGGGGCGCACCGCGTCCAGGTACTGGGAGTTGTTGAAGGTCAGCAGGTCGAACTCGTCATAGCTCTTGGCCGACCACAGGCGCAGGGTGTTGACACGGCCGGAGGCATACCCCGGCACCAGGTAGTCGACCGGCACGGCCCGGACGGACCAGGCCGGCTTCCAGACCTTGTGGCCGTTCTCTTCGACGACCTTGCCGCCGAAGCTGACCCGCTGGGAGCGGTTGTAGTCGACGTGCCCCCAGGGCTCCTCGTTGTCGAGCCAGTAGTCGGGCCGCTCAACCTGCCGGCCCTGGGCATCGAACTCCTGCTTGAAGATGCCGTAGCGGTACTGGATGCCGTAGCCGAAGGCGGGCACGGCCAGGGAGGCCATGGAGTCGATATAGCAGGCGGCCAGACGGCCCAGGCCACCGTTGCCCAGGCCAGGCTCGACCTCGGCGTCAATGACGGCTTGGATATCGAAGCCCAGTTGGGTCACAGCCTGCTCGAACTGGTCGGTCAGACCGGCGGAGAGCAGGGCGTTGCGCAGCTGCTTGCCCATCAGGAACTCAGCGGACAGGTAGCCTACAGCCTTGGTCTTGCCCTGGACAATGTCCTGCTGGGTGCGCATCCAGGAGTCCATGAGCTGCTTGCGGACCGCCAGGCTGGTGGCCACGTAGACATCCGCCGCAGTGGCCTGCTCGGGCCGGACACCCTGGCTGTATTCCAGCTCCTGTCGGATCTGCTCGGCGAACTGCTCTGCGCTGATCGGCGAATGGGGCGCGGTCTGCTCGGTCATGGTAACTTCCCTTCGACGGATGCCTTCCATAGCGGCCCGAGGGCGGTGGCCAGCCCTGCTGCCGCCGGTTCCCCCAAGGCTCCTGGTGGATGCTTAACGTCTCCCAAGGCTAGCAGCAGAAGGGGCCAAGGGGGTTGGTGATTCCGGGCAGGCGGGCACCCTGCTGCGACCGTATGCGTTCATTCGCGTTCAGGCTGGGGTGCTATGCTGATGGGCATTGCAAGATAGAGGAGCCTCGCGTCAGGTCCGGTATCATAGGGGAACCGAACCGGCACGCCAGGCGTTTCGGGCCACACCCATGGTCTGCCAGACCCCACGCCGGCGCACCCACCCCACAGGATGGGGGGCCACAGCCGCACGGGGCGCAGCCGGGTCCGGGCCCACAGGACTAAAAGGACACCAAGGACACATGTTGAGCATTCTTCTCCGCCGTGCGGCCATCGTCACCATCGCGCTGGTGACCGGTTTGGCCAACGCAGCAAATGTGACCCCCCCCCCCCGTAGGGATTTCTGACACAACCAACCACCCCTCCACGGCCAGACCGGTCAACGACAACAACCAGGCCAAACCCCTGAGTTCAACGACGAACCCAACACCAACAGACCAAGCCAAACCCGCACCACCAGCGCAGGCCCCACAAACCCCATCGGAACCACCCACCCAGGACCCCCCGGCCCCCAAGACAGGTGATTCACCCAAGACGGATGGGGCACCCAAGAGCGACACCGCCAACTCTCTCCTGCCCGGAGCCAGGACCGCCCCGACCTGGCAGTCCACCCCAGACCAGCCCTGGCTGGCACGCGCAAACCTGCTCCAACCCCGAATCGGGTGCATGCCGGACTCCAGCCCCATCAGCAACTGCTTCCCCGACACCAACCTCGCCAAAGCCATGGCCCAAGCCCTGCACGGCAACACCAACGTGGCCCAGACCCTGACCACCACGGACATCACCAACACCACCACCCTGAACCTCAACAACAAGAACATCACCACCTTCAAGGCCTCCAACGGTTCACCAACCTGACCAGCCTGGACCTGGGATCCAACCAGATCAACGACGTGACACCCCTAGGCACCGGCAGCCTGACCAAGCTGGCCAAACTGTGGCTGGACCACAACAGGATCACCAACCTGAATCCCCTGGGCAACATGGGCTACTACGTACACACCGACCCATTGCTGCCATCCCTGTCCTACTTTGATGCCTCGGGCCAGCAGATCACCATGCCCGACCTGCGGATCGACCTGAGTCAACCCGTGATTTTGGGTCCCGCCACTTGGAAATACGACTATGGCAACTACACAACAGAGTTCGTGACCCCAAGCAGTGGCACCACACCCAACACCCTTGTCGGAGGCACCGCACGCGGCGGCATAGCACCGGCTCCCTCACCCCTCATCCCTGGCACCATTTGGAAGAACCAAGACGGCAACCCCTATCGCTATGAACAAATCATGTGGCCTATGGACACCGTCATGGGACAAGACTTAGCTATACCTGCTGGCGCCGGAACCATGAACTGGCCCAGACGAGAAGCAGGCACCTACACCTTCGGCTTCCGTTCCCAAGGTACCGGGGCAGGCATCACCCCCGCTGGCGGCTGGGGCAGCATGATCTTCTCGGGTACCATCACCCAGAATGTGTATAAGTACAAGGTGACCTATGCGCCAGGCAACGGGCAGGCCTCCTGAGAGCAGCATCCACTCGACGAGTACGCCACCAGGCCATCGCCCGACCCTGTCAGGGAACACTACACCTTCACCGGATGGTGGACCGCACCCACCTGCGGCACCAAATGGGACTACAACACCAAGCTCACCTCCGACATCACCCTGTACGGCCAGTGGGCGCCCATCATGCACCTGGTGACCATCGACACCTCGGGAGACACCGGACCCACCAGCCGCACCGTGCACGAGGGGGAGCCCGTTGGACCCATCCTGACCAGCAAGGAAGGCCACCACCTAGGCACACCAGCCTGGGCCAAGACCACCCAAGGAGGCCAGACCCCCTGGAACATCCTGACCGACCCGGTCGCCGAACCCATGACCATCAAGGCCCAATGGGCCGCCGACCAGTACACCGTGCGCTTCGCCAACCCCGGCAGCCCCGCCACACCACCCGCCGACCAGACCGTGGCCTACGGGACCTCACCCACCAACCCGTGAGCACCGAGCGCGCCCAACTACCCCAACGAGACCACGCCCACCTTCACCGGCTGATGGACGGCCAAGGGCAAGCACTGGAACTTCACCCCAGGTACCGGCAGCACCATAGGCCATGACGAGCTGGACGACACCAGCCACACCATGGTCCTGACCGCCAAGTGGACCAACCGCGTCAAGGTCACCTTCGACCTGGGAGCCGCCACCGGCCACATCGCCCCCATAGCCGAGCGGACCATGGACAAGGGCAGCAGCCTGAACGCGCCCACACCCGCCGCATGGGACCACGGCAACTTCCAGGGCTGGTACACCGACCCCGGCCTGACCCGACCCTGGAGTAACGGGCCGGTCAACGCCAACACCACCCTGCACGCCAACTGGCAGCAACACTGGTTCATCACCGTGCACGCCAACTGGCCCGGGGCCTCACCGGCGGGCCCCTGGGAGCATGGACCCTAACGGCCGGACTCGCACTCACCTCGCTGATGGCCCTGGCCATCACCAGACACGGACTCAACCGGCGCGAGAGAGGTCGGAAGCAATGGCCAAGGGGCTGACAACCCCCAGGCAACCGGCGTACGGGGCGCGGGGACCCCGCACACCACAGCCTCTGTGTGCAGATGAGTTGGCATACGTCACAGCGCCAGGGTCCAAAGAGCGGGGCAGAATGGGGGTATGGCAGCAATACGAGAAGCGGATTTGGGCAAGGGCCGGGCGGCTTGGGAACTGTGGCAGCAGACGGCCCGGGAGAAGGTTCCGGCGAGGGCTAATACGTCGGAGCGCTTAGCTGTCGAGCCGGATCTTCCTCGGCCAACCTGGGCCATGGCTGTGCGCTACAGTCTGTTTCTCTTGGAACGCAAGGCACCTGGACCCGGGGTTGAGGTGAGGGTCGCGCCCTGGGGGGCCATCAAGATTCTGGATGGTCCCGCTTCGGACCCACACAATCTGACCCCACCGGATGTTATTGAGCTGGACCCCGAGGTCTGGCTTCGGCTGGCCTCCGGCATCACCAGTTGGAATGAGGAGAGGGAAGCCGGTCGCATCAGCGCGGTCGGCGAGCGCGACGACCTTAGCGACCTACTGCCCCTCTAGGCCGCAGCGTCAGTCGCTAGCGGTGCCGCTTGCCTTGAGGGTGGTCTTTGTAGCGGCTTTTGTCGATGCCGCCTTGGCCTTGGCCGCAGACTTGGTGCCTGCCTTCGAAGAGGTTTTGGACGGGGCCTTGGTTGTCTTGGTTGCAGTTTTGTTTGCCGGCTTGGCCTTGCTTGCGGCAGTCTTGCCGGTTGAGGCGGTCTTAGCCGTGGACTTGGCAGCGGACTTGCTGGCGGCCTTGGGGGCAGCCTTGGCCGGGGCACTGTCGGCAACCGTGGCAGCTGCCGCAGCACCCTTGCGCAGGGCCGATGGAACAGGCATGGGAATGGGCTTGCGGGGCTTGACGGCTTTCTTGACGACCGGAATCTGGTCCGTGGCCTTGGCGGCGGCCTCGGCGGCCCAACGGGCATATTCGTCCAGATCGTCGGCGGGAATGTCCCTATCGGCGGAAGCGGCCGGACTCTTGCCGGCGTCCATGCCAGCCTCAACGCCGGCACTGGGGGCAGCAGGTTTGCTGGAGACCGTCCGTGCGGGAGAGAACTCGGCGGCAATCTCTGTGAAAACGTCGTCTTCACCGCCACCTGTCTCGGCAGACCGCAGCTCCTTGGCCAACTCGTCATAGTCGGTATCGGTAGTCAGGTACTTGAGCTTACGGGCAATTTTCTGCTGTTTCGCCTTCTGACGTCCGCGGCCCATGTGACCCCCTGCAATCTGTATTTAGTATGGTTTCATCACCACAAGAGCCTACCACCTGTTCGTCTCCAAAGGCTTGTCTGCTCGAACTTTTACGATAAAAGCAATATTCTGACTGAATGGGCACACTTTTCTAAGGATCAGGGCATGAGCGATGATCAGCAGGTAACAGCGGCGGGCAATGAGCTGAATGCCAGCTTCCTGGCGGCCAAGGACCGGTCCGACAAGACCCTGGCCAGGCTGGAGGAGAACCCCGGCAAGTTCACCATGCTGACCGGCGACAGGCCGACCGGCCGACTCCACCTGGGGCACTACTTCGGTTCCATCCGCGAGCGCGTGGCCATGCAGAACAAGGGTGTCCACACCAACATCATCATCGCCGACTACCAGGTGATCACCGACCGTGACACCACCGAGCACATGGAGGACAATGTGCTGGGCCTGGTGCTGGACTACCTGGCCGCGGGCATCGACCCGGCCAAGACCATGATCTTCACCCATTCCGCAGTGCCGGCCGAGAACCAGCTCATGCTGCCCTTCATGTCCCTGGTCACCGAGGCCGAGCTCCACCGCAACCCTACGGTCAAGTCCGAGATGGAGGCTTCGGGCCATGCCCTGACCGGCCTGCTCCTGACCTACCCGGTCCACCAGGCCTGCGACATTCTCTTCTGCAAGGCCAATGTGGTGCCGATCGGCAAAGACAACCTGCCCCATGTGGAGCTGACCCGAACCATCGCCCGCCGTTTCAACGACCGCTATACCAAGAAGAACCCTGTCTTCCCGGAGCCGGCGGCGATTCTGTCTGAATCCCCTGAGATTCCGGGCTTGGACGGGCGCAAGATGAGCAAGTCCTACGGCAATTCGATCATGCTGAGCGCCACCGCCGAGGAGACGGCCAAGCTGATCAAGAAGAGCCCGACCGATTCCGAGCGGACCATCAGCTTCGACCCGGTCAACCGCCCGCAGGTCTCGGCCCTGCTGACCACCGCCGGCCTGGTGACCGGGCGCGACCCGGCCGACATCGCCGAGGAGATCGGTGACTCCGGGGCCGGCGCCCTGAAGCAGTATGTCATCAGCTCCGTCAACGACTTCCTGGCCCCCCACCGCGAGCGCCGGGCCGAGCTGGCCAAGGACATGGATTCGGTGCGTGACATTCTCCACGAGGGTAACCGCAAGGCCAACGCCATTGCCGAGGAGACCCTGGAGCAGGTCCGCGAGGCCATGGGCATGCGCTACTGAAGCACACCAACCGAAGGAAGCACTAAGGCAGTGCGAACCGAAGGTGGATGATACACCGTCTGCGACAAGACCCTAGACCGCTGGAAGCAAGCCGCTTGGCAGGTCTCTATCCAGGCGAGCCTGGTGACATCACCGTGGGAGAGCCTCCCCCTTTCGGACAGGCCAGCCATCCAGGTTCAGACGTCGTAGCGCCAGGCCTTGTCGGTGATGACCCGGGCCATGGCCAGACCGATGGGCAGGCAGACGATGACCATGAAAGCGCGGAAGCCCCAGTCAAGGGCGCGCAGAATGTCGAACTGGCCCAGGTGGAACATGGCCTGGTACATATAGAGCCCCGGCACCATGATGACGATTGAGGGCACGGTCAGGCAGATGCGGGGGTAGCCCAGGTGGGGCGGCAGGAAGCCGTGCCGGACGGAGGACCGCCAGGCGGTGGCCAGGAGCCCGGCCAGCAGGGCCCCCAGAAAGGCCGCGGCTTCGGGGGGCATGCCGCAATCGGTCATGGTCAGGCGCAGGGTGTCGGTGATGGCGCCGATCACCGCCGCCGTACAGCACATGCGCTGGGGTGAGTTGAAGAGCACCGAGAAGCCCCAGACACCAACGAAGGCCGCCAGCATCCTCAGACCGGCGTTAAGCCAGGGGTCTAGGCCCATGGGCTCGAATCCCTGGGGGTTCAACCTGACCAGATAGGCCACCATCCAGCCGGCCAGGGTGGCCATAAGGATGATGGCCAGCGTGTAGCAGCAGCGTTGGATGCCTGAGGGGAAGTCCAGCTTGGCGATGTCGAGGCCGCCGGTGATCAATGGGAAGCCGGGGATGACGAAGAGCATGGCCCCGATATAGGCCGTGTCATGCTGGAGGGCCACCGGGTTGAAGAGGCCGATTAGGCGCAACGTTCCCACGCAGGCCAGGGCGGCCACCGCCACACACACGAAGGTGACGAAGAACTGGTTGAGATGGTGGGCGAACATCCGGCGGCGCAGCCACTGGCCCAACCCAGCCCCCACAAAGGCCCCGACCATGTCGTAGGGGCCGCCGCCCAGGAGGAAGACGAAGGCCGCGCAGGCCAGGGCCGAGGCCAGGCCGGAGAACCAGGGGGAGTACAGGGGCTTGCGGCTCTCGATCAAGTCCAGATGCCGGTGGGCCTGGCCGACGGTCAGGCGGTTGCCTTGGTTGGCTGTACGGGTGAGTGAGGTGAGGGCGGCCGAGACCTTGGCCTTGTCTTCGGCCGTGGCCTGCCCTGGCTCGCACCCACGGGCCGCGGCCTTGGCATCAGTGACCTCCTGGGCCAGCTGGTCCACTACGGCCTCCTGGGGTCCTTGATCCGCCGCCTGGTCAAGGGTCCGGCCCCCTGCCGATTGGCCCCCCTGGCGGGCCCCCTCCTGTGATTCCTGGGAGCGGCGGGCCTGCTTCACGGCTCGCAGGGCCGAATGCCGGGATGTGGGGTTGCCCAGGTACTCGACCAATTCCTGTGACACGGTTGCCTTGGCATGGTAGAGGGAGTCGGCACCCAGGTTGACATTGAACCAGTCCGCGAAGTGCTCCAGAAGCCAGATTCGCTCGGTGTTGACGCCGGTGGTCGGCAGGTCCACGACTTCGGTCAGCCTATCGGAGCCATCGGTGCAGGAGGCTTCAATGTCGGTGAGGTTGACCTCGGCCCGCACGTGCACACCCAGGGGGTAGGCGATCCGGTTCATCATCTCGCGCACGCGGAAGGAACCCGTGCCGGACCCAAGATCCAGGGCACCGACCCGCATAATCACCGAGCTCTTGGCCGCCAGACAGGCATCGACGATTGGCTCGTCCCAGTCCTGCTGGATGTCGTCCATATTCAAGGGGACGGCATGGGTATGGAAGGACTTGGGTTTGTCCGCATTATGCTGCCGCTCTTCTGTCTTGTCAATGGAGGTCATACTTCAGTTCTAGCGCAGGCCCTGCCCCTTCCAGGCCGGCCCGCCCAAGGCAGCAGCACCGACTGTTTCACGTGAAACAGTCCAGTCCGCAATCAGAATGTCGCCATTGGTAACTTTGCCGACATAGAATGTGACTGCACCTGTTGAATCGAAGGCTTTGGGTTCGCAACAACCAGCCACCACAATCGCGGAGGAGCCGCGAAGGACTGGCAGACCGAACAACCGGAGATTGAACCTGAGGAGGTCCTATGACTGTAAGCAACCATATTGACCCGGCCGACGCGACGATGGTCACATCGGGTCTGGGAACCAGCGGACCGGAGGAGCACGAACTCCCCGAATCCCTGAGGCACGACATGGATTTGTGCCTAACAATTCTTCGAGATGTTCTGGGCGAATTTGACCCCAAGCTGCTGGCCACCTTCGACACTGTCCGCAAGGACGTGGTCGAGGCGAGCGCCGAGCACTACGATGAAGCCGCCGAGGTCTCCGACAACCGCGACAACGGCCTGGGACGGGCCGTCAAGACCATCGACGCCATGAAGCTGCCGGACGCCCAGCTTCTGGCACGGGCCTTCGCCACCTACTTCCACCTGGCCAACCTCTGCGAGGAGAACTACCGGGTCGAGGTCCTCCACCAGCGCGAATCCAAGGTGGGCGAGGACCAGCCGACCGATCCGGTCAACGAGATGACCCGCGCCTACCACCAGCTCACTGAGGAGATGGGCGCCGATGAAGCCAGGAAGCTCCTGGACCGTCTGGAATTCCACCCGGTCTTCACCGCCCACCCCACCGAGGCGCGGCGCAAGGCCGTTGAGGGCAAGATCCGCCGCATCTCCGACCTGCTCAGTGTCAGCAAGCTCCTGGGAGGGTCCGACAAGAAGGAGAACTACCGCCGACTCTATGCCGAGATCGACGCCCTCTTCCGCACCTCCCCCATCGCCATGAAGAAGCCGACACCCGTTGAGGAGGCCGACACCATCCTCGACATCTTCGACAACACGCTCTTCACCACCATTCCCAAGGTCTACCGTCGCTTCGACGACTGGATGCTGGGCGACAAGGCGGGACTGGTCGAACCGGTCTGCCCGGCCTTCTTCAAACCCGGCAGCTGGATTGGCTCCGACCGTGACGGCAACCCCAACGTGACCGCCAAGGTCAGCCGCCAGGTGGCCCGAAAGTTCAGTGACCACGCCATCGGAGCCCTGGAGGAGGCCACCAGGCATGCCGGCCGCAACCTAACCGTCGAGTCCGGCACCACCCCGCCCAGCGACGAACTCCTCAACCTCTGGGGTCGCCAGCAGGAGATGAGCGAGCGCCTGACCGAAAAGGCATCCCTGATCTCCACCAGCGAGCTCCACCGGGCCGTGCTCTTGGTAATCGCCGACCGCCTCCACTTCACCATCGCCCGGGACGCGGACCTGATGTACAGAAACTGCGACGAGTACATCGAGGACCTGCAAACCGTCCAGCGCTCCCTGGCAGCCGCCGGGGCACGACGCGTGGCCTATGGCGCCCTCCAGGACCTAATCTGGCAGGCGCAGACCTTCGGCTTCCATCTGGTCGAGATGGAGTTCCGTCAGCACTCAGTGGTCCACCGCCGGGCCTTGGAAGACATCCGTGAGCACGGCCTACACAGTGAGCGCGGCGAACTGCAACCCATGACCCGCGAGGTTCTGGACACCTTCCGGGCCCTGGGAGCCATCCAGCGCAGGCAAGGCCCCAAGGCCGCCCGCCGCTACATCATCTCCTTCACCAAGTCGGCCCAGAACGTGCGCGATGTCTATGAGCTCAACCGCCTGGCTTTCGCCCATTCCGAGGAAGTCCCCACCATCGACGTCATCCCCCTCTTCGAGCAGCTGGAGGACCTGCAGAACTGCGTGGACGTGCTGGAGGACATCATCAAGATCCCCGAGGTCCAAGAGCGGCTGAAGGCCACCGGCAACAAGATGGAGGTCATGCTGGGCTACTCCGACTCCTCCAAGGACGCCGGCCCCACCTCGGCCACCCTGGCCCTCCACTCCGCCCAGGAGCGGATCGCCACCTGGGCCGACCAGCACGGCATAGACCTGACCCTCTTCCATGGCCGCGGCGGTGCCGTCGGGCGCGGAGGCGGGCCGGCCAACCGCGCGGTGCTGGCCCAGCCCGTCGGTTCCGTCAACTGCCGCTTCAAGCTCACCGAGCAGGGAGAGGTCATCTTCGCCCGCTATGGCAACCCGATCCTGGCCATCCGGCATGTGGAATCGGTGGCTGCGGCCACCCTCCTCCAGTCGGCGCCCAGCGTGGAGAAGACCAACACCGACATGACCCGAGAGTATGCGGATATGGCCGGCAAGCTGGACGAAGCGGCCCACCAGCGCTTCCTGGACCTGCTCAATACGCCGGACTTCACCCCCTGGTTCTCCACCGTCACGCCCCTGACCGAAGTCGGACTCCTGCCCATCGGTTCGCGGCCAGCCAAGCGCGGCCTGGGAGCCAAGTCCCTGGACGACCTGCGGACTATCCCCTGGGTCTTCTCCTGGGCACAGGCCCGCATCAACCTGGCCGCCTGGTACGGCCTGGGCACCGCCTGCGAGCAGTTCGGCGACCTGAAGACCCTGCAGAAGGCCTACCACGAGTGGCCCCTCTTCAGTACCTTCATCGACAACATCGAGATGTCCCTGGCCAAGACCGACGAGCGCATCGCCAAGATGTACCTGGCCCTGGGCGACCGGGACGACCTGCGTGACAAGGTTCTGACCGAGATGGAGCTTACCCGCAAGTGGGTGTTGAAGATCGTCGATGACGAGTGGCCCTTGCAGCACAGGCATGTGCTGGGCCGGGCCATCCGCATCCGCTCTCCCTATGTGGACGCCCTCTCCATCACCCAGGTGCTGGCCCTGCGCTCCCTGCGCAAGAAGGTCGACAAGGAGGAGCTCAGCAAGGACCAGCAGGCCGGCTTCATCTACCTGATCCTCTGCACCGTCTCCGGAGTCGCCGCCGGCCTCCAGAACACCGGCTGATGACCCGTATGAAAGGCTAGAAAGGTAATGGCCATTGCCATGAAAGCAATCTGGCCACAGCTTGAAGGTGCCCTGGTCTTGGCGGTGGAATTTCCGCCAAGACCAGGGCACCTCCCTATCTGACGCGCGGCAATGCCAGCACTATTGTCTGACCAAGTGGCCAGGGCAGCAAAGCTGCCAGGATACCGACATCGTCAAAGTAGCCAGGGTTTTCACAGAGGTAGGGAACCCAGCCGGGCGAACACACCAGCGGCCGCTCAAACCACGCTGGCCAACCCGATATCACTCAAGGCAGAGGACAGCCCTCTTCAGCCAAACAGCACAGCCGACCATATGTTGCTGCCATATCCTCTGCTTCTGAATCTGGTAGCCGTTGCCGAAAACAAGCAAAGCCTTTCTCGCCCCACTACATAAGGGGAGAAAGGCTTTGCTAATCTACCGGCCAATCACCGACCGACCCTTCGGGTCAGTCGTACTCATCTAACCGAAGCAGGTCATCGGGCATCAGACCTTGGTGAAACGGCGGACGAAGCCCAAACTAGCACCAGCGGCCATCAGAGCCAGGGCAGTACCAGCGACCACTGCAACATTCACACCGGTATGAGCCATTTCACCGGATCCGGGGTCGGCCACGGGGTCACCAGCCGGAGCAGAGCCACCAGCTCCACCTGCAGGACGACCGGAGGCAGCGCCATGAGACGCGACAGCAGCGGGAGAGGTCTGACCTTGTGTTTCTCCCAAAGTCACTGGAGTCCAAGCCTGAACCTGGCCCTGGTCATCTAGCAGGGCAACCTTGTGGTCGCCAGTGAGTGAGGAGGGGATGAAGGCATCGAAGTAATAGCGACCCTGCTCATCCTTCTTGATGGCCGTGTAGGGAGCACCATCAGGACCGGTCAGCTTTTGCGGCGTCGAATAGATATAGGAATACCAGAAGCAGTTTTCATTATTATCTACTTTGGCCTTGCAGGCTTCCTTCAAGGAATTGATATAGAAGCGCGAAGAACCATTGGCCTGTACGTCTCCGGGCTTCATATCCCCCGCATTGCCAGTGTTCAACTCACCCTCAGCTACCGATTGAGGCTCGGAAATGGTCTTGAAGGCAGGAACCGGCACCAATGATGCTTGATATAGGGGGCCGCCATCCGACTTCATGTTGACTCCGACCACAATACGGGTCATATTAACAGGGGTCTGTTGTCCCATACTGGTTTTGCCCAATTCCTGGGTTTTGGCCCAGAGCACCCCATATTGGCTATCGCTATAGTCATGCCCGCCAACGGTGTAGCCTGCGCCGGAATACAATGTATTGGGATCCACGCCAATGAGGGTGAGGGACATGGAACCTGATTCAGGGTGACTTCCCTGAGCCCATGTATCCTCTTCCCAACGGACAAAGTCCTGGGCTTCAAATGTTCCCAATACGTTTCCTTTATCATCAGTCAAGGTATTGCTATTCGAACCATAATTTCTGGAGTAATCCTGCTGAGTCAGTTTGTTGTCGCTGATTCCCAGATTCTTGTCGTAGCCTATGGCCCCCTGATCCTCCAAGTAGTAATCCACGATCTTATCAATGGGCTTAAGCGGCGTGATACTCCTAACCCGCTGGAATTTCAGCATGGCAACCATATCCCTAATTGGCCAGCTCCCATCGCCTCTGATAATTGAATAATCAAAAGTGATTTTCACTGAATGAGCGCCTATTTCGGAGACGCTGGGATTGGAGATATTGGGAACATCATACGTGTAGTGAGGCGCATTACCCAGTGGGGCATCGGGGGCAACAGACTTACTTAGCTGACCCGCGTTGAGTTTGGTATCAACCTTGTCATTGGTTGGGTCCTTGCTCTCTGATTTGCCATTGTTGGGAACAGCGATATCTTTGCCAGCAGGGGTCAGCGTGGCATCCTCTTTGCCGGACTGGGCCGCATCGGCCTTGCCACCATCCTGAGCTGCAACTTTGATCTGCGGCTGAGCCTGTGCGGACTCCTGGGATGTCTGGCTTGTCGAGGTGTCCTCAACCGCGCTGGCGGTGCCGGCCATACCAAAGACCATGCACCCCGTGACGAGCAGGCCGGTCACTCCAGCCAACCAACCCTGTATCGAATATTTCCTCATAGAAACTCCTTCTCACATTCTCTGTGAGCTAACTATTGATAGCCATAAACAACGCACCCCCCCCCCCCACGACGAGAGGGAGGGGAGGGTTACGGAAGGTGCTTCCATCATTCGGCAGAGTCCCAGTGGTTCAGCAGCGGCCCCGTCATCCGCCGCTGCGGCCAAAGTGCCATTCAGGGGTTCTGCATGGCGGTATCTCCGCGCGGACCGGATGCGTGGGCTGGGCTGGAGGAGGGAGGTCAGGCCTGGGCTATGAGGTCGAGCATTTCAGGGACGGACTTCTTGCCGAACTCGACCTTCTGGGCGGCGGGCTGCCCCTCGGCGCCGGGCTTGCTGATGACAATGCAGGGGACACTCATGACGCCGTACTGGTCCTTGAGATCAGGGTAGCGCGAGACGTCGTAGGCCTCGGCGCGCACCTGAGGGTTCTCGGCGGCGATCCGCTGGGAGGAGAGGACCGTGGTGGGGCACATGGTGCAGGTCAGGGAGACCAGGAGCATGACATCGACCGGCTGGTCGATCTGGCCGATCCGCTGGCTGGTGTCCGCGTCCACAGCCTGGCCTGGGCCGGCGGCATTGTAGAGGGCCAGGACGAAGGAGTTGAACTCGTGGCCGGAGGGGACACCGTGGAAGGCCAGGCCGGTGGGGACCGGCTTGCCTGAGGCGTCGGCCTTGCAGATGCGCACGCAGGGGCGGGCATCGGGCAGGGGTGCAGCCGGGTCGAAGACCGCCGGGTCACCCTCATCCTGGTTGATGACCAGGCCCAGCTTGCCGTTGGATAGGGAGACCAGCTCCGTGATGAAGGTCTTGAGCTCGGCGGACAGGGCGCTGCCGTCCAGGTCCAGTTGCAGGACCAGGGGCTGGGCCATCTTGCCAAAGACCACATTGAGCTGCTGCTTGATGGAGTCGTCGAAGAAGCCTGAGCCAGCAGAGCCAGCGGCGGCTGCGGGAGTAGCGGCAGGAGCCGGAGAGGTCCCCTCGGCGGCGGCTGACGCAGCGGCCTTGGCCTCGGCCTGCTCATAGGCGGACTCGGTGGGGCGGGGCGGCAGCAGGCCGGTCTTTTTGCTCATCTCCGAGGCGTAACGTTCCAACTCAACGGCCGCAATGGCACCATCGGCCGTGGCTGTGACCACCTGGCGCAGGTTCTTCTCGCGCAGGTCGCCGGCGGCGTAGATTCCGGGAACCGAGGTCTCCAGGTAGCCGTGGGTCTTCACGTAGCCGTAGGGATCCAGATCGACCAGGTCCTTGACATCCTGGGTCTGCGGCACGTAGCCGGCAAAGACGAAGACACCGAAGGAGCCGCCGTCCGCGGGCTTCCAGGAGCGGGTCTGGCCAGTGGTCCTGTCCAGCAGGGTTGCCTCGGTCAGACCGCCCTGGCCGGCGGATACGGCCTTGAGCTCGGTCTGGTAGAGAATGTCGATCTTCTCGTTGTTCTTGGCCTCGGTGGCAACGGCCCCATCACAGGTGAAGTCATCCTCGCGCACCAGCACGGTGACCTTGCTGGCGTACTTGGTCAGGAATACCGACTCCTCGGCCGCGGCGAACCCACCGCCCACCACCAGGACCTCCTTGCCGCTGAAGAACTCGCCATCGCAGGTGGCACAGTAGGCCACGCCACGGCCGGCGTACTCCTCCTCGCCCTCGAAGCCGATCTTGCGGGGGGTGGCACCGGTCGCCAACAGAATGCCGAAGGTCCTGATGTCGCCACGGTTGGTGTGGACGGTCTTGATGTCACCGTCGACCTCGAAGCCGGTCGCTTCGGCGGTCTTGAACTCGGCGCCGAAGTCCTGGGCCTGCTGGCGCATGGTGGCGGTCAGCTTCTTGCCGTCGGTCGTGGCGACCCCAGGGTAATTGACCACCTCGGCGGTGATGGTGATCTGGCCGCCGAAGTCCGCCTTTTCGAGAATCAGCACCCGGTAGCGGGCGCGGGCCAGGTAGAGTCCGGCTGTCAGACCTGCGGGTCCGCCACCGACGACCACCACATCGTACAAATCATCCTGCTGCTGCATAACACTCCATTCATACCCATCACTGCCGGGCTCCGGGCCCGAACCACACGCTTAGCCCTGGCCAGGCCGCCAGGGCTTGCCGGTCGGCCGCTGCCGAAGTCACGCAGCTGCCCAAGGCAAGGAGACGACCGGCGCCAACAGCCGCCGGCGCCACATGAAACAGCCCTCCCGACTGCTTCGGAAGGGCTGGGCTGGACCAGAACTTGGACCAGTGCACCATCGGTGCCCCTCTATGCCATGTACCAGCCGAGGGGAGGGTCGGTCTCAAGCGGTAGCGGGCTCCGTACCGTCAGTCCTGAAACCGCTCAAGCCCTTCGCTTTACAGTTGGCCGACCAGGTCCAGGCTGGGGGCGATGGTCTCCTCGCCGGGGGTCCACTTGGCGGGGCAGACCTGATCGCCGTGCTCGTGGACGAACTGGGAGGCCTGGACCCGGCGCAGGATCTCGTCGGCATTGCGGCCCACGTTGGAGGAGATGACCTCATAGGCCACGACCTTGCCCTCGGGGCTGATGATGAAGTCGCCGCGTTCGGCCTTGCCCTCGGCCTCGTTGTAGGTGTCCAGATCCTTGGCCAGGGTGGCGGTCGGGTCGGCCAGCATGGGGTACTGAATCTTGTTGATCTTGTCGTTGGCCTCGTGCCAGGCCTTGTGGACGAACTCGGTGTCGCAGGAGACGGAGTAGATCTCGCAACCGGCCTTCTTGAAGTCCTCGTAGCGGGTGGCCAGGTCCTCAAGCTCGGTGGGGCAGACGAAGGTGAAATCAGCCGGGTAGAAGAAGAGCAGGGACCAGTGACCCAGCAGGTCCTTCTTGCTTACCTCGTGGAAGGCGTTGTCTTGAAATGCCTGAGTGGTGAAATCGGTCAGTTCGTGCTGAAGCAGTGTCATGGTTACCTCGTTACCTCTTTGCGCTTGTGTGTCGGCCTACGGCCATAGGTCACCATGACCGTATCCAGCCTGGTGTCTGCCCGCCCACAGCCGCAAACCACGCTTGGCCCAGGCGAGCCATCTTCCAAGGCTCTACGAAGTCATGCTATCCCAAAGACAAAGATGAGTCACCGGGGAGTTTTGTGTCCCTCGTCACAATCGAGGTTGGAGGAGCAGTGCTCACCTCCTCACTGCTCACCCATACCATATGCATCCAGCCAGCACAGTGGCACTGGTGGGAATACGGTGATTACCCAGTGTGAAGCCCAGTAGGATGTAGGTAAGCATGACGGGAATCGGACCAGGCGTGTAGGACGAAGGGGTTGGAATGATGGGTCAAGACCGGGGGCAGGGTCAGGATGATCGAAGGAGGGGCTCCGACCAGGAGTCCACAGCCAATGCCACTTGGAGCCGTATGCTGGCAGGGAACCGGCGCTTTGCCGAGGGGAAGGCGGAGCACCCCTGGCAGGACCGGGGGACCCGTGAATCGCTGCTGGACCGGCAGCAACCTGATACGGCCGTGCTGGCCTGCTCGGATTCCCGGGTGCCTCCGGAGATCATCTTCGACCAGGGCCTGGGCGACCTCTTCACGGTCCGTACAGCTGGGCAGATGCTCGACGATGCCGTGATTGCCTCCCTGGAATACGCCGTGACGGACCTGCAGGTCAGCCTGCTTGTGGTCATGGGACACGAGGGCTGCGGGGCTGTAGCCAGCAGCATCGAGGAGTTGGGCCGTCTGGCCAGGGAGACGGCAGCCCACAATGACGGCGGCGACGTTCCCGACAGCGACTCCCTGTGGGAGGACGAGGCCATCGCCCAGGCCCTGGCCCAGTCGGGGTCCACAATCCTGCAATCGGTGGGGGCCTCCGTCCTACAGGCCAAGGCAGCTGGTCTGCATACCGCCTCAGAGATCGAGCAGGTCCATGTGGCCGCCAGCATCGAGGCCCTGGTCACCCGTTCTCCCATCATCCAGGAGGCCCTAAGCCGCCAGGAGCTACAGCTGGTCGGGGCCCGCTACCAGATGTCCACCGGCAAGGTCGAGGTCCTCTCCTTCTAAGGGCCAGCCCACATAGAAGCCAGCCCACACGCCTACTCGTCGATGATGGACAGCATGGGCATGCTCCTGTTGCTATGCCAGGCAAACTCGATTCCGGCCCTGCCATACCAGCTATAGTGTCGGCGTTCACCGTCTGACTCCCAGTCTTCCGGGCAGTCGGTCAGTTCCCAGTCCAGCGGCTTGGATATGCCCTGAGGCCGGGCCGCCCTGCCTAGGTCGACCCGCAGTTGCCCCTCGACCTCCGCCGGCACCGAATGGGCCCTGGCCGAGAAGAAGTAGGGTGTTCCGCTTCGGGCCAGGAGGTCGGACCACTGCCGGTTGAGTTGCCAGTCGATGCTGCTGGATATACCGATGCAATCAGCATCGATGTCAAAGAAGGTGCCGTGCTGCGGCAGCCTGAAAGCCAGGGTGTTGATGCCGTTGCAGCGGGTCCGTTCCCAACTGACGCCACTGGTGTCGTCGCCCACCCGATCAATGTGCATGAGTCCGGCACCCAGATGGCCTATGGTGTCGCAGCCCAAGATCAACGTTCCGTATGGCTGGGCCCTTTCAAGTATGGTCCGGTAGAGGTCCTTGACCACCTGGGCGCTGGTGCGCGACCGGTCATGGAAGTGCCATCCCCCTTGCGTGACCAGTGGGTTCATCTCCCAGCCGTAACGGCCGAAGAGGTCCAGGGTCGAGAAGTCATGCTTGATCAGCTCATAGCCCCAGGCGCAGAACCGCTCCACATCAGCGGCGATATGGGCCAGGGCATCCGGGTGGGTGGGGTCCAGACAGCCGGTGTGGGCCAGCCGCCATTCGTCGGGGATCGCCGCACTCTCGTCAAGCAGCAGCCTGGCCCAGATTCCGGGCCGCACGCCCCTGGCGCTGATGCCTTGAGCCAGGGCTCTCATGGAAGGGAAGTCATCGTTGCCCTGCCGCCAGGGGCCGCCGTTGTAGTCGCTCCTGCGGTCCTCCTGCCAGCAGTCGTCCAGGACCAGGAAGGGCCGAACGGCGTTGCCTTCAGACAGCTGGGCCAGGTAGTCGGCATCGGCCAGCGTCTCGGCCTGGCTGCTCTGCCCGTAGGCGTAGTACCAGTTGTTGCTGCCATAGACCGGCCCCCCGGCGCAGAGGGGATCGGTGCAGAGCGCCGCGCAGAAGCTCCGTATGGCCTCGAAGGAGTCGACCTCCTCATAGGCGAGCGCCAGCACCTCGGCCAGCTTCAGTGTGCCACCGGCCAGAATCACGCCCCGGCCACCGCTGCGCACGTCCATGTTGAGGGTGATGCCACTGCTGTCGACCTGCCAGAAGCACATGGCATCAGGCCGGACCTTGACACCGTAAGCGCTGGTGCGGCCCCCGGCCACGTGGGCAAAGTACCAGGGCATGATCCGGTTGGGTACCAGGCCCCGGAAACCCATGGTCCCATAGCCCCGCTCCCATTCGTCGGCCAGGTACCTGCCCTCCTTGGGCATGGGCCTCTCCCAGCGCAGGGTCACCATGCTGACCGGCGTCTGGTCGGCCTGCAGGCTGACCCGGAGGCTGCCGGCTGCGGTCGACTGGCAACGCAGCCGGATGTCCGCGTGCTGGTAGCCCCCAGTGGTGCTGTCGAAGGTTCCCGCCTCGGTGACGATGCGGATGAGGTCTGGTTCGCTAAGCGCTTGCGAGATGACTGCCATGGTTGCCTACTGGAGCTCTATGTCGATAAGACGCATTGTTTCGGGCATGCAGCGGGGAATGCGGATGCCAACGGTGGCCAGGTACCTGCCGGAGACCAGCTGCTGGCCCAGCGGACCGTATGGATCCATCACTTCCTCGGCCGCGCGTGCGGGTTCAGGGCCGGTCCAGCGCAGTCGGTACTGGCCTTGGTCCAGCAGGCCGGGGATACGCAGGTATGATCCCCGGTCGCTGTCGCTTTCCTCGTACTGCCCCTGGGCCACGAGGGCCCGGCTGCGGTCCTCGGCGATGACGCCGTAGGCGAAGACGGTCGGGTCGGCCGGCTTGAAGCGGTTGACCAGGCCGGAGTGCAGGAAGTCCCGGTGCTCCTTATACCAGCTGATCCAGCTGGCCAGCTCTTCAAGCTCCCCGCTGTCGGCGGTGCTGATGTCCCATTCGATGCCGAAGCTGAAGAAGACGGCCGTGGGTGCTCGGAAGGCCAGGCTGAAGGTGCGCCCGCTCTGCTGGGAGCTGGGCTGGGAGATGTGTGCTCCGATGTATTCGGGTGCCACAGTCTGCAGGGTCCAACGTTGGATCTGCTGCCGGCTCAGGGCATCGGTCATGTCGGAGGTCCAGAAGCGCTTGACCTTCTCGATGACCCCCGGATCAATGCGGCCGCCACCGCTGGCGCAGGATTCCCACTCGATCTGCGGGTAGCGCTCCCGGAGGGCATCAAGGAGCCGGTAGTAGGCCTGGGTTTGCTGGTGAACGGCCGGGGCGCCGTGCCGCTGGTTGCTGCCGGACTCGAGGAGGGCCCGGTTGTGGTCCCACTTGATGCAGTCCACTGGGCATTCATCCAGGACCTGGCACATGGCGGTGAAGACATGGTCGAAGGCCTGGGTGTTGGAGAGGTCGAGCATGAGTTGGTGGCGTTGAAGTTCGGGGGTGCGGGCTGAGGCCTGCATGATCCATTCGGGGTGCTCCCGGTAGAGGTCGGAATCCTGGTTGACCATTTCCGGCTCGAACCAGAGGCCGAATTGCATGCCCAGTCCATGGACGTAGTCGGCCAGGGGCTTCAATCCTTGGGGCCAGACGTCCTGGGCCACCCACCAATCGCCCAGGCCGGCGTAGTCGTCCCTGCGTAGGTGGAACCAGCCGTCATCGAGCACGTAGCGTTCGACGCCGATGGATGCGGCCCTCTGGGCGATCTCCTTGAGTCTGCCGAAGTCTTGGTCGAATCCGACCGCCTCCCAGACATTGAGGGTGACCGGTTGCCGGCTTGGGTGCTCGGGCAGGCTGCGTTCCCAGGCGTGCAGGCTCTGGGCCGCCTGGTCGAGGCCCTGGTCCGAGGCCGTCACGACAATCCAGGGCATGGTATAGGTCTGACCGGTCCTGAGCACCAGCTCGCCAGGTAGGAGGAGTTCTCCCGCCACGATGCCGGCCTCCTGGTCATAGCTGCGGTCCACGGCCAGAACGGCGTTGCCACTCCAGGCTGGCTGCACCATCACGATGGACCCATGGTGGAAGTCGAAGCCGGGGGTTCCCACAATCAGCAGGTTGCCCTCGAAGTTGGGCTTGCCCCTGCGCCCTTCGCGCAGCCACATGCCATCGGCCAGCTCACGGCGCTGGGGGGTCCGCTCATGCTCGTGGCGACCGGTGAAATCAAGGATCTCGGTCTGGTCGTCGGCCAGGGGCAGCCTGACCTCAAGGCCATCCAGGAGGTAGTCTCCCTGGCCGGTGTTGGTCAGGCTGTGGCGAATCCTGAGGCTGCCGCCGGGCAGGCTTTCCATTTCGGTGAGTAGTTCCAGGCCAGCATCGGCGTCTTGGGCCCTATAGGCATAGTGGCAATCAGACTGCGCATCCACGCTGGTCAGTGTGAATCGTGGTGACCAATCCCTTCCGTAGGTCTGTGCCGTCAGCCGTTGGCCGCGCAGGCTCGGGCGAATATAAGAGTTCAAGGCGTGCTCTGCCAGCAGGGGCCTTGCCAGCTGACCCTGGTAGGGCCCGGTCTCGTAACCGCCGGCTTCCTTGCTGGATACGATGGTGACAGCGCTGGGCAGGTCCGCCCCCAGGACTGGATCAGTCAGGAGTATTCGTGTCGCTGCCCGGCTTGGAGAGGTCACGGATGGGAAGAGCATGGTCGTCCTTTGGCTAGAAGTGGGGTTGTTCGTACTGGTCGGGGGAGCGGACTCCCGCCCACGGGCTGGGCGGCCCAGGGCGGGAGTGGATGGCGTTACTTGACGGAACCGGCCACCATTCCCGCAATGAAGTACTTCTGCAGGAAGAGGTAGGCCACCACCATCGGCGCTGCCGCAATCAGGGCGGCCGCAGCGGCGATGCCCAGGTTGTTGGTGTTCTCGGAGAAGAAGGAGGCCACACGAGGTGCGATGGTCTGCTTGCCTGGGTCGGTCAGAAGGTAGCTGGAAATGGCGTAGTCGTTCCACACGCCGGATCCCGTCATGATGACCACGGTGGCCGTCACTGGCTTGAGCATGGGCAGGATCAACCTGCCGAAGACCTGGATCTTGTTGGCTCCGTCAATGGTTCCGGCCTCATCAATGGCGGGCGGGATGGCCTTGATGAAGGAGGTGTAGAGGAAGACCGACAGGGGCAGGTGGGTGGCTGTCAGCACCAGGATGATGCCCCAGTAGTGGTTCACCCCGCCAATGTTGACCAGGAAGGTGTAGAGCGGCACCAGAATGCTCAATGGCGGGATCATCATCATGGACAGCACGAACCAGGAGACGAACTTGTTGAAGCGACTGACTCTGCGGGCCAGGGGGTAGGCGGCCATGGAACCCAGCAGGCAGACCAGGAGCGTGGTGCAGGCGGTGACGATGATGCTGTTGAGCACCGAAGTCAGGATGCCGCCCTCGGTGACCGCGTCGGACCAGTTGCTCCAGGCCGGGTCCTTGAGCCGTGGCACCAGGGCCGAGGACAGATCGTCCGCCGGCTTCAGGGAGGTGGTGATGGCCAGGTAGAAGGGGACCAGCTGGCAGAGCACCACCACAGCCAGGAAAAGGTAGATGGCCCAACGCCCGCGTACGTAGTCACCAGGGGAGTATGACATCTCTCGCGACTCGCGATTCTTCTTGCTCATATTGCGATCACTCCCAATCCAACTTGCTCAGGCCCTTGTTCACAATCTGCGTCACGATGATGATCATGACGAACAGGAAGACCCCGACAGCAGAGGCGTAGCCTGCCGACTGGTTGTCGAAATACATGATGCTGATGTAGGAGGAGAGCGAGTTGCTCGAGTAGCCCGGGCCGCCGTTGGTCAGCACCTTGATGGAATCGTAGAGCTTGAGTCCTCCGATGAGGTTGAGGACCACGCTGGTGGTGAAGGAGGGGGCAAGCAGGGGGAGCTGAATGTCGCAGAACATCTTCCAGCCGTGGGCTCCGTCTACCTCGGCGGCCTCAATGACCTCCGGGTCCATGGTCTGCAGACCGGCCAGGTAGATGATCATGGAGACGCCCACGAACTGGATGGCATTGACCACGGTGATGATGATGACCACCGTGTGGGCGTCGTTGAACCAGGCGACCTTCTCCATGCCAACCCAGCTGCGGATCTGGTTGAGCGCACCCTGTTGGTATTGGAAGATGAAGTAGTACATGATGCTCATGACCACAGGAGCCACCAGGGCCGGCAAGTAGATGATCGCCCTGATCACGGACTTGCCCTTGATCCTGGTGTTCAGCAGCAGGGCCAGGGCCAGGCCCAGAATCTGCTGGATGATGGTGCTGCCGATGCCGTAGATCAGCGTGTTGACCACGACGGTCAGGAAGTTGCCGTCGGTGAACATGTGTGCGTAGTTGGCCAAGCCCACGAAGGGTTTCTCGGCATTGTAGCCATCCCAGTTGGTCATGGACAGACCGATGCCTGACAGCAGGGGGTAGATCATGAAGGCCACTAGGATGACCAGGGCCGGCAGGTAAAAGAAATTGACTAGCGAACCCCTCATTTTGGAGGGGTTGCCCCTCTTGCGGGAGGGGCTGACCGTTCGGTTTTTTGCAGTCGTCATGACTCGTCAACACACCTTGGTTCAGGATTTCTTTTGTCCGTAGAGTCCGTAGAAGGAGGTCTTGACCTGCTCGGCGGCGGCGGAGGGACTGAGTTGCCCGGCGATGATGCCATCAGTGGACTTGGAGAAGTTGGAATACATGCCGCTGGGCATGTAGGTGCGGTCGAAGAAGGGCACGGTGTCGGCCCTCTTGTCGCTCACCCAGTACTTGAAGCTGTCCTCGAACTGACCCAGGGCGGAATCGACGTTCTTCAGGGCCGAATCGTTGAGGCTGACGTCCACCAGTTCCTTCATGTTGGCGGGTTCGGCCATGAAGTCCAGGAACTTGAGGGCATCCTCCTTGTGTTTGCTGGTCTTGGAGACGCCGAAGGCCAGGTCCTCGCCCTTTGAGAAGTAGGGCTTCTCCGAGGTCTCGGCGGGCACGGGCATCATGCCCAGTTTGGCGTTGGGGTTGAAGGAGCTGATCAGCTGGCCGTAGCTGTTGGCCCGCATGTAGAAGGCGGCAGAGTCGGAGGCCATGGCACGGGCCAGGTCGTCGGGTGAGGCGGAGGTGTAATCCACGTTGAAGTAGCCGGCGTCCACCCACTTCTTGACCTTGCTGGTCATCTTCTCATAGACCTTGCTATCGAACTTACCGGCCTTGAGATCCTTCTTTTCCTTGTCGCTGTAGACACCGGGAAGAATGTAATCGGCTATGTCACCGTCGATGCCACCGTCCTTGGGTGAGGCCAGCAGCGGGGTGAAGCCAGCCTCCTTGACCTTGGCCAGGGCGTCGTCGAAGGCCTCCCAGCTGGTGATGGTCCTGTAGTCCAGGCCGACCTTGTCGAGGACGGTCTTGTTGAACATGATGCCGGAGATCTGAATGTCCACCGGCAGGGCGTAGAAGTTGCCCTTGGAATCCTTGAAGATGTCGTCGCCCAGGGGCTTCATCTGCTTGGCCCAGGGGCGGTTCTGCAGGGGCTCCAGGAAGTTGCCGTAGCGGTCACGCGACCAACCGTGGGTGGACCACATGTCCGGGGGGTTGTGGCCGGCGAGCCGGACCTTGATGTCGTTCTCGTTGGTGTTGGTTCCGGTGATGACCTTGATCTTGATGTTCGGGTTCTGCTGCTCGAACTTCTTGCTCAGGCTTTGGATGGCCTTGAGTCGGGGGCTGCCGATCGCCTGCATGCTCATGAATTCGACGGTGGTGGGGCCCTCGCTCTTACCGCTACCGCAGGCGGCCAGGGATGTTAGGGATAGGGCGCAGCAGATGATCGCTGCAATTGACTTCACTTTTCTCATCATCACACCTCTTCGTGGTCTATGACTTTCTGTTCTCCGCGTTGACCGGCATCTGCGCCTTGCCCGGAGTGGGTGCCAACACCGGAAATACTACACGTGTAGATTTTAAATTGCAAAGTGCGGCTGATCTGTGCCAACAATCACGAATCCTGACTAACCATAAGATACACCAACCGCAAAGGCTCCATTCCCAATGTTTTCCAGCCCCGAGCCCAGAACGCCCCTGCCAGCCGGGACTGCGGGGCAGGGCTTGGCGTCGCTACTATCTCGTGTAGATTTATGGCTCCTCATATAATGAGGGAGGAACAAGGAAAAGCGCAAGGGAGCATGCATGGACGGCAAAGCAAGCAAGGCCACACGCAACGATGTGGCACGCCTGGCCCATGTCTCCACAGCCGTGGTCAGCTACGTCTTCAACAATGGCCCAAGACGGGTCTCACCCAGAACCGAGGCCAAGGTCCGCGAGGCGGCCGACAAGCTGAACTACAAGCCCAATCCCATCGCCCGAGCTCTGCGAACCGGCAATTCCAAGACCCTGGGAGCGGTCATCAACGACCTGACCAATCCCTTTAACGCCGGCGTCTACGAGGAGCTGGAACTCAAGGCCTCGGAACAGGGCTACTCCACCCTCTTCGCCACCACCCACGGGCGGCCGGACAAGGAACGGACCGTCATCCAACAACTCATCGACCGCAACGTCGAAGCCCTCTTCGTCTCCCCCTGCGAAAAGGTCGATATGCTGCCCAAGACCAGCGGTGACTGCCGCTTCATCGTATTCGATGTGGACCGGGAGCTTCCCGACAGCTGGACCATCTCCGCCGACTACCGCAAGGCCATGGTCCTGGGCGTGGAGCACCTGCTCGGGCATGGCCACGTCAATATCTGCCTGATCATCGGCCAGTCATACAACGGCATCAGCGACGGACGAGTGGAAGGCTGGTACGAGGCCCACCGGAACCACGGACTTCCCGTCGGACACATCGAAGGCACCAGCTTCTCACGGACCGGCGGCTACCTGGCCACCCTACGCATCCTGGACTCACCCAATCGACCCACGGCCATCTTCGCCGGTTCCGACCTGATCGCCATGGGAGCCTTACGGGCTCTGCATGAGCGCGGCATCAAGGTTCCCGAAGAGATGGCGCTCATCTCCTTCGACGGCACCATAGACTCGCAGTACATGTACCCACAACTCACCGTTCTGGAGCAGAATCCCAAGGCCCTGGCCCACCTGGCCCTCAAGGCGGCCACCGACCCTGACGCCAAACCCGGCCTGCAGCTGATGGAATCGAAACTGGTCATCCGCCAATCCTGTGGCTGCAAGTAGCGAAAGGCCCCACGCCTGCGGCCCCTCACCAAAGGAAGTCGATCAGCAGCCTGTCGACCTCCTGATTCTCATGAAGGGCACTGTGGCCGCCGTTCTTGCCGGAGATCATCTCTTCCCTGTAGGACTTCGCACGGCCGGAGACCAGGTAGCGCATGGACTGGGACGAGGCGTTGGTCAGGTTGCCATCGGAGTTGGTACCGTCGCCGATGTTGCCGTAGATGTTCAAGACATCGACGCCCTGGGGGTAGGTCTGGCGCAGGGGCAGAATGTTCTGGTAGAGCCAGTTCATCTGGTTGGGCTTGCCCTCGGCATCCAGCTTTCTGAGGTTGGGTTGGTCATCATCGCCGATGATGCCATTGAAGTTGCCGGCCAGAGCCACCTGCTTGTGCAGAAGGGGCAGGGTAGCGTCATCCGAGTAGTTGTTCAGAAAGTTCATGATGACCATGTTGCCCATGGAATGGCCCACGGCATTGTAGCTATCAAAGCGGTAGATGCCACGGGTGGCCACAATGACATTCCTGGCCCAGGCGGCGAGCGTCGTATAGTCGACATTCTTGTTGTCGACAAAATTGACCTCAACCAGGGGATTGCTGGCGCCCTTGGGTATCGTGCCCACAAAGCTCACCCCACCGCGCTCATCCACGTCGGCACGAATAACGGTCTTGGTCACGCCGGCGGCCTTGATGGCCCGGCACATCTGCTCCTCAGACCGGTAGCTGCCGTTCCACCCGTGGAAGAAGAAGGTGGGAATGGGTTCCTGGATGTACTGCTGCTGCTTGCCCTTGGATTTCGTTTCGCCAGACCGGAAGGATTCCTGGCCAGCAGGGGCCTGCGCCTTGGGTCCATGGGATCGGTCGACCGCCAGCCTGGCCCCCAGGCCCACCAGGATCAGGACCAGGAGACCGACCACAAGCAGCCGTGCCGAACCGCGCCGCTTCTTCTGTTTTTTGACACTCATGCTGACACCCCTACACCTCATGGATCATGCCGGTCCCGTTCACAGCGAACCAGGCAGTGGAAGGCCCCATCCAACTCTTTCCTGCCATACGAAATACTACAGACTCCCTTACATTTTCCCCATAGCGTGCCGCCCTGGCCAAGCCGGCAGCCGCCCTGTCTTTCTGACGCCCCAGACCGCCTCCAACCAATGACCGGCCAACCTTCTAAGCTGGAGGCATGTCGCTTGGCTTGAACATAGTGTTGGTTTTCGTCTTTCTGCTCCTGGGGTCGGTATTCTCCTGCACGGAGCTGGCCCTGGTGAGCCTGCGGGGCTCCCAGCTGGACCAGATGGAGGAGGAGGATGCCCGGGGCGCCCGGGTGGCCAAGACCGCCCGTGACCCCAACACCTTCCTCTCGACGGTGCAGATAGGCGTGACCCTGTCCGGTTTCCTGTCGGCTTCATTTGGCGAATCCGCAATCTCGCCCTCCATCGTGCCGATCGTCGAGGGCTGGGGGGTGCCCTCACGGGTGGCCGCGCCATTGACCACCGTGGTGCTGACCCTGATCATCTCCTACTGCTCCATCGTCATCTCGGAATTGGTCCCCAAGCGCATCGCCATGCAGCGCACGGAGCAGATCGCCCGGGCCACGGTGCCGGCTATTGATGCCTTCGCCAAGATCTGCCGGCCCATCATCTGGGCTCTGGGCAAGAACACCAACGGCATCGTACGGCTCCTGGGCTTCGACCCCAACGAGACCGAAAGCGAGGTCTCCGACAAGGAGCTGCGGGTCCTGGTCAACTCCAACACCAGCCTGAGCAAGGACGAGCGCACCATTCTTGACGATGTCTTCGACGCTTCGGAGACCATCGTGGCCGAGGTCATGCGCCCCAGGGCTGATGTCAGCTTCCTGGATGGAGACCAGTCCCTGGCCGACGCCGCCGCCACCGTCCGCAACCTGCCATACTCGCGCTACCCCGTCAAGGGCAACGACTTTGACGACATTCTGGGCTTCGTCCACGTCCGCGATCTTCTGGACATCCGCGACCCCAAGGCCAAGACCGTGGCCGACGTCACCCGTGAAGGCATCTCCCTGCCCGGCACCTCCAAACTCCTGCCCAGCCTGGAACTCCTACGCAAGAGGGGCATCCACCTGGCCGTAGTGATCGACGAATACGGCGGCACCGATGGCATCGTGACCCTGGAGGACATGACCGAGGAGCTGGTCGGAGACATCCGAGACGAGTACGACCTGCCCGATGGCGGCAGCGGCGAGCGCAAGGAGAAGCCGGCCTTTGTGGACGGTGTGGCACAGATCGACGGCGGTATGACCATTGAGGACTTCGCCGATCTGACCGGCATCGAGCTGGATGACGGCCCCTACGAGACGGTGGCCGGATACTTCCTTGCCCACACCGGCAGGATGGGTGCCGTGGGAGAGGTGCTGCGTTGCGACGAGGGTTATGACATGGTCGTCACCAAGGTGGATGGGCGCCGCATCGAGACCATCGAACTGCGCAGGCAGCGCACTGATGGCGGCGGGCAGGCGAAGGAACCGGCCAGCAGCAAAATGTGACTTGCGTTACATTGGCTGTTTTACGGTCTTCCCACCCCAGCGTTCACCCTGCGAACAGTGGCGGGAAGGCTTCCTGATGGCTAGACTGGAAGTGATATTTCACTGAGGAAAGGAAGATATCATGGCACTCAAGTTTTTGGTTCCCGGTCTGGATGAGGAGACTTCCGAAAAGACCATCAAGATTCTGCAAAGCCGTCTGAGCCAGGAGCAGGAGTGCGCACTGCTCCTCAAGCACGCCCATTGGAACATGGATGGCAAGGAGTTCATCGGCATCCACGAGATGATGGACCCCGAGGTCGATTCCGTCCTGGCCATGGCCGACGAGACCGCCGAGCGCCTGGCTACCCTGGGCGGGCAGGCTGATGGTCGCCCTGAGGACATCATCAAGAACCGCACCTGGAAGGGCATCGACCTGGTCGGCCGCAAGGATGCCATCGAGTACCTGAAGGCCATGAACGACTACTACACCGAGTTCATCAAGGCGGACCGTGAGGCCATCAAGCAGCTGGACGAGCTGGATGTCATCTCCTCCAACATCATTCAGGACCACGTGCAGGAGCTCGAGCACTTCCAGTGGTTCATGAGGTCCCACCTGATCTGATATATCTTCGCCCACAAGGCAAGAGAGAGGGCCCTGGCAATGCAAGCCGGGGCCCTTGTGTTTCCTCATACACATCAATGGGTAAGACCAGGCAGATGTATCAAGTTCCAGGTTTACCTCAGCAACTGCAGGGCAGCGCAGGGACATCTTCCATCGCGGACGACCTACCCACAACCGTCAATCAGGACTGACGGAAGACCTTGGTGTAGGAGCCCTCGGCCCTGGGCCGGACCACAATCTGATCAATGTCGACCCTGTCGGGCTGAGCCAGAGCCCAGGCGGCACAGTCGGCCACATCATCGGCGGTCAGGGGGGATGGCACGCCCTGGTAGACCGAGGCTGCCTTGGACCGGTCACCGCCGAAGCGCTTGAGGGAGAACTCCTCGGTCTGGACCATGCCTGGTGCGATGTCGATGACCCTTAGGGGCTGGCCGATCTGCTCCAGCCTCAGGACCCGGGCCATAATCCGTTCGGCTGACTTGGACGCGCAGTAGCCGGCCCCACCCTCGTAAGGCTCAATGCCGGCCGTAGAGGAAATGATGAGGACGGTGCCGCCACCCTGGTTGGCAGCCGTGTCCTTGAGGGCAGGCAGCAGCTTCTGGGTGATGCGCAGGGTACCCAACACATTCAGCTCGTACATCTGCCGCCAGTCATCAAGACTGGCCGAAGCCACCGGGTCCTTACCCCTGGCAGCACCGGAGCAGTTGACCAAGGCCTTGACCGGCCCAGCCGCCAGTATCGCATCAACGGCTGCCTGGGTGGATTCCTCATCGGTTATGTCACAGACCTGATAGGAACAGGCTCCGCCCAGCTGGGTAGCCAGGGCCTTGAGCCGGTCCTCCCGACGGGCCAGGGCCACCACCTGCCAGCCTTCGGCCACCAAGCGGCGGGTAGTAGCCTGGCCAATGCCCGAGGAGGCGCCCGTCACCACCACACGCTTGGTCATATCAGTGCCATTCCTATCCTGCATATCGTCACTCACCTGTCTCGACTCCTTAGTGCGAAGGGCTGCTATCTGCTGCTTCCAAGAGTACTCAGTATCCCTGGGCCAGGGACCGCAGGTCCGCAGGGAACAACCTGTGCCTGCAACCCTGCCAGCTGACAAAAAACCGGTCGGGGGACTGCCTGAAAGCTACCAGACCATCTGTTGGTTGAGCTCCCGCCGCAGCTGCCGCCAGCCGGGCAGGTAGGAGTCCATACGAGCTTGAAAGCCTGGTCCGTGGCCATTCTCCCAAAGGTGGGTCAGCTCGTGGACCAGCACATATTCCAGAAAGCGCTCATCCATGAGACCCAGTTGCAGGTTCAAACGGATCCGCCCGGTCCTGGGTGTGCAGGACCCCCAGCGAGAAGTCATCACCCGCAGGGTGATATGACTGGGCCGGCGCCCCACAACCGCACCCCACCTGGCCAGGAGGTCAGGCAGCTTGGCCTCAATGTGGGCCTGGGCCTGGGCCCTGCGCTCTGGGGTCCACTCGAAATCACGGCACCCACCGGCTTCTGGTCCTTCCATCATGGTCGCCAAGCGTCGTTCCTGGGCGTGTATCCAGTCCGCTCGCTGCCCGACGAAGTCCGCGATTCCCCGGTCGCTGATCCGAGCGGGTGCCGACAACTCAACGTAACTGCCGGCTCCCTCCACGGAGCCCTGGCCTTCATTCAGGGTCCTCCTGCTGAGAGGCTTGACCCGCAGGTACATGTTGCGTATGCGCTTGCGCACCACCTGGACCTTGATGCCATCCACGTCAAGCTCATAGGAGGCCAGCTGCTGCCCAAGGCCGGTACGAGAGCGCTTAGCCGTTGGTCTGGGGTGGGAGGGGAACATATTCACGCCTCCATTGTGCCAGCTCCTGCAAGCTCCACAAGCTGTGGCCCCGTATGTGTTCACAACACACGCACGGAGGCAAATTGACTATTCCACAGGAACTGGTATTCTAACTGTTTGTGCGCTTTTGCGTATGGATCGGGCCCGTAGCTCAGCTGGTTAGAGCGCATCCCTGATAAGGATGAGGTCGGAGGTTCAAGTCCTCCCGGGCCCACGTGGAAATCGCGGTTCTCATCTGGGGCCGCTATTTTTTACGGGGCTATGGCGCAGCTGGTAGCGCATCTGCTTTGCAAGCAGAGGGTCGCCGGTTCGAACCCGGCTAGCTCCACTTCAACGTTCTTGCCCTGTCACTCCTGAGTGCCATTTCATTCCCCCTGTTGCCAGGGGTCTAAGCGTTATGCCATTGGCAGGGATCAGGGGGTTATACGCCAAAATGTGTGTTCGTTAGTCGGTGTTGTTGGACATATAGGAACTAAACGCTTTGTTTTGGGTTATACGCCGAATTGTATGGGTCAGTCTGTGCTGTTGGGGTTCAACCCCCGTCGGACGTCTATCAGGGCCCATAAGTCCCTAGCCCCCCATAACCCATAACCCCACACCATCCTGATCCCAAGGCCTATAGTCCCCTCGCCCTAAATGTCATAAAACACTCGCTTCAGACACTTTCACGCGTATTTTGTGACATTTAACAGATTCCCCATACCACTTACCAACAAGCCCACCCCACTGACACAAGAGCTCGCACACCACAAACGCACACATTTTGGCGTATACCCCGGGATCAGCCGGCAATCGTGCCCCCTGTCCGCCGCTTGCCAGCGCTGGGTGACCTCCCCTGCCGGGAAGCGGATATACACACGAAATCGGCACTATTCCGCCAATCCCACCACTGAATCTTCACCGATGAGCGGTCAAACGTGGATGAGTCGTAACGGTCCAACTGGGGTATGCCTCTTATGAGCCCTCCATCTGTAGAGTCATAGCAACTTTGCCAATATGGAACGCTCAAAGAAAGAGGCACTCAAATTACTAGCGCAAACTCCACACCATCACTCAGGGCGGCCATGAAACCCTGGCTGATCTTCATCAGCTGCTGCCTGCTGTCTTTCGTTGGCTACGGTCTTATCGTCAATACTCCTGGCCTCTATTACCCGATTCTCTCCCAGCAGCTTGGGGTCAACCGCACCAAGATCGCCTTTGCCTCCACCATCATGAATCTGACGGGCGCCGCGACCATGCTCTTCGCCGGCAAGCTCCTCAAGCACGTCGACTCCCGCCTGCTCATCAGCATCTGCATCCTGGCCTGCTCCGCCATCTTTCTGAGCCAGTCCTTCTTCACCCAGCTCTGGCAGTTCTACCTGTCCTTCGCGCTACTGGGCGTGGCCTACGTGATTCCGGTGACCCTGGCTCCCAGCGTGCTGCTGTCCAACTGGTTCAATGACAAATTGGGTTTGGTCATGGGGATTGCCTTGGGACTGAGCGGCTTGGGCGGCATGGTCTTCAACCCGGTGGTCTCCGCCTGGATCGTAGACCTGGGTTGGCGGCCGGCCTACCAGCTGACCGGACTGCTGCTGGCCGTGTGCATCCTGCCCTTCTCGATTCTGGTCATGCGGTTCATGCCCAACACCAGCAAGGGTGAGCACATGTATGGTGCGGTGTCTGCGGGGCAGCCTGCCGCAGACCAGCAGGAACCAGACCAGCAGACCAAGCAAACCAAGCAGACCGAATCGGAGATTCCCGGCATGGCGGCCACCAAAGCCTACAGGACGCCGACCTTCCTGCTCCTGATTGCCTGCTTCGTGCTCCTGCAGTGGGCCACCGGCATGGTCCAGCATGTGGCCGGCTACGAGACCTCCCGCGGTATGGGCCTGAAGGACGGGGCCCTGGTGGTCTCCGGCATCATGCTGGGAGCCGCCATCGGTAAGGCCAGCATCGGCTTCTTCCTTGACCGTTTCAAGACCGAGCCGGTCGTGCTCGTCTACTGTGCCCTGGGACTCGGCGGCTGGGCCCTCATGATCCTGGCCACCTCCCCCACCCCCTCGACCATCGCCGGCGGCCTGGCCGGACTGGGCCAGGGCGTGCTCCTGGTGGCCCTGCCCTGGTTGACCCGCAAGGCCTTCGGCCAGCGCGACTATGCCGAGATCCTCAGCATCCTGACCATGTCCGGAGTCCTGTCGGTGGCCCTGGCCAACACGGTCAACGGCGGCATCTTCGACCTCACCGGCTCCTACCTGCCAGCCCTGCTGATCAACCTGGTCTGCTACGTCCTGGCCGCAGCCGCCTCCATCACCGCCTACCGCCTGCGCCCGCAGATTCATGAGCAGTGATCCCCGCTGATCGCAGCTACGGCATGCGCCACCCACTGCATTCCCCAGAGTGATGGACTCACCCTGGGGAATGCTCGCAATCTAGGCGAACACTCTTGTCAGAGCCCTGGCGGTCCTCTAGACTTGTATAGATACTTGTCAGATCACCATCGAATGTCAACATAAGAGACTGGGTTGGAGCACTACACCATGGGCGGATTCAAGGCACTGAAAACCAAGGACCTGGTCAATATTGGCATCTACACGGCCCTCTACTTCGTCTGCATGGGCCTGGCGGAGGGGCTGACCACCCTGGTCACCGGTCTGGTCCTGCCCGGCTACGCTTCGATTCTGGTGCCCTGCATGGTGGGTCTGTTCGCCGGGCCGGTCTACATGCTCCTGTGCCAGAAGGTGCCCAAGTTCGGCGCCATCTCGATTCTCGGCACGGTCATGGGCCTCTTCTTCCTGGTCTCCGGCCATTTCGCCCTGTCCTTCTTCCCCTACATCATCTGCGGGGTCCTGGCAGACCTCCTTCAGACCGTCGTAGGCAAAAGCCGTAGCACCCCCATGCTCTACCTCAGCTACCTGGTGCTCACCTTCGGCGCCACAGGGCCGGTGCTGCCCCTCTGGTTCATGAAGGGCGCCTATGTGGCCAGCCTCCAGAAGCGGGGCAAGGACGGGACCTACATCAACAATCTCTTCGCCCACATCGACAGCATCACCCTGCTGGCCCTGCTGGTGTTCACCCTTGCCGGCGGGCTGATTGGTGCCTACATTGGCAAGCGACTGGTAGACAAGCACTTCAAGCCCGCAGCGGGCCCGCAAGCCGGGCAGGCGGTTCAGACCACCACTGCGGCCGCACCTGCCGCAGGCGCCGGCAGTCAAGGCCTGCCAGCCCCCCAATCCCAGGCCGGGACCGACGAATGAGGCCCAGCCAGGAATGAGGCCCCTCTGCATCTACACGAAGTTCGCCCTGGTCGTCTTCTCCAACGCCCTGCTCTTCGTCACCCTGCCGGACTGGTTGAACATCATCATCTGCTGCTACCTATGCGCCCTCCTCGCCCTATCCGGCAAGGTCCGCAGCTGCCTGAAATGGCTGCTGGTATGCGCGGTGTTCGCCCTGGGCAACGCCCTGGCCTTCCTCTACCCGGACAATATCGCCGGCCACTACCTGCTCTTTGTCTTCGCGGGTTTCGGCAAGTTGCTGCCCGTGGTGCTGGTGGGTGCCCTGATCATGACCACCACCAAGACCTCCGAACTCATGGTCGGGCTGCGTGGACTCCACCTGCCCCGGTGGATCATCATCCCCACTTCGGTGCTCTTCCGCTTTTTCCCCACCATCATCCATGACTACCGGCAGATTCGCGCGGCCATGAGATTCCGCGGCATAGCCGTGACCGCCGCCGACATGCTCCTGCACCCCTTGAGAACCATGGAATACATCTACATTCCCCTGCTCAACAATGCCTCCACCGTGGCCAATGACCTCACATCGGCCGCCCTGACCCGGGGAATCACCAATCCAAAGCCCAAAACCTCCCTCTACCAGGTGACCTTCTCCTGGGTTGACGCGGTGGTTCTGGCCCTTGGCTGCCTGCTGACGGGGGTGGCCTTCCATGCTTGACCTCGATGCCATCAGTTTCAGCTACCAGGGGCAGCCCTCCCCCTCTCTGGACCGGGTCAGCCTGCATGCCGGCAGGGGGCAGCTGCTGGTGCTCAGCGGCAGAAGCGGCTGCGGAAAGACCACCGTCTCACGGGTGGTCAACGGGCTGATCCCCGAGCTCTTCGAGGGTAGCCTGACCGGCTCCTGCACCCTGGCCGATGAGACCACGGCAGGCATGCCCATCTACCGGCTTTCGGAGGAGGTCGGCTCGGTCTTCCAGAATCCAAAGACCCAGTTCTTCACCACCGATGTCCGCAGCGAACTGGCCTTCCCCATGGAGAACGTGGGAAAATCCCGAGCGGAGATCCAGGAGCGCATCGGGGCCGTCGCCTCCCTCTTCGGCGTTGAGCAGCTGCTGGACCGGAGCATGTTCTCCCTGTCCGGCGGGCAGAAGCAGATGGTGGCCATCGCCTCCTCGGTCATGCTGGACCCCAAGATCCTCCTCCTGGATGAGCCCTCCTCGAACCTGGATAGTAAATCCATCGACTCTCTGGCCGCCCTTCTGGGCCGACTCAAGGCCTCCGGGCTGACCATCCTGGTGATCGAGCACCGTCTCTACTACCTGAGGGACCTGGCCGACCGCTTCATCATCATCGACCAGGGTCAGGTCATCAGGGACCTGACGGCCGGGCAGATGGCGGCCATGGGCCGGCAGGAACGTGAGGAGTTGGGCCTGCGGGCCCTGAATGCCGACCAGGTCGGGAAAGTCTCGGGTGCGCCGAGCGCAGGCCAATCAGCCATCGCGGGCTTCAGCCACCCATCCACCAGGAGCACCGGCGGCAGGCCACAGAGCGAACAGCCATCAACCGAACCGTCACCGGCAGGGCCCGGCACTCGACTACATATCAGCAAGCTGACCTTCCGGTACAAGTCCAGCCCTGACCTGGCCCTGGACATTCCCGACCTGACCCTGACCAACCAGGAGGTCACCGGCATCATCGGCCGCAACGGGGCCGGCAAAAGCACCCTCGCCAAAGTTCTGACCGGGCTGGTCAAGCCCGACAGACAGTCAGGCTTCATCCTTGACGACCAAACCCAAGACCGCAAGGAACTGACCAGGAACTCCTTCCTGGTCTTTCAGGATGTCAACTACCAACTCTTCTGCGAGAGCGTGGAGAAGGAGCTGGCCCTGGGGGCACAGGTGAGCGAGGGCCCCCTCACGGCACCGGTCCTCCTCCATGTGGCCGAGCAACTGAACCTTCAGGACCTGCTGGCACGCAATCCCAACAGCCTCTCCGGCGGGGAGAAGCAGCGGGTGGCGGTCGGCTGCGCGGTCACCTCCGGCAAGCGACTGATCGTTCTGGATGAGCCCACCAGTGGCCTGGACCTCTACCATATGAACCAGGTGACCCAAGCCATCGCCTATCTGCACAGCCTGGGTGACATCGTCCTCATCATCTCCCATGATCGAGAGTTCCTGCAGCAAACCTGCCAGCGCTTCCTCACCCTCGACCGGGGCCGTATCGTCAATGACAGCAGCAGCCAGGACAGGTAAGGCAGCAGGTCTCAGCCGACTGCCGGCGAGCCAGACGCAGGGCCCACACGGCGGTCAGTCTGCGACCCAACCGGCAGGTTAATCTGTGATTTAACTGCGGCCCAACCGGCGGCCAGTCTGCGGCTCAGTCGGTGAAGACGTACTGGTCCATCCGCTCAAAGGCCTCCTTGACCCGGCTCAAGGGCAGGGCCAGGTTCATGCGAATGGCACAGGCGGCCTTGAACTGACGGCCATCCTGAACAGCCACACCGACCCGCCAGCAGCGCTTGAGCAACTCGTCAAGGCTCACGCCATGCTCCTGGCACCATTGGCTGCAGTCCACAAACAGCATGTAGGTGCCCTGGGGCTTGGAGACCTCCAGGCCCTTGAAGTGGGCCCCTATGTACTCGCAGGCATAGTCGACATTGCCCGTCAACACCTGGCGCAGCTCCTCCAGCCACTGGCCGCCCTCCGGCTTGTAGGCGCCGATCAGGGCGTACATGGACAGGAGGTTCATCTCGTTGTAGTGGGGCTTGCTGCTCTTGGAGACCACACGGTCGCGCAGGTAAGGGTTGTAGATGATGTGGTAGCTGCCCACCAATCCGGCCAAGTTAAAGGTCTTGCTGGGCGCATAGAGGGCAACGGTACGGTTGCGGGCGTCCTCGGAGACCGATTGGGTGGGGGTGTGCTTGCCGCCGGCCAGAATGAGGTCGGACCAGATCTCGTCGGAAATCACCAGGCAGTCATTGGCCTTGTAGACCTCCATGGCCTTCTTGATCTCCCACTCTTCCCAGACACGGCCACAGGGGTTGTGGGGGCTGCAGAAGACGGCCACATGGATGTTCTCCGCCTTGAGCTTCCTGTCCATGTCCTCGTAATCCATCCTCCACACACCCTGGGCATCCTTGACCAGGGGGCTGTGGACGATGCGGTAGCCGTTGTTCTCGATGGATGCGGTGAAGCCCACGTAGGTGGGGCTATGGAGGAGGACCGCGTCACCGGGTGCGGCAAAGGAGGTCAGGGCCGAGATGAGACCACCTAGAACACCGTTCTCATAGCCGATGCCTTCGCGGGTCAGGCCGTTGACCCCGTTGCGGGTCCGCTGCCAGTTGATGATGGCATCGAAGTACTCGTCCCGGGGCTCGAAGTAGCCATAGCATGGGTGCTTGGCCCGCTCGATGATGGCTTCGGGGATGGTGGGGACCGTGGCGAAGTTCATGTCGGCCACCCACATGGGGATGACATCAAACCCATCCTGGGGCGGCTCCGGAGCGAAACCGGGCTCGGTTCCCAATCCATCCACTGCGATGGAGTCCATGCCATGCCGGTCAATGATCGAGGTGAAATCGTAGGTCATCATCTTCTCTTTTCTCAATTCGTACTGAAACCGTTGCCATCAGCCCTGCCGCCGCCCGGATGTCCACCAGCCCAGCTCGGGTGCTCACCGCAAGCCGACAGCATCTCCCTTGATGCTATACCGACTGACCGGCGAGCGCTGTATCAGTTCATAGGAAAAGGTAGTGCTCCTCGGTCCGCCGCTGGAAATGGATCACCGCCAGCAGCAAGGCCACCACCAAGGAAATGCCCAACATGCAGGAGAAGGACCCCATGAGCGGGTCCAGGCCGAAGGCCCCGGAGAGGAACTTGAAGAACCAGGTCGACGAGGTGAACCCAAGACTGGTGAAGGCCGAATACAGGCCCATGACGAAGGGGTAGTGCCGGCTTTCGATCAGGTTCGAGAGCATGAAGGGACAAGTGGCCATGACGATGGACGAGCCGGAGCCTATGAGGAAGGCGCCCACACAGACCATGGGCAGATTCGGCGGCAGCAGGAAGAATAGGGAGCCGATGGCAAACAGCATGAAGGCCAAGGGCAGGGTAAGGGATCCGACCGCCTGCTTGATGCGGTTGATCAACAGGCCGATCACCACGGATGCACCGGAGTTGAACATGAGGGCGAATCCGGCCACGTCTGAGGAACCCAGGTGGAAGGTGTCGACGTAGATGGCCAACTTATTGTAGATCACAGCGTCAAGGAAGATGCTCAGGAAGGCCAGACTCGCGCAGAGGATGATGCTGGGCCGGTGCTCTGCGACCCCCTCCCTATGCCGGCGGATCTGCCCCTCCTCGCTGTCATCGCCAGCCCGCTCCGAAGGGATGAAGATGATGACGGGAATCAGTGTCAGGAGGGCTATGACATAGAGCCAATAGTTATGGACCCAACCGCCCACGGCCAAGAGACCGCCCAGGTACAGGACGATCATGGAGGACCCGTCCTGCACCGCGATGATGCGCCCCAGCAGCCCGGACAGCTCCTTCCCTTGGAAGAAGTGGGAGGCCAGGCTGGGCAGCATGGTGGTGATGATGCCTGTACCGAATCCGGCCACAATGGCGAAGAAGAGCAGTTGGTTCACACTCTGGTGGACCAGCAGAGGCATGAGCCCGCCACAGGCCACACAGAGGCAACTGATGATCCCCACCACTTTGTAGGAGAGCCGTTCAAGGAGCTTGCCGAAGATGATTGATGAGACCATGGCGGCTGAGGCGCCGATGGAAACCACCGATTCGACCTTGGAGGGGTCATCGTGGGGAAAGCTGGCCTGTATCTTCGCCACCGAGGGGGAGATTATCGAATCGAAACGGGAGATGATGGCAAGCAGGAAAATGCCGGTAAGAATGCCCAGGGCCGGTTTGTAGGCTATGGTCTTGTGTGCTTTCACAGCTGACCCTTTCCAATCCATGTTGCTTACAGTCTTACAGATTTCAGCGAGCTGGGGGGCTGTGAAACAGTGAGATTACCGACATAATACCGTTGAAATCACGAAGTCTACATCAGCAGGTATGCTTCTCAAAGGCTGGAATCGCAAGGCTGAGACGGGTTTCAACGGCAGCGAACCCACCCCATGCCAGGGGGTCTGGTTCGAGTATGTCCGCCAGTTTCCTACCTGGCTGCCTGCCGATCCTTGGCCAGGTCGTCGCGAATCTCCTGAAGGAGGGCCACGGTCTGCTCCTCAGGGCTCAGCTCTTTCTTCTCCTCCTGGGCCGCCTTGCCGTCGTGCTTCTTCAGCAGGCTTGACGAGATGTCGCGCAACTTGTTGATGGGAACGATGATACAGAAGTAGACCGCGGCGGCCACCACCAGGAAGTTGATCAGGGCGCTGAGGATGGCGCCAAAGGAAATGGTGGCATGGTTGAAGGTGAAGGCCAGGAGGCCATCCATGTTGGGCTTGCCGAAGATCATGGCGATGAGGGGATTGATCAGATTCTTGACGATTGCATCGACCACGGTGGTCACGGCGGAACCCATGACCACACCGACCGCCAGATCAATCATGTTGCCACGGGCGATGAATTTCTTGAATCCTTCAATCATGTTCGTTCCTTAGCCTCGATTGACACCCATCCTGCGGTGCTGTCAGTTTCAAGAATAGGAGCTTGCCGCCACCGTACAAAGTCCGCCAGTAGCCAAACCAGCCAGAGGGAACACACTGAGCCGCCGCCCCTTACCAAGGCACCATGCCGCAGGCTGTAGCACTCACGGCAGGGTGATGAGACCAGCTCTGGACAGAGTGACGGAGCCCGCTCAGACCCAGAGCCAGCCGGTCTCAGGGCCTCAGCAGGCGTTGGCCCCTACAATCTGCTGGTAGCGCCTGGCCGAATCCTTCCAGATGCGCTGTTGGCTGTCATAGTCGACACGGAACAGACCGAAACGCTTGGTGTAGCCCAGGGCCCACTCGAAGTTGTCCAATAGCGACCAGGCGAAGTAGCCCTTGACGCGCGCCGGCCTCCATGGCCTGGGCCATGGCTTCGATATGGGCATTGAGGTAGGCGACCCGGTCAGGATCATGCACTATCTGGCCTCCAGGCACAGTGGAGTCAGCGCAGACCTGGTCGTCCCAAGCGGACCCGTTCTCGGTGATCATCAAGTCCAGGTCAGGGAACCGTCGGCTCAGTTCCAGCAGAATCGCCGTCAGCCCGGCAGGCTCCTGGTTCCAGCCCATGGCGGTGAGCGGACCAGTGGGTGGCAGAACCTCGGACCTGTTCCTGGGCGGGCATTTCCGGGTGGCGGACCGGCTGTCCGTTGCCATGCTGGGCAGGTTTGGGCGTGCCCGTCGCATGGCGGACATGGTTGGTGGAGTAATAGTTCAGTCCCAGCACCGAAAGGGGCTGCTTGATGATGTCGGCATCGCCGTCCTTGGCAAAGGCCCAATCAGTGACCTCCCGCGTGACCTCGAAGATCTCAGGATCGTAGCGACCCTCCAGCATGGGGCCCAGAAAGACCTCATTGGCCAGGAGGTCGGCACGATGCTTGGCCGCCTGATCCTCAGCGGAGTCGCTTTCGGCCACATTGACGGACAGGTTGAGGGTTACGGAGGTCCTGGCATCCTCCCCCAACTCGTCACGGACGGCTCCGAGGGCAAGGCCGTGGGCCAGGTTCAGATGATGGACGGCCATCAGAGGGACTTGACCGGATCATGGATGCCGGGCGCATGGGCACCGCTGCCATAACCCAGGTAGGCACTGCACCAAGGCTCGTTGAGGCTGGTCCAGGTGTCGACCCGTTCGCCCAGGGATTGAGCCAGTAAGGCGGTATAGTCGCGCATGCGCAGGGCCGTATCGCGGTTGGTCCACCCACCCAGGTCCTCCAGGTACTGGGGCAGGTCCCAATGGTAGAGGGTCACCACGGGCTTGATGCCCGCCTCGATCAAGGCATCCAGGACCCGCCGGTAGTGGTCGATACCCTGCTGGTTCACCCTGCCATCGCTCTGCGGAATAATCCGTGACCAGGATATGGACATCCGATAGGCGCCACACCCAACTCCTTCATCAGGTCCATGTCTTCCTTGTAGCGGTGGTACTCATCGCAGGCCTCCAGACCGGAGGACCGATCGACGATGGTACCCGGCTTGGCGCAGAAGCTATCCCAGATGGAGGGAGTCCGCCCATCCTCGCCAACGGCTCCCTCGACCTGGTAGGAGGCCGTTGCCGTGCCCCAGGTAAAGTCGGACGGAAAAACGAATGTCATCATATCCCTTTCTTCAATACTTCATTGTCATCGTGCCTCTATTGGACAGCCTTGAAAGCCTAGGGCCGATTCCTCCAGCGGAAGCGAGCTGGCAGCTTCATCAACATGCCAACAGCAATGCAACAGCCCGGCACCGGACAGTTCATTACATCAAAATCTACAGCAGTAAAAGGCTGGTTTCCATGGCAAAATCTACCTTGACTGTTGTGGAGTGTAGGAACGCTGTATAAAAAACCGGCTTGAACCGCACCAAACCGCGAATCCCGACAGCGAATCAGTCCCACACAGGAACAAGAAACCGGCTCGAAATACTGTCGAAATATCTGGTGCGGAGAGCCGTATTCTCCCCGTCACATTGCCTTTTTAGAATGAGACCACTTTATAGCAAGTACATCGCTAGCCCTGCCCAAGCAAGGCTGCACCGACAACCATAAGGGGAACCGTATGTTCACTGACAACTATCTGCAGAAGGTCTATTCCCAGGTCGAGCAGCGCGACGGCGACCAACCCGAATTCCTGCAGGCCGTGCGCGAGGTCTTCGAGAGCTTGGAGCCGGTGGTGGCCAAACACCCAGAATATGAGGCCAACGGCGTGCTGGAGCGCCTGGTCGAGCCCGAGCGGGTGGTCAAGTTCCGCGTGGCATGGGTTGACGACGAGGGCAAGACCCAAGTCAACCGTGGCTACCGCGTTCAGTTCAACTCGGCCATCGGACCCTATAAGGGCGGCCTGCGCTTCCACCCCACCGTCACCGAGTCCGTGGTCAAGTTCCTGGGCTTCGAGCAGATTCTGAAGAACTCCCTGACCAGCCTGCCCATGGGCGGCGGCAAGGGCGGATCCGACTTCAACCCCAAGGGCCGTTCCGACGGTGAGGTCATGCGCTTCTGCCAGGCCTTCATGACCGAGCTCTGCCGTCACATCGGCCAATTCACCGACGTTCCCGCCGGCGACATCAACGTGGGTGGCCGCGAGATTGGCTACCTCTTCGGCCAGTACAAGCGCATCCGCGACGAGTATTCGGGCGTCCTGACCGGCAAGGGTCTGGAATTCGGCGGCTCCCTGGTCCGTACCGAGGCCACCGGTTACGGCCTGTGCTACTACACCGAGGAGGCCATGCGCGTCCTCAACAACGACTCCTTCAAGGGCAAGACCGTAGCCATCTCCGGCTCCGGCAACGTGGCCATCTTCGCCACCGAGAAGGCCGCCCAGCTGGGCGGCAAGGTTGTGACCCTCTCCGACTCCAACGGCTACATCCACGACCCCAAGGGCATTGACCTGGACGTGGTCAAGGACATCAAGCTGGGCCACCGCGGCCGCATCAAGGAGTACGCGGAGCGGGTTGCCGGCTCCGAATACCACGAAGGTTGCGCCGGCGTCTGGACCGTCAAGTGCGACATCGCCCTGCCCTGCGCCACCCAGAACGAGATCGACGGCGACTCCGCCAAGACCCTGATCGCCAACGGCTGCAAGGTCGTGTGCGAGGGCGCCAACATGCCTTCCACCCCCGAAGCCATTGAGGCCTACCAGGCCGCAGGCGTGCTCTACGGACCCGCCAAGGCCGCCAACGCCGGTGGCGTGGCCGTCTCCGGACTGGAGATGAGCCAGAACTCCTACCGCCTGAGCTGGACCTTCGAGGAGACCGACGCCAAGCTCAAGTCCATCATGGAGAACATCGTGACCAACTCCCTGGCCGCCGCCAAGGAATACGGCCACGAGGGTGACCTGATGCTGGGCGCCAACGTCGCCGGCTTCACCAAGGTCGCCGACGCCATGGTCGCCCAAGGCATCCTCTAAGCCCCAAATACTGGGCACCAGGCCAGACCTTGGCCTGGTGCCCGTAACAATCGGCTGCTAACCAAGGGTCCTCATCTTCGCCAAGGAGATGAGGGCCCTTGGTTAGGCCCTCTTTGGGGAACCGACCGCCATGACCGTCAGTTTGTTCTCCTTGGCAAGTCTGACGAAAGTAGGCCTGGAGACACCCATCATCATCTGAGCCGCACTGATGAAGAAGCTGCTCTGCGCGTTGCCATGGCTCAACTCCACATCGTCATAGTCGGCATAGTTTTCATCCCCCTAGGCATCGCTGCGGTTGCCGAATTCAATTGAACATGGCAGTCTTTTCATATAGTTCCCCATCATCCCACAGGATTGATGGGGTTTATTCTAAATGAGGGGAACCTCATGGCAGATGAACGAAAAGCGGCTGTTGTCATAGATTATCAGAATGTCCACATGACAACGGCAGAAGTTTTTATGCGCGGCCAAGAGCCCTACCACGCTCTAATTGACCCCTGCAAATTCTCGAATAGGCTTGTTCCTATAAAAAACGAAAACGTGCTTTCGAATAATGTAGCAGCTTGCTCAGATGAGCCGCTTCTCAAGCTTTCCCGTGTCGAAGTCTACAGGGGTTTGCCAAGCCCCAAAGTTGATCAGTCTGGATACAGCAGAAATCTCAAGCAAAAATCCAATTGGGAGAAAGAAGCTTTCCTCCAAGGCTTGAAACTGCGTGTACGGCACCGGCCATTGAAATATCAATATCATTACGCAAACAATGAATGATGCATAAATGCAGACCGGCCCCCACAAGAAAAAGGTGTGGATGTATTATGCGCCTTGGCTTTAACAAGGTTGTCCAGGTCTGGCAATTATGACGTGGTAATACTGGCCTCAAGAGACACTGACCTCTTCCCCGCCCTTGACGAGGCGCATGATAGCGGGGCCAAGGTGGAAGCAGCCAAATGGTATTCACCGAAGGATAAATCCACACGAGGCAATCTACAGGTAGGTGAGCACTGGAAACTATGGACAACCTCCATGACTGATGAAGATTTTAGAGCGAGCATTGACCATAAGGATTATTCAATACCTAGTCGCCGCTAGTGGTTCATACCGAAATCAAACGGTCTAGGAAGACTTGACCTGCAAGTCATATCAATTTACCCTCGTGAACTATCGACTACCTAAAATCTTGAATTATGAAGCCATTGCTTATATTTGACTCTTGCTCAGCACTTCACCAGGGGTAGTTGTTGCGTATGCTGGCCCTGGCAAACAGGCAGGCGGGACTGTTTGCCGGGCAGTGGTGCCGCGGACCGGGTCAGCGCCAGTGGCCGTACCGCTTGAGATTGTTCTCCAGGACGTCGGGATAGGTGAATTCCGTCCAGGCGTAGTTGGTCATCTTGACGCCAGCCTTGGGAGCGCTGATGAAGAAGCTGCTCTGCGCATTGCCGTAGCTCAACTCCACGTCGTTATAGTCGGCGTAGTTGTCATGCCCCTGGGCATCGCTGCGGTTGTTGACAAAGTTGATTCCCGTGTTGTAGAGGTGCAGCTCGTCGAAGCTATGCCTCTGCAGAAAGGTCACCACACTGCCGATCAGCAGGAAGAGGGGAAGGGCAATCAGTGAGCCGTTAATAAGGAAATCGGCAAATGACCTACTGCAATATTCCTGTATGACGTCCTCGACCTGAGGGATGTGAAGCAGGGCAAGCACCACAAGCCCAACTACCCAGTAGAGGGCGATGGTCTTGATCTTGCTCTTGCGGCTATAGTCGCTGGTCAGCGTATGCGTGGATACGAGCATGCGCTCCAAGGTCATGCCCTTTCCAGGTAGGCGGTGATGATTTTGGCGTAGACCATGCCGGCCTCATGGTGTTCCTTGATTTGGGCGATGGTGTAGGCCTGCCCCTCGTATTCGATGGGCATACCCACCTGGTACTCCTCATGGAACCGTTTGGTTCGCTTGGCGCCCTCGACACCAGAGAATTCCATCTGCACGGAACCATCAGGGAAGGTCTTGAAGACCGGTTCGAAACTAATCGGCACCGGATGGCGAAGGGTATGAACAACGCAGAAGATTATGGCAATCACTATGACCAACAGGACGGCCGTGACAACCACCATCAGGGGTTCCTCAAAAAACTCTCTCAAGGTCATGTGCTTTCCCCTCCCTCAACCAGCAACGATGATCACACCGCTGGCAGCGGGCAAGCAGTCATGTTTGATGGAAGGTGGGTTGAGGTAAACCTGCATTGATAAGACCTTTCGATGATAAGAATCCTTTACCCCCCAAAGACATAAGAAAACCATAACATGCCGGCGGCCGCAAACTCCGCTTTTCGGAGACCTGGACGCCAGGCAAAACCGGGCACTTACTGACCGGCTACGGCCCCTACCCACCACTGCCATTAGGCCAGGTTCAGGCGCACTGTGGCGCATAATGCCCACCGCAGTCATGGGCAGTCATAGCAGGGGAGCGCTTGGCCTGTAGTCCTGGGTCGAGGCGGCAAAGCGGGGGGCACTCGTCTCCTGGTCGAACTGGTCAAACTGGTTCGACTGGTAGGGATGACTACCAGGAATCAGGTCATAGGGCATCTGCCGGGCGACCATGTAGAAGATCAGCAGGACCAGGGCATATATGGGCAGGTTCTGGCCACGGTCGGAGACCAGCCAGCAGAGGGGTAGGTAGAGGACCAGCGTCCGCGCCATGTAGAAGGCGGCACGCAAGGCACCTTGGCGGGGCTTGGTCTCCACGGTCATGTGGGTGAACATGCCAGCCAGGGTCTGTCCCCGGTGGGTGGCTGGGATCAACAACTCATAGAGGAGGAAGGCCAGGAATGCCAGAATCTGCACGCCATGGTCCAGAAGGCTGGTGGTGACGGTGAAGCCGTGGAAAAGGTAGCTGCCGTCGGGTTGGGGCAGAGCCTTCTTGTGGAAGACATAAACACCACCCAGGCCTATGGGGAAGTAGGTGAACACCACCAGAAACATGTCGAGTGCATAGGAGACTGCCCGGTGCAGGAGTTTGGGTCGCTGCACGATGACGGCATGATCGGTCTCTTTGGGCGGGGAGATGAGGTTGAAGATGACGGCGATCATGACACCTATCAGGGTGCCCAGGGTGTTGGTCAGCAGATCGTCGACATCAAAGTAACGGTAAGCACAGGGGTAGAGGTGCCAGAAACCGGTCAGCTGGGAGGTCTCGATAAGCAGCGAAGTCAGCAAGCCGGCGGGTAGGACGATCCATGGCTTCCAGCGGAGCCAACGGGTCATGATGAAGCCGAAGGGTATGAAGAGCAGGACATTGAAACCCAACTGCAAGAGCGCGGAAAGACCGTGAGTCTGCAGGTCCTGGACGAACTGCATGACCTGGAGCTGGGGGCGGATATGGTGGGCGGCGCAGTATGCGACCGGGTCGTCCGGCATGGGGTAGAGGGTAAAGGCCACCAAGCCCAGCAGGTAGAGAACTGACAGGTAGGAGGCCAGGACCGCTGAGAAGCGCAGGCGGTGATAACGCCGGTATATGACCGCCAGGATTGGCAGGGTCAGGACCACTGAGACGAAGGGCCATAGGACCAGGGCTATGGTGAAGGAGCTGCTGTAGAACTTGAGAAAGGAAACCATCGCGTACTCCTCCGTGCGGCAAGTTCAATGAGGTGACTGACCTTTGTGGAGCCATACAACACAAGGGGTCTGTTACACCAGTGTCAGCTAAGTGCTGGGCTGAGATCACCGCCGGAACTGACCGAACCGTAGACCCGCCATCTGCTTAGTGACTTATTAGAGGCAGCCTGAGCCTTATAGTGGCTCGTTGTGCTCAGTCGTCTCCCAAGGTGACGTGAACGCCACCCACCAGGGAGCTGACCACATTGTAGAGCAGGGCTCCGATGGTGAAGAGCACCGTCAAGAGCACGGCCTCGAAGATGGAAAATATGGTGACGCCGCTGAGCACGGTGCTCAGGGAGAAGACGTCGGACAGATTGAACCCGCCGGCATCCAGACCGGTGGAGGAGACGATCTGCGTGATCTGGTCGAAGACACCGACAACGTTGAGCAGCATCCACAGAATGGCTGCGGCAACCACCTGAATGATGCCACCAGCCACGCACAGAAGGAAGCTGACCTTGGCGACCGACCAGACGTTGAGATGAGTGAGCGACAGGCTCATACGGCGGGCACGGGGAACTCCGGCCTTGCCAGACTTGGAGCCGAAGGACTTCCTGCCGGACTTGTGGCTCTCTTCGGACCCCATGGGGGCGAAGACGGGCTCTGAAGCCTGCTGGGGCACATTGGAGACGGTCCGAGCCACACGTGGGGCGGAATCCCCATTGTTCTCCAGCTTGCTGGCTTCAGGAGCAATCGTGCCGTCAGGACCGGAGGCCAGAGGCTTGATCACATCATCCGGCTTCTGGCTTTCATGATTCCCACTCATTGCTGCTCCTTGACCTTCCGCGTGTTTCCGAGCCTGGGGCCCTGTTGTCGCGCTCACTGCATCCACTAATTCCTAAGACGAGATTAGCAGGATTAAGGGACTAGGCTAACCTCATCTTCCTGCTTACTCCTCGCCGTCAGCGCTGTGAGCCGTCTCCTCGGCGCTGGTGTCCAAGGCGCTGTCAGCCGTGACTTCCCCAGCAGCCCCAGCGGCTGCTTCAGTGGTCTGTCCTTCGCTCTGTCCCTCAGCCCCAGCCTCGTCTTCCGGGTCCTCCTTCTCATCGTTACGGGCGATGGAGAGGATCTCGTCCTTCTTGTCGGGCTTGGCCAAGGTGACACCCTGTGTATTGCGGCCGGTGCGCTTGATCTCGGAGACATCGGAGCGGATGACCTTGCCGGACTTCATGATGGCCATGACCTGGTCGTCCTCATGGACAATCAGGGCACCGACCAGGGAGCCACGGCTTTCGTTGAGCTGCAGGGCCTTGACCCCATAGCCGTTGCGGCCCTGGAGGCGGTACTCGCTGATGGCCGACCGCTTGGCGAAGCCCTCGTTGGTGACGACCAACAGGTCCTCACCGCCGGCATCCTCGCCCGCTGCCTCGGCGTTCTGCGCGGACTTGACCACATCCATGGCCAGAAGCTCGTCGCCCTCACGGAAGCGCATGCCTTGCACGCCGGCGGTCTGGCGGCCCATGGGCCGCAGCTGCTCGTCGTCGGCCTGGAACTTCAGACTCATACCCTTGCGGGAGACCAGGATGATGTCGTCATCAGCGTTGCACAGTGCCGCACCGATCAGCTCGTCAGTGGGTTCGCCAGTCTCCTCGTCGGCAGCCAGGCGAACAGCGATCAGACCACCCTGACGGGAGGAATCGTATTCCGCCAAGGCCGTCTTCTTGACCTTGCCGCACCTGGTGGCCAGGACCAGATACTTGGCGACCTCATAGTTCGGTATGGACAGCACGGCCTGGATGTCCTCACCCGGCGAGAGCTGGAGGAGGTTGGCCACATGCTGGCCCTTGGAGTCGCGTGACCCCTCGGGCAACTCGTAGGCCTTGATCCGGTAGACCCTTCCCCGGTTGGTGAAGAAGAGCAGCCAGTTGTGGGTGGAGGTCAGGAAGAAGTGGTCGACCACGTCATCCTCACGCAGTTTGGTGCCACGGATTCCCTTGCCGCCCCGGTGCTGGGCCCGGTACTCGTCGGCCTTGGTGCGCTTGACGAAGCCGGAGTGGGTGACGGTGACCACCACGTTCTCCTCGGCGATCAGGTCCTCGTCGCTCATGGAGCCGGAGAAGGGCAGGATCTTGGTCCGCCGCTCATCACCATACTTGGCCACGATCTCGTCCATCTCGTCGCCCACGATCCGCCGCTGACGCTTGGGATTGCCCAGAATGTCGTTGTAGTCGGCGATCTTCTTCATCAGCTCGTTGTGCTCGTCAACGATCTTCTGGCGCTCCAGGGCCGCCAGACGGCGCAGCTGCATGGCCAGAATGGCGTCGGCCTGGACGTCATCGACATCAAGGAGGGTTTTCAGTCCGGTCCTGGCCGTGTCCACATCCTTTGAGGAGCGGATCAGGGCGATGACCTCTTCGATCATGTCCAGAGCCTTCAAGTAGCCCTGCAGAATATGGTCGCGTTCCTCGGCCTCACGCTTCAAATACCTGGTGCGGCGCTCAATCACCGACAGCTGGTGGTCGACCCAGTGGCTGACGAAGGCGTCCAGGCTCAGGGTACGGGGCACATTATCGACCAGGGCCAGCATGTTGGCACCGAAGGTCTGCTGCATCTGCGAATGCTTGTAGAGGTTGTTGAGGACGACCTTAGGTACGGCGTCACGCTTGAGGACCAGGACCAGACGCTGGCCGGTGCGGCCGGAGGTCTCATCGCGCATGTCGGCTATGCCCTGGATCTTGCCGTCGCGCACGGCCTCACGGATGGAGACGACCAGGCGATCGGGGTTGACCTGGTAGGGCAGCTCAGTGACCACCAGGCACAAACGGCCCTTGATCTCCTCGGTGTTGACGACGGCCCGCATGGTGATCAGGCCACGGCCGGTCCGATAGGCCTGCTCTATGCCCTTGTGGCCAAGGATGGTGGCACCGGTGGGAAAGTCGGGTCCCTTGATCCGTTCGATCAATGCATCCAGAAGCTCTTCCTTGCTGGCGTCGGGGTGGTCCAGGGCCCAGTGGATACCGTCGGCGACCTCCCGCATATTGTGGGGCGGGATGTTGGTCGCCATACCAACCGCGATGCCGGAGGAACCGTTGACCAGAAGGTTGGGGAAGCGGGCCGGAAGTACGGTCGGCTCCTGGGTCTTGCCGTCGTAGTTGGGGGCGAAGTCGACGGTGTCCTTGTCGATGTCGCGCACCAGCTCCATGGCCAGGGGGGCCATACGGCACTCGGTGTAACGCATGGCTGCCGCCGGGTCGTCACCGGGGGAGCCAAAGTTGCCCTGGCCGTCCACGAGCAGGTAGCGCATGGACCATGACTGGGCCATACGAACCAGGGTGTCGTAGATGGCCGAGTCGCCGTGCGGGTGGTACTTACCCATGACGTCGCCAACCACGCGAGAGCACTTGTTGTAGCCACGGTCGGGCCGGTAGCCACCGTCGTACATGGCATAGATCACACGCCGGTGGACTGGTTTCATACCGTCGCGCACGTCCGGGAGAGCTCGCTCGACAATGACCGACAGGGAGTAGGCCAGGTAGGAGTCGCGCATCTCCTGCTGGAGGTCGATTTTCTGGATGCGCTCACCCTGCAAGAGGCCGTAGTCGGTCTGGTCGATTTCCTGGGGGCTTAGAGGTTCCAGGGAACCGTCTGGTATGGGTTGGTCGGCTCCGGTCAGCCCCTCATTGTTGTCTGTGCTGTTGATATCGTCTGCCACTGTCTGTCCTTGGTTCTGCTGCTCTACTGCTCGTATATGGCTTTGGCCCGTCGCGCGGGGGCCGCCTGTGCCGGGCGCCACCGCCGTATGCCTTCAGCGACTCGTGCTTGCTGGCCGCCGGTCAGGCGTCGATGAAGCGGGCGTCGTGGGCGTTGCGTTGGATGAAGAGCCGCCGGGGCTCCACCTCGTCGCCCATGAGCATGGAGAAGGTCTCGTCGGCCTGAGCCGCATCCTCAATGGTGATCTGCTTGAGGATACGGTGGTCGGGGTCCATGGTGGTCTCCCAAAGTTCCTGGTAACTCATCTCGCCCAGGCCCTTGTAGCGTTGGATGCCCTCGCCCTTGGGCAGCTGACGGCCCTTGGACTTGCCCTCGGCCAGGACACGGTCACGTTCCGCGTCCGTGTAGACGAAGTCGTGGGGTCCCTTGGTCCATTTGAGCCGATAAAGCGGCGGCATGGCCACGTAGACATAGCCGGCGTAGATCATCGGCCTCATGTAGCGGAAGAAGAGGGTGAGGTTGAGGGTGGCGATATGGGCGCCGTCCACATCCGCATCGGCCATGATGATGACCTTGTGGTAGCGGACCTTGTTGATGTCGAAGTCCTCGCCGTAGCCAGCGCCCACGGCCGTGATGAGGGACTCGATGGTGTCCGACTTCATCATGCGGTCGATGGAGGCCCGCTCCGTGTTGAGGATCTTGCCTCGCAGGGGCAGGATGGCCTGGGTGATGGGGTTGCGGCCCTGGATGGCGGAGCCGCCTGCGGAATCACCCTCGACGATGAAGAGCTCGCACTCCTCCGGGTTGTTGGACTGGCAGTCCTTGAGCTTCTCCGGCATGCCGGCCGTCTCGAAGATAGACTTGCGCCGTGTGGACTCACGGGCCTTCTTGGCTGCGATCCTGGCGTGTGCCGCCTCAATGCCCTTTTGGATGATGCTCTTGGCCTCGTTGGGATGGGCGTCAAACCAGTCGCTCATACGCTCGGTCATGACCCGCTGCACGAAGGTCTTGGCCTCGGAGTTGCCGAGCTTGGTCTTGGTCTGGCCCTCGAACTGGGGGTTGGTCAGCTTGACGGATACCACCGCCGTCAACCCCTCGCGCACATCATCACCGGAGAGGTTCTCGTCCTTCTCCTTGAGGATGCCCTTGTCTCTGGCATAGCGGTTGACCAGTGAGGTCAGGGCCGCGCGGAAGCCCTCCTCATGGGTGCCACCCTCGGTGGTGGAAATGGTGTTGGCGAAGGTGTGGACCGATTCGGAGTAGGCTGCCGTCCACTGCATGGCGATCTCGGCGGAGATGCCGAGCTTTAGATCCTCGGCCTCCAGGTCGATGATGTCCTCCTCAATGGGAGTGGCCTTGCGGGACTTGACCATGTAGTCGACGTAGTCCTTGATACCGTTCTCGTAGAGGTAGGTGACCGACTGGTGTTCGGGCCTGCTCTCCTCGTCGTCCTTGCCGGCGACCTCATCACCGGCCATGTCGGTCTCCCGCAGGTCGGTCAGGCTGATCTTCAGACCCTTGTTGAGGAAGGCCATCTGCTGGAAGCGGGCCCTGAGCGTCTCGAAGTCGTAGATGGTGGTCTCGAAGATCTTGGGATCGGCCCAGAAGGTTACGGAGGTTCCGGTAGCCTCGCCCTCGGCCAGGGGGGAGCCCTGCTTGAGGGGGGCAATGGAATGCTGGTCCTTGAAGCTCTGGGTCCAGTGGTAGCCCTGCCGACGCACCTCGACATCAATGCGGGTGGAGAGGGCGTTGACTACGGAGATGCCCACGCCATGCAAGCCGCCGGAGACCGCGTAGCCGCCGCCACCGAACTTGCCGCCCGCATGCAGCTTGGTCATAACGGTCTCCACGCCGGAGACCCCCTCGCCGGGGACTTCATCAACGGGGATACCACGGCCGTCGTCGACCACCTTGATGCCGTTGTCGGGCAGGATGGTCACTTCGATATGGGTCGCGTACCCAGCCAGGGCCTCATCGATGGAGTTGTCGACGATCTCATAGACCAGGTGGTGCAGACCACGGGGCCCGGTGGAACCGATGTACATGCCGGGGCGGATGCGCACGGCCTCCAGGCCCTCAAGCACCCGCAAATCGCTGGCATCGTAGTGATCAGGCGACAGGGAGTCATCCAATTGGGCATCCTGAAGCTTCTCCTGACCGGTCTGATCCGTGTCCTGCTCGGCCTTTTCGCTGGTCTTCAGCGAATCCTCATCCTCAAGATCTGCCACAAGCTTCCTTCCTGCATTTCCTCTCGTCTGAGAGGCTTCACAACAAGCCTTGGGTCCTAAAACACAAATAAAGGGGGTTTTAAGAGCCTTAGACCTACTGCGTGTGATTCTACTAGTGCATGGGGACTTTGCGCCTATGAGCTAAGCTCAGCTGAATCTGCGTATTCAACGGCTGACCAAGCCGGATCCATAACCACCATAGCGCCGACCATAACGGCTTCCAAAGCTGCCATTGTGGGGGCCGGTCACTTTAATCTCCCTGATCTCCAGGCCTTCCAAGCGTTGGCGTATGGTCGCGGTCAGTTGGGGAATCATGTAGGTCAGCTGGGTGGCCCAGATTTGCGATTCCGCCCGGATGGTCAGCAGGCCATCCTCATAGGAGACCACCTGGGAATGCTGGGCTATGCCCGACCCAACCACCTGGTCCCAATGGTTGCGCAACTGGGCGATCTTCATGTGCGGCACCCAGCCGCCCTGGGCCGCCATGCTACCGAACAGGCCGGCGAAGCTCTTGGGATCACGTCCCGGCTTGCCAAAGCTTTCCCAGGCCAGCTCCCGATCCTTCTCCTGGTACTTGACCTGCTTGGCCCTCTCGTCGATTTTGTTGAATACCAGGGCTGGGAGCTTGCGGGGGTCCAGGTGCAGTTTGCGTGCTATGGGCTCCTCCATCAGCCTGCCACACCTCCATGAGCCCCTGCCGGACGGCCTTCCCCGGGCTCAGCCTGGCCTGCTCCGCCAGATCGCTCGGTCCGCAGGGCCTGGATCTGCCGCTCGAAGGCTGCCGATTCTTCCTTGTCCAAGTCGTCCTGGGCCTTGAGGGCCGCCACATCAATGATGTTGGCTTCCTCCTTGAGGGGAATATCGGAGGCCGCTGCAACGGTGATGAGCACCTGGTCCTGGCCCTGGGCGAAATCCAGGATCTGCTCGCGGCGGTTCTGGTCCAACTGAGCGAAGACATCGTCGAGGATGACAATGGGCCTGCTGCCCTGGCTATCGGCGATCTCTTGGAAGAGGGCCATTTTCAGGGCCAGGGCCAGGGTCCACATCTCCCCATTGGAGGCGAAGTCCCGGGCTGGCATACCCCCCAGAACGACTTCCACATCGTCGCGTTGCGGGCCAATCAGGTTCTGCCCCCTGGCCAGCTCCCCCGGGTAGATCCGTTGGAAATGCCGGCTTATCTCCATGTTTGGTTCGTCGGCAGCGAAGACCTCCTCAAAGGAGGGCCGGTAGGTCAATCCGGCATGCTGGAGGCTGCCCACCAGCTGATCGTATATGCGGGTGAAGGGCCCGGCCAGACGTTCGACCAGGAGGGCCCGGCTCTTGGTCAGGGCCACGCCGGCTTCGATGAACTGACCGGTCCAGATCTCCAGACCACTCAGCTGCCCATCGAGGGGGGTCTCCATGTCCGACAACTGTTTGAGGAGGACGGCCCTCTGCTTGGCTATGCGGTCGAACTGCTGCAACTCCTGCCAATACCCGGCAATGAGCTGGCTGCCGGCCTGGTCAAGGAAGTTTCTGCGGCCTGCCGGTTCGCCGGCGATCAGCCGCTGGTCCTCGGGAGTGAAGGAGATCGAGGGAACCAGACCCACCACATCGCGCATGTAGAGGGAGTTACCCCCATTGATACGGGCACGATTGGCCCCCCTGGCGGCGATGGTGACCTCATAGGAGGTCAGCTTGTTGGCCTTCTGGCCTGTGGATTCCTTGTCGCTGGAATCCTCGTTACCGCAATCCCTATCGCCATCTTCGGCAGCTTTGACAGCCGGGGTTTCCACGACATTGGCCCGGATTGTTGCGGTCTTCTCCCCCCGTTCCACCAAGGGCAGGGAGGAGGAGCTGCGGTGGCTGGACCCGGTCGACAACACAATCACCGATTCGACGATATTGGTCTTGCCTAGGCCATTGCTGCCCTGCAGGATGTTCACCCCAGGCTGCAGATCAATCAGGCAATGCCTCCAGGAACGGAAATGGTCAAGGGCCAAGCGGGAGATATACACTCAACCCCTCCTTGCAGCATGCTCGCGGCATTCCTCATTGGCGGACCCGGCGGCCACCAAACCGGTTCACAGCAGTGATGTCCCGCCATGCGAGGCATCGGTAGACGCTCAGTTGTTGAAGCGCATGGGCACCAGCAGATAACGGTAGTCCATGGATTCGTCGGAATCCGCCTCCTGCTGACCATTGAATTCCACCGGCTTGACGGCCGTGGTCATCTTCATACGCACGAAGGGCTCAGTGATGGCACTCAAGCCTTCGATCAGGTAGACGGGGTTGAAGGCTACAGTAATCTCATCGCCATCCATGTCGATGTCCAGGGTCTCGGAGGCCTGGGCCTCGTCCGCAGCACCTGCCGACATGGACAGTTCCTGACCGCTGAAGACCAGGCGGATGGGGGCGTTGCGTTCCGCCACCAGGGAGACGCGCTTGATGGCGTCGATGAAGGTCTGCCGGCCGATAACGGCCTGGATGGGGTATTCATCTGCGAAGAGCCGATCCACCGCTGGGAACTCGCCATCAATGAGCTGGGAGGTGGAGATGCGGCCGGCGTTCTCGAAGCCCAGAAGGGACTGGTTCTCGGTGTCGAAGTTGACGATGAGGTTCTGGTGCTCGTCCAGGGACCTGGCCACATCTCGCAGGAGGGAGCCACGAACCAGGGTGGTGGTGTCCAGATCATTGTTCTTGGGAGTCCAGGAGAAGGTGGACCGGGCCAAACGGAAGCGGTCGGTCGAGGTCATGGTGACCTTGTCGCCCTCAAATTGGATGCGGATGCCGGTCAGGACCGGGCGGTTCTCCTCACGGGAGACGGCCACACCGGCCTGGGTCACCGCCTGCACAAAGGTGGGCGCGTCGACCTGGCCCAACTGCTCGGGCATGGACGGCAGGTCCGGGTACTCCGATTCAGGCATGAGCTGGAGGTTGAAGGTCGACTTGCCGGACTTGATGATCAGGCTGGTGTCGGAGGTCTCCAGGTAGGTCTTTTCAGCGGGCAGTGATTTGGTGATGTCAGCCAGAAGTTTGCCCAGCACCAAAATCGAGCCGGATTCGTCCACGCCAGCCTCGATATGGTGACGGGCTGAGATTTCGTAATTGAAAGCGGAAAGCTGGAGATTGCCTTCGGCTGCGTCAAGTTTGACACCAGCAAGGATTGGATTGGCCGGACGGGCATCAATGACCCTGGTGGTCCAGGCCACAGCCTCGGCCAGAGCCGCGGAATCAATTTCGACTTTCATGGGTCTCCTTGGGTAGACGTCGGATTCTTCCTGCCATTCTAGCTGGCTTTCATAGGTTGTGATTTGTTTTCGACCCCGGCACTTGTTGTGATGGTGGTGAGCTTTGTATGTATTTAGGGTAATCGTAGTAATAAGCACGGTGGATACGGTGGATAAGTTCCTTCAGGCAAGGTGGCAGAGGGGTGGAGACCAGAAGAAGAGATGTGGATAAGTGCTGGAGTTGATGTGGATAAATTACCGAGTTATCCACAGCTGTCGGTTGCCCCTGAAGATATCAACATTTTTCACTGAGAAATCCACGATTTATCCACCGCTTTTTGCTCACTCGTCCACGAGTTGTCCGCAGGCTTTACCCACATTTGTGAATAACTATGTGGATAACTCTTCCCATAATTCATGCCCTATACGGTGTGTCGGAGGACTGCGCACACCGATGTGCCGGCAGCCATGCGGATGGCCTATTCCTTGCCGCCCTGCTTCAGTCTGACGGTCAATTCCATGACGTAGTTGTAGATCTCCTGCTTTTCCTGCATCTCGTTGGAGATGCGGGTGTAGGCATGCATGACGGTGGTGTGGTCGCGGCCACCGAAGACCTCGCCGATGTCGACCAGACTCATGGAGGTCATCTCCCGGCCTAGGTACATGGCGATCTGACGGGCCAAAGCCACGTTCTTGGTACGGGCGCGGCCGACCAGATCGTCGAAGGTCAGGTGGAAGTACTTGGCCACCTGGGCGATGATGTCGGTGGGTTTGATCTCCACGTCCATGGTTAGGAAGTCCTGCAGGGCCTGTTCGGCCAGGGCCCTCGATACCGGTTGGTTGCTCAGGGAGGCTACAGCGGTGACACGGGTCAGGGCGCCTTCCAGCTCGCGAATGTTCTCGGTGGCTCGCTCGGCGATCAGGTCCAGGGCATCATTGGGGATGACCATGTTGGTGTTGGCGGCCATCATGCGAAGGATGGCGATGCGGGTCTCCAGGTCTGGCGGCTTGATGTCGACCGTCAGGCCGGCCTCGAAGCGGGAGATAAGCCTGGTCTCGAAGCCCTTGAGGTTCTTGGGTGGCACGTCCGAGGCGATGACGATGCGCTTGTTGGCCTGATAGAGGGCGTTGAAGGTGTGGAAGAACTGGTCCAGTGTGGATTCCTTGCCGCCCAGGAACTGGATGTCGTCGATCAAGAGCACGTCCACCTGCCGGTATCTGCGGTTGAAGTCGGCGATCTGACCCTGGCTTTGGCTGGGGTTTTGCAGGGCCTCGATGAATTCGTTGGTGAATTCCTCGCTGGTGACATAACGGACCTTGAGATTGCGGTCCTTGACCAGGGCGTAGTTGCCGATGGCGTTCAGCAGATGGGTCTTGCCCAGGCCGGGGCCCCCATAGATACAGAGGGGGTTGTAGTCCTTGCCGGACCCTTCGGCCACCGCCAGGGCCACCGTGCGGGCGAAGCGGTTGGAGTCACCTGGAACAAAGGTGTCGAAGGTGGCGTTCTTGTTGAGGTGGGTCTGTGGATCCTGCAAGACCTTGTTGGGGTCGATGGGGTCCAACTGGTCCAGGGGGGCCATGGGGGTGGTGAAGGTATCGACCGGTTCCACAGCTTGGGCTGCTGGGGTTGGAGTGAATTGGACTGCCGCCGGGGCCGTGGCCGGCTCGGCGACGGGCTGGTCCTCAGGCTGTGGCTGTGGGTCTGATGGTTCGACTGGCTCCTGGCTGACCTGGGGGAAGTTGTCGGGTGCGATCTTGAAGGCGGGGAACATGGCCTGCCCACTGACTGTCTGCAGGGCCTTGAGCAGTGGGTCGTTCAACTCGTTCTGCAGGGCCTGCCTCGTGGCCGTATTGGCCAGGGACAGCACGATCGTGTTGCCGAAGACGGCCTCGGGCACCACATCCTGAAGCCAGCCCTTGTCCCTGGAGGTCAGACTGGTGCTTGCCTTGAGCAGTGTCAAGGTGTCGGACCAGATTCTCTCGGCCTCCTGCGAGGGGTCATTCGATTCAGCCGCCATGGTTGATACCCACTCTCCATCGTCTCGACACGTCACTCCACGTTCCATGTCATGCCTCATCAGCTGCTCAATGCGGTCCCTCCCGGTGTTCCCCCTGACTCCAGGTGACAGGCTGTGATGCATGCACAATAGAAATTTGTACTCGCTGGTCTGGAAGTTATCCACAGCCTCGCGTGTTGCAATGACTCAAATGTGAATAACATGCCTGTAATTTGTGGATAACTTTTCGATGCTGGCGACTGGAATTTCAACGTTTATGCACATGCTTCCCTGACGGAGAGGTCGGACTTGTCCACCTGTAATTTTCCTGAACCCATCAAGTGGATAAGTTGTGGATAAGTCGTGGATAAGTCCTGTGAACGAGCTGTCGTTTTGACTAAAGGTCAGGGGTAAGAGTAGCTTGGTATAGCTTGACTCAAGAGGAGCCGTGTATTGGCATGGCTGAAAACCGGGAGTGTTAGATATGAAGAGGACTTTCCAACCCAACAACCGCCGTCGGCACATGAAGCACGGCTTCCGTGCCCGTATGCGTACCCGTTCCGGCAGGGCCCTGATTAACCGTCGCCGTGCCAAGGGTCGTTCTGTCCTGTCCGCCTGACAGCGACAGCAAAAGGTGTGGAACGGCTTAGGAGTCATCAAGATTTCACGACCGTGCTGAAAAGCCGCCGCAAGGTCAGCCAGAAAGACATTGTCCTCCACTACCTGCTCACGGGGAAACCCGGGCAGTCCGGTGAGGGAGCTGAACCCTTGGAATACCAAGGGTCAAGGAGAATGGGTCTGGCTGTATCCAAGGCAGTGGGCAATGCGGTCAAGCGAAATGCGGTCAAACGCAGGTTCCGCGTCCTGGCCTGTGCCTACGAGGATCGGCTGCCGGCATCCTGTGATCTGGTGCTTCGGGCTAAACCCAGTGCGGCGACAGCGAGCTTCCAATCCCTTGAAGAGCAGGTCTCGACCCTCTTCGAGGCGGTAAGTGGCAAGGAGCGTGCCCGTGCCTTGAGGCATCTGGCGCAAGGGCAACCGGCGAACGCATCCGACCGCAGTGGGCAAGGGTCGCCGCCTTCGTCTCAATCCACTCCTGTGGTGGCTAGGGGGGTGGTGGCCTGATGGTACGGACCATATCAAGCATAGACACCACCCCCCAGGCAGGGAATTCAAGTCAGTCCAGTCTCGGATTAGCCTCTATCAGCGTCATCCGCTGGTATCAACGGCATCTGTCCCCAGCCAATCCAGGCTGCTGTCGCTATTACCCTAGCTGTTCCGCCTATGCCATCCAGGCTCTGGAGCGATACGGAGCCATGCGTGGAGGGATGCTGGCCCTGTTGCGAATCCTGCGTTGCAGGCCATGGAGTGCCGGCGGCATTGACGATGTTCCGCAACACTATTCGTTGTTCTATCGGTTTTCCTGGTCAAAGGCGCATGAGAAGCCGCGACTGACTCCCTTGGCTTGGACGACTGACCAGAAGGCAAAGGAGAAAGCCTGATGCTGAACCAGGACCAGTTCCTACTCGACAATGGGTTCTTCGGGTGGATCTACAAGATATTGACGCCCATCGAGTGGCTGATGACGCAGGTCATCGCCCTCTTCCATAAGCTCCTGACCATGGTGGGCATGCCAGCGATCGGTTCCTCATGGATCCTGTCCATCATCTTCCTGGTTCTGGTGGTCCACGCCTTCATTCTCCCGATCTATATCAAGCAGATGAAGTCCATGCGCAAGATGCAGGCCCTGCAGCCCAAGATGCAGCGGATTCAGAACAAGTACAAGGGTAAGAACGACCAGGCCAGCAAGGAAGCACTGGGCCGTGAGATGCAGCAGTTCTACAAGGAGAACGACTTCAACCCTGCCGGTTCCTGCCTGCCCATGCTGGTCCAGGGCCCGGTCTTCATGTGCATGTTCTACACCCTGTCGGCCATCCCCTTCATCGCACGCGGCAAGCGGGCGGCCCTTGGCGCCTTCGATGTGGAGACCGCCAGGCAGTTCTCAGAGACCAAGCTCCTCGGTGTGGGTGTCTCCGACACTTTCTCATCCGCGAATGTCAGCGGCCGCATTGTCATGGGTGTCTTCATCTTCCTCATGTGCCTGTGCATGTGGTACATGCAATTCAACAACATGCGCAAGAACCTGCCCAAGGAATCCCTTGAGGGCCAGCAGCTCATGATGCAGCGGATGATGACCTGGGGTATGCCCCTCATGTACATCTTCTCCGGTGTAACCATGCCCTTCGCCGTGCTGGTCTACTGGTTGACCAACAACATCTGCAATATGCTCCGCTCCCTCTGGCAGGTCTACTCTTTCCCGACCCCCAACTCCCCGGCGGCCTTCGCCAAGGAGGAGCGGGACCACCGTAAGGAGAACGAGCGGCGGGCAAAGGCCGGCCAGGTCTCCCTGGAGGAAGAGGAGCTCATCCAAGCTAAGGAACTTGCCGAGCGCAAGGAGACCGAAGGCTACCAGCGCAAGCAGCCCCAGCGCAAGAAGAAAAAGAAATGATTCGATCCAGGTGCAATCCGAACCAGTGAGCACTGTAGGATATGAAGCAAGGACTGTGTAGATAGTGCCGAAGGTAAAGGAGTAATGCAATGGGTCTGGATGACGAGAGGACCATCGATCAGCTCAATGAAGAGGCTGATATTGCTGCTGACTATTTGGAGGGTCTGCTTGATATCGCCGACTTTGAAGGCGACATCGAGATGGGTGTTCGTAACCATAGGCCGACAGTTCAGATCGTGGCCGATGATGACACCGACATCAAGCTGTTGATTGGACGTAAGGGTGAGGTTGTTGATGCGCTGCAGCAGCTGACCCGCCTGGCCGTGCAGGAGAAGACCGGGGAGCGCTCCCATCTGATCCTTGATGTGGACGGCTACCTGAAAAAGCGTCGTGAGCGCCTGCAGGATATGGCCTTGGACACCGTTGATGAGGTGCGTGATACAGGCAAGACCGTTGACCTCAAGCCCATGAACTCCTTTGAGCGCAAGATCGTGCATGATCTGGTTCGTAAGGAGGGGCTCAAGTCCCGGTCCCATGGCGAGGAGCCTCATAGGTATGTGAGCGTATACCTGCCTGCCAAGTCGGCGGAAGGCGAGCCTGAGGAAGACGACGAAATTCTGGATGCCGTTGGGCCAGAGGACATGGATACCGACTACACCAGTTCCAGGCGCCGGTCCCACAATGATGCTGATGTCGAGCTTGAAACGGACCTGATTGAGGTTGATGCTGTTGAGGACGAGGCCGAGCTGAATGGCGAAGAAGGGAAAGAGTAGTTTGTTTCTCTTGTTGGCATGGGATATTGAGGCGATTGCATGATGTATGAGGCTAGCGGGGCCATAGACCAGTTGCAGGGATCGCCGGTTCTGGCTGAATGTTTAGGCGATGCTTTGCCCAGCTTGCAGGTCTTCCATGACAAGCTGGCCGCCGAGGGTGAGCTCCGTGGAATCATAGGCCCAAGGGATATTTCCATTATTTGGGAGAGGCACATCCTCAACTCGGCAGCGATTGTTCCCTTCCTCCGTGATGAGTTCGCTGATGCCAAGAGCTGTCGGGTGGCAGATGTTGGCAGTGGTGGTGGTTTCCCCGGTATTGTGGCAGCCGCCTGCCTGCCGGAGGAGCAGTTCACCTTGATCGAGCCCATGGAACGGCGGATCGAATGGTTGCATGAATGCATCAGTGAGATGGGTCTGAAGAATGTGCAGGTGATTCGCCAGCGTTCAGAAGATCTTATCGCCGATATGAGTAAGTACACCTCCAAGACCAGGCCCTTCGATGTGGTTACCTGCCGGGCCGTTGCGCCTATGACCAAGCTGGTTCCTTGGACCCTGCCCCTCCTGGTTGCCGGAGGGAAACTCATAGCCCTCAAGGGCAGATCAGCACAGGCAGAAATTGACAAGGCCAGCAAGGTGATCTCCAAATACCATGGTTGTCAGGCCCATGTGCTCGATGCCCCAGTAGGCCCAGGTCTGGAACCCACCCATGTGGTAGTAGTCGACAAAGCTAAGTAATCTTCGTGGGGTCCCCCTATCCATTCACGTCAAAGTAGTCTATTCACGGCAAGCTGTTTCACGTGGAATATCTCCACGCTGTGTTGAGAAAACGAGCACATCGTTGTAGCGATCGTATATGTCTTATTGATATATAGCTCTATGCTTCATATGAAACCTTGTTGGTCTTGCTTACCGTATGAATTGATCCACGGTATTGCGCCAAGGTGCAACTTACTTGGTTTGCCAGCATTATCAACATAGGTCTGTATAGCAAGTGAGGAGAATCTGCATATTATGGTTTTGGCCACCATACCAATTCTCCGTGATGACATGTCGATTTTTCATGTGAAACACTGACAGATATGCACTGAACAAGGTTGCTGCCTGTTCTTTGTGTAGAGCCGACTTAGTTGATCAGTGTGGAAGGTCGCGATTCTTTGCGGCTGTGATGATGAGGTTGTTTGTTGTGACCAGGATAGCTGTTGCTAAAGCAGTTCGCGGAATGGTGTGGGAGTGTTTCACATGAAACGTCGAGGAGAATTGATGGCTGACCACTATGATGAGACGTAGTGAGGTTAGTGATGGTTTGATTAGCACAATGATGAACATCATTGATCGTTCTAATGATGATATGAATGTTGAGATGTACGTCAGCATAGCCAACGTCGGGAATGACATGTCTGTGTTTCACGTGAAACAATGGATGGATGAATTTCCGTCGAAGAGAATGCATGTCTGTTGTAAGTAGAGGAAGTCTGCGAGATATATGTGGACGGAGGGGATTCCTCAGCGAAGACAAAGAAATGGTTTTGTTCTGAGTAGGTTAAGCATGTGTAATATCACTCCGAGAGTGAGCCGATAATGTTTCACGTGAAACATCGGCGTGAATCGCTTACTGGATGCAATGTTGCAGGCTTTTGCGCAAAGGTGCCGTTTAGTTTGCAGCTTGGTCAACATAGTTCGGTGTGTCTGGCGGTGAGATTCTGATTATTGGGTCTGCTCAGCTGTACCAATACTCAGTGACGGTCCTTCTAGTATTTTACCTGAAACAATGACCAATATGCACCGAATGCAGATACAGTTTGTTCTTTGTGTAGAAGTGACTTGGCTGGTCCGTGCAGATGGGCGTGATTCTCGGTGGATGTGATGAAGAGGTTGCCTTGTAAGCGGGTGAGCAACTGTTATATAAGTTCATGAAAATGGCGAGGGAGTGTTTCACGTGAAACATCGCAGTGAATTGCTTACTGAATGTAGTAACTCCCTGTGGTGAGGAAGGGGGCCAACTGTTTAGTATGAACGATGAACATAGTTAATTTGCGGGAATGATGAGATTTCCTATGTTGAGATGGAAATCAGTCATGGCAGTTTCGAGAATAACATGTCGAGTGTGTCACGTGAAACAATGGATGAATTACTGCATAAGAGGGTGTGGATTTGTCCTCTTTAGGGATAATCTGCCTAGTCTTTGTGGAAGAGATTGGATTCTTTGCGGCTGTGATGATGAGGTTGTTTTGTCGATACCAGGTTAGTCACCGCAATATCTATTCAGGTGAACGATAATATAGTGTTTCGTGTGGAATAAGCAATGACAATTTTGGTAAGGCATGTTGAAGGTCTTTACAGGGGGAAGAGACGTAGTGCTGATATGCCTCATCGACAATAGTTTGCTTGTTCTGATGAGGTGATTGTAATCAGTCAGATAATGCTATATCAGTTGTCATCATGGCTAGGTGAGTGTTTCATGTGAAACATCGGAGGATGCTTGCTTCCAAGGTCGAACCGGTTTGGCAGTGGTGTGGGAGGTGATGTTTCATGTGAAACATTGTGGTTGGTTCTGGCTTGGGGTAGCTCTGTCGGCTGAACTTGAAGAATTGGGTTAAGGCGTTTGCTCATGCAGGCTAATTTGGTCTGTGGATCGTCTGGTGGAGGAGAGGGACTGATAGAGACTTATCCACAATTCAGGGTAGGCCAAATAAATTATCCACATTTTGTTCCTTCTTGCGACGTATGAGAGGGAAGCCAATGAATTCAAGGCTTCCGTACGTCTGTTTCAATGCTTATCCACAGTAGTCCACATTACTTATCCACACTTATCCACATTCATCCCCATGTGCTTTTGGGACTTGCATATGTCCACACGAGCGAAGAAACTGGATGTACTGAAGTATCAATAGTAAGATGAAGCGTCTGGCGGTCTGTTAGGGGGCGTCATAGAATCGAGGAATTATGGAGTCCGCCTCTGAGACCATTAAGAGGATCTTCGGCGATGACAGCCAATCCCTCGGCCAAGAGATGGCCGATGAGCAGACCAGGTATCTGGCGCTCGAGCAAGCCCGTTTCACCAGACCATCAAGCACACGCTACATTGCGGTTGCCAATCAGAAGGGTGGTGTTGGCAAGACCACCACTACGGTGAACCTGGCTGCGTCGTTCGCCAAACATGGCCAGAGGGTCCTGGTAGTTGATATGGATCCCCAAGGGAACGCTTCGACAGCCCTGGGGGCCCAACACGGTAATGGTGAGCCATCGGTCTACGATGTCATCGAGGGCAGGAAAACCATTGCCGAGGCTGTGCAGACCTGCCCTGATTTCGAGAAACTGGACGTTGTACCAGCTTCCATCAATCTCAGCGGTGCGGAGTTGGAAGTTGCTGATATGCCCAACCGAACCGACCTGCTGAAGACGGCTTTGGATGAGTACACAAAGAATGCCAAGCCCCGCTATGACTATATCTTCGTGGATTGCCCACCCAGCTTGGGCCTGTTGGTCATCAATGCCATGTGTGCGGTAACTGAGATGCTGATTCCCATCCAGGCTGAGTATTATGCCCTGGAAGGCTTGGGGCAGTTGATCAACACCATTGGTCTAGTGCAAGAACACTACAATCCCGTCCTCCTGGTGTCCACCATGCTGGTGACCATGTACGATCGCAGAACACTCCTGAGCAAGGAGGTCTTCGATCAGGTGAGAGAGCACTATCCGAATATCGTCTTGAATACGGTCATTCCCCGAACAGTCAAGATTTCCGAGGCTCCCAGCTTTGCGCAGTCGGTGGTGGCCTATGACCCAAGGGGTATGGGAGCCATCTCATACGGAGAGGCGGCTTTGGAGATTTCACGGCGATCATCGCAGGTCTTGAAGACCATCGAGGCAAGAAGGCAGGGTTTGAACTGATATGACCAGTGCATCACGTTTAGGAAAAGGTCTCGGAGCTCTGTTCCCCACCCTGCCGGGCCAGGATACGCCAACAGCAGCGAAGTCCGCCGCCAGTACCCAGCACAGCGGCAAGAGGGGGAAGAATGTTTCACGTGAAACATCTGTGACTTCCAGCAAGACAGCCACGAAATCCAAGAGCGCAGGTGGTTCGGCCAAGAAGACCAGCGCAGCTGCCTCAACAGCTTCCGGCAGAGAATCAGTCAAGAAGAAAGGTGGCCGGTCAGCAAACAGTAGGCAAGAGATGGGGTCCGCGGACCAGGTGAAGGCCCCTGCCAGCCGGAGTCGGAACACAGTAGCAGCCATTGACTCAGATCAGTCCGTAGCCAGCACGAGGAGCAAAAAGACTAAAACGGCTTCCTCCAGTGTAGTCCAGCATGAGGCCAAGCATACTCGTAAGGCCATTCCCAGCCTCGAGGATATAGCCCATCCTTTGGATGTCTTCTTTGGTGGCGGTGGTCAACCGGCAGACACGGGCAAGGCGGCAGCAGGCGCAAAAACCGCCTCTACGGGGGGTACAAGAGCCCAGAAGGCCAATCCTGAGTCCGAGTCCGGCCCAGCCGAGAAAGCGGCAGGAGATGCCCCTGCACGGATTGATGAGCTGAAACCTGTGGCAGGCGGCTATCTGGCTGAACTGAAACTGGACCAGGTTGGTCCCAACCTCTACCAGCCCAGAACCATCTTCGACGAGGACGAGCTGAGGGAACTTGCCCAGTCCATAACCGAGGTTGGTGTACTGCAGCCCATCGTGGTTCGCAAAAGGCCTGCCGACCAGCACGAGAAAAACAGTGATTCGGCTGCCGATGAGGCTCGCTGGGCCCAGTACGGGCACACCGAGTACGAGATCATCATGGGTGAGCGCCGCTGGCGGGCATCCCGCCTGGCAGGCATGGAAACCATCCCTGCCATCGTGAAGACCACCGCAGATGACGATATGCTGCGTGATGCCCTCCTGGAGAACCTCCACCGAGTGGCGCTCAATCCCTTGGAAGAGGCTGCCGCCTACCAGCAGATGATTGAGGAATTCGGCCTGACCCAGGCCCAGCTTTCCAAGTCGGTTTCCAAGTCACGGCCGCAGATAGCCAATACCCTCCGCCTGCTCAACCTCCCAGGCGTGGTGCAGAAGAAGGTGGCCGCCGGGGTGCTTTCGGCCGGTCACGCTAGGGCTCTGCTGGGCCTTACGGATGAAGCCGAGATGGAGTCCCTGGCCAACAGGATCATCAGCGAAGGCCTCTCCGTCCGGTCGGCTGAGGAAATCGTCGCCATGAAGACCATGGGCAAGGAGCAGAAGCCCAAGGAGAAGTCCCAGGCCAAGAATCCCTGGGCCCAATCACCCCAGCAATCCATCTTGGAGAACAGATTTGACACCAAGGTCTCCATCAAGGGCACCCGGAAGCACGGTCGTATCGAAATCGTCTTCTCATCCCCGGAGGACATGGACCGTATCATGGCCCTGCTGGTTCCCGAAGCTGAGAGCAAGTCCGCCAGCAATGAGCAGTGGGTGTGAGGCAGGAATCATCCGCTGGTGAGCAAGGCAGCGAATCCTCTGAGAACAGCCGTCTGACAGGCATCGTTGTCCTGATATAGACAAAGCGGGTTGTGGCGATATGCCACAACCCGCTTTGTGCAAACTATAGCTTAGTTCAGCGCATCTTGGATATCTTCGGTGCCGGTCAGGTAGGCCTGGGCATCCAGGGCCGCCCTGCAGCCCATTCCGGCCGCGGACACAGCCTGGCGGTAGACGCTGTCCACCACATCTCCGGCTGCGAAGACCCCGGGCATGGAGGTTCGGGTGGAGGCTCCCTCAAGGGCGATATAGCCCTTGTCGTCCAGTTCCAGTGCCCCGCCCAGGAAGTCGGTCAGGGGGGTGTAGCCGATGGCCACGAAGATGCCAGAGGCAGGCAGGATGGAGACCTCACCGGTCTTCACGTTCCTGATGGTCACCGATTCGGCGCTACCGTCCGTTCCCTTGACCTCCTCCACGACGGAATCAAGGACGAAGGAAATATTATCGTTGGACTTGGCCCGGTCCACCAGGATCTTGGTGGCGCGGAACTCGTCACGACGGTGGATCAGAGTGACCGAGGATCCGAACCTGCTCAGGAACTCAGCCTCCTCAAAAGCTGAGTCGCCACCGCCAACCACCACAATCGGCTTGCCCTTGAAGAAGAATCCGTCGCAGGTGGCACAGTAGGAGACGCCACGGCCGGAATACTCCTGCTCGCCGGGAACGCCAAGCTTCCTGACCTGGGAGCCGGTGGTGACGATGACCGACTTGGCATGGTAGACATCGCCCTGGTCGCAGGTCACGGTCTTGACGGGGCCTTCAAGGTTGACGGAGACCACATCATCCCAGACAATCTCAGTACCGAATTTCTCTGCCTGCCGCTGCATGGCATCCATCAGGTCAGGACCCATGATTCCATCCGGGAAGCCGGGGAAATTCTCGACCTCGGTGGTGTTGACCAGCTGGCCGCCGGGGGTCAGGGCGCCCGCAATGAGCAGAGGCTGGTAACCGGCCCTAGCCATGTAGATGGCGGCGGTATACCCGGCAGGGCCGGATCCGATGATTACTACTTGTTGCTCCGTATTAGTCATGGCTCCAAGAATATCAGTTTCGTCCCATCAGCCATGAGCCTTCAGCGCAATCCTGCACTCAGGTGCACCAGTGGTAAGGAACCGACAATGACCGGGACCGGCCGTGCGACGGGCCTGTCAGTGTGACGAGTTTGCGGTGTGCTTGGTTTTGGTGTGATGAGTCGGCGGTGAGAGGGTCATACGTTGTGACTGTCCAGCGGTGCGAGGGGTCTGATGGTGTGATCGGCTTGCGATGCGACTGGCATTACAGTGTGTGGGCCTGCGGCGTGGGGCCTGTCGGTGTGACGGGTCCCACGGGTGTGACGGTATGACAGGTCTGCGGTGTGATGGTGTGACGAGCCTGACGGGTGTGATCGGCCTGCGTGGCGACGAGTCGGTGATGCCAGGGGCCGATGGTGGACAGGCTGGAGCCTGGCGGCGCCGAGACCGGCCTTCAGCCCTGCACTCGATCCTGCCGCAGCACGGATTCGGCAAGGCGGGAATACAGATCCGCCAGGTCATAGCCGGTGGCCAAGGCGGCCTTGGGCAGGAGGGAGGTGTCCGTCATGCCCGGGGTTACATTGGATTCCAGGAACTGGGGACGCCCCTGCCCGTCCACAATGAAGTCGGTCCGGGAAATGTCCCGCAAGCTCAGGATTCTATGGGCCTGCAGGGCGGCCTCCTTGACCGCGTCCAGGGTCTCCTGGGGCAGGCGGGCCGGCACGTAGAAGTCCGTGGGACCCGGCGTGCAGCGGGCCTCGTAGTCGTAGGTCCCATTGGGGGTCACGATCTCCAGGGGGGGAAGGACCAGCGGCTTCCCGTCGAATTCCAGGATGGAGACCGAGACTTCGGTGCCGGTGACGGCCCGTTCAACCAGGGCCGTATCCGCGTAGGCGAAACAGTCGATCATGGCCTGGGCCAATTGGTCGGCCTCGGTGACCAGGGTGCAACCCATGGCGGAGCCACCATAGATCGGCTTGACGAAGAGGGGAAGCTGCAGGGTATCGACCAGAAGATCCATGATCTCCCGTACGCCCAGCTCACGGAAGAGCTCTTCGGGCAGGGTCACGGACACGGGAGTGTGGAGCTGCCCCACCTTGCGGACCACGTTCTTGGCGATGGGCTTGTTCCAGGCGGTACCAGAGGCCTTGGCCCTGGAACCCACATAGGGCAGGCGCTCAAGCTCCAGCAGGTCGCGGATGGAACCGTCCTCACCCTTGGCCCCGTGCAGGAGAGGCCAGACCAGGTCGGGCCGGGTGGCTGGGTCGGAGAGGTAGGGCAGGAGGGAGGCATCCATGTCGTGGTAGCGCACGTTCCAGCCGGCGTCATGGAGGTAGCCGCCCACCCGGTGCCCTGAGCTGATGGAGATGTCGCGCTCGTGACTGGAGCCACCGCAAATAATCAGAATGCTGGTCTCGCTCCGGGCCTTAAGAGCCATCGTATTGCCGGCAGCCTCGGTCAGTGCAGCCTCGTCTGGCCCGAGGTCAGCGGTCATCTCTGCAACCGGTTCCGTAAACCCTTGGGTTACTGCTTTCTGCCCTGCAGACCTTTGCGTGGCTGCAGCCGGCTCCCGCGCCTGTGCAGCCCTAGCCTGGGTCTTCGCCATATCCGCCCTACTGGTGGTCATTTGCCCTCCTTATGCCCTGATCCTGTGGTCCCCTAGTGTGAGTCGAAAGCGGCCCCAACACTCGTCTTCCACAGTCTCATAAGTCTCGTCGGTCCTCACTAGTCATCGCTACCCATCCCCAGTCTTTACCGGTCCTCGCCGCTCGTCAAGGCTCACCACCCGCCATCCGTCCCTTTGCCCTGCCGCCTACCGGCCCCAAAGAGCTCAATGGTCTTGCGTTCGGCATCCATCACGGTCGACAGCCGCCGAACTCCCTCGAGGATCTGCTCGGGTGTCGGGTAGCAGAAGGAAAGCCGCATGTGGTCGCTGCCCTGCCCATCCATGTAGAAGCCGGTGCCAGCCACGTAGGCCACCTTGGCGGTGATGGCCCGGGGGAGCATGGCCTTGGAGTCAAGCCCCTCGGGAATCTTCAGCCAAATGTAGAAGCCACCCTTGGGCTTGTGCCACGAGCAGTAGGGCAGGTATGTTCGAAGGGCGGCATCCATGGTCTCGCACCGTTCCTTGTACATGCCCCGGTAGTCGTTGATCTGCTTGCGCCAGTCGAAGTTGTCCAGGTAGGTGGAGATGGTCATCTGGCTCATATTGGGCGGGCAGAGTATGGAAGCCTCGTTGGCCAGGATGAGTTTGTGGCGGATGCCCGCGGGCGCCACCATCCAGGCGATCCGCATACCGGGTGCGATGATCTTGGAGAAGCTGGACAGGTAGACCACATTCTCGGCGTCCATGGACCGCAGGGCCGGGTAGGTCTGCCCCTCGAAGCCCAGCAGTCCGTAGGGGTTGTCCTCAACGACCAGCACATGGTATTTACGGGCGATCTCCAGGACCCTGGGCCGGCGTTCCACACTCATGGTCACACCAGCCGGGTTGTGGAAGTTGGGGACGGTATAGAGGAATTTGACCTTCTTGCCGAGCTTGCGCTGGCTGATGATGGCCTCCTCGAAGGACTCGGGCACCAATCCGTCCTTATCGAGCTCCACATTGACCACATCGACCTGGAAGGATTGGAAGACACCCAGGGCTCCCACATAGTTGGGGGCCTCGGCCAGGACCACGTCGCCCGGGTCGCACATGATGCGGGTGATGAGATCCAGCCCGTTCTGGGAGCCGTTGGTGATGACCACGTCATCGGCTTGAATGTCTTTGATGCCCTCCAGCTCCATGATCTGCAGGACGTCCTCACGCAGGTGGGGGTCGCCTTGGGCGGAGCCATACTGCCAGGCCTGGTCGCCCTTGTCGACGAGCATCTTGGCGATGAGCTGGGAGAGCTCCTTGAAGGGGAGGTAGTCCAGGTAGGGCATGCCGCCGGCCAGCGATACCACGTCCGGCCGGGTGGCTACTGCGAAGAGGGCCCTAATCTCCGAGGCCCGCATGGCGTCGGCCCGTTGCGCGTAGGAATCATACCAGGGGTCGTTCCTGATGACGGTCGTCGGGGTCTGTGTCTCGTCTGCCATTCCCATAGCCTTTCCGGGCGGATCGGTGCCGGCGGTCCCTCTGCCCACAGAGCGCAGGCCCGGGGAAGTCCACGGCCTACACAAGCAATAGACAAAACTCTAACCCAAGAGCCGGCGCTGGTCATCACCCTGCTCAAAGTCACACCATCCTGACACGCGAATTGAGTCACTACCGGCCAGTCTGCCGGCGCAGGGGTCTGTGCTATGGCAGGGAGATTACGGGCAGGACCCGCCGAAATTGTTCTGATGGGTCCCGGGCATGGGCAAGCAGTAGTTGCCTCGCTGGTGATTGCCTTAGCCTTGGACCTCGCGGCGGGCGCGGGCCACGGCGTAGAGGCTGATGCCGGCGGCCACGGAGGCGTTGAGGGACTCGACCATGCCGGAGATCGGGATGCCGGCGATGGAGTCGCAGGCCTCACGGACCAAGCGGCTGAGCCCCTTGCCCTCGGACCCCAGGACCACAATCAGCGGGTCGGTCTCAAAACCAGTCTGGCCGACTTCCTTGTCACCACCACCGTCAAGGCCGACGGCGTAGTAGCCGCGTTCCTGAAGGCTTTCGATGGCCTTGGTCAGGTTGACCACGCGGGCGACGGGCAGGTGGGCGGCGGCACCGGCCGAGACCTTCCATGCGGCGGCCGTAACGGAGGCGGAGCGGCGCTCGGGCAGGATGACGCCAGAGGCGCCGAAGGCTGCCGCGGAACGGATCACGGCACCCAGGTTCTGCGGGTCGGTGACCCCATCAAGGGCAATGAAGAGGGGGCGTGCGGCCACCTGGGTCTTCAGGGACTTGACACCCTTGAGGGAGTCCGCCTTCTTCTCGGCCCGGTTCACCAGCTCCTGCAAGGAGGAGTACTGGTAGGGCTGCACCTTGAGGACCACGCCCTGGTGGTTGCCGGACCGGGCGATGCGGTCCATCTCCAGCCGGTCGGCTTCCAGAAGGTTCAGGCCTTGGATGCCCGCTAGCCGCACGATGTCGCGGGTGCGGTCATCATGCTCCAGCCGGGAGGCAATGTACAACTGTGAGCTGGGAACGCCGACCTTCAGGGCCTCCAGCACGGCATTGCGGCCGATGACCAGGTCGTCGGAATCAGAAGTGAACTTGGCGACCCGGCGGCGGGCTGCGATACGTGGATCCGCGGCCTTGCGACGGTCTGCCGCCTTCTTGGCCTTGTAGGCCTTGTGATACACCCGGTCTTCCGCCCGGGGGGTGGGGCCCTTGCCCTTCAACGCATTGCGGTGTTTGCCGCCCGAACCCTTGGTCGGGCCTTTCTTCGTAGCCATGGGCCCATTATCTCAGGACCCCCCGGCAAGCGGCCACCGGGGAATCGTGCCGTCGGCAGCCGACTGGCACCTTGGCCGGTGCTGGCTGGCGGCGGCGGGCAGGTCTATCTGTCAGTCATCGATCTGAGCCCGGTAGAAGTGCTCGTAGGAGCGCGAGGGGGTCGGTCCGCGCTGGCCCTGGTAGTGGGAGCCGGTGCCCTGTGAGCCGTAGGGGTGCTCGGCGGGGGACGACATCTGGAAGAAGCACATCTGCCCGATCTTCATGCCGGGCCACAGCTTGACCGGCAGGGTGGAGACATTGGAGAGCTCCAGGGTGATATGCCCCTCAAAGCCGGGGTCGATGAAGCCGGCGGTCGAGTGGGTCAGGATGCCCAGGCGGCCCAGGGAGCTCTTGCCCTCCAGGCGGGCGGCCACGGTGGGGTCAAGCTTGATGTACTCCCAAGTGGAACCCAGGGCGAATTCGCCGGGGTGCAGTATCCATGGCTCGCCAGGGGCCACGTCGAACTGCTCGGTCAAGGCTCCTTGGTTTTCAGCCGGGTCCACATAGGTGTAGGCATGGTTGTTGAAGAGCCTGAAGAAACGGTCCAGGCGCACGTCGATTGAAGCGGGTTGGACCATCTCCGGAGTCCAAGGGTCCAGCGAAATGTGACCCTGGGCCTGGGCGGCCAAAATATCCCGATCGGACAGCAGCATTGTTTCTCCTTGGTTGACCTGCGTGGGCATGTTGCGGTGGTGCCGGCCTAAGGGCTGGCCGGAGCCGGATGCCCTCCAGCCCTGCCCACCCAATCGCGGACCATGCGGCAAGCTCTCGCCCACCGCTGTAAGCAACAGTACAGTTCCAGTCTAGCGGCTAGCGGCGCAGACCAGGTAGTTGGATGGACCCGAATTGCATCGAAGCATCGCGCAAGGGCGACTGCCTGCCGTGTCGCCTTGATATGAGAGCGCCTCGCCTGGGTTGGGGCGGGGCGTTTGGGTTGGTGGCCCTGTCCTGGTTGTCCTGTTGGTGTGGGGTGGGGGTGTGGTTCCTGACCAATCCGGCCGGGCAGCGTGGCTTGGGCTACTACATGCACCTGAGCCAGCCGGCCGATGCCTACCGTTTTGTGATCAAGATCCGTTCCTCAGGCGGCCATGCCGCCCTGTTCGCAGGC
>NZ_PDCG01000029.1 GCF_003315635.1 Bifidobacterium aemilianum | reverse complement strand
AAGGAGACGCCCTTGAGGACCTGGTTAGTGCCGTAGGACTTGCGCACGTCCTCCAGGCGCAGCACCGGTTCGGGCCGCCCGCCCGGCCGGGGCGCCGGACTGGCTGGAAGCACCGGTGCCGTCGCCGGGCCGGCCGGTGTCTCCGCCCTCCCTGCCCGCTCGGTTTGCCCCGCCGCCATGGACGTCCCGCTTGTGGGGCGTGCATGGACCCGCCTGGACTTGGTCATCATCATGGTCTCCTCTCTTTCCCGCCGTCGATATGCCGTTTGCGGCGTTCCATCCGCGCCGATTGCCGTCTGCCCGCTCATACCGTGCCCGCGCTCAGCTCGCGCTTGCGCAGCTTGGCCGTGTACCAGTCGTTCCACAGGATGAAGGGCAGGGAGGCGCAGATGAAGAGCACCGAAGCCACGATGTAGGGGGTGAAGTTGTAGGAGGCGGCCACCTCGATCTGGGCGGCGCGCACCGCGTCGACCGCGCCCAGCACCGAGATCAGCCCCACGTCCTTCTGCATGCCGATGAAGTCGTTCATCAGCGCCGGCGCCACCTTGCGCAGGGCGTGGGGGATGACGACCAGGCGCATGGTCTGGGCGGAGGTGAGCCCCAGGGCGCGGGCCGAGGCGCGCTGGGAGGGGTGCACG
>NZ_PDCG01000028.1 GCF_003315635.1 Bifidobacterium aemilianum | reverse complement strand
TCGATAACCTGCAGATCATTCCCGACTCCAAACACAACGCCGACCCACAACGACGAACTGACCCTCAAGGCTCCGCTCGTTAACCACACCGGCCAGGTGGCCAAGCTCACCCAGGATGCCTACGTCAAGTCCTAGAAGCAGCAGCTCAGCTCAGAGACCGATGCTCCGGCCCCTGACCCTCAAGACGCCCAGGTTGAGCTGGCGCCGCGCTCCAGCTAGGTGGTCAACCTAACCGCAAACCTTGGCCCAATGTCCGCTCCCAATCGCGCACTAGCCCATTCCTCTACCCGACAGACGCCAGACTGACCCGGACCGCAAGCAGCAAACAGGGCAACACAACCTGTGAGCACTCTGGCTTCCGCCAGTTCTGACGCGAGTGCGATCGCTACATGATGAACAGCCTGCCAATCCGTCTGTGTGGCGATTCTCCTTTCCTGCTCAACCAGGACAATCGCGACCTGATCGAAGAAATCGGCGACGCTACGGTGGGGAGAGGGATCCCGGACAAGGAACATCCATCAGACACCATGGCCGCCGCCCGGATCGGCACCTACCGGCATGCCAACGCGAACATCCTGCGCAACCACATCCGCTCCATCCCCTCCGATGCCCTGGAGAGCCACGTAGACG
>NZ_PDCG01000027.1 GCF_003315635.1 Bifidobacterium aemilianum | reverse complement strand
GTGCGTTGATGGCGCCGCCCGGCAGCATCAGGACACCGGTCATGGCCACCGGGACCAGGAGACCGCGCTGGAAGTACTGGGGCAGCAGGTACATGGAGGCCAGAATGATGGCGAAGTCCAGCATGACCAAGCTGGCACCTGCACGGAAGGCGGGGATGGCGAAGATGCGCAGGTTCAGCACCGGCTGCTCCAGCTTGAGCTGGCGGCGGACGTAGAGGGCCAAGGCCACTATCGCTAGCAGGAGGATGGCCAGGGTGACCGGGGAGGCCCAGCCGTACTTGGAGGCCAGGCTGACACCGGCTACCAGTCCTCCGAAGCCGATGACCGAGCCCAGGATGGATGGCAGGTCGATGTGGGGTCGGGTGATCTGGCCGACGTTCTTAAGGAAGCAGACCGCGCAGACCAGGGCGATCAGCAGGAAGGGGATGAAGAGCCAGAAGACCCAGTGCCAGGTGAGTCTGCCCAGGATCAGGCCGGTCAGGGTCGGGCCGATGGCCGGGGCGAACATGATGACCAGGGCGCACATGCCCATCACGGTGCCCAGCTTGGCGGGCGGGAAGATCAACATCGCCACCGTGAACATGAGCGGCAGGATCAGGCCGGTTCCAATCCCCTGAATCAGGCGTCCGGCCAGCAGGATCGGGAATGAGGGCGCCAGGGCGGAGATGGCCG
>NZ_PDCG01000026.1 GCF_003315635.1 Bifidobacterium aemilianum | reverse complement strand
CGGAAACCCTGTCGCCGCCCACTCCGATCACACGCTTGATCAGGAAGTCGTCATGCGGCCCGGTGTTGAGCCAATGGGCGGGATCGTGGAAGATGACGATGTCGCCGCGCTGAACACCAGAGACCTTTGGCTTGATTTTGGAGGCGATGACACGGTCGCCGATATTCAGCGTGCCCTCCATGGAGGCGGAGGGAATCACGTAGGCTCCGAACACGAAGGCTCTCAACAGTGCGACCACCAGGACACAGGCCAGCAGCCAGAGCCCGTCATAGAGCCGGCGCCTCCATGCCGGAACGGCCGTCGCCCGCCTCGGCCCTCGCTGCTTTCGTACCGACGACCGCTGTTGACATGCATGTTCCATACGAAACCTCTTCCGTGGAGCCGCCAGCACCCCGGAAACCGGCCAGCAGGGGGGCGCGGCCACACCCCTTCAGTGGACACCTGACCAGTGTAGCCAGCCCCTCCTACCGGACGGTCGCCCACAAGCTCGTGCTACAACCAGACCCCGGTGGCCAGCAACAACGTGTACCCCACGAAGAAGACCGATGCCCCACCGACCAGCGGCAGGTAGGTGCGCTCCTTGTCCGGCTGGGAGTAGAAGGGCCGCATCAGTCCCCACATCACCGGAAGCAGCAGAGAGCTCAGTGCCGTCTGCCAGGGCAC
>NZ_PDCG01000025.1 GCF_003315635.1 Bifidobacterium aemilianum | reverse complement strand
AAAACTACGCTGCTTTCCCTATTGGAGGCTTTTTATAGGCCGGATTCGGGGCATATCCTATACAACAATGTTGACTCAACTGATTTAAATGCCAACGATATCAGGAAAGTAGTTAGCTATATTGAACAAGATGCTCCTATATTCTCCGGTAGTATTCGAGATAATCTAACGATGGGAACCATCGAAGCAAGCGATGAGACATGTTGGAATGCGCTCAAGCTCGTCAATCTTGATACAAAAGTTAGGAATCTCGAACAAGAGTTAAATACGCAGGTCGGTGAACAAGGCCACTTCCTGAGCGGCGGAGAACGTCAGAGACTTTCCATCGCCAGGATTTTGCTGCACAGAAAACCTGTCATTCTCTTAGACGAGCCTACGTCAAGCCTCGACTCAATCAACCAACAGAAGATAAATGCTCTACTACGCGAGATATTCTCCGAACAAACCGTCATTGAAGTAGTTCACAGAATGTCAACAATTGAGCCAGGTGATCAAATACTGGTCATGGAAAAGGGCAAAATCGTCGCATGCGGCACGCATGACGAACTTAAGATTTCCAGCCCAGCTTATAGGGAACTACTACAGATGCCGACCATTAGCCAGCAAACCACAGACAATTAAATGTGATGACTTTGTGAATTCTTGTATTTAAATGTAGATACACTAATCTCATAACGGTATATTTAATGATGTTAGAAGCCGCCACTGCCTCCATCATATTTATAT
>NZ_PDCG01000024.1 GCF_003315635.1 Bifidobacterium aemilianum | reverse complement strand
TATCGTTACCCGGGTCCTGGGGGCGGGTACGGTCAGCGCGGTCCTGATTCCTCGGCCGATGGAACCGGCCGCCGCCTTGGGGGAAGCAAGGACGGTGCGGCAGATCAGACGGGAATAGCCCTCGGTGCCGTACCCCACGTAGGGGTCCACCCGCGGATACCAACCCAGATGCCGGCAGAGAACGGCCGATAACCTGGCCCAGACGTCGAATCCGGTGGTGACACCCATGCGAACCGCTTGCACCGGCAGGGGCTGTCGTTCGAAACGCTCCCTTGGGGCGGCGGCATCGAAGGAGGTGGAGACCCGCCGGGCCCGGATCGGCTTGGGCGTTCCTGCCATATGCGTGGCCCTCTGCCGCCGGCCGCCCGCCTGCCCGCTAACCTCGCTCGTCATGGCCGCCCCACGTTACTGGGCTGCGTCGATCAACTTGGCGTATTCGTCGGCGTCCAACAGGTCGGGCTGGTCGTCATCCAGTTCGATCTTCAATATCCAACCCTCCCCGTACGGGTCGGAGTTGATCACGGCCGGATCGTCCGCGGCGGCCCTGTTCACATAGACGACCGTGCCGGCCACCGGGCAGACCAAGGGTTCCACGGCCTTGGAGGATTCCAGCTCGAGGATTTCGTCGCCGACCTGGACATGGCCGCCCGCTTCCGGCAGATCCAGGAA
>NZ_PDCG01000023.1 GCF_003315635.1 Bifidobacterium aemilianum | reverse complement strand
CGTCAGGCTATACGGTCACCCTGGCGGTGACCAACACCTCGAACGGGTCCCTTGCCCCGGGCAGGCTGACCGCCAGCACCAACAACCTATACACATTCAACTCCCGCATCGACATGCAGACCTGGGCCGAAGGCGGTTCCCGAATCCCCACCCCCAACCTGCTGGCCGAACAGTCCGTCGGAGCCATCCAGCCGGGGCAGAGCCTGGAAGTGACCCTGTCCGCACCGGCTGACAACGACCAGCTCAAGGCCATGACCACCTGGGGGGCCAAGCCCGTCCTCCTTGCCTACCGCAGCGGTCCCGGCACCGATACAGGCAACGGCAAGCCGCAGGCCAGCGTCGGCACTTTTCTGACCCGTTCCCCCGATGGGCTGGCCACCGCACAGACACCTGCCCTTGAGGTCAGCATGGTCCTTCCTTTGACCACAACCGGATGGACCGTCGACCACAGTGCGCTGCACCATCTGATGACCGGAGAGCGTACCGACAAAAAGAACGCCGGAAATGCCGCCGCCAACGGTGGGGACAAAGGCAGGAACAACGATCCCGCCCAATCCTCAGCCCCATCCCGGACCACCGGCACGACCGACGATTCGCAGACGACGCCGGATCCCGATGCCAGCCAGAGCCTGGTGCTCAGCGACAGAGCGCAAAAACAACAGAAGGACCAGTCACAACTCCTGAACCGTCACCCCCAGCTGGGCACCGTGGCCG
>NZ_PDCG01000022.1 GCF_003315635.1 Bifidobacterium aemilianum | reverse complement strand
GATCAACGTATTCATTGCCGTACTCGTCCACCAACCGTTCGGCGTCAGTGAAACCATAGTTCGGCACCCACCAGCCGTGCCTGAGCCGGGCCATGACCGCGTCCGGTGAGGCTAGATCCCTATACCTATCAAGCCACGGGACCCGTCGGACCAACACGCTGATGTAGGACACGTCTTCAAACAAATACGTCGCCTGGGCGCGAGCCTCGTTCCTGGACCTGGCGCGTACCAGCCGATACCCCTCGTCGCCCTCCGGGTCGGAAAGCCGGTAGGTCTTGAGCTGCAAATCTATACCGTGTGGCGCACCAGCCACACATGCCACGGCCATCATGACTGCGCCCCTTGTAGTTGCTTGCGCGGGGTTGACACTTCATGCAGGCCCAGCGCTACTCGGTCCGCATACCGGCCGCCCGCCTCCATGCCCTCCTCCGAAACGTCGAAGGAAGGTAGTTTGAGCGGAGAGCCCAGATTCAAGGAACGCCTGTATTCCTCGATCTGCCAGCCGCGGACAAGGACCAGGTCACGTCCCGAGTCCTCGGCAATCGCCAAAAGAAGCCGGACGAGTGTCATGGCACGATCCAGCCGGTCATTTTTTCCATGCCCCTTGATCATTGCCGAATCCTCCCCGCGGGATGGAACGCCATCGCCAGGCGGCGCTTATGATTAGAATCCGCGCAGGATGATGCCCGCTGATTAGGAGAAACCGTCTTATACTGGTGATTGGGCATGAAAATACAAGGTGTCGGCTTGTTATAGTCTGTCATATGTAATGACTCCTAAGCGCAAGAATGC
>NZ_PDCG01000021.1 GCF_003315635.1 Bifidobacterium aemilianum | reverse complement strand
GCCCTGCAGCGGCTCAAGGAAGCCGCTGAACAGGCCAAGAAGGAGCTGTCCTCCTCCTCCACCACTTCCATCTCCATGCAGTAACTGGCCATGACGCCCGATGGCACCCCTGTTCACCTGGATGAGACGTTGACCAGGGCTCACTTCGAGGAGATGACCTCGGACCTGCTGGGCCGCTGCCGCACGCCTGTCAACAACGTGCTTCACGATGCCGGCATCTCGGTGCAGGACATCGATCACGTGGTGCTGGTCGGCGGTTCCACGCGTATGCCTGCAGTCAAGGATCTGGTCAAGGAGCTTACCGGCGGTAAGGAGGCCAACCAGACCGTCAACCCCGATGAGGTCGTGGCGGTCGGCGCCGCCGTGCAGTCCGGTGTCATCAAGGGCGACCGCAAGGATGTCCTGCTGATTGATGTGACCCCCCTGTCCCTGGGCATTGAGACCAAGGGCGGGATCATGACCAAGCTGATCGACCGCAACACCGCTATCCCGACCAAGCGTTCCGAGGTCTTCTCGACCGCTGAGGACAACCAACCTTCAGTGCTGATTCAGGTCTACCAAGGTGAGCGCGAGTTCGCCCGTGACAACAAGCCGCTGGGCACCTTCGAGCTGACCGGCATCGCTCCGGCCCCCCGTGGCGTTCCGCAGATTGAAGTGACCTTCGACATCGATGCGAACGGCATTGTGCACGTGTCCGCCAAGGACAAGGGCACCGGCAAGGAGCAGTCGATGACCATCACTGGTGGATCGGCCTTGCCCAAGGACGAGATCGACAAGATGGTCAAGGAGGCGCAGGC
>NZ_PDCG01000020.1 GCF_003315635.1 Bifidobacterium aemilianum | reverse complement strand
CTCTCCGGTCCTGTGGCGCAAGGTGGGGCCGGGGCTCTCGGCCGGGCGCGTGCAGTCCGTGGCCACCCGGCTGATCGTCGAGCGTGAGCGCGAGCGCATCGCCTTCGTCCGCGCCCCCTACTGGGACCGGGTGGCCGACCTGGCCGCCCCGAGCGCCCTGAGCGAGTCCGGCTCCGAACGTTTCCAGGCGCGGCTGGTGGGGCTGGGCGGCCGGCGGCTGGCCGGTTCCAAGGACTTCTCCTCGGACGGGCAGCTGACCGCCGGCGCCAGGAAGGAGCAGGCCCGGCAGCTGGACCAGGCCACGGCCGAGCGCCTGGCCGGAGAGCTCAAGGCCGCGGAATTCACGGTGACCTCGCTGGAGACCAAGCCCTACCACCGCCGCCCGCAGCCGCCCTTCACGACGTCGACCATGCAGCAGACCGCCGGCAACCGGCTAGGCATGAGCTCGCGCGCCTCCATGCGCGCCGCCCAGAGCCTGTACGAGAACGGTTACATCACCTACATGCGTACCGACTCGGTCACCCTCTCCCAGCAGGCCATCTCGGCCGCCCGCAAGAGCGTGGAGGAGGTCTACGGCAAGCAGTACCTGGCCTCCGGTCCCAAGCAGTACGTGACCAAGACCGCCGGCGCCCAGGAGGCCCACGAGTGCATCCGCCCGGCCGGCTCGCGCTTCCGCAGCCCCCAGGAGCTGGCCTCGTCACTGCCGCCCGACCAGTTGAAGCTCTACACGCTGATTTGGCGGCGAACCCTGGCCTCGCAGATGGCCGACGCGACCGGATCGACCGCCACGGTGCGGCTGAGCGCGCC